>NZ_AUKG01000001.1:1859880-2479841 GCF_000424625.1 Conexibacter woesei Iso977N
CGCCGGAGGCCGGCTTGATCGTCACCTGCGACGACTTCGAGCCGCCGGTGAACGTGCCGTAGTTGCCGGACGCCAGGCAGATCGTCGCGCCGCCGGCGGCGTTGGAGAACGCGCTGGCGAACGTCGAGGTGGTGGCGTTGACCGTGCAGCTCGACGCCGGGGGCGTCGGGTCGGTCGTCGGCGGGGTGGTGACCGGCGGCGTGGTGACCGGCGGGGTGGTGACCGGCGGCGTCGTGACCGGCGGCGTGGTGACCGGCGGCGTGGTGACCGGCGGCGTCGGGTCGGTCGTGGGCGGCGTGGTGACCGGCGGGGTGGTGACCGGCGCGACGTCGGAGTAGATCGACGCAGCGGCGGTGCCCCAGTCGGGACCGTTGGCCCAGGTCGTCGGCAGCGCGGTCAGCGCCGTGCTCGACGAGCCGTAGGTGCGCGAGCCCGAGGCGGCCTCGCGGTACTTCACGGTGCCGGTGGTCCCGGTCGGCTGCAGGACGCCCAGCCAGTAGGTGGTGCCCTTGGTCACCTTCACTGCAGTGAACGTGCAGCGGTTCCACGCGCCCGGGGTGGGCGAGGTGATGACGCAGCGGGCGAGCCGCCTGGACGCGGCGGAGCTGCCGCTGAACAGGCCGAGCTCGACCTTCGAGCCGGTGCTGCTCTTGTCCAGGTAGATGCTCAGGCGCGTCAGCGACGCGGTCGAACCCGCGGTGAGCTTGAAGTCCTGGCCACGACCGGGCGTGTTGTAGTCGACGGTCGATCCGACGGACGAGGAGCCGATGTCGGCGCTCGCGGTCGCCGGCAGAGCGGCGGCGCATGCGGCGAGCGTCAACAACGCGCCGGTGGTGCGGCGCGAGGTGGTCGGGATGCTGCGAACGGCGTGCCGGAAGTTGGGCACGGGTGAGACCTCCGAGAGGGAGTTGATGGTCGGCGGCACGGCGACGTCCACGTCATGAGGACGCGCCAGGGGCGGTGCTGGAGGACCGGGAACACTGAACGTTGGGCATTGCCCAACGTTCAGGCTCGTCGAAGATTGGGGGCCTCGCACAATCGCGGCTCCCACACCCAGTGTCGGCTCCTCCCGCGAAGCCTCAACTAGGGATAAGGAACTCGGACGGGTATCCGACCCCCGACTAGGGGAGGTTCGGTATGGAGCCTGACCGGTTGGTGTTTTGGGGATCCCCCGACCGAGGGATCCCTACGTCAGCTCGACGGGGTCGCGGCCGCCACGGTGGGCGAGTCCGCGGCCTTCATCCACACCTGCGGGTGCCCCGAGCCGTTCGCCGGGACGACCCACGTCGTCTCGTGCGCGTCGGCGTACAGGACGTGCGCGTCGTCGCGCCAGGAGAGCTGGTCGTCGATCGAGCGCGTCTCGGCGAGCGGCGTCTCCCTGCCCGTCGCGAGGTCCAGGACCGTGAAGCGCCACACCGTCGGGTCGCGCCGGATCGCCTTCTTGTAGGCGATGCGCGTGCCGTCGGGCGACAGCGCCGGGCACTCGACGTTCTCGTGGATCGCGGTGGCGGTCCTGCGCTTGATCGAGCCCTTGATCAGCCACGTGCGGGTGCCGGCGGCGGCGGTCGCGTAGAACGTGTCGCCGTCGTCGGCGAACGTCAGGCCCCAGAAGTTGCGGTCGCGGGCGGTGAACGGCCTGCCGTCGATCGTGACGTGGAAGTCCCTCTCGAGCTCGCCGACCTTCCTGCCGGTGGCCACGTCGATGATCGTCGCGACCGTCGAGAACTGGCCGGGCGCCGCGTAGGCGTGGCCGACGACGAACGCGGTCGTCCCGGCCCAGCGGCCGTCGGGGGAGATCCGGGCGCGGCTCGGGATGCCGGTGAGCGTGAGGTGGTGCGTGGCCTTGAGCTTCGCGTCGAGGATCGTCGCGTCGATCGCGGTGCCGACCACGTCGAGGCAGATCCCGTGGCCCGCGGCGAACGCGACGCGTGAGCAGGACGTGCCGGCGGGCTCGCGCGGGCCGGGGGTCCCGTCGGCGTTCAGCGGCGCGACCGACAGGAAGCCGTAGGTGCTCGAGTGCGTGCGGTCGAGGTCGCGGAAGACGGCGAACGCCCTGCCGCCGGTGATCGTCTGCAGGACCGTGCCCCGCGAGGCGGCGACCGCCTTGGCCTGGTCGGCCCGCTGGTTGCTGGTGCGGGTCGCGGCGACCGCGACGAGCACGCCCGCGCCGGCGATGCAGACGACCGCCAGGACGGCGAACAGCTGGATGCGCCTAGACACGTGCGGCGCGCAGACCCCAGGCCGCGACGCCCATCGCGGCGACGAGGACGATCGCGAACGCGGTGATCGCGGCGTCGATGCCCCACACCGTCCACAGCCCGCCGAAGACCAGCGAGGCGACGAGGCGCGTGGCGCTCGTCGCGGTGCCGACGAACGCGAGGCCCGAGCCGCGCAGCTCCTCCGGGACGTGGGCGCTGGTCAGCGCGGCGAGCACGCCGTCGGAGGCGGCGTAGTAGGCGCCGAGGAGCAGGAGCACGACGACGACGCCGGTGGTGGTGAGCGTGTGGTCCAGGAGGACGAGGTAGGCGGCGAGCAGCAGTCCGTAGCCCATCAGGAACATGCGGGTGCGGCCGAAGCGATCCGCCAGCCTGCCCGCGGGGATCGCGAGCACCATGTAGGCCGTCGCGGTCCCGGTGGCCAGCAGCGGGAAGACCTTGGGGTCGAAGTCGATGCGCTCGCGCAGCAGGAGGTAGAAGAACGCGTCGCTGATCGTCGCGACGCCGAGCAGCGAGGCGGTGAGCGTGAGGGCGCGGAACTGCGGCTTTGCGAGGAGGGCGAACGCGGCCCTGATGTCCGGCTTGGGCTCGGGCGCGTTCTCGGGCGCCGCGGGCTTGGGGTTGGGCTCGTCGACCAGGAGCGTGATGACGCCCACGCCGAGCAGCGCGATCAGGAACGAGACCAGGAAGATGGTGTTGAAGTCCGACGGCGCCGCCGCGAGCAGGCCGAACGCGACGAGCGGGCCGAGCATCGCGCCGACCGAGTCCATCGCGCGGTGCACGCCGAAGGCGGTGCCGAGGCGGCCGGCGGGCGCGGACAGCGAGATCATCGCGTCGCGCGGCGCGGTCCGGATCCCCTTGCCGGCGCGGTCGGCGGTGATGACCGCGCCGATCAGGCCGAGCGCGGAGCCGGCGAGGATCATCAGCGGCTTGCAGATCGCCGACAGCGCGTAGCCGGACGCGGCGACCCACTTGTGCGAGCGCATCCGGTCGCCGGCGAAGCCGGAGAACAGGCGCATGATCGCGCTGGCGCCCTGGTAGAGCCCGTCGATCACGCCGTACTGCAGCGGCGTGTAGCCGAGCGTGTAGACGAGGTACACCGGCAGGATCGTCGCGACCATCTCCGAGGAGATGTCCGTCAGCAGCGAGCACGCGCCCAGCAGCACGACCGTCCGCCCGACGCGCAACGAGCCACTCCGGCGCCGGTCACGGAGCAGGGCGCGGGGATTTGCGACGCTGTACATCGGGGGAGGAACGGATGAGGTCCGGCGGTTCTTCCGCCACGCGATCGCGCCCCCGGGGGCGCCGGTCAGTGCCGGCGCGTGTGGCTCAGCGCCAGTTGTGCAGCAGGTCCGCGTCGGAGACCTGCCGGACCACGCGGCCCGGCACGCCCATCACGAAGCCGCGCTCCGGCACGTCGGCGGTCACGACCGCGCCCGCGGCCACGAAGGCCTCGACGCCGACGGTCACGCCGGGGGTCAGGACGACGCCGCCGCCGATCCGGCAGGCGCGGCGCAGCGTGGCGCCGTGGAGCTGGTACTCGTCGCCGTGGCGGTTCATCGTGTCGTCGTTGGTCGTCATCGCGCAGGGCCCGACGAACACGTCGTCCTCGACCGTGCTGAAGCCCGTGATGTACACGGAGGTCTGGATCCGCACGCGGTCGCCGATCGTCACGTCGTTGTCGACGGCCGAGCCGCGGCCGATGACCGTGCCGGCGCCGATCGTGGAGCGCTCGCGCACGAAGGACTGGTCGCCGATGATCGAGCCCTCGCCGACGCGCGCGCCCGCGAAGACGATCGCCTGCGCGCAGATCGCGGCGCCCGCGCCGATGACCAGCGGCGCGTCGCCGACGGGGGCCGACGCGCTCGTGGGGGAGAGCTTGGGGCGCTTGCCGAGGATCGCGCCGTCCTGGATGACGACGCCGTCGCCGATCACCACGTTGTCGTGGACGACGACGTTGGCGCCGAACGTGACGTTCGCGCCGACCTGGGCGGACGGGCTCAGCGTGAGGTTGGCCGCGTCGTGGCTCATGGCGGGCGACCCTACCGGCTCGGCAGGTCGCCCTACGGGTTCGCCCTGCGCGTTCGCGTTGCGCTTCGTTAAGAGCGCGGGGAGATCGTCCCCGCGCGGGCATACCCTCTCACCGCCGTGCTGATCGAGGAACGCTCCGCTGCCCTCCGCGTCTCGCAGGCGCCGTCCGGTACGGCGCTGGCCTCTGCGCGCGGACTGCCGGTTCACGGCGCGGTGCTGCTGGCCGCGGCCTGCGTGGTCATCGCGGCGCTGACGCTGCTGCTGCCCAGCGCGCCGACGTACGACCCGTGGTCGTGGATCATCTGGGGACGCGAGATCGCGCACCTGGACCTCGTCACGACCGAGGGGCCGTCGTGGAAGCCGCTGCCGGTGGCGTTCACCACCATCTTCTCGTTCTTCGGCTCGTGGTCGCCGGACCTGTGGCTCGTCGTGGCGCGCGCCGGCGCGATCGCCGCGTGCGCCCTGGCCTTCCGGGTCGCGCGTGGGCTCGGCGGCGGGATCGTCGGCGGCGTGGCCGCGGCGTGCGCGCTGGCGATCGCACCGTGGTGGATCCGCTCCGGCGCCTTGGGGAACTCCGAGGGCTTGTTGGTGGCCTTGGTGCTGGGCGCGATCGATCGCGAGATCGCGGGCGACCGCCGGTTCGCGTTCTGGCTCGCCGTCTGTGCGGGGCTGCTGCGGCCGGAGGTCTGGCCGTTCCTGGGGTTGTACGGGCTGTTCGTGATGTACACGAAGGCCTACTCGTGGCGCGTGGTGGTGGGCGTCGGCGTGGCCGTGCTCGCCGTCTGGACGCTGCCCGAGTGGTGGGGCTCCGGTGACCTGCTGCGCGCCGCGCACCGGGCGAAGAACGTCAACGCGGGGGCGCCGACCTACGCCGACAACCCGGCGCGCGAGGTGCTGCACGACGCGGGGCTGATGCTGACGACGCCGCTGATCGTCGGGCTGCTGTGCTGCGGCGTGATGGTCATCGCGCGGCGCCGCGACCGCATCATGGCCGTGGTGATCGCGATGTCGATCGCGTGGCTCGGGCTCGTCGCGTACATGACGTCGGACGGCTTCAGCGGCAACCAGCGGTACCTGATGGGGCCGGTCGCGTTGTTGATGGTCTTGGGCGGTGCCGGGATCGGCTGGGCGCTCGGGTTGGTCGTCGACGGCATCGCGCGCTACGTGCCCGCGGTGAGGTCGGTGGGGCGGCGGCCTTCTCTTGTTGTTGTCGTGCTCGCCTCGGCCGTCGTCGGGCTGGTCTTCGCGGCGCCGAGCTTCGAGCGCTTCTCGCCCAACCTGAGGGGCTTGAAGTACCAGGCCCAGCTCGCCGACGAGCTGCCGGGGCTGATCCGGACCGCGGGCGGCGCCGAGAAGCTGAAGGCGTGCGGGACGCCGTTCACCGGGCCGTTCCTGGTGCCGGTCGTGGCGTGGAACCTGAGGATGCACACCAAGGACATCCGGCTGTCGCCGCAGGCGCCGTCGGTGACGTTCCGGGTCAGGACGACCGCGCGGGCGCGGGCGGTGCCGTCGCTGAAGGACGTCGGCGACGACACGACGCTGGCGACGGGCTCCAAGTGGCGCATCGTCGCGTCCTGCGGGAGCCCGGGGGCGTGAGCGTGGTCGAGGACGGGCCGACGACGGTGCCGGACACGGCCGTCGCGCCTTCGCCTGCTCCGGGTGCTTCCGGTGCGGCGTCGCGTTCCTCCTGGTGGCAGGACACGCGGTGGGCCTGGCGGGTCCTCGGCGTCCTGGCGATCATGGGGCTGTCGGTCTGGCTGCGCTCCCACGCGATCACCGCGAAGTTCTGGATCGACGAGGGCCTCAGCGTCGGGATCGCCCACCACGACTTCTGGTCGATCCCGGGCGTCCTGAAGAAGGACGGCTCGCCGCCGTTGTACTACATGTTGCTGCACTCCTGGATGGGGGTGATCGGCGGCGACGGCGAGTCCCGGACGCACGCGCTGTCGCTGCTGTGCGCGACGCTCACGATCCCGAGCGGCTGGTGGTTCGGCCGCCGGCTGTTCGGCGAGAAGTCCGCGTGGGCGACCGCCGCGCTGTGCGCGACGCTGCCGTTCCTGACGTACTACGCGCAGGAGACGCGGATGTACGCCTTGGTCGCGGTGCTGGGGCTGTGCGCGTCCGGGTCGTTCGCGATGGCCTACGCGGTCGGGGACCGGCGCTGGATCCCGGTGTTCAGCGTGTTCATGGCGTTGACCGTGTACGCGCACAACTGGGGGTTGTTCCTGGCCTTGGGGTCGGGGGCGGCGTTCCTGGTGCTGTGGCGCCAGACCGACCGCGAGCAGCGCCGGGCGTTCTTCAGGGACGGCGTGCTCGGCTTCGGGTTGTTGGTGTTGTTGTATCTGCCCTGGATCCCGACCGTGTTGTTCCAGGCCAAGCACACGGGCGCGCCGTGGGCCGAGGCGCCGGACTTCAACGGGTTGTTGAACGGGTTGCAGAACCTGGTCGGCGGGTTGACGACGGCGTTGATGTTGTTGATCGTCGGGATCGCCGGGCTGGCGACTTTGAGCGGCGGGCGCGAGGGTCGCGAGCGCTCGCGGACCGTCGTCGCCTTGGGCGTCTCCGTGGGCGTGGCGGTGGCGCTGGCCTGGCTGGCCTCGCAGGCCTCTCCCGCCTGGGCGACGCGCTACTTCTCCGTCTTCATCGGCCCCGCGTTGCTGATGGCCGGCGCCGGTCTGGTCCGTTTCGGCAAGCCCGGCCTGATCGCCCTCGGGATCACGTTGGTGTTGTGGTTCAACCCGCACGAGCGCCAGATCCGCGGCAAGTCCGACGCCTACCGCGTCGCCGGGACCTTGAAGTCCCAGGGCCTGATCCAGAAGGGCGACCTCGTCGTCGCCGTGCATCCGGAGTACGGCCCGGCGATGCGCTACTACCTCGGCGGTGGGTACAGGTGGGCCGACGCGCTCGGGCCGGTGACCGACAACCGCGTCTTCGACTGGCGCGACGCGCTCGACCGCTTCAAGGCGGCGGGCCCGAAGCGGACGCTGGCGAAGCTCGAGCCGTCGGTGAGGTCAGGCCAGCACCTCATCCTGATCATGCCGATCATCCGGACCGCCTCCTGGGGCGCCCCCTGGACCTCCGAGATCCGCCACCGCGCCCCCCAATGGGAACGCGCCCTCAACACGGACAAGAACTTCATCCGCATCGGCCCCGTGCCCTCCTTCAGGAGGCGCGCCCTGCCCCGCGGCGTCCGAGCGATCGTCTACCTCAAGAAGTAACCGGGGCCCGTCACCCGGCGCCTCCGGCACCGCCACCCTCGCTACACGCGCCTCCTCGCCTCTGGTACCGCCACCGCAGCGGGGCGGTCAGCCACACCTGCAGTGCCAGCGTCTCACCACCAGTACGTCGTCGCGCCTGGCACGCCGACCCTTCGCACTCTCCGCGGTCGCCTCTACCGGGCGATCCGTCACGTCCCGTCCCCCTCGGTACACGCGCCTCGTCGCCTCTGGCGCCGCCACCGCAGCGGGGCGGTCAGCCACACCTGCAGTGCCAGCGTTCCGCAACCAGTACGTCGTCGCGCCTGGCACGCCAACCTTCGCGCTCTCGCGGTCGCCTCTACCGGCGATCCGTCACGTTCCGCCTCCCTCGGCAGACGCGTCCCATCGCCTCTGGGACCTTCATCGCGGGCGGACGATCAACCTCACTGATCGCTCCAACTTCGCTTCTGGTCGTGCTCTCCGTCGGCGCAGCGGTTGGCTGTCAGGGAGCTGCGGGCCTCTTACCGTCAGAGCCGGCGCGCTTCGGGTGCGGTGGGGAGGCGTTGCGATTCGGGTGCTTGGCTTCGCCGCTGATCTCGCGCAGCGCCCAGCCGTACTCATAGCCCCTGAACTCCGTGACGGGCTTGGGTTCGTGGTTGCGGCGGTGAAGCCAGCGGGTGAGGCGGCTGAGGGCGATGGGGGAGGGTTACCCGGGACGGAAGACGCCGAAGAGCCGGCGTTCGTTCTGAGGGGGCCGCGTTGAGCGTTCGGCCAGAAGCGCGACGAGGCTGCGCGGTCGATCATCCCGCTCGACCTGCCGGTCGAGTCGCGGCCTTGTCATGAGCGCGCCGTCAGCGCGCTGTCTTCGGCACCGCGGACAGCGGTTCCAGGTCCTGCATCTGGCCGTTCAGCAGTGATGGCGCTTCACGGTCTTTCAGGAAGCGGTAGCTCTGCGGGGTGACGAAGTGCCGTTGGCGCCGGCGCAGCTCATGAAGCCGGATCGGTCGAGCGAACTTCGCCGTCGCATCGACGACGATCGCACAAGGCTGGGCGGCGCCTTCGAGGTAGTTGTCGTACTCGGCCCGAGTCAGGCCCATCGCAGGAGCATGTCGTGACCAGATGTCCTCGGGATCGGACGTCTCGGTCTCAGCGACGCGCACGGCGCCCACGAGCGCGCACGTCGGCGAACTTTCGTAGAGCAGGCACAGGGTGCCCGGCGCGATGCGCGCTCGGCGCCGTCGCAGCTCGACCGTCTTCGTGCCATCAAGCAGCGCGGCGGCGAATCGTGGGCGCACGCTGAGGAGCACGATCTGGTCAGCTCGCATGGGGCGGGCGGTAGTCGAGGATGCGCACGAACGTATGTTCGTCTATCGGGTGGACGGACTGGAGCATGACGGCAGCGGGCGCCATCAGGTTCTCGTAGTCCTTCAGCGGTACGGGTCCGAGGCGACGTGTCGCGGTGAACCGGAGTGCCATGGCCGTCGGGCCCTTGCCCGCGGCCTTCACCACATCTTGCTCGGTCCATACGCCAAGCGCCCTGAATCGCTGGTAGAGGCGCTTCGGTTCATCGACGACCACGTCGGTGAGATGCGACACGCCCCGCACATTTCCTGCCCCCGGCTCATCACCCGAGACGTACCAGACCAATCGTGCAGGGGCGGCGATCCCGCGACTGTTCAGCGGGCTTCTGTAGTACACGAGCTCCCGTCGCAGGCCGAGTCGCCAGGGCCGCGGAAGCAGTTGGCCTGCCGCGAGGCCAACATCAACGAGGTCGGTCGCCCAGCCGTGCCTGATCGGTACGTAGTAGGTGGGGAGACCGGCGCCGAGGACGACGAATGGGGCAAACCACCGCTCGGCGAGTGCGGCGCGGTGCACGAGGTCGTTCCCGGTCGGCGCGAAGAGCCCGTCGTCGACCATCGGCGAGTTGAGCCGGGTGGCAAGCGCGTGAAGCTCGCCGAGGGTGCCACGTCCGGTCAGCGGGTGAGCGACGATCTCGTCCCTGTCGTTCAACGCGAAGCCTTCGTCGCGAAAGCTGCTCTCGACGGCGCGCGACGGCCGCTCATCAAGCACTCGCACGACCTCGACTTCCGCTCCGACCGCCTCGTCTCGCATCATCGCGAGGAGGTGGCGTCCGATGGTGGTCTCCGCGACGCCCGAGGTCACGCGTGCAAGCAGAACGTCGAGGGAACCACCAGTGACCACCCAACAGGCCAGGCCCCGCAACTCGCCCGCAACCTCGATCACTTCGAGGCGGGCGTCCGGGTGCACTGCGAGGTCGTCGATCTCGTCGCGCAGACCGCGGATGCGGTCTCCAAGGCGGTGATTGACGAAGCTGGGCGCGAGACCAGGAAGCGTCGTCGCGTCGACCGCGCGCCGTGTGACGTCGGTGCCGGCCAGCTCTGCCGGGCGGTACTGGTCGTCGCGTGCGGTCTCGTCGAGCTCGAGCAGGAACTGCTGCGGCGTGACGATCGCCGTGGACCCGATTCGTTCAGCCGTGCGCCCGTATCGCGCGATGAACCTCCGGTCTCCGGTGACCACCCACGTGGCGTTCGCGGCGATCGCCTGCGCGAGGT
This sequence comes from Conexibacter woesei Iso977N, assembly GCF_000424625.1. Lineage (GTDB taxonomy): Bacteria > Actinomycetota > Thermoleophilia > Solirubrobacterales > Solirubrobacteraceae > Baekduia > Baekduia woesei_A. The sequence goes on from NZ_AUKG01000001.1 coordinate 1,869,898, forward strand.
GGATCAAGTCGTCGTTGTCGGTTGGCGGTGCGTCCGGATGCGCGCCGTCGATCACGGCACGGACCTCCTTCCAGCCGTTGGTGCTGTCCGAAGCGAGGCGCAGCGGCTCGGTCGCCTGGCGCTGGCGGGCCTTGCGGTCCGGATCGTCTCCCCGGTGGATCTCGTGGAGAATGTGATCGGCCACTCCGAGCCGCGCGTGCTCGCCGATCCAGTCGGCTCGAAGCTGCTCGGCATGGCGCTTCGTGCCTTCGACGACATCGAAGAAGGTCGACGCGTCCAGTACCGCAAGCGGTCGCGTGTCCTGCTCGTGCAGGAACGTGAACAGATCGGGCTGGCCGAAGGACCGGAACCATCGGGTCAGGAGCTTGCCATCGAGGCTTCGGCCGGCCTTCGCCGAGACGGGGTGGAAGTCGAGCTTCTCCCAAAGGGTTGTTGCGGGGAAGTCGTCGCGGCAGCGAAGCACGATGCCACGTCGGTTCGGGTGCGCGTCCGCGATCGCGTCGACGAGCAGCCGCGCGAGCCCGCGGCCCTGGTGTGGCTTCGCAACGACGAGCTGCACGATGCGGATCTCGTCGCGTGGCAGGTCGTAGAGGACATACGCGACGACCCGGTCCTCGATCGTCGCGGCGAGAAGCGTTCGCTGTGTGGTCCGCTGCTCGAACGCGGCGTCTGGGAGGAAGCCGACCGTCGCCTTCGCGGAACGCCCGAGCCTGATGACCTCCCGCAGGGCGTCAGATCCTCGGGGCGGTGCGACCAGCTCGATGTCGGGCAGGTTGTCTGACTGAGCGCTCACGATCGGTGCACCATAGGTTCGGCCGGCTGACGGTCAAGGGCCGACGGGCGCAATCACCGCTATTTCTGCGCATTCGCGCGTCGATCGTGGGGTCTTTCGTCGCACCTCAGAGCACGGGCCCGACGACGCGCTACCACCTCGGCGGCGGCTACCGCTGGGCCGACGCCCTCGGGCCCGTGACCGCAACCCCGTCTTCGACTGGCGCGACGCGCTCGATCGCTTCAGGCCGACGGCCCGAAGCGCAAGCTGGAGCCGGACAAGAACTTCATCCGCATCGGCCCGGGTCGTCTACCTCAAGAACTAGCGGCCACTCCGGCGCCGGCGCTCGTCGCGCCCTCGGCGCCCGACCCGAAGGGCACGGCTTCGAGCAGGACCGTCGACTGATGGCCGTAGCCCATCGGCGTGATCGAGTGGGGCTTGTAGCCCCAGTCCAGGCGGCGGGTGAGCACGTCGGTGTCCCACATGACGTGCCTCATCATCTTGCCCTGGGTGAACATGTAGGCCTCGCGGCGGCGGAAGCGCTGGTAGTCCGCGTTGCCCTGGATCAGCCGCACGAAGCTCTCCCACTCCGCCTGGCCGCCGGTGCGCTCGTAGAACTCCTCGTAGCGGTCGGCCGGCCCGCGGCCCTCGAAGATCTCGACCGAGCTGTGGTCGTTGATCGAGAAGTAGAGGCGGCCGCCGGGCGCCAGGACGCGGTGCATCTCCAGGAACCACGCCTCGGCGAGGTCGTCGATGTGCGTGAACAGCGACCCGCCGTAGATGAGGTCGAAGTGGCCGTCGGGGAACGGCAGGTGCGGGATCAGCGTGGTGGTCGCGAAGCGGAAGCGCGGCGAGAGGTTGTCCTGGCACCAGAGCACGGCGGTCGACCAGATGTCGACGCCCCAGACCTCGACGCCGCCGAGCGCCACGTCCTCCAGGTGGCGGATCATGCGCCCCGAGGCCGAGCCGACCTCGAGCACGCGGCCCATCTCCTCGATCGGCGCACCGCTGGCGGTCAGCTCGTCGCGCATCGTCGCGACGTCGCGACGCCCGCTGTCCAGCCAGCTCTCGGCGCCGGTGCAGTAGTAGGCCCACAGCTCCTCGGGCGGCAGCGGCAGGTCGCCGTCCGTCGGGATCGCGCCGAGCGGCAGCGGCCGGCTCCAGCTGTCGCGCGTGAAGCCGTGCGGGAAGTTCTGGCCGAGCAGCTCCAGCTCCGGCGCCGCCTGCGGCAGCAGCTTGCGCAGGCGCTCGATCGCGACGTTCCGAGCCTGGTCCTTGATGCTCATGGCCGACCAACGTCGGGAACGCCCAGGTTCTTCCGTGCCACACCGGGCGACCCCGAACCTTCCGCGCGCGCCGGCAGCTCAGGAAGGTCCCAGTGACGGTTCAGGAAGGGTTCAGGGCAGAAGTCGATCCTCCTGGCATGACGAACGGAGAACCTGCCCCCAAGAAGGTCCCGAAGCGGCGCGTTCCGAGCGTGCGGAGCTTCGCGGCCGGCGGTGTCGCGAGCGTCGTCGCGGTGTTCAGCGTGCTGGCGTTCCGCGTCCACGCGGGCGACGACCCGGCGATCGCCGCGACCAAGGTCACCAACAACACCACCACGACGACCACGACGACGTCGTCCAGTGACGACACATCGAGCGACCCGTACGACTACTCCGACGGCTCGTCGTCGACCAGCAGCGACGACTCGTCGTCGAGCGGCTCCTCCTCCAGCAGCGACAACTCGTCGTCCTCGAGCGGCTCCGTCTCGTCCACCCCGCAGGCCTCCACCTCCGCGTCATGAGCCTCCTCGACCGCACGTTCACCACGATGGGCGTCGAGGCGCGGCTGATCCTCGCCGACCGCGCTCCCGGCGCCGACCCGTCGACCCGCCTCGCCCACGCCGCCACCGACGCGCAGCAGCTCCTCCACGAGCTCGACGCGAAGTGGACGCGGTTCGACGACGACTCGCCACTCAACCGCCTCTCCCGCGACCCGCGGACGACGGTCCCGGTCGCGGACGACCACCTCCGCGCCCTCGTCCGCGCCGGTGCCTACGCCGGCCGCGTCTCCGGCGGCCTCGTCGACGTCACGCTCGGCCACGACGTCCACGACGCCGGCTACGCCGACCACTGGGACGGCTCGCGCGCCGTCCCGATCGACGTGGCGCTGGCGGCCGCCCCGCCCCGGGCGGTCGCCGCGCCCGACCCGCGCGCACGGTGGCAGGCGCTCGCCACCGACAACGACCGCAAGACCATCAACAAGCCCCAAGGCGTACGCCTCGACTCCGGCGGCGTCGGCAAGGGCCTCGCGGCGGACCTCGTCGCCCAGCGCCTCACCGGCCTGCGCTACGTCGTCGACGTCGGCGGCGACCTCGCGCTCGGCCACGGCGGCGGGGGCGCGCACCACGTCGACGTCATCCACCCGCTCACGCACCGGACCGCCCACACCTTCAGGCTCGGCACCGGCGGCGTGGCGACCTCCGGCATCCACCGCCGCGTCTGGGTCGACCGCTTCGGCGACCCCGCCCACCACCTCCTGGACCCCGCCACCCAGCGCCCCGCCTGGACCGGCCTGCTCTCCGCGACCGCCGTCGGCCGGACCGCGCTGGAAGCCGAAGTGCTCGCGAAGACCGCGTACCTCCGCGGTCCGCGCGGCGCCCGCCGGACCCTCGCCGCCCTCGGCGGCGTCCTGATCCACGAGGACGGCCGCGTCGAGCCGATCCCCGCCCTGCGCCTCGCCGTCCGGCGCGCAGCGAACCGCGAGCCGGCGGCGGCCTGACATGCCCAACCCCTTCGACTACACCTTCTGGCTCGCCTCCCGCGCGGCGGGCATCGTCGGCTTCATCGCGCTCGGGATCGTCTCGATCCTCGGCCTGGTCTCCGCCCTCAGGCTCGTCTCGCCCCAGCAGGCCGCACGCCTGCGCCCCTACCACGAGCGCCTCGCGATCACCGGCCTCGTCGCGATCACCGCGCACGGCCTCCTGCTGCTCGGCGACTCCTACCTCAAGCCCTCGATCACGCAGCTCGCGATCCCGTTCACGCTCTCCTACCGCCCGCTCTGGACCGGCCTCGGGATCATCGCCTTCTACTGCCTGGCGGCGTTCGGGCTGTCCTTCTACCAGCGCCGCCGCATCGGGGCGCGCCGCTGGCGCTCGGCCCACCGCTTCGCCTCCGCCGCCTTCATCCTCGGCACGATCCACGCGCTCATGGCCGGGACCGACGCCCGCAGCCCGCTGCTGCTCGGGATCATCATCTTCTTCATCGCCGCGATCGCGATCATGGGCGGGATGCGCGCCCTCGGGTTCCCGCGCAAAACCGCGCGGAAAACCGCTCCACAGCGGGGAAATCGTGCGCCGGTCGTTCAGTGAAGAACTGTTAGGTCCCGTTAGCAGAACCCGTACAACGCGCCCGGACCGGGCATCGTGCAGGACATGACGCTTGTCGACGAACCGCCGACGCTACCCAAGCACGACGACGACCATGGGGACACGCGCCCCTACGTCGTGATCGGGGGCGGCCCGGCCGGCCTCTCCGCCGGGTACCTGCTGGCCAAGGCCGGCCGCAAGGTCATCGTGCTGGAGGCCGAGGATCAGGTCGGTGGTCTGGCCAAGACCGTCGTCGACCCCGAGGGCTATCGCTTCGACCTCGGCGGCCACCGGTTCTTCACCAAGAACAGGGAGGTCAACGACCTCTGGCTGGAGATCATGGGCGACGAGTTCCTCATGCGCCCTCGGCAGTCCCGCATCTTCTGGCGCGGCAAGTACCTCGACTACCCGCTCAAGGGCACCGACGTCATCAAGAAGCTCGGCCCGGTCGAGCTCGTGCGCTGCGGCATCTCCTACATGTACGCGGCCGTCAAGCCCAAGGGCAAGGAGGAGACCTTCGAGGACTGGGTCTCCAACCGCTTCGGCAAGCGCTTGTTCCAGCACTTCTTCAAGTCCTACACCGAGAAGGTCTGGGGCGTCTCCACCAAGGAGCTGCGCGCCGACTGGGCCGCTCAGCGGATCAAGAACCTCAACTTCTTCTCCGCCGCCAAGGCCGCGTTCTTCGGCAACAAGGACGACATCACGTCCCTCATCGACAAGTTCCAGTACCCGCGGTACGGACCGGGTCAGATGTGGGAGATGATGACCAACCGCATCGAGGAGATGGGCGGCGAGGTCCGCCTCGAGTCCCCGGCGCAGCAGATCGACGTCGAGGACGGCCGCGTGGTGCGCATCCACACGCCGCAGGGCGTCATCGAGCCGCGCGGGACGATCTCGTCGCTGCCGCTGCGCCACATGGTCGGCCTGACCTCGCCGGGTGCGCCCGCCGAGGTCCAGCAGGCCGCGCAGGGCCTGCGCTACCGCGACTTCCTGACGGTCGCGCTGGTGCTCGACGGCCAGGACCTGTTCCCGGACAACTGGATCTACATCCACGAGCCGGACGTCCGCGTCGGCCGCATCCAGAACTACCGTTCCTGGTCGCCGTGGATGGTCCCGGACCCGGACACCGCGTGCGTCGGCCTGGAGTACTTCGCCTTCAAGGGCGACGACCTCTGGACCATGGACGATGACAAGCTCGTCGAGCTCGCCACGCAGGAGCTGCAGCAGCTCGGCCTCGCGAGGCCCGAGCAGGTCAAGCGCGGCTACGTCGTGCGCGTCCCGCTCGCCTACCCGATGTACGACGAGACCTACGCGGAGCGCGTCGAGTCGATCCGCTCGTGGCTCGACCCGCTGGAGGACTTCGTCCAGGTCGGCCGCAACGGCCTGCACCGCTACAACAACTCGGACCACTCGATGCTGTCCGCGATGCGCGCGGTCGACAACATCCTGCGCAACGAGGGCCACGACATCTGGGCCGTCAACGTCGAGTCGGTCTACCACGAGGAGCAGACCGACGCCGACACCGAGCAGCCGTACGCGAAGCTGCCGAAGACGGTCTACGAGACCGAGCCGCTGGTCACCGAGGCCTAGAGGTTTGCGGTTCCGCACGCCATGGGTACAAGCCCGGCGTGCGTGCAACGACGACGGGTCGCGAAAGCGGCCCGTCGGTCGTTAACCGGCGCGTCAGTCGACGCTCGGCGCGTTGGTCCAGAGGGTCGCGCGGACGGCGCTGAACCAGCGGCCTTCGTACAGGGTCTCGCCGGTGCCGCCGGCTTCGCCGAGCTCTTCGAGGATCGTCTCGGGGGTCAGGAAGCGCTTGAAGACCTTGTGCTCGGAGCCGTCGTTGAGGATCCGCTGCTCCCAACCTTCGAGCGGCCTGTCCTCGCGGGGTGCCGAGTCGATGACGATCAGCTCGCTGGCCACGCGCGCGGCCTCGGCGAGGAACGCGGTGCGCTCCTCGGGCACGAGGTGGCCGTAGAAGTGGGCGGTCAGGACGCGGTCGAAGGCGCGGTCGGCGAACGGGAGCGCGAGCGCGTCGCCGGTCAGCGCCAGCCCGTCGGGTAGGCGCTCCTGCGCGAGCGCGACCATCGACGGCGACTGGTCCAGCCCGACCGCGAAGCCCTGCAGGTGCTGCGTCAGGAACGCGGTGCCGCAGGCGACGTCGAGCGTCCGCCCGGACGGCAGCGCGTCGACCACCCGCACCAGCTCCTCGACCTCCGCCGACCAGCCGGGCCGGTCCCGATCCGCGAAGCGCCCCTCGCCCTCGTACCACTCGTCGTACTCGCCGGCACGGGCGTCGTAATAGGCGTGGGTGGCGGCGTCACGAGCGAACGACATGCCCCCGATTGTTACGCGTGGCCGACGAGGATGCCGACGGTCGCGACGAGGACGCCGCCGAGGGTGACCTGGACGAGTGAGATCGGCAGGGGGACGTTCATGAAGCGCTTGCGGATCACCGCGATCGCGACCAGCTCGATCGAGACCACCACGTAGGCGACGGTCAGCGCGGTCGAGACGTCGTGGATCAGGAACGGCAGCGCGTGGAAGGTGCCGCCGAGGAACGTCGCGCCGCCGGTGATCAGCCCGCGTGAGGCCGACGAGCCGCGGCCGGTGACCGAACCGTCGTCGGAGAGGCCTTCGCTCAGCCCCATCGAGATCGCCGCGCCGAGCGCCGACGCGAGCCCGACCAGCAGCGCCGCCCGCGAGCCCGCGAGGTACGCGGCCGCGAAGATCGGCGCGAGCGTCGAGATCGTCCCGTCGATCAACCCGACCAGGCCGGGCTGGATCCGCTGCAGCACGAGCTTGCGCCGCGCCGCGTCGATCGCCGGGGAAGAGGGGAGATGCAGGGCCTGTTCGCTCACGGCCTTCATAATACAAGAGACTCAAAATAAGGATGCCCTACTATGTACGACGAGCTATGAAGGGCACCCGAACAGAAGACGGCGCAGCGGCCGCGCGCGGAGGGTCGGCGGCGGGCGGAGACGCGGCGGCCGAGGCTGCCGCCGAGGCGCGGCTCGTCGCGGCGCTGAAGGAGCGCGGCCAGCGGGTCACGTCGCAGCGGCTCGTCATCGGGCGTCTGCTGCGCGAGCTGGACCGGCACGTCACCGCCGAGGAGGTCCTGCGGCGCGCGTCGGAGCAGCTGCCGGGCGTCTCGCTGCCGACCGTCTACGCGACCCTCGACCTCCTCACCGAGCTGGGCGAGGCGCGGCGGGTCAGCGTCGGCGGCCCCGTCCTCTACGACCCCCGGACCAACGACCACGTCCACCTCCGCTGCCGCATCTGCGGCCGCGTCGAGGACCTCGAGCTCGACATCGACACCGCCCGCGCGCTGAAGGCCGCCCGCGCCACGGGCTTCGACGCCGAGGGCGCCGAGCTCGTCGTCGAGGGTCGCTGTGCGGAGTGCGCCGCCCTCCAGGGCGGCAGCGACAACTAGGCGTCCGGCGTCGGCACGGCCGGCGGCGGCGTCTGCTCTTCGCCCGTCGCCTCGCCGGCCTCGCCCGCTGCGTCCTCGGACGCCCCGGTCCCGCGGGGCATCTCGATCGGCAGCGTCAGGACGAACCGCGCCCCGCCGGCTTCGGACTGGGTCGCCAGCTCCAGCTCGCCGCCCAGCCGCCGCGCCAGCTCGCGGCCGATCGCCAGGCCGAGGCCGAAGCCGCCCTCGCCACCGGTGCGGGAGCCGCGCTGGAAGCGCTCGAAGATCAGGTCGCGTTCGGCGACCGGCACGCCCGGGCCGTGGTCGGCGACCTCGAGCGTCGTGGTGGAGCCGTGGTAGGCGGTGGTGATCCGGATCGCCTCGCCCGTGGGTGAGAAGCGCAGCGCGTTGTCGATCAGGATCCGTGCCGCGCGCGCCACAGCGCCCGGGTCTCCGGACGCCCACACCGGCCCGGTCGGCGGCACGACGTCCAGCTCGACGTCGCGGTCCGCCGCGCGCAGCGCGAACTCCGCCGCGACCGCCCGGACCAGCTCGCCGATCTCCACCGGCTCGCTGCGCAGCTGCACGCCCGCGTCCAGCCGCGACAGGTCCAGCAGCTCGCTCGCCAGGTTCGACATCCGCCGCAGCTGCTGCTGACCGCCGCGCAGCACGTCGGCGGCGTCCTCCACGTCGAGATGGCCCGCGTCCAAGTCCTCCAACAACAGCTCCAGGTTGCCCTGCAGCGACGTCAGCGGCGTCCGCAGCTCGTGCGACGCCGTCGCCACGAACGCCCGCCGCGCCTCCTCCTGGCGGCGCAGCGCCTGCTGCATCGACGCCAGCGCGCGCGCCAGGTCGCCGACCTCGTCGCGCCCCGCGTCCAACGGCGGCGGCGGCGCGTTCACGCCGTCGCGCGCCAGCGCCAGCGCGCTGCGCCGCAGCCGCCCCAGCCGCCGCGACAACCCGGTGGACAACGCGATGCCCAGCAGCAACGCCACCAACAACCCGAACGCCGCCGCGGTCAGGAACGCGCTGCGCACCACGTCGACCGCGCTGCCGCCCGGGTCGCTCTTCTGAACCAACAACACGAAGAACTGCTGGCCGACCGGGATCTCCCTGTTGACGTCCACGCCCTTGGCCTGCGGCGTGATCGCGACCGCCACGCCGCTGCCGTCCTTGGACTCGGTCGGCCGCGTCTTGCCCGAGGCGACGACCTTGCGGATGTCGTCGTGGTTGGGGTCGGTGATCCCCGAGAAGGCATACACGTTGCGGTGATCGGCCGTGTAGAGCCCGACGCGCCCGCTGGTGCGCTGCGCCAGCGTGTCGAGGATGTCGTCGACCCTGGCGGTGGGCTCGCCGCGCGTGTGCGCGAGCGTCGTCTCCAGCTGCTGGCGCGTGGCCAGCGCGGCGCCCGACACGGCCTCGCGCGACTGCCGGTCCAGCCGGTGCTGCAGCGGCTGCAGCAGCGCCAGCGCCGCGACCGCGAGCGTCACCGCGCTCGTCGCCAGCAACGCCAACAACAAGCGCGCGCGCAGGTTCACCGCACGCTCACCGGTCCCGGAACCGGTAGCCCGCGCCGCGCACGGTCAGGATCAGCTTCGGATCCTGCGGCGCCTCCTCGAGCTTCTCGCGCAGGTGCCGGATGTGCACGTCGATCGCCCGCGGGTCGCGGTAGGCGCTGTCGCCCCAGATCGCGCGCAGCAGCTCCTGGCGGTTCTGCAGCCGCCCCGGCTTGGCCATCAGGCACTGCAGCAGCTCGAACTCCGCGAACGTCAGCCGGACCGGCCTGCCGTCGACCGACACCTCGCGCTGGCGCTGGTCCAGGACCACGTTGCCGACCTCCAGCAACCCGTCGTCCAGCAGGTTCCCGTGCGCGCGGCGCAGGACCGCCCGGATCCGCGAGCGCAGCTCGGCCAGCCCGAACGGCTTGGTGACGTAGTCGTCGGCGCCGGCTTCCAGGCCCTGGACCGCGTCGGCCTCGGAGTCCAGCGCGGTCAGCATGATCACCGGCGTCACGTTGCGCCGGGCGCGCAAAGCCCGCGCGATGTCGTAGCCGGTCGGCCCCGGACCCAACGCGACATCGAGCAGGATCACGTCGAAGTGCCCGCGGCCCGCCTCCTCCAGCGCGTCGTGGCCGTCGGCGACGGACGTGATGCGGTGACCCTCGCGCTCGAACGAGCGCGTGAGCATGTTGCGGAGGGCGTCGTCGTCGTCGACGACGAGGATGTCGAGCGGGGACCCGGGCGGCACGGCTCCTGCAGGCTACCGGCGCGAAGCGCGGCTTACGCAGCCCTTTAGGTCGACGACGGCGCGTGCCCGTTGCTGCGCGCGGCCCGGCGGGCCGCGGCGGCGGTGCGCAACTGCTCGTGCTCGACCTGGCGCTTGAGCTGCTGCAGCGAGCGGCGCAGGTGGCCGCGGACCGTCGGCGCCGCGACCTGCTCGGCGATCCAGCCCCACGCGCCCGACCCCGCGACGCCGTAGGACAGCCGCAGCTCCACGCGCGTGACGCCCGCCCGCCGCTCCCGCAGACGCCAGCGGCCGCGCTGGTCGATCCCGACGACGCTCACCCACGCCATGTCGCGCCCCACGTCATGTTCGACGACCTCGACGAGCCCGCCGACCTCGGCCGACCCCACGTGCATGAGCATCCGGTAGCGCGCGCCCAGTCCGGACGGCTCCTCGCTGACGACCTCCCAGCGCGTGATCCCCGACATGAAGTGCAGGTACCGCGCAGGGTCGTCGACGAACGTCCAGACCGCATCGGCCGGCGCGGTGATGTCGAGGGCGGCGCCGACGCGCATCAGCCGATCACCGGCAGCCGGCGCTCGGCGGCGAGCGCGTCCAGCGTCTCCTGCATCAGCCGGACGACGTGCGCGTGGACCTCGTCGACATCCGGATCGCTTCCGAACTCCTCGCGCAGCCGGATCGGCGGCAGCACCTCGACGACGATCTTTGACGGCAGCGGGATGTGCCCCAACATGTCCCCGACGTTCAGCCCCCACGGCGGCCCGAGCGAGATCGGCAGCACCTTCAGCCGGAACAGCCGGTCCAACAACAACAACTTGGCCAGCCACTCGCCCTGGGACAGGAACAGCGCGGTCTCCTGCCCGCCGATCGCGACGACCGGGACGATCGGGACGTCCTCGTCCAGCGCGAGGCGCACGTAGCCCTTGCGGTCGCCGAAGTCCACGCGCCCCGACTGCCACGACGGCCGGTGGACCTCGCGGTCGCCGCCGGGGTAGACGAGCACCGCCGCCCCGGCGCGCAACGCGGCGCGCGCGTTCTCGGGCGACGCGGCGACCGTCCCGTACTTGCGCAGGAAGCCGAGCCCCGGCATCGAGAGCACGAGGTTGTGCGCGAGCTGGTGGAACTTGCGCTCGACGCCGAAGTAGGCGTGGAAGGCCAGCGAGAAGACCGTCGTGTCCGGCGTCAGGTTCCCGCCCGAGTGGTTGCCCACGAGCAGGACCGGCCCGGCGTCCGGGACGTTGCCCAGCCCGCGGACCTCGCCGCGGAAGTACAGCGACGCGAGCAGCCACATGCGCGGCAGCGTGTCCCGGATGTAGTCCGGGTCGCGTTCGTCGAGGTCGGCCGGCGGGACGCGGGACGCGACGGCGCCGGCCAGGCCGCGGACCACGCTGGTGGCGGAGAGCCCCATCGGCCCGGACCCTACCCGCTCACCGCTGTGCCCTACGCCGCGTCGGCGTCGGACGCGGCGGCGGGTGCGAACCGGCGGCGCGAGCGCGTGCTGAGGTCGGCGCGGGCGAACAACCGCTTCAACATGCCCGTGGTCTGCTCGGGGCGCTCGACCTGCGGGACGTGGCCGCAGCCGTCGAGGACGATCTGCTCGGCGGACGGCAGCGCCTCGCCGACGTACTTCGAGAAGCCGGGCGGGATCAGCGGGTCATGCGTGCCCCAGACGAACAGCGCGGGCGGCTCGAGGTCGGCCAGGCGCGGGTAGAAGCCGCCCTTGCCGAACGGCCTGTCGAGGTAGATGTTCCGGGCGCTCGCGTAGAAGGCGACGCGGCCGGAGGCGCTGCCGTAGATGCGCTGGAACTCGTCGACGACGACGTCGGCCATCGAGGGGTCCAGCGCGTCCGGGTCGCGGAACATCGACCACAGCTGGCGCTCGACGATGCCGCGGCGCAGCTTGTGGGGCAGGAGCCCGAGCTCGGGGCGCAGCAGGCGCACGAGCGGGTGGAAGTCGCGCTTGACGAACGCGACGGCGGGGCAGAGGGCGGCGATCGAGCGGACGCGGTCCGGGTGGCGCAGGCCGATCTCCAGCGCGACGCGGCCGCCCATCGAGTTGCCGACGAGGTGCGTGGACTCGATGCCGAGCGCGTCCATCGCCGCGATGACGTTCTGCGCGAACCACGGCGCGGTGTAGGGCGCGGTCGTCGGCTTGGAGCTGCCGCCGAAGCCGGGCAGGTCGAGCGCGTGGACGCGGTGCCCAGCGGCCGCGAGCTGGGCGGCGCAGTCGAAGAACGAGGACTTGGCGGCGCCGAGGCCGTGGATCAGCAGGACGTCGGACGGACCGTCGCCGACCGTCAGCGTCGAGACCGTCCGGCCGCGCCCGACCTCGACGTCGCGCACGCACATCAGCGGGTCGCGGCCGTCGGGGAGACTGAACAGGCCCTCGAAGCGGACGGCCTGGTCGAGGATCCCGCGGGCGTACAGCGTCCGCTCCTTGAAGGCCTCGACGGCAGACAACTCGCCGGCGCGCAGGCGCAGCCAGGTCCGGGAGTCGGTCCCGATGACGACGTCCGCGGGGCGGGCGCTGATCCCCTTGCGCACGCGGGCGGTGTGCTCGGTGCAGCGGACCTCGAAGGTGTGGCCGATGTCGCCGAGGCGCACGTGGTAGGTCACGTCGAACCCGGCCGGCGCGCCGAGGTAGCGCTCGGGCAGCGTCCGGAACCCCTCCTCGACGAGGGCGAGCGCGCGTTCCTGGAGCGACGAAGTTGACATCGGGTTCAACAAGAGGGTGGGCAGCGTACGCCTAGAACCGGAAGGAAGTGGATCATCCATGTGTCCATTCGCTGCCAGTCGGCCTTCAGCAAGAGGTCCGGACCCCCCGCACGGATAGGCTGCGAGACGTGCCCGAGATCCGCCTCCACGACACCCGCAGCGGTCAGCTCAAGCCGCTCGTCGCGCGCGAACCGGGGAACCGGGTCGGCATCTACGCGTGCGGGCCGACCGTCTACAACCGCATCCACGTGGGGAACGCGCGGCCGTTCGTGGTGTTCTCGTGGCTGAAGCGGTTCCTGGCGCACGAGGGCTATGACGTGACGTTCGTCGCGAACGTCACGGACGTCAACGACAAGATCTACGACGCGGCTCGTGCTGCCGGCGTGGGCTCGGAGGAGCTGGCGGTCGAGATGACCGAGCACTACCGCGCCGACACCGAGGCGCTCGGGCTGGGGCGTCCGGACCACGAGCCGCTGGCGAGCGAGACGATCGACGGGATCGTGGCGCTGATCCAGGCGCTGCTCGACCGCGACGCGGCGTACGCGGTGGAGGGCGACGTGTACTTCCGGGTGCGCTCCGACGACGCGTACGGGACGCTGTCGCACCGCCATCTCGACGACCTCGACCAGGGCGAGGGCGTAGAGGGCATCGCTTTGAAGGAGGACCCGCTCGACTTCGCGCTGTGGAAGGCGCAGAAGGAGGGCGAGGACACCGCGTGGGACACGCCGTGGGGCCGCGGGCGGCCGGGCTGGCACATCGAGTGCTCGGCGATGGCGGAGGACCTGCTCGGCGTCGGCTTCGAGATCCACGGCGGCGGGTCCGACCTCGTCTTCCCGCACCACGAGAACGAGGCCGCGCAGACGCGCCTCGGACGTGGGGAGGAGCTCGCGCAGATCTGGATGCACAACGGCATGCTCGAGATGCGCGGCGAGAAGATGTCCAAGTCGCTCGGGAACATCTCGCTGCTGCCCGAGGTGCTGGACGAGTGGGGGCGCGAGACGTTGTTGTTGTTCTTCGCCTCCGGCCACTACCACCAGCCGATCGTCTTCGCCCCGGACACGCTGCGCGACGCGCAGGGGCGGCTGAAGCGGATCCGCGAGGCGGGGCGCCGCCTGGTCGACGGCCCGTCGCCCGCTGCTTTGCGCGAGCACCGCGACGCCTTCTTCACCGCGCTGGCCGACGACTTCAACACGGCCGGCGCGCTGGCCGCGCTGGCCGCGTGGGTGAGCGACGCCAACAAGCTGGAGGACGTCGGCCGCGACGACCTCGTCGAGATGTTGGACATCTTCGGCCTGGCGGAGCTCGCCGCGCCCGACGCCGGCGACGGCCCGCCCCCCGAGGCGCTGGAGCTGCTCGCCGCACGCGAGTCGGCGCGCGCCGGGAAGGACTGGGCCGAGGCCGACCGGTTGCGCGACGAGCTCGCCGCCTCCGGCTGGATCGTCCGCGATGGTGCAAACGGCGCCGAGCTGGTGCCCGCATGAGCCCGGCACCGAAGAAGTCCGGCGGCAGGCCCTCCGGCGGCAAGCCGCGCAGCGGCGGCGGCGCGCGCGGGGGCTCGTCCTCCGGCGGCGGTCCCGCGAAGCCGCGTTCCTCCGGGCCGCGCAGCGACGCGCCGTCCTCCTCCGGAGGCGGCGGCGCGCGCGGGGGTTCCTCCTCCGCCGGTCGCGGTCCGGCCAAGCCGCGCAGCGGCGGGCCGCCGAAGCCGCCGCAGGGCCCGCGACCCAAGCGGCGCACGGTCCCGCGTGGGGCGGAGGCGACGCCGGTCGCCGAGTCCCGCGAGAAGCCGGACGTCCTCTACGGCCGCAACCCGATCTTCGAGGCGCTGCGCGCCGGGCGGCGCGAGGTGCACCGCATCTGGGCGACGGCGGGTGCCGCCAAGGAGCCGTGGCTCGACGGCGTCCAGCTGGAGCCCGCCGACGGCGACTGGCTGACCCAGCGCGCCGGCTCCGACGCCCACCAGGGCCTCGTCGCCGACGTCGGGCCCTACCCGTACGCCGACCCGGGCGAGCTGCTGGCCGGCGCGCAGCCGCTGATCATCGCGCTCGACGAGGTCCAGGACCCGCGCAACCTCGGGGCGATCGCGCGTAGCGCGGAGGCGGCCGGCGCCTCCGGGATCGTCATCCCGAGACATCGCAGCGCCGAGGTCACCGCCGCCGCCGCGAAGGCGAGCGCCGGCGCCGTCGAGCACCTCAAGATCGCCCAGGTCCGCAACCTCGCCGACTACCTCGCCGAGGCCAAGGCCGCCAACCTCTGGGTCTACGGCGCAGCCGCCAAGGGCACGCCCTATCGCCAGCCCGACTACACCGGCGGCGTCGTCCTCGTCATGGGCGCCGAAGGCACCGGCCTGCGCCCCCGCGTCAAGGCCATGTGCGACGACATCGTCTCGCTGCCGATGCGCGGCCACGTCGACTCCCTCAACGTCTCCGCCGCCGCGGCGGTCCTGCTCTACGGCGTCCTGGACGCCCGCGCCGCCGCGAAGTAGGTCGTCCAGGGCCGAACGGCGGCTCGAACCTGCGCGTGCGTCTCGGACGCGACGCAAGAAGTCCTGCAGAGGGTTGACGGCGCTCCATAACTGTGGGAGGGTCCGCCCACATAACGGTCGACCTGAGGTTGAGGAACCTCGAGGGCGGCCTATTCATCAACTTCAGATGGCGCCAGGGGAGGAGTGCGCCACTGAGCAAAAGCCCCTGCATTCGTGCAGAAAGGATTCGCTCGTGGCACGTCTCTCCTTCAACCCTCAAGGACAGGTCCAGGTCGACGATGGCTATCTCATCGCGCTGGCCAAGCAGGGTGACCCGATCGCGTACGACCGGATCGTGCGCCGCTACTACGGCTTCGTCCGGCTCAAGGCGTCGTCCTACTTCCTCGCCGGCGGCGACGCCGACGACCTGATCCAGGAAGGTCTCGTCGGCCTCTACAAGGCCGTCCGCGACTACCGCACCGACCGCGAGAGCTCCTTCCGGAACTTCGCCGAGCTGTGCATCACGCGCCAGATCATCACGGCGGTCAAGACGGCGACGCGCAACAAGCACACGCCGCTGAACCAGTACGTCTCGTTCTCCGCCTCGCCCGCCTCCGCCCAGGACGGCGAGCCTACGCTCGACGAGGTCATCCCGGGCTCGCCGATCCACGACCCGGTCAACCAGGTCATCTCCTCCGAGGAGCTGCAGTCGCTCGTCTCCTGCCTGAGCACCGCGCTCTCCGAGCTGGAGTCCCGCGTCCTGTCGCTCTACCTCGACGGCTACTCCTACGAGCAGGTCGGCGAGCGCCTCGGCTGCGACACCAAGACGGTGGACAACGCCCTCCAGCGCGTCAAGCGCAAGGTCGGCACCCATCTGACCGCCCGCAACGTCCTGCTGTAAGACTCATACCCGTGATCCTCGCCTCGGCCGGAGACGTCGTCGCCATCGTCGTCGTCGCGATCCTCGTCGTGCTGCTCGTGCTCTTCGTCGGCGGCTACGTCGTCCTGGGCCGCCGCCGCACCGCGTCCGAGGCGGAGCTGAAGCACCGCATCGAGGCCGCCGACGCGGCCCTCGCCGACGCCCGCGCCGACGACAAGGGCTGGGAGCGGGCGACGATCGAAGCCGCGGCGCGCGCCGCGGTCGCGCCGCGTGAGGCCAGGACGCTGAACCTCGTCCAGGTCGTCGACAAGCCCGGGACCGACGCCGACCAGGCGGTGTTCCGGGTGGTCCTGCAGGACGGCTCCGAGGACACCGTGACGCTCGGGCGCCGCGACGGCGCCTGGATCGCCCTCTAGGCGCGCGCTCGCCCCGCGCTAGGCGCGGATCAACCCGGACAACAACGCGCGCAGCGTCGCGCGCAGCTGCTCCGGGGTCAGCGGCTCGTGGCCGGAGGCCATCAGCCGCAGCCGCAGCCCGTCGATCGCGCAGACCAGCAGGATCCCCGCGGTCCGGACGTCCTCGGCGCCGAGCGCGCGCATCGCGGTCTCCGCGAGGTCGTCGGTCCCGTCCTTCCAGGCCGCCAGGATGTCCCGCGCCTCCGGGCGCCGCGCCGCCTCCAGCTGCAGCTGGTACTGGGCCAGCATCGCGACCCGCCCGGACTCCGTCAGCTGGTCCTCGATCCACGCGGCCAGCGCCTCGACGGTCATGTCGAGGTCGGCGGCCAGCTCGCCGAGCGCGTCGCGGCGGGCGCGCAGCAGCGCGATCTCGCGCTCGGCCAGCGCGCCCAGCGCCTCGTCGATCAGCTCGTCCTTGGAGCGGAAGTAGTACGACGTCGACGCCGCCGGCACACCGGCCTCGGCGGCGACCGCGCGGTGGGTCACCGCGTCCAGCCCGTGGGCGCCGATCAGGTGGATCGCCGCCTCCAGCAGCTCGGCACGACGCTGCTCGCCGCGGCGGTCGCGGCGGCCTCGCGTCGGGGCGCTGGCTGCGGGTGGTGGACCGGCCATGACGGGGACCGTAGCCGACTTTCGTTCATTTGTCTTGGACAACTGTCCAGGTCTTCGTGTACAGTGCGCGCCGCTGCCGGAGGAGAGCCGCGCCCGCACCGGGCGTTCCCGTACGACAACCGTCGTTGTCTGGCTCACTCGTCCCGAACCCCCCGGACGCGCTCCCCACACATGACGCCGGATCCCCTCGAACCGTTCGACCCCACCACGAGCCGCCGCCGCTTCCTGCAGGTCGGCGCCGTCGGGGCCTTCATCTGCACCATCGGCGGCAAGGACATCTCGCTGTCCAGGGCCGGCGACGCTGCCAAGGCCGATGCGGCCGCGCGCACCGTCAAGCGCCCGCCGCTGGCCGGCGGCCGCAGGCCGACCGCCCGCGCCGCGGCCGCCGCGACGCCCAAGGGCAGGACACCGGAGCCGACCGAGTCCCAGACCTACGTCACGCCGTCGCCGCAGCCCGGCGGCCGCGCCGTCGAGTACTGGATCCAGGCGACGACCGTGAAGTGGACGGTCGTCCCGACCGAGCGCGACGACTGGCACGACGTCAAGATCCCTGGTCCGTCGACGTTCACCGCGACCGTCTACCAGCAGATGACCGAGGGCTTCGCCGCGCCGTTCGGCCCGGCCGCGATCCCCGGCCCGCGCCTGCACGCCGAGGTCGGCGACACGCTCGTCGTCCACTTCCGCAACAACATCACCGGCAAGCTCGCCCAGCCGGTGACGATGCACCCGCACGGCGTGAAGTACAACCCGGAGTACGACGGCGTCTTCATCGGCGACTACACCCGCGCCGGCGGCTTCATCGACTCCGGCGAGGAGTTCACCTACACCTGGGAGTGCGTCCCGGAGGCGGTCGGCACGTGGCCCTACCACGACCACGGCCCCAACCACACGCTCAACACGTTCCGGGGGCTCTTCGGCTCGCTGACCATCCGCGAGAGGGGCGACCCCGGGCCGGACGCCGAGCAGGTCCTGTTCATGCACCAGCTCCAGCCGCCGGTCACCGGCCTGAAGCGCGCGTACCAGTGCTTCAACGGTCGCGCCTATGCCGGCAACACGCCGATCGTCCGTGCCAAGGTCGGCCAGGACGTCGCGATCCACATCATCGGCATGGACAACAACTTCCACGACTTCCACATCCACGGCCACCGCTGGAAGGACGAAGCCGGAGCGTTCGTCGACACCCCGTCCGTCGGTCCCAACGAGACCATCACGGCGCGGTTCGTCGAGGACAACCCCGGCCGGTGGCTCTACCACTGCCATGTCTTCGCCCATCAGGACGGCGGCATGGCCGGCTGGTACCTCGTCGAGTAGCACTAGGAGAGAGATGCACGTGTCCCACCGCAGTTCCATCGTCGCCGGCGTTGCCACCGTGGTGGCCGCGCTCGCGCTCGCCCCGGTCGCCGGGGCGGTCAACTACCCGCCGCCGTCGTTCCCGACGGGCGCGGGTTCCGCCAAGCCGAAGGGCCCCTTCAAGACCCTCAAGGTCTGCAAGGGCAGCAAGAAGTCCTGCTTCCCGACGATCCAGTCGGCGATCAACAAGGCCAACCCGGGCGACACCGTCAAGGTCGCCAACGGGACCTACCACGAGGCGCTCAAGATCACCGGCGCCAAGAAGCGCTACCTGAAGCTGACCGGCAACCCGTCGGATCCGTCGAAGGTCGTGCTCGAGGGCAAGGGCACCAGGGGCTCCAACGGCGTCCAGATCAACGGCGCGGTGAACGTCACCGTCAACGGCTTCACGGCCCAGCACTACAAGGCCAACGGCTTCTTCGCCGTCAACACGAAGGACTACACCTTCACCAACCTGCACGCCTTCCTGGTCGGCGTGTACGGCATCTACGCCTTCAACTCGGTCGGCGGCACGATGACCGACGACGTGTCGGCGTGGAACAGCGACTCCGGCTACTACATCGGGCAGACCCCGCCGCAGACCAAGCCGAAGCGCTCGATCGTCAAGAACGTCGTGTCCTACGGGAACGTCCTCGGCTGGTCCGGGACGAACATGCGTTACGTGACGATCAGCAAGTCGAAGTTCTACAACAACGGCGCGGGCATGGTCCCGAACACGCTGAGCAGCGAGAGGTACCCGCCGGAAGAGGACAACGTCATCACCGACAACGACATCTTCTGGAACAACTACAACTACTACGTGGGCGCGCCGTTCAGGGTCGGCAAGGCCGCGGCGGACTCGACCGCGTACCCGGTCGGCGTCGGCATCCTGCTCTTCGCGGGCCGCCACAACCGCATCGACAACAACCGCATCTACGGCAACTGGCTGGCCGGCGCGGGCATGATCCAGCAGATCATCCTCAAGCCGAAGCTGCCGGACGTGTCGGAGCTGATCGGCAACCAGATCACGAACAACCAGTTCGGGCTCAACGGGACCGACCTCAACGGCCGCGACATCGCCTACGACGGCACGGGCAGCGACAACTGCGTCGCCGGCAACACGGGCGTGACGTCGACGGTCGGCGCCGCGGACGCGTCGGGCTGGCCGGCGTGCCCGTTCAGCGGGGCGAACACGTACTCGGCCGACGGCCAGACCCAGATGGTGAACTGGGCGCTGGACAGCGACCACGAGAAGTTCCTGGTCCAGCACCCGCACTCGACGCAGGCGGGCCTGTCGCCGCTGCTGCACTACGGCGACTACGCGGGGACGAAGGCCCCGTGAGGGGTCGCACGACCGCGATCGTGACGATGGTGGGGGCCGCGGCGTTTGCCGCGGCCCCGGCCTCGCTGGCGGCCGCGACCACCAAGGGCAAGACCCGCAAGGTCAGCGTCAACGACAACTACTACGGGCCGTCGAAGCTGACCGTCCACGTCGGTGACACCGTCGACTGGGTCTGGTCCGAGGACGAGACCGACGTCCACGACGTCGACCTCAAGACGGCGCCCAAGGGCGTCAGGAAGTTCCAGTCGGATCCGCTCAGCGCGGGGGAGAGCTTCAAGCGCAAGCTCACCAAGCCCGGCACCTACAAGATCATCTGCACCTTCCACGAGGAGGAGATGAAGATGACGATCACGGTGAAGAAGGCGAAGTAGCGCCGCTCGTCGCTTTGTAGGTTCGTCGGCATGACCGCCGCAGAGCTGCGGTGCTTCGGCGCCGACGACCCGCTGTACCGGCAGTACCACGATGAGGAATGGGGACGCCCCGTGCGGGATGAGGTCGCTCTCTACGAGCGCATCTCGCTCGAGGCGTTCCAGTCCGGGCTCGCGTGGATCACGATCCTGCGCAAGCGCGACAACTTCCGCGCGGCCTTCGAGGGCTTCGACCCGGTGAAGGTCGCGCGCTACGGCGCGGATGACTTCGAGCGGCTGATGGCCGACGCGGGGATCGTCCGCAACCGGCTGAAGATCGAGGCGACGATCGCCAACGCACGTGCGCTGCTGGACCTGCGCGAGGCGGGCGAGTCGCTGGTCGACGTCGTCTGGGCGCATGCGCCCGATCCGGGCCGCCCGGCGCCGGCCGGCTGGGGCGATGTCCCGGCGGTGACGCCGGAGTCCAAGGCGCTGGCCAAGACCTTGAAGCAGAAGGGCTTCCGCTTCGTCGGGCCGACCACCGCGTACGCCGCGATGCAGGCCTGCGGGCTGGTCAACGACCACCTCGCGGGGTGCGTCGCGCGGGCCGTGACGGAGGCCGCGCAGACAGCCATCCGGCATGAAGAAGTGTGAGTTCTGACGTCCCGCTGTTGGAACGCGGCTCCGGTGACGATACGGTGGACGTGCACATGAAGCACCCGTACTCCCCTACTTGTTGCTCCGGGCCAGATGCGCCCGGACGCCCCGCGCCCGGAGCGGCGCGGTACATCAGCCCGTCGAGCCCTGCTCGGCGCCTGCGTTAGGGGGCCTGCGACATGGCCCCCGTGCAGGTCGCGGGGGCCCCACGCCGGGGCAAGACCCCGCAGTGGACTCCCGAGTCCGTCATCACCGAGATCCAGCACTTCGTCGAAGCGCACGGCGAGGTTCCGCGGCTTGCGGACCTCAACCCGGGCCAGGCGAAGATCACCGGCCAGATCTGGCGCATCGATCGTTACCGCGCCGGCTGTCCCATCTGTGGCTCGGCCTACCCGTCGGCGAACGCCGCCCGTCGCTGCTTCGACGGCTCGCTGGAGCGCGCGATCCGCGCCGCCGGCTTCGAGCCCGCCAAGCGCGGCCCGCGCCGCCGCACCGAGGTGGACCTGAGCGAGCGCGCGACCCAGCGCCTCGAGCACGACGCGCGCGTGGCGATCGACGCCGCGCTGGCCCGTGCCGGCGAGGCCGAGCAGCGCGCCGAACGTCTTGAGCTGCAGCTGGAGCGCGCGCGTGCGAAGGCCGCCGTGGCGCCGAAGGTCAAGACCAAGATCGTGCGCGAGCGCGTCACGGATGCCGCGGCCCTGGCCCGGATCACCCGTGCGCGCGAGGCCGCCGAGGCGCGCGCGATCGTCCTGAGGTCCGAGCTGGCCGAGGCCAAGATGGACGCCGCCGAGGCGCGCCGGACGGCCGTCAAGCTGGCGTCGCGCCTGGAGCGCGCCGAGGCGACGATCAGCGACGCGCGTGCGCAGAAGCGCGGCGTGGGCGCCGAGCTGGCCGAAGCGCAGGCGCGGGCCGAGGAAGCCGAGCGGCGTGCCGAGGAGGCCGAGCGCCGCGCCGAGCTGGCGTCGGCCAACGCAGTCCGGGTCGAGCGCGTCGTCGAGGCGCCGCCGGAGCAGGCCGTGATCGACGAGGCGCTGGCGCGTGCCGCCGCCGCCGAGGAGCTCGCCGTGCGCGCCGAGTCGCGCGCTGCGCGTGCGGAGCGCGAGTACGCGGAGGTCGCGGTCGCCGCGACCGGCGCGCCGCGCAAGCTGACCGCCGCCGAGCTGGACGAGCTGCGCTCGGACGGTCCGGCCGGTCCGGCGCTGCTGGCCGATGCGCTGAAGGCGCTCGGCGTCGCGCGGCGCACGGACAACCGGTTCAAGCTGGAAGAGGCGCTGGCTTCGGTGGCTTCGGCCGCCGTGACCTGGCGCGACCGGCTGTAGCCGTCACACCGACCACATCATGTTGCACCGAGGGCCGGCGCTGTGTGCGCCGGCCCTCGGTCGTTCTTGGGGTTGTTGGTTGCTAGCCCTCGGGGATCGGGTCCAGGGCGTTGCCGGGCGCGATCGACGAGCAGTTCGGCGTCGTGGGGAAGCCGCTGAAGCGGCCGAGCAGCCATGGTGTTGCCGAGGCCAGCCACGGCACGGCGGTCGTGACGTGGGAGAGGGCGTCGTACTGCGTGTACTGGACCTTGGTGCCGGCTGCGCAGTACCTGCGGGCGAGGGTTCGGACGTCGCCGGCGATCATCACGCCGTCGCCCCTGCCGATGCCGGGCTTGGTTCCGGGCGTGCCCTCCAGCTCGCCGTTGGCGCCCTGGCCGATGAACAGCGGCGTGGTCGGCGTGCCGCCCGTGCCCATGATCAGCTGGTTGGCCGCGTGGACGTAGGCCGGGACGCTTTCCGGCTGTGAGTACTCCGGCTTAGCCATCTGGGCCCAGGTGAGGCCGGGGTACTGGCCGAGGACCTGGGCAATCGTGGCGTGCTGGAGCTTGTTGTAGATCTGCAGGCCGTAGTCCGACAGGTAGGGCGTGAGGTCGATGCCGAACGCGCGCGAGACGCCGATGATCGCCATCGGCAGGACGCCGGCCCAGACCGAGGAGCCGTCCACGTAGTGGAGGTTGTGCGCGGGGTCGACGAGGACGCCGCCGAAGGCCGCGCCGACCAACTTGGTGTTGATGTCGGGCGCGTAGGTGGGGGCGAGCTCTGCCGCCCACTCGGTGGCGATCGCGCCGCCGGAGTAGCCGAGCATGCCGATCTTGGGGTTGGCGCCCTGGAGGTGCGTCGCGGGCGCGGCGAGCGCGGCGCGGAGCCCGTCGAGCGTGTTGTAGCCGTACTCGGGGCCGGCCGCGAAGTCGGCCTGCTGGCCTTCGGTGTCCGGGATCGCGACGGCGTAGCCGCCGAGGAGGAACGGCTGGACGAGGTTGTCCTCCAGCTGTGGGATCGCGCCGCCGAGCGAGATGCCGCCGCCGGAGATCGTGTACGACGGCTCGTCGTCGGGGTTCAGGGAGTCGTAGAACGACTGGTAGGAGATGATCCTCGGGGCGCCGAGCTGCAGCGGCGGGAGGAGCACCGAGGTGACGTTCGTCGCCGGCCGGTGCTGCTGGTCGGTCGAGCGGTAGAGGATCTGGACGGCTTTCACCAGCGTCGGGATCCCGACGACATGCAGCTGCTCCGTGCGCGTGTTGAGCACGGTTCCGGGTTGCAGTTGTGCGAGCGGCGTCGCTCCCGAGTACCTGTAGAACGGATCCTGCCCCGGCCTCGGCGGAGCAGCACTCGCCCCTGCCGCACCGATCAACAACACCAACATGCTCGCGACCAGCGCAAGCCCTGCTCCCCGACGCATCATCCCTCTCCTCCCGCAGATGAACCGACCCGTACAGAAGACCCTTTACCCATCACGCCCCATCTCACCCCTCAAATCCCGCGCCCAGATCCCGCGGCACCACACCGCCTGCGCCGCGACATCACTCCGCGCACCGCCGCCGTCCCGGATGAAGGCGCTTCGCTTGACCGTCATCGCTCGCCACACCGCGACCGGTCACGCTCTTCGCCGCCACCCGTCCGGCATCAAGTCACGCGCTCACTTCGCTGTGGCAGCGCGACCGTCTGTTCCGCGGTGTCGCGTCGCTGCAGCGCACGCGCCGTTGGCTGAGAAGGTCGTCGTCGCCCGCTGCGCCGCCAGCGGTCGCGGTCTCTGCCGCGATGCGTCCGGCCCGAGCTACACGCGCACCGCGCCGCGGCGGCGGTCTTCGGCCCACGTCGACACCGGGACGGTCGCGAAGCCGGCGGCGAGGAAGAGTGCGCCGAAGGCCAGCCAGCCGGCGGTGCCGAGGGCGACGATCGCGGCCATCAGCGCGGGGCCGAGCATCGCCGCCAGGGCGTAGCAGGAGGAGGCGAGGCCTTGGTATTGGCCTTGGGCGTCCTCGGGCGCGAGGCCGAAGCTGAGGCCCCAGGACGACGCGGCCTGCGTCATCTCGCCGAAGACCTCCACGACGGCCGCGGTGACCACGACGAGCGCGGCGGTCGCGGCGCCGGCGACCGCGCCGGAGAGGGCGAAGACGACGCACGACGCGGCGAGCAGCACGGCCGCGAGGACCGCGACGCGGGCGGCGCCGGAGACGGTCTCGCTGCCGCGCGCCATCGGGACCGACAGCGCCGCGACGAGCACGCAGTTGATGAAGAACACGATGCCGACGGTCACGCGCGGCGCGTCGGTGTGGCCGATCCAGAGCGGGATCCCGACGTCGAGCAGCGAGTAGTGCAAGGTCATGATCGCCACGAGCGCCATCACCGCGAGGTAGGGACGGTCGCGCAGGACGACGAGCCGCGGGCCTTCGGCGGCGGGCGGCTGGGGCGGCACGTGGGGGAGGCGCAGCGTCAGCACGAGCGCGAGCGCATACGAGGCGGCGTCGCCGAGGATCAGCGTGTCGTAGGCGGCGCGCGTGTCGATGACGATCGCGAGCGCCGCGATCCCGGAGCCGATCGCGAACCCGACGTTCGTGACCGACCGCAGGACCGCCCGTCCGCGCACGCGGTCGGCGGGCGGCAGCGCCTGGGCGATGAAGCCCTGGCGCACCGCCGACTCGGCACGGTTCAGCGTGACGACGAGCGCCGCGACGACCAGGAACGCCACGAACGACCTGGTTACGACGTACAGCGCCACCGCCGCCACCTCGCAGACCAGGATCCCCGCCAGCACCTCCCGCGGCCCCCGCCGGTCCGCCAGATGCCCGACCGGCACCCCGACGACCACGCCGAACACCCCGGCGACGGTGAGCCCGACGCCGACCTGCCCACCACCAAGTCCTACAACATGCGTGAAGTACAGCACGACCACCGTCGCCAGCAGGCCGTTCCCGATGGTGTTGACCAGCGTGATGGCCGCGAACGTGCGGATCGGACCGGGCGCCCGGAGCATCCCCATTACCTAGTACCTCCGCAGCAGGTGGCGAAGGAGCAGGAACGACGCGACGAGCACCACCGCCGGACCGACGGTGATCTCGACGAAGTCCCCCGTCGTGGCAGTCCCGCCGACGTTGTCGACGTCACCGTGGTTGGACAGCACGTAGAGCCCCCACGACAGCACAACGCCGGCGCCGACCATCACGACCAACAACCCCGCCTCGACCAGCCTCATCCCGAAGCGATACGCACGACCCCGCACCGGTCAGATCATCGCAGGCTTGTCAGCCACCCGGACGAGTCGGCCGCTTGGCCTTCTTCTCGGCTCGGCTGAGGCCAACCGAGGGCCAGCCGTCGTCGCCGCAGCAATCGGGCTTCTGCTCTCGCTTCTGACCCGCGCCACCGATGTCGTACTCCGTCGCGAGCGAGGCGTAGAACGCGGGGCCGTCGTGGCGACCGATGTGCACGATCTGACCGCCGTCCTCGTCGAAGGTCAGGATGACGCGCCAGTCACGGTCAAGGTGGACGCAGCAGTACTCGGACCAACGGCCATCTCTTGCCAGCAGTCGGTACCCGGCCGCTTTGCACGCCCGGGCCTTGAGCGCCGCCCGCAACTGCTCGAACGCGTCGGTGGAGTCCCCGCGCAGCGTCTCGCGCACCTCCTGGGCGGCGGGGGTGATCCGGAGTCGATGGCGCCCCGGGGCGTCGGCGGTCCGGTGGCGACGGCTCAAATCTCGACGAGGTCGCCGCGTCGTGCCTGTTCTGCGGCACGCTGGAACGACTCATCGCCTTGGACGTGCTGGTCGTGCAGATACGCCGCCAGCGCCTCGGTCCACTTCCGGCTGGGGTAGCTGTCTCTGACCTGCAGCAGGATCCGCTCGACCTCGACCACGCTTCGCGGCTCGATCTCCACGGGCTTGCGTCCTTCGAGCGCCCGGAGCAGCCCTTCGCCGACCCACTTGCGGACCGTCGGCGGCGTCACCCGCAGCTTGGCTGCCGCCTGATCGACGGTCACCCCGACCGGCGCCTCGAGGGCCTCGGAGATCCGTTCGGTCGTCGCGGCGAACAGGTCGACGAGCGCGCGCAGGTGCTCGAGCGAGGCCTGCTCAGACGAGGCGTCCAGCTCGGCGCGCATCTGGGCCAGCCCTGCCCGCAACTCCTCGACCTCGAGCTGCGCGAGCGCGTTCTTGCGCTGCATCTGCTTGGGCTTGGGGAGAGCCGTCGTCACGGCTACACCGTACTCCACGTTTCAGATATCGCCAAGAAAAACAAAGCGACCCAGACGAGAGCCGGAGAGGGGACTCGAACCCCTGGCCTGCTGTTTACAAGACAGCTGCTCTACCAACTGAGCTACTCCGGCGAGGCCAGCGCCGGAGTCTAGGCCGCGCCGGTGATGGCGTGTTCGATGTTGCCGTGGCCGTTGGTGGAGATGACGTGCTCGTAGGAGGGGATGTCGTCGTCGGGCTCGTCGTTCAACCGGCGTTCGAGCTCGCCGAGCACCAAGCCGAAGAGGAAGTGGCGCCAGGTCGCCTGGGCGAAGGCGGCGGCGGAGGTGCCCAGCGTGGGCAGCTCGTCGCGGGCGGGGTGGACCCGGTCGGTCAGCAGGACGAGCGGCCAGGAGAGGGCGTGCTCGCCCAGTCCGGCGGCCGGGCCGCGCAGCCACGAGGGCAGCGGCACGCGCCGTGCCACGTTCGCGTAGACCGCCCCGAAGAGCGCCCCGTTGCCCACGTGCATCGCGGTGCCCACGACACGCCACGCGGGAGACTTCCGCGTCACCGCCTTCCCGAGCAGCTCGGTGTCGTCGTACCTCACCCCGAAGACCTTCATGTCGAGCGGTTGCTGTGCTGCCCAGACAGAAGCGGCGACCGCCCCGGCGAGGGCGCCACGGGCGGTGCGGGTGCGGTCGATGGCCATGCCGACCACTGTAACCCCGGTCCCCTTGGCCGTGTACCTCCAGATACCGATGGAGAACCGTCACCTGACCCGCGCGCGCAACAAGGGCGTCAACCCGTTCGTCTACTGGATCGTCCGCGCGCTGTTCCAGCCGTTCTTCCACCTCTACTTCCGGATGTCGCGCATCGGGCGCGAGCACATCCCCGCCGACGGGCCGGTGATCTTCGCCGCCAACCACCGCTCGTTCCTGGACCCGTTCGTCATCGCCTGCATGTCGCGCCGGCCGCTCTACTACGTGGCCAAGAAGGAGCTGTTCGCCAAGCCGCTGACGGCCTGGTTCCTGAACTCCCTCGGCGCGTTCCCGATCGACCGCGGCGCCGCCGACCAGGACGCGATGTCCACGGCACGCGAGATCCTCCAGCGCGGCGACTCCGTCCTGATCTTCCCCGAGGGCACCCGCATCCGCCCTGGAACGCTGGGCTCCCCGAAGCGCGGCGTCGGCCGCCTGGCGCTGGAGACCGGCGCGCCGGTCGTCCCCGTCGCCGTCATCGGGACCGAGAACATCCGCCGCGGCTGGCGCATCCGCCCGCACAAGGTGTCGATCCGCGCCGGCGCGCCGCTGCGCTTCCCGACCGTCGCCGAGCCGAGCCCGCAGCTCGCCCAGGCCGTCACCGAGCGCATCTGGCCCTGCGTCATGCTCCAGTGGGAGTGGCTCGGCGGTCTGCCGCCGATCCGCCGCGCCGCCGTCCTCGGCGCCGGCTCGTGGGGCACCGGCCTCGCGGTCGCGCTCGCCCGCGCCGGGGTCGAGGTCGACCTCGGGACCCGCACCGCCGCCCAGGCGACCGCGCTCCAGCAGACCCGCGTCAACGACCGCTACCTCCCGGGCGAGCCGCTCCCCGACACCATCAACATCGTCCGCTGCGCCGACCTCGAGCTCGGCCGCCACGACCTCGTCGTGCTCGCCGTCCCGGCCCGCGCGCTCCCGGAGCTCATCGCCGCCCACGGCGCGCAGATCCCGCAGCGCGCCGGCCTGCTCGTCGCCGCGAAGGGCCTCGTCGCGCCGCACGGCACCACGCCGTCGGTGTTCATCGCGCAGCGCACCGGCGCCCGCGCGATCGCCGCCCTCGGCGGTCCCGCCCACGCGGCCGACGCGCTCGACCACGGCGCCGCGCTCGTCGTCGCCTCCGCCGACCGCGGCTTCCGTCGCCAGCTGACCGACCTCCTCAACAAGGCCGGCCTCTACGCCGAGAAGTCCTCCGACACCGTCGGCGTCGAGCTCGCCGGCGCCGCCAAGAACGCCGCCGCGCTGGCCGCCGCGACCGCCGCGCCGGCCGGCCCCAACGCCGTCGGCGCCGCCGCCGGGCGCGTCTTCGCCGAGGTCGACGCCTACGCGCGCCAGGCCGGCGCGCAGCCCGAGACGTTCGCGGGCCTCGCGGGCGCGGGCGACCTCGTCGCCACCGTCCTCGCGCAGGGCTCCCGCAACCGCCGCGCCGGCGAGCTGCTCGCCGCCGGCACCCACCCGGACGCGATCGAGGGCCAGATCGGCCAGACGCCCGAGTCGCTCGACGCGCTCCCGCTGCTCGCGCACGCCCTCGCCGTCGCCGGCGTCGACGCGCCGACCGTCGAGGGCCTCGCGGCCGTCGTCGAGGGCACGGCCGACGCGACCGACTGGGCGGCGACGATCACCGCGCCCCCGCGGACCTCCAAGTCCAAGCGATTCGTCCGGGCCGCGTAACCGCCGGATAGGCTGCCGTGCGTGTCTTCGGACAAGGCGAAGCTCGATGCGGACTTCTCGGATCTCTACCGAGCGCATCTGAAGGACGTCTACTCCTACGCCTACTACCGGGTGGGCAACCACCACGACGCCGAGGACCTCACGGAGCAGACGTTCCTGCAGGCCTACCGGCACTACGAACGCGCGGTGGCGGAGTCCGACGGACGCCCGCTGCGCCCGTGGCTGATCCGGATCGCGCACAACCTCGCCGCGAACCTCTACCGCGACCGCTCGCGCAAGCCGCAGTCGCCGATCGAGGACTCCGACTCGCTGCGGACGACGCACACGACGGAGGACCTCGTCGAGGGCCGGGACGAGCTGGCGAGGATCCTCGAGGGCGTCAGGGAGCTGCCGGACGACCGCCGCGAGGCGCTGATCATGCGCTTCGCGCTCGGCATGGACAACCGCGAGATCGCGCGCGCGATGGGCAAGACCGACGGCGCCACCAAGGTGCTGCTGCACCGTGCGATCAAGCAGCTCGAGGAGATCGTCGCGACCAGGAACGGCGGGGGGTGAGCGCACGATGAGCGAGACGTTCGGAGACTTCGAGGACCTGCTGAAGCGGGCGCTGGCGCCGGTCGACCCGCCGGCCGACCTCGCCAACCGCTTCGAGGCGACGCTGACCGAGCTGACCGAGCTGGCCCAGGACGAGTGGGAGTCCTGGGAGCTGGCGGCGATGCGCGACCCGCGCAACTGGGTCAGGCCCGTCGCCGCCGCGGCGATCGGCACGACCGCCGGCGCCGCGCTGGTCCTGCTGCGCGTCCGCCAGCAGCATCGCCGCCGCGCCGCCAAGGCCTCCGGCCCGATCGACCTCGCCGAGCGCACGCTGCACGCGGTCGCCGACGAGACCCGCAGGATCCTGGACCGTTGATCCGATGAGCGGCCTGCGGCGTAGGCAGTTGCCGTGGGGCGCTTCGAACGCAGACCGTCGCAGGGCCAAGCGCAGGGCCAGGGCCGCGTGAGCAACGCGCACGACGTCACGCTGCTCGCCGACGAGGACCTGATGCCGCTGATGCGCCAGGGCGACGCCGCGGCGTTCGAGGTGATCTACGAGCGCCACGCGACCGCCGCGTTCTCGCTCGCCTACCGGATGACCGGCCGCCGCGGCGCGGCCGAGGACGTCGTCCAGGAGGCGTTCCTCTCGCTCTGGCGCTCCGGCGCGCGCTACGACCACACGCGCGGCAGCGTGCGCACGTGGGTCCTGGCGGTCGTCCACCACCGCGCGATCGACGTGCTGCGGCGCGGGCTCAAGCACGACTCGCGCCGCGCGAGCGACGAAGGGCTGGAGGAGCGCTTCGAGTCCGGCGACCGCACCGACGTGCAGGCGGTTCGACGCGAGGAAGCGGCTGAAGTACGCTCCGCGCTCGCCGCCCTGCCCGACGAGCAATCGCGGGCGATCGAACTTGCTTACTTCGGAGGCTTCTCCCATTCGGAGATCGCCACCATGTTGGAGACCCCCATCGGCACCGTGAAGGGACGCATCCGGCTCGGGCTCGAGAAGCTCCGGGGCGAGCTCGGCAACTTCGGGGAGGTCTCGGCATGAGCGACCACCTCAACAACTGCCAGCACCGCGACGACGCGGGCCCGTGGGTCCTCGGCGCGCTGGGCGCGCCGGACGCCGCCGCCTTCGAGGAGCACCTGACGGTCTGCGACGCGTGCACGCGCGAGGTCGCCGAGCTGCAGGTCGTCGCCGACGTCCTGCCGATGGCCGCGCCGCAGGTGCTGCCGCCGCCGGCGCTGAAGGACCGCCTGATGGCGACCGTCAACGCCGAGGCCGAGCTGCTGCGCGCCGCCGGGGCGCAGGCCGACGCGCCGGAGCGCGCGCCCGCGCGGCCGCGCGCGCCCGTGGGGCTCTTCGGCTGGCTCGGGCGGATCCGGCCGCTGCCGGCGATCGGCGCCGCGACCGCGGTCCTGGCCGCCGGCGTGCTGATCGCGGTCCTGGCCACCGGCGACGACGGCGGGACCACGACGTTCACCGGGACCGGCCCGAAGGGCGCCGCGGTCGCGCTCCAGGTCGACGACCGCCACGACGGCAAGCTCAAGTTCCAGCACATGACCGCGCCGCCGTCGGGCCGCGTCTACCAGGTGTGGCTGGTCACGGGCAGGGAGGCGCCGCGCCCGTCGCACGCGCTGTTCAGCGTCTCCAGGGACGGCTCGGCGACGATCGAGATCCCCGAGTCGTTGAAGGGCACCGACCAAGTGCTGGTCACCGACGAACCGCCCAGTGGCTCGCCCGCGCCGACCGGCTCGGTGGTCGCGGGCGCGAAGCTCAGTTGACCTGAGCTTCAGCGCGCACTGCTAGCGTGCGCCGCCTCAATGGCCACCTGCTATCGCCATCCCAACCGTGAGACCGGCGTCTCCTGCTCCAACTGCGGCAAGCCGATCTGCCCGGACTGCATGACGCCGACGTCGGTCGGGATGCGCTGCCCGGACTGCGCGAGGCAGAAGACGAAGGTCCGGACCGCCGCGCAGATCCGCGCGCGCTCCGAGAACCCGGTCGTGACGATGGCGATCATCGCGATCTGCGTCGTGCTGTTCCTCGCCGAGGGCGGCGGGATCGGC
Organism: Conexibacter woesei Iso977N; assembly: GCF_000424625.1. Taxonomy (GTDB): domain Bacteria; phylum Actinomycetota; class Thermoleophilia; order Solirubrobacterales; family Solirubrobacteraceae; genus Baekduia; species Baekduia woesei_A. The sequence goes on from NZ_AUKG01000001.1 coordinate 1,900,979, forward strand.
CTGCAGTCCTCCGGCCAGGGCTGGATCTACGAGAAGTTCGCGCTGCAGGGCTACACCACCATCAACTTCGGCCACGACTACTGGCGCCTGCTGACCAGCGGCTTCCTGCACGCCGGCCTGCTGCACATCGGGTTCAACATGTACCTGCTGTACCTGATCGGCAGGGAGTTGGAGCCGACGATCGGCTCGCCGCGCTTCGCCACCGTGTACTTCACCGCATTGCTGGTCGGGTCCTTCGGCGCGCTGGTGCAGACCTCGACCGCGGTGGTCGTCGGCGCGTCGGGCGCGGTCTTCGGCCTGATGGGCTACGTCTTCATCGAGCAGTACCGGCGCGGGTACGACCCGCTGCGCGGTGGGATCGGCGGGCTGATCCTGATCAACCTGGTGCTCGGCTTCATCCCGTCGTTCAACATCGCGGTCGGCGCGCACATCGGCGGCCTGATCGCCGGCGGCGCGATGGCGTGGGTGTTCGGCGAGGCCGACAAGCGCCGCCTGACGTGGGCGGGCTACGCGTTCTGCGCGATCCTCGTCGTCGGCGCGGTGATCGGGTCGATCGCCGTCAGCGACAGCATCCACAACTACAAGTTGTAGTCCCCTACAACATGACGCGGTGCACGCGGCCCGGCGCCTCCGGGACGCGGTCCGGGTGCAGCGCGTGCGCGAGCGTCTCGACCCCGTCGACCAGGCGCGGGCCGGGGCGCGAGAAGTAGGCGGAGGCGTCGAGCGCGATCGTCTCCCTGGCGCCGATGCGCCGCAGGTTGTCCGTGAACTGCTCGGCCTCGGCCAGCGCGCGCGGGCCGTCGTAGCCGCACGGGATGCAGAGGACGACCTCGGGCCTGGCGGCCTCGAGCGCCTCCCACGGCAGCTGCTCGGAGTGCTCGCCCGCGAAGCCGAGCAGGTCGGTCCCGCCGGCCAGCTCGATCAGCTGCGGCGTCCAGTGCCCGGCGACGAAGACCGGGTCGAACCACTCGACCGCGACGACGCTGCGGCGCCTGACGCCCTTGACGGCGATCTTGACCCGGTCGACGCGGGCGCGCTGGCGCGCGACGAGGTCCAGCGCGGCCTCGCGCGTGTGGGTCGCCTGCGCGACGGTCCGGATGTCGCTCATCGTCTCGCCGAACGTCTTTGGGTCGAGCGCGATCACCTCCGGGCAGCGGTCGAGCTTCTGCGCGACCTCCTGGACCTCGTCGTAGGAGACCGCGCAGACCGGGCACAGCTCCTGGGTGACGATCAGGTCCGGCTCGAGGTCGGCGAGCGCGTCCTCGTCGAGGTCGTAGATCGCCTCGCCCCTCTCGGTGCGCTCGCGGACCGCGGCGTCGATCTCGGCCGGGCCGAGGCCGGCCGGGAGCTTGTCGCGCGTGATCTTCGGCAGCTCGAGGGCCGCGGGCGGGTAGTCGCACTCGTGGGTGACACCGACGACCTGGTCGCCGAGGCCGAGCGCGAACAGCAACTCGGTAGCGTGGGGGACGAGGCTCACGATCCGCATGGCGAAGGTGAGGATATGGCAGACCTGCTGACCGATTCCGAGATCGAGGACAAGCTCGCCGACCTGGACGGCTGGAGCCGCGACGGCGACGCGATCGTCCGCGAACGCGAGCTGGAGGACTTCAGGGCCGCGCTCGCATGGGTCAACGAGGTGGGCGCCGAGGCCGAGGCCGCCAACCACCATCCGGACATCCTGATCCACGGCTGGAACAGGGTCCGCCTGAGCGTGGCCAACCACTCGGCGGGCGGCCTGACGCAGGCCGACTTCGACCTCGCGGCGAGCATCGACGCACTGCCCGGTGGGTAGTCCGCGGGTGGCGCTGGTACCCTGCGCGGCGCAGTCGCTCCATGAACGACGACCCTTCTCGAAGTAGCGCCGGGCACGGACCCGGTCTCAGCGCGTGACCGCCCTTCTGCTTCTGGCGGTCGCGGTGCTGATCGCCGTCAACGGCTTCTTCGTCGCCGCGGAGTTCTCGATCGTCCGTTCCCGCCGCGCCTCGCTGCAGGAGCAGGCCGAGGACGGCAACGCGGGCGCCGCCCGCGCGCTCTCGCTGCACGACGACGTCAACGAGTACCTCAGCGCGTGCCAGTTCGGCATCACGCTCGCCTCGCTGGGCATCGGCTTCCTGGGCGAGCCCGCGATCGCCACGATCTTCGAGCCGCTGTTCGGCTCGCTGTCGCACGGCGTCAAGGTCGGGATCTCGGTCGCGATCGCCTACATCATCGTCACCGGCACCCACGTGGTGCTGGGCGAGCAGGTCCCGAAGATCTTCTCGATCATCCACCCGGACCGGGTCGCGATCATCGTCGCGCGCCCGCTGAAGGCGTTCGACCGCGGGATGAAGCCGTTCATCTCGCTGCTCAACATGGTGTCCAACGCGATCCTGCGGCTGCTGCGGGTGGATCCGAACGCGGCGTCCGAGGACGGCGCGACGCCCGAGGAGCTGCGGATCCTGATCGGCCAGGCGCGCGCGGGCGGCAAGCTCGACGCGGGCGAGGCGGGGATGCTGACCGGCGTCTTCCACCTGCACGAGCAGGAGGCGCGGCAGGTCATGACGCCGATCCCGGCGGTCGTGACGGTCGACCTGAGCGAGGACGTCGAGACCGCGCTGCGGCGCTGCATCTCGTCCGGGCACACGCGGCTGGTCGTCACCGAGGACGACAACCGCGACCGCGTCCGCGGCATCGTGCACTCCAACTCGCTGGCGCGCGCGCTGATGGCCGAGGGGCCGACCGCGTCGATCGACCCGCTGGTGCGCGAGGCGGTGATCGTCCCGGAGACCAAGCCGCTGGACGACCTGCTCGCCGACCTGCAGCGCCAGCGCTCCTCGATGGCGGTCGTCGTCGACGAGTACGGCCGCGTCGTCGGCATCGTCACCGTCGAGGACATCATCGAGGAGGTCGTCGGCGAGATCGACGACGAGACCGACCCGGCCGGCGGCGAGATCCGGCGGCTGGCCAACGGCGACTGGTTCGTCCGCGGCCACGTGGCGGTCACCGACCTGCTCGACTACGGCGTCGACCTGCCGGTCGACACCGACGCCTACAACTCGGTCGGCGGCTTCGTGTTCGCCGAGCTGGGGCGGCTGCCCAAGCGCGGGGACACGATCACGGCCGACGGCTACTCGATCCGGGTCGAGTCGGTGCGCGACAACCGGATCGAGGCGGTCCGGATCCGCGAGCGCCGGGCCCAGCAGGGCGCGGTGTCCGGCAGCGAACAGCGCGACGCCTAGCCGCAAGTTCCGCTCAGGCGGTGCGTTGAAGCAGGTGGAACGACCCTGGCTTCGTGGACGGACGACCGGGGTCCGCGCATCGGATCCGTGGGACGATCGGTTGTGCGACATATGGACCGGGCCGGACCGGGGTGGGTCTGGCCCAGCACGCCTTACGGGCGGTCGGTGCCTCGCTCCTGGGGGCCCGGCCGCCCGGAGCGTTTAAGGGGTCGTGCCGAGCCGCGGGAGCTGTGCGCGATGCGCACGCCGTCCATCCTGAGTCAATCTGAAGTCAACTTTTAGGGCGGCTTCAGGAAGCGGGCAGAGAATCGCTCTCGCGAACGTACTCGCACGTGCACCTCCTCCCAGAAGCACGATCCGGCCCGCTCCTCAGGCGGGCCGGTTCGATTTCGGAGGAGGTCCAGGGCGCCGTCAGCCCAGCGGGAGCGCGGCCATCCGGTCGATCCACGCGGCGAGGTTCGGGAAGTCGCCGGGCAGATGCTCGAGCAGGACGCCGTGGAAGAGGTCGTCGTCCTCGGGGTCGTGCGAGGTCGTGAAGCGCAGGAACGGGTAGGCGCACACGTCGGCGGCGGTTGGCGCGTTGGCGCTCATCAGGAACGGCCGATCGGTGAGCAGCGCTTCGAAGCCGTGCTGCCAGCCGCGCAGCTGCTGGACGTAGGCGGCGATCTTCTGCGCGTCGGGCGCGGCGCTCTGCTGCTCGGCGTCGATCGCGTTCGGCGGGACCTTCCAGACGAAGTTGAAGAACTCGATGAACGCGGGGATCTCGCGGTTGCCGGGCGGGTACAGGCGCGGGCCGGCGGCGGGCCACGTCTCGTCGATCCAGGCGACGATCGGCATCGAGTCGGTGAGGATCTCGTCGTCGTCGGTCTCCAGGACCGGGACGAGCTCCTGGCCGCTGAGCCGCTGGAGCGCCGAGCGGTCGCCGACCGGGTGGTCGATCCGCTCCGCGCGCTGGCCCTTGAGCCCGAGCGCGAGCGCGACGCGGTGGACGTTCGTGGAGTGGGGGATGCCGTGAAGTCGCATGGTCGCCCGCAGCGTCGCGCATCACCGCGCTAAGCGCGACTGCAGTTGTTGACTACAGCCGTAAGCTCTGCTTCATGCCCGGCGCGGCGACGACGACCGGCGGAGCCTCCGGCGCGGGCGGCTCCGCGACGATGGCGCCGTCGGGCGAGCCGGACGTCCGGCGGCTGCGGGTGCTGCGGGCGGTGGCCGAGCACGGGTCGTTCGCGGCCGCGGCGGCGGAGCTGCGGTACACGCCGAGCGCGGTGTCGCAGCAGATCGCTGCGCTGGAGCGCGAGGTGGGCATCGTGCTGGTCGAGCGGGGCGCGCGGGGTGCGCGGCTGACGCAGGCGGGCGTGGTCCTGGACCGTCACGCGGCGATCGTGCTGGGCCAGCTCGCCGCGGCGCGGGCGGAGCTCGACGACCTCGCCGCGCTGCGCGGCGGGACCGTCCGGCTGGCGGCGTTCGAGTCGTCGTGGACGGTGCTGGTCCCGGCGGCGGTCGCGCGGTTCCGGGCGGCGTTCCCGGACGTTGACCTACAACTTGCCGAGGAGGATCCGGTCGAGGCGGTCGCCGGCGTGCGCGCGGGCGCTTGCGACGTCGCAGTCGTCTTCGAGCCCAACGGCGCCGAGCGGCTGGAGGGCCTGGAGCGCACGGTCGTCGCGCACGACCCGCTCTGGGCGGTGCTGCCGGCCGGGCACGCACTCGCGTCCGCCGCCGGCCCCGCGCCGCTGGACCTCGCGGTCCTCGCGGCCGAGCCGTGGGTCGCGCCGACGGCGTTCTGCGCCACCGTCGTGCGCGGTGCGTGCGCGGCCGCGGGCTTCGAGCCCGACGTGGTGTTCTCGAGCGCCGACTACGGCGCCGTGCAGGGCTTCGTCGCCGCGGGCGCCGGCGTGGCGCTGGTGCCGTTCCTGGCGCTGACCGGGAACCCGCGCGTCGTGGCGCGGCCGGTGCTCGGCGCGCCGTCGCGGGTGCTGGCCGCGGTCACCGCGCCGGAGGGCCCGCGGCCGGCGAGCGCGACCGCGATGGTCGCCGCGCTCGCCGAGGCCGCGGAGGAGCTGCTTCCGACCTAGTTGTAGGTGTAGAACCCGGCGCCGGTCTTCTTGCCGAGCTTGCCGGCGGCGACCAGGTCGTTCACGGACTGCGGCACCTTCGTCTCGATCGCCTCGCCGATCGCCTTGGACACGTCGAGGCCGACGTAGTCCAGCAGCGCGAGGGGGCCCATCGGGTGGCCGGCGCCGAGCTGCATGCAGGTGTCGATCGCCTCGCTCGTCAGCCCCGTCTCCTCCTGCAGGAAGACCGCGGAGAAGAGATAGGGGAACAGCAGGCGGTTGACGACGAAGCCCGGGATGTCCGGGACGACGACCGGCGTCTTGCCGAGCGCCTCGACGAGCGCGACCGAGCGGCTGCGGATCGTCTCGGTCGCCTCGGCCGGGAACGCCAGCTCGACGAGCTTCATCCGCGGCACCGGGTTGAAGACGTGCAGGCCGACGAAGCGCTCCGGCGCGCCGGAGGCCTTGGCCAGCGTGGCGACCGACAGCGACGAGGTCGTCGAGCCCAGCAGCGCCTCGCCGGCGACGAGGCCGGACAGGCGGCCCCACAGCTCGGCCTTGGTGTCGACGTCCTCGACGACGGCCTCGACGATCGCCGACGCCTGGCCCAGCGCGTCGAGATCCTGGACGACCGTGATCCGCGCGGCGTCGACGTCGGTCATCTTGCCGCAGGCCTTGTCCACCGCCGCGCGTGCGCGATCGGCCGAGCTGTCCGAGCGCGCCCACAGGACGACCTCGCCGTGCTGGGCGGCCGCAGCGGCCAGGCCCGTGGCGATCGCGCCGCTTCCGACAATGCCAAGTGTCTCCTCCATATGCGCCGGAGTTCTACACAACTCGTTCTCCAGGCGCCGATCTGACTGGCATACCAGCATGGCAGTGATGCGCGATCGGCAGGTCACCTGGGTAGGTTGCAGTGCATGCGTGCTCCGATTCAGCTGGACCTGCACCTGCCGAACTTCAACTACCCCGGCGTCGGGCCGGAGGCGGTGTTCGGGAAGTTGGTGGACATCGTGACGACCGCGGAGGAGAGCGGGTTCACGTCGGTGACCCTGATGGACCACTTCCACCAGATCCCGCCGGTCGGCTCACCGGAGCGCTGGATGTTCGACGGGCCGACGATGCTCGCGGCGCTGGCCGCGCGGACCAAGACCATCAACTTCGGCCTGCTCGTCGGCGGTGTGACCTACCACAACGCCGCGCAGCACGCCAAGAGCACGACGACGCTGGACATCGTCTCCGGCGGGCGCGCGTTCCACGGCATCGGCGCCGGCTGGTTCGAGGACGAGCACAGGGCCTACGGGTTCGCCATGCCGCCGCTGGGCGTGCGCTTCGAGCACCTGCGCGACCACCTCAACATCGTGCGCAGGATGTTCACGGAGGAGCAGTCGTCGTACTCCGGCGCACACCTCTCCACGGCCGACGCCTACAACAACCCGCAGCCGCTGCGCGGCGACATCCCGATCGTCATCGGCGGCTCGGGCGAGAGGAAGACCCTGCGGCTGGTCGCCGAGTTCGGCGACGGCTGCAACCTCTTCGGCGCGCCCGACAACGCCGAGCGGCTGCTCGGCGTCCTGCGCGGCCACTGCGACGACGTCGGCCGCGACTACGCCGAGATCACCAAGACGTCGATGGCGTCGTTCGTGGTGTCGGAGACCGTCGACGAGGCGAAGGCCAAGCTGGCGACCGCCGCCGAGAACGGCCTGCCGGCCGACCGCGTCGCGATGACCCAGACGCTCGACGCCGACGGCCTCCGCGCGCTCGGTGAGGCCTACAGGTCGGTCGGCATCGAGGGCCTGACGTTCTCGCTGCCCGACGTCCACGACCTCGACGCGATCCGCCTGGCGGGCGCGACGCTCGCGCCGGTCTTCGTCGAGTAGTCAACGACCCCGCGGATCTGTATCGTGCCGCCTCGTCTTCCCGGAGGAGGAGAGGCGTGAAGGGTCCGCATGCGGCGCGTGCGGACCCTTCCGCGTTCCGGGTGCGCCTAGCCCCAGCGGAAGCCGGTCGCGCTCGCGGTCACCGGCAGCGGCGACTCGGGCAGGCCCGACGGCGGGTGGACCAGGTTGTAGTCGCTGGGCGCGACGTCGTTGGGGCCGTCGGGGTGGAAGACCGCCGCGAGGTACTGGATGTGCCCGCGGCCGACGCCCAGCTCGAACTGGCCGCCGCCGTACATCCTGATCCCGTGCTCCTCGCAGTGCTCGTAGGCGGCGAACAGCGGCCGCAGCCCGCCGAGGCGCGAGGGCTTGACGTTGACCATCTTGGGCGGGAACGGCAGGCCGACGATGTCGTCGACCGAGTGGATGTTCGCGTCCCACGTGATGCGGTCGTGGTGGGGCGCCAGGACCGGCTCGGTGTCGGGCGTCAGCGCCGGGTCCTCGATCCACGCGTCCGGGAAGCCCTCGGCGACGCGCCGGTACAGGACCGGGTCGGCCGCGTTGTCGACGACCGACCCCACGTACAACCCCTTCAAGTCCACCGTGTCGACCGCGCCGGTCTCGACGAGCTGGGCGACGAGCGCGTCGTCCCAGGACGCCGTGGGGTCGAGCTTGAAGCGCGTGGTCGGGTACGGGTCGAGGCGTGCGCGGAGCGGTGCCAACGTCGCGGGCTCGCCGAGGCGCAGGGACACCACGAACGTCAGCGGCCTCGCCTCGCGCCCGAGTGCCTGCTGCAGGCCGATGCCCGCCTGGCGCAGCGCGAGGTCCAGCGCCGCGGACTCGTAGGCCCAGACGCGGTAGAGCACCGACGCGTCGTGGCGCGCGGGCTCGGGCCAGAGGTCGAGCGTCGCGAGGTGATCGCAGAACGACTCCAGCGTCCAGGAGCCCGCCAGCGGCTGGACCGGCCCCGCGCCCTGGAGCGCGAGCTGGTCCTCGGGGTCGTAGGAGACGTCCTCGCCGAGGCCCTCGTGGCCGTCGCCGCCGTGTAGGCGGATCACCGTCGACACGCGCGTGAAGTCGGACGAGACGTCCTTCTCCAGGCGCTCCAAGGTGTAGTCCTCGATCTCGAGCGGGAGGTCGGCGACCTTCGCCCACAGCGCGCCGCTCACGACGAGGCCTCCTGACGCGTGCGAGCGAGCCCCTGGCGAGTTCGCGCCCGGAACCCGAGCCCCCAGGCGAGGCGTTCCGCCCTCACGAGGGCCGCTGCTCCAGCCGCGCGACGAGCTCGTCGAGCCGCAGCTCCTCGAGCCCCTTGCCGACGGCGTCCAGCTCGCCCGCGCAGAACTCGACCAGCCCGCGGCCCTCCTGGCAGAGGTCGAGCGTCTCGCGCAGCCCGGCCTCGCCGGAGTCCAGGCGCTTGATGATGTCCTCCAGGCGCGCGGTCGCGCCCTCGTAGGTCATGGTCTCGCTCACGCCGACCTGTCCTCTGTCTCGTTGTTGATGATCTTGGCTCTGACGTCGCCGTCGCCGAAGAAGAGGCGGACGTCGCCCAGCTCGCGCGCCTGCGCGGCGGACGTGACGACCTCACCCGCGCCGTCGTCGACGATCGCGTAGCCGCGCGCGACCGTCCGCTCCGGGTCGTGGGCGGCGAGCGCCGCGGCCAGCGAGTCCAGCGTGGCGCGGCGGCTGCGGTCCTGCGCGCCGGCGGCGGCGCCGGCCTTGCGCTCCAGGACCTGCGCGCGGCGGGTGACGCGCTCGGCGTCGGCGGCGACGCGCTTGCGCGACGCGGCGCGCAGCTCCTTCAGCCGCTGGTGCAGCGCCACACGGTGGCGCGCGATCGCCTGCGCGGGCGCGCGCGAGAGCGCCGCGAGGTGGCGGGCGCGGCCGACGACCGCGCGGCGGCCGTGGGCTTCGAGGGCGCTCGCGGTCCGGGCCAGCGCGGCGCGCGACTCCAGCGGGTGCGCGGGGACCGCGCTCTCGGCCGCGTGCGTCGGCGTCGAGCACGAGACCGCCGCGACGTCGTCGATCAGCGTGCGGTCGGTGTGGTGGCCGACGCTGGCGATCACCGGGACGCGCAGCAGCGCGACCGTCCGGCACAGCGTCTCGTCGCAGAACGCGAACAGGTCGGCGAGAGAGCCGCCGCCGCGGGCGACGATGACGACGTCGATCTCCTCGATCGCCGCGAGATCTTGTAGGGCTTGGGTGATCCTGGGCGCCGCGTGGCGGTCCTGGACCGGCGCGAACGCCCAGACGATCCGGCCCGCCCAGCCGCGGCGGCGCAGGCCGGCGAGGACGTCGTCGCGCGCCTTGCCGCCCTCACCGGTCACGACGCCGATCGTGCGCGGCAGCGCGCGGCGGGGCAAGCGCTTCTGGTGCTCGAACAGGCCCTGGGCGGCGAGCGCGCGGCGCAGCGCCTCGAGCTGGGCGAGCAGGTCGCCCTCGCCCGCGATCCGCAGGCCGGTGACGTCGAACGAGAACGACGGCGACGACGTCCTCGACCCGGGGTAGTAGTCCGGCCCGCCCGCGACGACGACCGCGCAGCCGTCGGTGAACGACGCAAGTTGCAGGCCTTGGCGCTCGAAGGTCTCGCGCCACATCGAGCACGGCAGCGCGCCGTGGCCGTCGCGCAGCTCGAAGTAGATCTTGGCCTTGGACGCCCGGAAGTTCCAGACCTCGCCGAACAGCTGGACCCGCGCGCGCTTGCGCAGCTCGTCGCGCAGCTTCTCGGCGTAGGCGCCGACCGGGAACGGGCCGGCGAACGACGACCCGGCGATGCCCTCGGGGCGCGGCGCGGCTCCGGGCTGCGTCGACATCAGCGCGTCACCGTCGCGGCCGCCAGCGCGCGCAGCACGCCGGGCTTGTCGTCGCCGCACGGGACCGCCACCAGCGTCGTGACGCCCGCGCGCTCGTAGGTCGCCAGGCGCTCGTCGAGGCCCGCGGGCGTCGTGGCGATCGCGCCCGCGTCGACGAGGCCGTCGCTGACCGCCGCGACCGCGCCCGCCTGGTCGCCGGCCAGCGCCGCGTCCTGCACCGCGCGGGCGGCGACGCCGTGGCCCTGGCGCTCGGCCAGCTCGACGTAGAAGTTCTTGGACTTCGCGCCCATCGACCCGAGGTAGAACGCCAGCCACGGCCGGACCGCGTCGCGCGCGGCGGCGAGGTCCTCGTCGACGGCCAGCGGGACGACCGGCGCGACGTCGATGTCGGCCAGCGAGCGGCCCGCGGACTCCGCGCCCTCGCGCAGCGGGCCCATCAGCTCCTCGGCGTTGTCGGGGTCCAGCAGGAACGGCAGCCAGCCGTCGGCGATCGCGCCCGCCTGCCGGACCGACTTGGGCCCGATCGCGCCGAGGTAGATCGGCAGCCGGTCCTGGACCGGCCGGGCCAGCAGCTTCAACCCCTTGCCGAGGCCGGTGCCGGGATCGCCCTCGGGCAGGTCCATCAGGATCCGCTCGCGCGCGAGCGTGCGGCGCACCACGTCCACGTACTCGCGCGTGCGCCCGAGGTTCCGGGTGAACGGCACGCCGTACCAGCCCTCGCTGACCTGCGGCCCGGACAGCCCGAGCCCGAGCCGGAAGCGCCCGCCGCTGAGCACGTCCAGCGACGCGGCGGCCATCGCGGTCGCCGTCGGGCGCCGCGCGGGGATCTGCATCAGCCCGCTGCCGAGCCCGATCCGCTGCGTTCGGCTCGCGAGGAAGCCGAGCACCGACACCGCGTCCTGGCCCCACGCCTCGGCGACCCACGCGGAGTCCAGGCCGAGCCTGTCGGCGAGCACGGCGAGCTCCACCTGCTCGTCAGGCGAGAACCACGGCCAGTACGCGAGGAAGACTCCAGCCCGCATCACGCCGCTGAGGCTACCGCCGCCGCCGGGCGGCCCCCGAGTAGTCCTACAGGTTGCTGTCCGAGACGGAGCGCAGCGTGCGCATGCCCGGCTCGGCGTGGTGGCCGCGCGTCTCGCCGCTGAAGCCGAGCGCGGTCAGGCGCGCGATCTCCTGCTCACCCAGGATCCGCGCGGGGTGGCCGGCGGGCAGCGGGGCGATCAGCCGCGCGATGCGGTTGCGCAGCTGCAGCGCGAAGTGCGGGGTCGAGGCGCCCATCAGCGCGCGGACGTCGTCCACGGTCACTTCGCGGTTGAGACGGTTGGGGCTCTCGGCCTGGCTCATTGTGTGGGTTTGCTGCCTGAGCGTTCGTTGACGGGGACGATCTCGAGGAGCGCGTCGATCTGCGATTGGACGGGAACGGAGATCGCGTTCTCGTCGCCGACGATCCAGCCGTGATTGTAGACGCCGCGCACCGGATCTCTGGTGTACCCGGGCTGGACGTCGAGCAGGAAGCCCTGGATCGCCTCGTCGAGCCTGTCGGCCTGGCCGAGCACGAGCAGCGGTCCGTAGCTGCCGGAGGCGCTCAGCGGCGCGACCGCGGCGGCGTCGGCGGGGCGGGTCGCGTTGGCGAACACGAAGCCGTGGCCGGGGTCGGTCACGCCCCAGCCGAACGCGCCGTCGACGAAGCGGGCGAAGGCGACGCTCGAGGACGCCGGCGTCCTCCCGGAGATCCGGGTGACGGCGCCGAGCCTGCGCAGCGCGGTGACGGTCCTGTCGGAGACCGCGTCGGCGTTGCCGAGCACGTAGATCTTCGGCTGCTGGTGGGCGGCGATCGCGGCCTTGGTGTCGGCCGGGACGCCGTCCCTGTTGACGAACAGGATCGGGTCGCCGGCCTTCGCGGCCCAGGCGGCGGCGGGCATCGCGTACTCGGGCGCGTCGGCGGAGACGACGACGACGCGGTCGCTCGTCGTCCCGCGCGCGGCGGACTGGAAGGCGTCGATCGCGCGCGCGATCGCGTAGATGTCCCTGCCGCGCAGCGCGGTCGTCCTGGTCTTGGCGTCGAGCGCGGGGACCGCGCCGATCCGGATCACCTGAGCGCCGCCGGCGTCCTTGGAGCCGGTCGGCTGCAGCGCGGCGAGCGCGTTCTGGGTCGCGCCCGGGAGCCTGTCGGGGCCGTCGGCGTAGAGCAGCGGCGCGCGGATCGGCGAGGACATCAGGACGCTGGCGGCCAGGCCGGCGCGCCAGTCGTTGACGTCGGCGAGCACGACCGCCCTGGGGCGCGTGATCGCGGTCGTCGCCGTGTAGACGGCGCGGGCGGCGCCCGCGGCGTCGGCGATCGGGTCGGCGCCACCGATCCGGGTCGTGTTCTTGGTGGCGAACGTCGGGAAGCCGAGGTCCTGCGCCGCGGTCGTCTCGGTGCCCTTGGCGCCGGTCGTCGGGGTGGTCTGCGTCGTCTTGGCGTCGTTGCCCGAAGACCCGCGGCCGCAGCCGGCGACCAGCAGCGCGAGGGCGACGAGCACGACGAGGGGGCGGGAGCGCATCGCCCGGCAGGCTACGGTGTGGGGCCGCCGGAGCGCGCCGTTCCCGGCCGTTTGCAGCGTCATCGTCCGGCCTCCCGCGACCGGGGGAACGTTCGTCCGGGGGCGAACATCTTGGGGTCAGCTGCGCGGGCGGAACGCCGACCCTGGGAGTGCAACCTGCATTGCGGGACGAGGATGTGCATCTTTCGTCCCGGTCGTGTAGGTTTCCGACCACGCCGAATCCGGATGAGGAGTCCGGAGCGGGGGACCCAAGGTTGTTTGGGGTGAATTCCAGGAGTTTTCCTGGGAAGCGCAGGCTCTTTCCGCGCTAACCCGTCAGCTAACCCCGCAGGCCGACGAAAGAGGAATTGGTTTGCGGGCTCCTGCCCTTGTGCTGACGACGATCGTTGCGTGCTTGTCTGTTGCCGCGCCCAGCGCGCTGGCCCAGACCAGCGGTTCGACCGGCGGCACCGACAACTCGACGACGTCCACCGCCGATCCGGCCAGCACCACGGTCCCGGCTCCGGCCGATCCGGGTCTCGCGACCGGCGGCGCCGCCTACGGCGCGCCGAACCCGGCGACGACGCAGCTGACGCCCGAGCAGACCGCGACGATCCTGCCCAGCGGCATGGCCGCCGCTCCGGAGACCGCTCCGGACGAGGTCAAGGACGCGATCGCGGCCGCCAACGAGATCATCGGCAAGCCGTACGTGTACGGCGGTGGCCACAACTTGAGGTTCACGGGCAAGGGCTACGACTGCTCGGGCACCGTGTCCTACGCGCTGCACGGCGCGAACATGCTGAAGGCGCCGCTGGACTCGTCGTCCTTCATGAAGTGGGGCGCCAAGGGCGCCGGCACGTGGTTCACGATCTACACGAACCCGTCGCACGCGTTCATGGTCGTCGCGGGGCTGCGCCTCGACACGTCGGCCGCCGGTGACCCGAGCGGGGCCAAGGGTCCGCGCTGGCGTCCGGTGCTGCGCAGCACCAAGGGCTTCACGGCCCGCCACCCCGTCGGCTTCTAGGACGGGCGGCAGGCTCCGGATCGCGGGTGGGTAGGCTAGGTCCTGACCCCACCCGCGATTCTTTGTACGGAGGCCCGATGCCGGGTATGAGTGGCCGTTTCTCGACGGTCGTCAAGGCGAAGATCTCGAAGCTGCTCGACAGGGCCGAGGATCCCGCCGAGACGCTGGACTACAGCTACCAGAAGCAGCTGGAGTCCCTGCAGAACGTCAAGAAGGGCATCGCCGACGTCGTGACCGCCAAGAAGCGGTTGCAGATGCAGTCCTCGAAGCTGGAGCAGAGCGTCGTCAAGCTCGACACGCAGGCGCGCCAGGCGCTGTCGACGGGCAACGAGGAGCTCGCGCGCGTCGCGCTGGAGCGCAAGAACGTCGCCCAGACCGAGCTGCAGTCGCTGGACACGCAGGTCCAGGAGCTGGAGGCCCAGCAGCAGAAGCTGACGGATTCGGAGGCGAAGCTCCGGACCAAGATCGAGGCCTTCCGGACCAAGAAGGAAGTCATCAAGGCGCAGTACAGCGCCGCCGAGGCGCAGGTCCGGATCAGCGAGGCCGCGACCGGTGTCGGCGAGTCGATGGCCGACGTCGGCCTGGCCATGCAGCGCGCGGTCGACAAGACCGAGGACATGAAGGCGCGTGCCGATGCGGTGTCCGAGCTGGAGGCCGCCGGCACGTTCGACGACCTGACGCAGCTCGGCAGCGGCGAGGACGACATCGACAAGCAGCTCCGGGAGCTGTCTTCCGGTGCCGCGGTCGACGACGAGCTGGCCAAGATGAAGGCCGAGCTCGGTTCCGGCGGCGGTGACGCCAAGCAGCTCGAGGGCGGCACCGAGGCCTCGGCATGATCGTCCGCATCGCCGAGGACCGCCAGTACGAGCTGGCCGACGACCTGCACGCCCAGCTCAACGACCTCGACGACGCGACCGTCGCGGCGGTCGACGCCGGCGACGAGGCCGCCTTCCGCTCCTCCTTCGACGCCCTGCTGACGTTCGTCCGCGACTCCGGCACCGCCCTCGCCGACGACGAGCTCGTCCCCAGCGACATCATCCTGCCGCCGGCCGACATCTCCTTCGCCGAAGCCGGCGCGGACTTCACCGGCGAAGGCCTGGTCCCGGACCCGGCTTAGTTGTAGGACTTGCGGCTCACGCCGGGACGCGGGCGCGCGCCTGCGTCCTGGCCTGAGCCCGCTCCGCCGCGCCGGTGAGGACCGCCTCCCAGCGGCCGGCAACGGCGTCGGTCGTCTGGCTCTTGGCCCACTTCTCGCCGGCCTTGACCAGGCGCTTGCGAGCGCGCTTGTCGTCGACGATCGCGGTCAGCGCGGCGAGCCACTCACCGTCGGCGACGAGGCGGCCGCCCTGGTCCTCGCCGAGGCCCGCGTAGGGGCCGCACGGCGACGCCAGCCACGGCAGCTGCGACGCCGCGTACTCCTTGACCTTGATGTCGGAGCGCGTGGCGTTGAAGACCGTGTCGGCCAGCGGCGCGATCGCGAGGTCCCAGCCGGCCATCGTGGGCACGAGGTCGTCGAAGCCCAGCTCGGTGGCGTGGCGGTAGCGCGTGTCGAGCTTGAGGTCGACGCCGACGCACTCGACGTGGACGTCCGGGCGCTGGGCCTGGAGCTCGGCGAGCGCCTCGGGGATCCCGAGCGCGCGGGCGTCGGATGCGTGCTCGTGGCCGGCGATCCAGCCGATCACGAAGCCGTCGTGGCGGCGCGGCTTGCGCCGCAGCTTGCCGCCGGGCAGCAGGTTGGGGATCACGGTCGGCTCCGGCGCGCCGGACTCCGCGTAGCGCGCGGCGAGCGCGGCGGTCGTCGCGGTGACGGCGTCGGCGCGCTTGGCCATGTCGACCGAGAGCGACCAGGTCAGGTCGCGCTCGCGCTGGCTCTTGTAGCTCCTGTTCTCCCTCGGGGTGTGGCGGAAGTCGTCGTCGTTGTCGTAGACGACGCCGATCCCACGCTCCTGGAGCTGGCCGAGCAGCTGCTTGGCGCGCCGGTCCAGGCGGCGGTAGAGGATCACCGCATCGCAGCCGAACATTGCCGCCGGCTCCAGCCACCCCTCGACCGTCGGCGGGATCTCGATGTCATGCCCGCGCCGCTCCAGCGCCTGCAACGGGAAGATCGCCCGGTAGTTGGCGGCCGACAGTCCCGATTCGTAGATCGCTCCGAAGCGCATCGCCTGAGCCTGGCCGCCCGGGGCGGTGGCCGCAACGGCGAGCTGTGCCAGCTGGCCTATGCCGCCGGTTGGGCGAAGGGGATGGTGTTGGAGAGGCCGGCGGTGGAGAGGGCGGTGGTGGTGCGGGTGTCGCGGAGGGCGGAGACCGTGGGGGGCCAGGGGGTCTCGGTGGACCACGTGGAGAGCGCGGTCAGGCCGGAGGTGGAGAGGGAGTCGAGCTCGCGGAGGTCGATGAGGATCGCGGGGTAGAGGGTCCGGCGGGTCTCGACGATCTCGCGGAGGCGGCCGACGGTCGTGTCGTCGAGGACGCCGAAGGGCGCCACGACGAGCGTGGTGCCGTCCCGGTGCATGCGCACGCCCCAGGGCACGGCGGCGCCAGGACCGCCGCCGCCGAGGCGGCGGTGCAGCAGGGACGGCAGCGCGTCGGTGTCGCCGACGACGTGGTCGGCGGCGACGGCTGCCGACGCGTCGCTCATGCTCGCGAACGTCACGCCCACGATCAGCGGCGGCGCGTTGAGGCGCCGGATCAGCGACAGGGCGCGTTGGGAGGCGAGCACCTGGGCGGCGTCGGCGACGGGCAGGACGAGCAGCTCGACGCGCGCGTCCAGGACCTCGTCGCAGATCGTGCCGGCCTCGCGGTCAAGGCCTATGAGTTGGGTCGACCAGCCGCCGGCGTCCAGGACGTCGGCGAGCGCGCGGCTGTCGAGCTCGCCGATCACGCCCGCGGGCGCCAGCACGGCGGCGCGCCGCCCGAGTCCTTCGTCGGACGTCGGCAGGACCGCGCTCAGCTCCGCCAGCGCGGCCTGGGCGGCACTGCGCGCGACGGCACGGCGGTCGTCGGCCGCGGGCCCGCCGCCCGCGTCGCCGACGGCGGCGAGGAACGGGCGCAGGACGTCGCGGTAGGTCGCTCCGGTGCCGACGTCGGCGGCCAGGGCGGCCTCCATCGCCTCGCGCAGCGCGACCGGGTCGCGCGGGGGCTGCGGAGTGACCGCTCGCCGTCGGCGAGCGCCGTGGTCCGGGGCCGGCCCGAACTGGGGATCGCCGGCCATCGGGACCATGCTACGCCACCTCCGGCCATCGCACCGGGACCCGGCGCGCAGCCGCGCAGGCCCGATCCACCGCGCCCGCGACGCGCGCGCCCTACGCGCATCACGCGCGCCCGGGTGCGCGCCCGCGCGCCCGCAACGCTTGTGCGCTCGCGTCCTGGGTACTTACACTCGAGAGCCTTCCACGGCTCGCCCCCGAACCCCGTCCCCGCCGAATGCTCCGAGCACAGGACATCCCGCGCGATCCCCACGCGCCCGCCGTTGCTCGTCGCATGGTCGACGACTTCGACGGCCTTCTGCCCGAGGCGACCGTCGACCAGGCGCGCCTGCTGATCTCCGAGGTCGTCTCCAACGCCGTCAAGCACGGCGACGGGCCGATCGTCCGGGTCATGATCGACGGCGAGCAGGGCGGCGAGCTGCGCTGCGAGGTGACCGACGAAGGCCACGGCTTCGTGCCCAAGGCCCGCGACAAGCCCTCGACGGTCGCGGGTGGCTGGGGCCTGCACCTCGTCGAGACGCTCTCGCGACGGTGGGGTGTCCGCGAGGGCTCCACGCACGTCTGGTTCGAGCTCGCGGCGACGCCGGACGCTTGAGCGGCGACGCCGCGCCGCCGCCTGCCACTACGCCCGCCGGACCCGACCTGTCCGGCGTCCGCGCGCGCTACCTCGAGCACATCCTCACGCCCGACGCCCGGATCGCCTGGAACGTCATCGTCGAGGCGCTCGACGACGGGATCGCGCCCGGGCGCCTGTACCTGGAGGTCCTGACCCCGGCGATGGTCGAGGTCGGGCGGCTCTGGGAGACCGCGCAGATCGGCGTCGCCCAGGAGCACCTCGCGACGCAGATCACCCAGAGCGTCCTGGCGCGCCTGGCGCCGTCGCTGGAGCTGCAGGTCGCGCAGGCCCCGCGCCTGGCGCTCGTCTCCGGCACCCCGCGCGAGCTGCACGGGATCGGCGCCCGCATGGTCGCCGACTTCCTCGAGGCCGCCGGGTGGGACGTCCTGCTGCTCGGCCCCGACGCGCCGCAGGAGGAGATCGTCGCGCTCGCCCAGCAGCGCGCGCCCGACGTCGTGGCGCTCTCGACCTCGTTGTCCTTCAACCTGCTCTCCGCCGGGCGCACGTTCGCCGCGCTGCGCGCGCACTGCTCGCCGGTCCCGCTCCTGGTCGCCGGCGGCCGCGCCTACGAGGACGACGCCGGGCGCGCGCAGCTGATGGGCGCCGACGTCTTCGCCGCCGACCCCGAGACGCTGATCGCCGAGCTGGCAGCCCGCCTGCCGCCTGCCGCTGCCCGCTAGGTTCGTTCCACCTTGGAACGTGGAGGAGACGAGCTGCAGGCGCTGGACGCGCTGCTCTTCGCGAGCCGGACGCTCTACGCCGCGCGCGTCGACCGCGCCGGGATCGTCGTCGCCGCCAACCCCGCGCTGACCGCCGCGGCCGGTGGCGACCTGCGCGGCGAGGCGCTCGACTCGGTCGTCGCCGCGCCCCAGCGCCCGGTCCTGCACCGCTACCTCCAGGACGCCGGCGTCGCGTGGGAGACGTTCCAGATCGGCTTCTGGCAGGGCGGGACCGCGCCCGCCGAGGACCGCCTCGTCCACGTGCGCGAGGTCGGCGACGACGAGCTGCTCGTCGTCTCCGAGCCGCACTCGGCCGAGCGCGACCGCCTCGTCGAGCAGGTCCTGGCGCTCAACGACGACCTGATCGCCTCGCAGCGCGCGCTCGGCCGCCGCCAGCGCGAGGTCGCCCGCGCGCAGGCCGGGACCGAGGAGGCCGAGAACCGCGTCCGGCGCCTGGAGGCGATCGTCGTCGCCGGGTTCACGGCCGCGTCGCTGGACACGACGCTGGAGCGGCTGCTGGTCCTGGCGCGCGAGGCGCTCGGCGCGCAGCGGGCCGCGGTCCTGCTGGTCGAGGACGGCAACCACCGGCTCCTGCGCGTCCGGGCCGCGATCGACATGGACATCGTCGGGGACCTGGCGACGTGGGGGACCGGCGTCTCGGGCGCGATCGCCGCGGCCGGGCAGGGGATGATCTTCGATGACATCGGGTCGGCCGAGGGCCTCGCGCCGGAGCACCGCCACCTGCACGGGTCGCTGGCGGGCGTGCCGCTGCTGCTCGACGGCGAGGTGATCGGCGTGCTGCACGTGAGCACCGCGCAGGTCGGGCGCTTCGGCGAGGACGACCTGCGGCTGCTGGAGGCCGTCGGCGACCGCGCCGCGCTGGCGATCGGCCACGCGCAGCTGCGCGAGCGCGAGCGCAACCTCGCCGAGACGCTGCAACGTTCGCTGCTGCCGCGCGTCCTGCCGAGCGCGGCGGGGCTGCACCTGACCGCGCGCTACCTGCCGCGTGGTGCCGAAGGCCCGGTCGGCGGCGACTTCTACGACGCGTTGGTCCTACCGGGCGACCGCGTCGGGCTGGCGATCGGCGACGTCGCGGGCAAGGGGCTGGGCGCCGCCGCGCTGATGGGCCAGGTCCGGGCAGCGCTGCACGCCTACGCGTTGATCGACCCGGACCCCGCGGCGGTCGTCGACCGGCTGGACCGGTTCGTCTCGGCCATGGACGCGACCGCGACCGCGATGTTCGTGACGATCGACGCCGAGGGCAGGATGGACGTGGCGAGCGCCGGGCATCCGCCGGCGGTCGTCGTCGACGCGTCCGGCGAGGCGCGGCTGGTCACCGGCGCGCTGTCGCCGCCGCTGGGCGCCGGGATCACCGACCGCCCGCGCGACGCCGAGCCGCACTTCCTACCGGCCGGCGGCCGTCTCCTGCTCTACACCGACGGGTTGGTGGAACGCCGCGACGAGCGCCTCGACCGCTCGCTGGAGGCGCTGCGCGTCGTGGCGGCCACCGCGCCGCCGACGCTGGAGGCGATGTGCGACCGCGTCCTCGACGCACTGGCACCGGACGTCGGGTCCTGGCCCGATGATGTAGCACTACTCGCAGTCTTACGAGATGGCTGACCGCGACCTCTAGGCCGATTTTCCGGCCCGGATCGTCGTGGCTGGCGGTGGCCGATCCAGCGGCGCGTGGTGGTTCTACGTAAGACGGATCGGCCGCCGTCAGGCGCGGCGAGGCGGCCCGGAAAATCGCCCTAGATCGGGATGCCCCAGAGGGGGAACCAGCGCTCGAGCTCCTGCTCGATCGGCAGCTCGGCGCCGATCTGGGCCTTGATCTGGAGCTCGCGCTCGGTCGAGCGCTGCTGCTCGCCGCCGGCGGGCACGAAGGGGTACCACGTGCCGCGCTTGTAGTTGTAGATGAAGTAGACGGGCTGGCCGTCGGCGGTCTGGAAGGCGAAGACCGCGCAGAGGACGCGGTTGCCGTAGCCGCCGACGTCGAGCGCGTCGGAGACCGCGTTGATCCCGACCGCGAGGTCGTCGACGTCGTCGTCGTGGAGGACCATCCAGCGGTAGCCGTAGGTGTCGTCGCTGGTCGTGAGCGTCGTCCCGGTCTCCTCGCCGGTGCCGCGCACGACCTCTTCCATCTCGGAGACGATCTGCGCGAAGTCGCCGGTGGCGAGCGGCTGGAAGACGATCGCCGCCGCGCCGCGCGGGCGGATCCCCGGGCCGGCGTCGAGGGCGATCGCGGCGGTCGTGATCGCGAACAGGCGGTCCGGGGCCGGGCCCTTGACCTTGCTGCGGCCCAGGATCGAGTCGAGGAAGCCCATGTTGTAGGACTACGCCAGCGCCGGGCGGACGGGGCCGGTCGACTGCAGCTGGGACTCCAGCCGCGCGAGTGCTGCGATCCGCTGGTCCATCGGCGGGTGGGTCGAGAACAGGTTGTAGATCGAGTCCTTCACCTTGACCGGCACGATGTAGAACGCGTTCATCTCGGAGTGGGCGCGCAGGTCGCCGGTCGGGATGCGGTCGTTGACGCCGGAGATCTTCAGCAGCGCGCTCGCCAGCGCCGACGGGCGGCCGGTGATGACCGCGGCGCCGCGGTCGGCGGCGAACTCGCGGTAGCGCGAGAGCGCCTGCATCAGGAAGAACGACACGACCCAGACGACGGCGGAGACCAGGATGACCGCCATGAACGACGGGCCGTCATCGTCGTCGTCGCTGTACCCGCCGCCGTAGCCGCCGCCGAAGAGGAAGCCGAACTGCACGATCGTCGACGCGATCGACGCGAAGAACCCGCACAACGTCATGATCATCACGTCGCGGTTGACGATGTGGGTGATCTCGTGGGCCATCACGCCCTCGAGCTCGCTCGGCGACAGGAGGTCCATGATCCCGGTGGTCGCGCAGACCGACGCGGACTTCGGGGTCCGGCCGAGCGCGAAGGCGTTCGGGATCGGCGAGTTGACGACGGCGACCTTCGGCTTCGGGATGTCGGCCTGGACGCAGAGGCGCTCGATCATCGCGTGCAGCTCCGGGGCCTCCTGCGGCGAGACCTCGCGGGCGCCCATCGAGCGCAGCGCGAGCTTGTCGGAGGCGAAGAACTGGAAGCCGAGCAGGAGGGCGCAGCCGACCAGGGCCACGGCGCCGCCCACGGACGCGAACAGCACGCCCGCGAAGACCACGTAGACGAGGCCGAGCAGCAGGAACGTCACGAGCATCCGGATCTGCAGACCCGTGTCGCGACCGAACGACTTGTTCATGTCGAGAAGGGTAGTGGGGGCGCGTTAGGGTTTCCTCAAGGTTCGCTGTGCCAGCGGACTTGCAGGCGCGCGGCGGGGTGCCACCTACCATCGCGATCGCATGCGCCGGCGCAACGTGCTGGCGGCTGCGCTCCTGCCGGTGCTGTTGTCGTTCACGCTGTGGCTCGTCCTGCCGCTCGGGTCGACGGCGGACACGCCGCAGGGGACGGCCGCCTCCCTCCAGCAGAAGATCGAGACGACCCGCGGGAAGATCGGGAAGCGGAAGGGCACCGAGAAGGTGCTCTCGTCCGACATCGCGACGTGGTCGTCGAAGATCCACAGGCTGCAGGGGTCGATCAGCACGCTGCAGTCGCGCGAGGCGCGGGTCCAGGGCGACCTCGACGCGCGGCGGGCGCAGCTGTCGAAGACGCAGAGCGATCTGCGTTCCGAACGTGCGCGGCTGGCGCGGCTGAAGGTGAAGCTGCGCCACGGGCGCGAGGTGCTCAGCTCGCGGCTCAAGCAGCTCTACATGGCGGACCGCCCGGATCTCGTGACGGTCGTGTTGAACAGCAACGGCTTCGCGGACCTGATCGAGCGCAGCGAGTTCCTGGGGCGCATCCAGGACCAGGACAACAAGATCATCAGGTTGGTCCGGGACGCCAAGAGGGACGCGACGGCGACTGCCGCGCGGCTCGACACGCTGGAGGCCCGGCAGGCGAAGCTGACCGCTCTGGTCCAGCAGCGGCGCGACGAGGTCGCGAGCGTCAAGAACGAGCTGATCGGGACGCGGGTCGGCTACGAGAGGACCAAGGCCGGCAAGCAGGTGGCGCTGGGCAAGGTGAAGTCCGAGCGCCACGAGCTCGAGGACCACCTGGACGAGCTCCAGAAGGAGTCCGACAAGGTCCAGGCGCAGCTGGCCGGCGGCGGCGCCGGCGGGAGCGGCGGCTCGATGCCGAGTGGCGGCGGGTCCGGGCGCTTCATCTGGCCGGTCAACGGCACGATCACCGCGCCCTTCTGCGAGCGGCGCTCGTGGGAGGCCTGCCATCCCGGGATGGACATCGCCGTGCCGACCGGCACGCCGATCAGGGCCGCCGACGCCGGGACCGTCCGGATCGCCGGCTGGACCGGTGGCTACGGCAACTACACCTGCATCCAGCACACCGCGACGCTGTCCTCCTGCTACGGCCACCAGTCCGTGCTGAAGGTCCACGTCGGCCAGCATGTCTCCCAAGGCCAGATCATCGGCCTCTCCGGCTCCACCGGCTTCTCGACAGGCCCCCACCTGCACTTCGAAGCCCGCATCAACGGCGCCGTCACCAACCCGATGAACTACCTCTAGCTCCGCGCCGCGGCGACGCGGATGACGGCGCCATGTTCCTCGTAGGAATGGGCGTCGTCGAGGGCGGTCTTGTTGAGGTGCCTGGGCTCGTGACCGGCCGGTGTGTAGCTGAAGACGAGCTCGATCTTCAGCGTGCCCGCGATGCGGGCGAGGTTCGACGGGGTGGGGACCGTCTCGCCACGCTCCCAGCGTGCGACCTGGGGTTGCTTGACGCCGAGCAGGTCGGCCAGCTGATGCTGGGTCAGGTCGTGCTCGCCGCGGTAGCCCATGAGCTCGCCGGCGACGACGCGGGCGAAGGTGGATTGGTCCCACAGCTGCGCGAACCCCGGGTCGGCCCTCAGGAGGTCGAGCACCTCGTCGTGGGTGAAGTCGACGCGGTTCCTCGTGCCCATGGTGGTCACGATAACACTGGTGTTATTAGATGTCATGTGGAGATCTCGTAGTCGTCGTGGGCTCGGCGGCGTGCTCGCTCGACCGCGGCGCGGAAGCCGGACGGGTCGACCATCGCCTCTGGGGCGATCGCGAGGATCTTGAACGTGCGCTCGTCGAAGCGGACGTAGAGCGGCCGCACCATCGTCGTCCCGCTGCCCGCTCGCAGCTCGCAGAGCTTGCGCGTTCCGGCGACCCGCTTCATGTGCGGGTGGCTGATGGTCGGGCCCCTCTCGCGGAGGTGGCCGACGATCTGCGTGACCGCGGTGCGCTGCTTGGCGTCGCGGAGCTTGAGGAGCTCGGCGATCGCCTCCGCGTGGTACTCGACGAGCCAGTTTCCGGGCATGGGCGGGCGACGCTAGAGGCGATCTGCGGCGCCATGGTCGAATTGCGCAGAGTCGTTGCGGGATCGGCGCAATTCCGATGTTCCGCGTGGCGGTGCGTCGTTGTAGTCGCACCGGAATACGACGACAGCCGCCCAGGGGATGCCGGGCGGCTGTCGCTTGGTGCGATCTCACCGCCTTTACCGATGCGAGATCGCGGGGGCCAGTGTAGAGGGCTGAGCGGACCGGAACGCTGGTCGTTTGCTCAGGATCGGCGGAGCGACCGCTGGAGGAAGCGGATCGTGACCGCCTGCAGCTCGGCATCGTGGGCCACGGAGCGGTGGTGGCCGCCGGGGACCACGACCACCTGCGCGGACGGCGCGGCCGCCGCCAGCTCGCGGGTGTGCTCGACGGGGACGACCTCGTCGCCCTCGGCGTGCAGCAGCATCGTCGGCGTCCCGGCGGCCTCCAACGCCCGGATCGCGGCGAACTCGTCGTGCTCGGCCAGCAACCTCACCGCGGAGTCGCGGTCGCTCTCGAACGGGAAGTACCGCGCCCGGATCCCCACGGAGAGTCCTGTCGCAGACGCCGGGCAGATCGACACGACGGCGCCCGCCCGCGCCTCCAGCGCGGCGGCCAGCGCGAAGTAGCCGCCCATCGACGCGCCGCGCAGCGCGATGTCCGTGACGCCCGCCCGCACCCGCAGGAGGTCCGCCATCCGGGCGACGTCGTCGAGCGCGCGCCCGTCGAACGGCCCGTCGGATCCCCCGTGCCCACGGGCGTCGAAGGCCAGCGCGTCGATCCCGGCCGCGGCGCAGACGCGCAGGTAGTCGTGGTGCGAGTCCTTGCTCGACGCGGCCCCGTGGAGCACCACCACGCCGACGCGCAACGGGGTGACCACGGCCGGGTCCGGCGCGAAGCGAACCCATGCCAACCCGTCATGCCTGCCGGTCTCGGTCGGCCCCTCAGCTCGAACGGTGCGCATCCCGTGACATCATGCCGCCCCGCCGATGGCGACCACGCAGACCTCGCTCTCCCACGTCTGGCCCCTGGGCTCGACCCTCGACGCGCACGGCGTCCTCCAGCTCGGCGGCTGTGACGCCCGCGCGCTCGCGCGCGAGTTCGGCACGCCCGCCTACATCGTCGCCGAGGACGACCTCCGGACCCGCGCCCGCCGCTTCGTCGAGGCCTTCAAGGCGCGGACCCCGGACTTCGAGGTCCACTTCGCATCGAAGTCGTTCCCCGCCACCGCGGTCCTGCGCCTCTTCGCCGAGGAGGGCCTGGCCGTCGACGTCGCCTCCGGCGGCGAGCTGCACCTCGCGCTCAACGCCGGCTTCGACCCCAGGAAGATCCACCTCCACGGCAACGCCAAGTCGGCGCACGAGCTCCAGCAGGCCCTCGACGCGAGGATCGGCGACATCGTCGTCGACAACCTCGTCGAGCTGGACCGCCTCACCGCGCTGATCCCCGCCGGCGGCCGCCAGCGCATCCTGCTCCGGATCGCCCCCGGGGTCAGCCCCGACACGCACCCCAAGATCTCCACCGGCGGCCCCAACACCAAGTTCGGGTTCAACCTCGACGACGCCCGCCAGGCGATCGCGATCGCGCAGAAGAGCGACAAGCTCGACCTCGACGGCCTCCACTTCCACATCGGCTCCCAGATCCTCGACCTCGCGCCCTTCCGCGCGGCCCTCGAGTCCGTCCTCACCCTCGGCGACTTCCGGACCTACAACATGGGCGGCGGCCTCGGCGTGGCCTACACCAGGGACGTCACCGCCCCCGACATCGAGGACTACGTCGACCGCAAGGTCGGCCTCCTGCACGAGCTGCTCGGCCCCAACAAGCGCATCGCCGACGAGCCCGGCCGCGCCCTCGTCGCCCACAGCACCGTCACCCTCTACGAGGTCCAGTCGGTCAAGCACAACGTCGTCACCTACGTCGCCACCGACGGCGGCATGAGCGACAACCTGCGCCCGATGCTCTACGACGCCAAGTACGAGGCCATGGTCGTCGGCCGCCCGAACGAGAGCCACGCCACGCAGCCCGTCCACCTCGCCGGCAAGCACTGCGAGTCCTCCGACATCCTGATCCACGACGTCGAGCTCCCGGACCCCCGCCCCGGCGACCTGATCGCGGTCCCCGTCACCGGCGCCTACGGTTACGCGATGGCCAACAACTACAACGGCCAGCCGCGGCCGCCGATCGTCTTCGTGTCGAACGGGAACGCCCGGACCGTCGTGCGTCGCGAGACCTACGAGGACCTCACCCGAAGGGACGTCGAGTAGTTATATGTCTTCTGCAGAGCCCTTCAGGATCGGCCTCCTCGGCCGCGGCACGGTCGGCGGCGCGTTCGCGGACCTGCTGGCCGAGCGCGCCGACCACGTCGCCAACATCACCGGCCTGCGCCCGGAGATCAGCGGGACGCTGCGCCGCTCCGAGGGCACGTTCGACGACATCCTCAACAACTCGGACCTCGTCGTCGAGCTGATGGGCGGGCTGGAGCCCGCGCGCGAGTACGTGATCCGCGCGATGGCCGCCGGCAAGCACGTCGTCACCGCCAACAAGCAGCTGCTGGCCGAGCACGGCGAGGAGCTGTGGACGATCGCCCGCGAGAACAACGTCCAGCTGCGCTTCGAGGCCGCGGTCGGCGGCGTCGTCCCGGTCATCCGCGTCCTGCAGGAGTCGCTGGCCGGCGCCCACGTCGAGCGCCTGCACGGCATCGTCAACGGCACCACGAACTTCATCCTCAGCCGCATGGCCGAGACCGGCGCCGACTACGCCGAGGCGCTCGCCGAGGCCCAGCGCCTGGGCTACGCCGAGGCCGACCCGACCGACGACGTCACCGGCAAGGACGCCGCCGCCAAGATGGCGATCCTCGCCCGCCTCGCCTTCGACACGCCGGTCGCGCTGAGCGACGTCCCGTACGAGGGCATCGAGCACCTCACCGCCGACGACCTCCAGTACGCGCGCGACCTCGGCCTCGGCCTCAAGCTGATCGGCACCGCCGAGCGCGTCAACGGCGGCCTGAGCGTCCGCGTGCACCCCGCGTTCCTCTACGGCGCCCATCCGCTGGCGTCGATCAACGGCCCCTTCAACGCCGTGACGATCGAGTCGCCCGCGATCACCGAGATCACCCTGAGCGGCCCCGGCGCCGGCGGCCCGCAGACCGCGAGCGCCGTCCTCGGCGACGTCATCAGCGCGATGATCCCGCCGGCCTCCACGCCCGAGCCGGCCGACCACCTCAACATCATCAAGGACGTCACGTCGTCCTTCTACCTGCACGTCGACGTCGCCGACCAGCCCGGCGTCCTGGCGCAGATGGCGCAGATCCTGGGGCTCCAGGGGATCAGCGTGAAGTCGTTCGTCCAGAAGGGGATCGGGACCGACGCCCGCATGGCGATGGTGCTGCACCCCGTCCTGGAGTCCAAGCTGTTCGCGGCCGTCGAGATGATCGCCGGCCTCGAGTTCGTCCGCGCCCGCCCGCGCGCCATCCGCGTCCTCGACGAGGAGTTCTAGAACCACCGTGCCCGGCCTGATCGAGCGCTACCGCGACCACCTCCCGTTCGCGCCCGACGACCCCGTCGTCTCCCTCCAAGAAGGCTCCACGCCGCTGGTGCCCGCCCCGAGGCTCGGCGAGCGCGTCGGCGCCGACGTGTGGCTGAAGATCGAGGGCGCCAACCCGACCGGCTCCTTCAAGGATCGTGGGATGACCTGCGCGGTCAGCGACGCTGTGCGCGGCGGCGCCGAGGCCGTGCTGTGCGCGTCGACCGGCAACACCGCCGCGTCGCTGGCCGCCTACGCGGCGCGCGCCGGCCTGCGCGGCGCCGTGATCGTCCCGGAGGGCAAGATCGCCACCGGCAAGCTCGCACAGGCGCTGATGCACGGCGCGCGCGTGATCGCGCTGCGGGGCAACTTCGACGTCGCGCTCAAGCTCGTGCGCGAGGTCTGCGACCGCCAGCCGATCGCTTTGGTCAACAGCGTCAACCCGTTCCGGATCGAGGGCCAGAAGACCGCGTCGTTCGAGATCCTCGACGAGATCGGCGACATCGACGCGCTCTGCATCCCGGTCGGCAACGCCGGCAACGTGACGGCCTACTGGAAGGGCTTCCAGGAGAAGGGCTCGGCGCCGCAGATGCTCGGCTTCCAGGCCGCGGGCGCCGCGCCGCTGGTCGAGGGCCGCGTCGTCGAGAACCCGGAGACGATCGCCAGCGCGATCCGGATCGGGAACCCGGCGCGCTGGGAGGAGGCGATGTCGGCGATGACCTCCTCGCACGGCATGGTGCGCGCGGTCACCGACGACGAGATCCTCGACGCCTACAAGTTCCTGGCCTCGGTCGAGGGCGTGTTCTGCGAGCCGGCGAGCGCCTCGGGCGTCGCCGGACTCTTGAAGTACGGCGCGCCCGAGGGCGTCTCGCGGATCGTGTGCGTCCTGACCGGCCACGGCCTCAAGGACCCGCAGACCGCGCTGATGCGCGCGGGCTCCGTGGTGCCGTGCGAGCCGGACCTGGGTGCGGTCGAGGACGCGGTCCTGGGCTAGGCGGCCCCCGCGGGGAGCGGCTCGGCGTCGGGTTCGGCGTGCGCGTCGGCCTCCGCCTCGATCGGCACCTCGCCGCGCGAGTTGGTGGTCCACAGCGCGACGACCGCCGCGGCCGCGACGCAGATCCCGCACGCGAGCAGCGCGCGCTGGACGCCGTCGGTCAGCGCGGCGGGCGGCGGGACGTGCGCGGCCAGCTGGTCGCGCGTCCGGGCGGTCGCCAGCGCGCTGAAGATCGCGAGGCCCAGCGCGCCGCCGACCTGCTGCGACGCGTTCAGCAGCGCCGCCGCGCCGCCCGCCTGGTCGGGCGGGACGCCCTCGTTGGCGGCGGTCGTGACCGACACGAACATCGCGCCGAGGCCGAAGGCCGCGAGCATCATGCCCGGCAGCAGGTCGGCGGCGAACGTGCCGTGTGCCGGGACCTGCGCCAGCCAGAACAGCCCGGCGGCGCCGAGCAGCGCGCCGACGACCATCACCGGCTTGGTCCCGACGCGCGGCAGCAGGCCGGAGCCGATGCCGGCCGCGATCGCGACGCCGAAGCACAGCGGCAGGTACGACAGCCCGGTCTTGATCTGCGAGTAGCCGAGGACGTTCTGCATGTACAACGTCAGGAAGAAGAACATGGCGATGATCCCGGCCACGGCGATCAGCATCGTGACGTCGGCCGCCGCCACGCCGCGGATCCTGAAGATCGACAGCGGCAGCAGCGGGTTGTCGGAGCGCGCCTCGTTGACGATGAAGACCACCAACAACGCCACCGCGCCCGCGAGCCCGGCGATCGTCCGTGCCGCGTCCCAGCCGACGTCGGGCGCCTTGATCAAGGTGTAGACCAACAGCAGCATCCCGGCGGTGCTCAGCAGCGCGCCGCGCAGGTCGAGCGCGCGCAGGTCCGGGCGGTGGCGGTCGTCGGCGAACAGCACGAACGTGCACGCGATCCCGGCCAGGCAGACGGGCTCGTTGACGAGCAGCACCCAGCGCCAGCCGGGGCCCTCGGACAGCACGCCGCCGAGCAGGACGCCGAACGCGGACGCCAGGCCCGCGACCCCGCCCCAGACGCCGAGCGCCTTGTGGCGGTCGGTGCCGGTGAACGTCGTGGTCAGCAGCGACAGCGCGGCGGGCAGCATCAGCGCGGCGCCGACGCCCTGGCACAGCCGCGCGGCGACGAGCATCCCGCTGGACTGCGAGAGGCCGCCGACCAGCGAGGAGACCGCGAAGATCACCTGACCGGTCTGCAGGACCCGGCGGCGGCCGAAGAGGTCCGCGGCGCGGCCGCCGAGCAGCATGAAGCCGCCGTAGGTCAGCAGGTAGCCGGACAGCACCCACTGCAGCGACTGCACGGAGAACCCGAGGTCCTCGCGGATCGACGGCAGCGCGACGTTGACGATCGACGCGTCGACGAAGTCGAGGAACGCGATCGCGCAGAGCAGGCCCAGCACTTGCTTGCCGCGGCGGGTGCTCAGCGCCGACGCGGACGGAGGGGAGGAGGCGAGGTTGGTCACATCTCGCTGACCACGGCGGTCAGGGCGATGTGACCGGGTCGGAACGCAAGCCGTCCGATTCGTTCAAGAACCCCAACTCCCCACAGGAGACCATCTCCCCATGACCCTGACCGACCCTCTCCCCACGTTGGACGGCCGTCTGCTCCTCCCCGGCGACGACGGCTTCTCAGACGCGGCTCAGCCGTGGAACCTCTCGATCGCGCAGCTCCCCGCCGCGGTTGCCGAGGTCGCCTCGGTGGCCGACGTCCAGGCGGTGCTCGCCCATGCGCGCGCCGCCGGGCTGCGCGTCGCCGCGCAGTCCACCGGCCACGGCGCCGAGACGCTCGACACCGGCGCGCTGCGCGAGGCGATCCTGATCCGGACGCACGCGTTGGACGACATCTCGATCGACGCGGCCGCGCGCCGGGCCCGCGTCGGCGCGGGCGTGAAGGCCGCGGCGCTCGCCGCCGCCGCGGCCGAGCACGGGCTCGCGCCGGTGCTCGGCCTGGCGCCGTCGGTCGGCGTCGCGGGCCTGGCGCTCGGCGGCGGCCTCGGCTGGCTCGGCCGCGCGCACGGGCTGGCGAGCAACACCATCGTGTCGCTCGACGTCGTGACCGCCGACGGCGCGGCGCGCCGCATCGACGACAACAACGACCCCGAGCTCTTCTACGCCCTGCGCGGCGGCGGCGGGTCCTACGCGATCGTCACCGCGCTGGAGCTGGCGCTGCACCCGGTCGACGCGGTCAGCGGTGGCGTGATCACGTTCCCGTTCGAGGTCGCGGGCGAGGTGCTCGAGCAGGTCCGGCGGATCGCCCCGTCGCTGCCGGACGCCGCGAGCCTGGTCGTCCGGATCGTCCAGGTCCCGCCGCTGGACACGATCCCGGAGGCGATGCGCGGCAAGCGCCTCGTGATGGTCGTCGCCACGCACCTCGGGCCGCACGCCGACGCCGAGCGGCTGTTCGCGCCGCTGCGCAGCGGCGCCGCGATCGTCGACACGTTCGGGCCGATCGGGCTGGCGGACCTCGTCCGGGTCGCGGGCGACCCGGAGGAGCCGGGCATGGCCCGCGGCGACGGCATGTTGTTGGAGGACCTGACGATCGACGCGATCGCGGCGCTCGGCGAGCTGCTCGACGACCCCGCGCTGGGCGGCGCGCTCGGCGTGATCGAGCTGCGCCAGCTCGGCGGCGCGCTGGCGCGGCCCGCGGCCGGCGGCGGCGCGATCGACCGCCTCGACGCGGGCTGGACGTTCTTCACCGGCGGCTTCGCGCCGAACGCCGAGGTCGCGGCGGCGGTCCTCGCGGCCATCGCGGCGGCGAAGGACCGGATGGCGCCGTTCGCCGCGCCCGGGCTGCTGCTCAACACCACCGCGCTCGGCGCCGACCCGGCGCGCGCGTTCGCGCCCGAGGCGTGGGCGCGGCTGGCGCGGGTGAAGGCCCAGCACGACCCGGACGACCTGATCCTGGCGGCGCACCGCGGATGAGCGGTGCCGTGACGTCCATGTCCCCGGGCGGTACCGTCGGGGGCATGGACGAGCCGGGCGACGTCTACCTGGAGCTGGCCCCGCCGCCCGCGCTGGCGCGCCACGTCGAGCACCTGTGGGTCCATCGCTTCGGCGGCCCGCCGCCGCCCGAGGGGCGCCGGCTGCTGCCCGACGGCCGGATCAACCTGGTGTGGTTGAGCCAGACCGGCGCCCGGATCGCCGGCCCCGCGCAGACGTTCCTGCGCCCGCCGCCGGTCGACCGGCTGATCGCGTTCGGCGCGTCGTTCTGGCCGGGCGCGGCGCCGTACCTGCTGCGCACCGACGCGAGCACGCTGGTCGACGCGCACACGTCGCTGGACGACGTCGACCCGCGCCTCGCGCGCCGGATCGAGGCCCGGATGGAGCACGCCGCCACGCCCGAGGCGGCGCTGCGCGCGTTCGCCGCCGAGCTGGCCCGGCACCTCGACGCGGTCGACCCGCCCGACCCGGTCGTGCGTGCGGCGGTCCGGATCCTCGACCGCCCGGCGGCGACCGTCGCCGCCGCGGCCGAGGCGACCGCCGTCAGCGAGCGCGAGCTGCAGCGCCGCTTCGTGCGCGACGTCGGCTACGCGCCCAAGACGCTGCAGCGCGTCCTGCGCTTCCAGCGCTTCATGGGCCACCTGGAGCATCACCACGCACAACTCGCCGGCGCCGCCGCGCTGGCGGGCTACGCCGACCAGTCCCACCTCAGCCGCGAGGCGCGCAAGCTGTCCGGCCTGAGCCCGAAGCAGCTGATCGGTTTCCGCCACTAGTAGGGTCCCGGCGCCTATGGAGCGCCGTCGCCTCGTCCGCGTGCCCGCGTCCTCGGCGAACCTCGGTCCGGGGTTCGACGCGTTCGCGGCCGCGCTGGCCCTGCACACCGAGGTCGAGGTCGTCGAGACCGGGACGTTCGCGGTCGTCACCGACCTGGCGATCGCGCGCGACCGGCGCAACCTCGTCGTGCGCGGGTTCGAGCGGCTGCACCCGCCGGACCGCTTCGAGTTCCGGATCCGCTCCGAGATCCCGCTCAGCGGCGGGCTCGGCACGAGCGCCGCGGCGTACGTCGCGGGGCTGATGGCCGCCGACCACCTCTTCGAGCTCGACGCCGACCTGCTGGCGCACGCGACCGAGCTGGAGGGTCACCCGGACAACGTCGCCGCCGCGCTGCTCGGCGGCTTCGTGATCTGCGCCGACGGCGCCGCGACGCGCTTCGACGCGCCGACCGGCCTGGAGGCGATCCTCGTCGTGCCGCACGAGGCGGTCCGGACCAAGGAGGCGCGCGCCGCGCTGCCCCGCGAGGTCCCGATGGCCGACGCCGTCCACAACATCGCGGCGGCCTCGCTGCTGACGCTCGGCCTGGCCCGCGGCGACTGGGACCTCGTCTCCCGCGGCCTCACCGACCGCCTCCACCAGCCCCACCGCGCCCACCTCTTCCCGAGGTCCGCCGCGCTCCTCGACCACGCCCGCGACCTCGGCGCGCTGGGCGCCACGATCTCCGGCGCGGGCCCGACCGTCCTGGTCTGGTGCCACTACGAGCAGACCGGCGCCGTCCTGGAAGCCCTGCGCCGCGAAGCCGACGGCTGGGCCACCGTCCTGCGCGCCCCCTTCGAGACGCGCGGCGCCGACGTCACCGAGTTGTAGGTCAACGAGCCCGACGCGGGCTAGGCCCTGATCGTCACCGGCATGCCGAGCCGGGCGTGGCGCATGAGTTGGCGCAGCGCGTCGTTGGAGGCGCGGACGCAGCCGTGGGAGATCGCGTTGCCGAGGGTCCAGGTGTGGGGTGTCGCGTGGATCGCGACGCGGTCCCCGCCGCCCCAGCCCTGGAGGATCTTCGGCTGGTGGGCGGTCAGCGCGAGGATGCAGCAGCCGTAGTCGCTCTGCGCGTTGCCGGTGGTCAGCCGGTCGGTGACGGCGAACTTCCCGATCGGCGTCGGCGTCGCGTTGGTCCCGACGGCCACCTTGTAGGCGTCGGTCAGCTTGCCGCGATGGAAGACCATCAACCTGCGCTTGGACAGGTCGACGACGATCGAGCGCGGCTCCTCGAACAGGTGCCCGGCGCTCAGCGGCAGCCAGCCGACGTGGTGCTTCTCGATCGACGTCCGGACCAGCACCCAGCCGGGCCTGCGCGCGGCGACCGCGAGGATCGTCGGCGAGTGGAAGTTCGTCTTGGTCCTGATCGTCCCGACGACCCTGCCGCCCGGAGTCAGGCGCAGCTGCGTCCTGCGCTTGACGTTGAAGGCCAGCGGCCCGGAGAGGGACGGCGCCGCGGACCTGGCGGGCGCGGCGGGCGTCGTCTCCGTGCCCGGCGCCGTCTTCAGCGTCCTGGTCGGCAGCGTCGAGCTGCCGGTCCCACGGTCCGGCGCCTGCGGCGTCGCGTCGGCGCCGCACCCGGCCAGCAGCACGGCGACCAGCGCCGCGAGCGCGGCGCTGAGCACGACGGCACGGCCTGAGCTCATCGAGCGCCGGAGCCGTTCTGCAGCGCGCGCCGCGCGTCGGCCAGCCCGAGGCGGCCGAGCAGCTCGCCGGCCAGCGCCAGGTAGTCCTCGCCGAGGTCCGGGCGGTGGTCGATGATCGACACCGCGCGCTCGGCCGACTCCGCGTAGGCGATCGACTGGCGGATCGCGGTGTCCAGCAGCTTGTCGCCGTAGTGCTCCTTCAGGCCGGCCTGCGCCTCGCGCGAGTGCACGGTCCGCAGGTCGGCGATCGTCAGCACGACGCCGAGCCAGTTCAGGTCCGGGTTGAGGCCGTCGCGCGCCAGCTCGATGACCTGCAGCGCCTGCTCGACGCCCTGCAGCGCGAAGTACTGCGCCTCGGCGCTGAGCAGCGCGTGGTCGGCGGCGACCAGGGCGTTGACCGTCAACAACCCCAAGTTGGGCGGGCAGTCGAGGAAGATGACGTCGAAGTCGGCGTCGATCCCCTTCAGCGCCTTCCTCAGCGTCAGCTCGCGCCCCATCTTCCCGGCCAGCGCGACCTCGGCCTCGGCCAGCGTCAGGTTCGACGGGATCACCGACACGCCGTCTGGCGCGACGTGCAGCGCGGCCTTCGCCTTGACCCCGCCGACGAGGACGTCGCGGATCGTCGGCTCCACCTCGGGGTCGAGGTCGAAGTAGTCGCTGAGGTTGCCCTGCGGATCGAGGTCGACCGCGGCCACGCGCAGCCCCGCACGCCGGAACGTGTCGGCGAGATGGCGGACGGCGGTGGTCTTGCCCGTGCCGCCCTTCTGGCTGAGGACCGCGAGCTTGATGGCCATGGGCCGCGCGGAGTCTAAAAGGTCCGCGCGGCCGGCAAGCCGTTCAACCGCCTTAGCCCGCGAGGTCCGCCGCGGGCGCGGCCGCCTCGGCGAGCATCTCGGCGGTCAGGTGCAGGTACTGCAGGTGGTAGCGGCCGACGACGATCTCGTCGCCGTCGCGCAGCGCGCGCCACTCGACGCGCTCGCCGTTGACGAACACGCCGTTCAGCGACCGGTCGTCGAGCACCCGGACGCCGTCCGGCTGGCGGACGATCAGCGCGTGGCGGCGCGACACCGTCGGGTCGTCGAAGCGCACGTCGGCGGCCAGCGACCGCCCGACCCGCGTCCACTCCTTGGCGAGCGCGACGACCGTCACGCGGCCGCTGTCCTCGAAGGCGAGGTACTCGCCGGGCTCGGTCACCTCAGCGCGGGCGTGCGCGATCAGCTGAGCGCGTTCCTGCGCACTCGGCGCCTCGCCGGCTCTGCGCGTGAAGCGCCCACCCGCGAACAGCGACGCGCGCACGAAGCTGTCGCCGTGGCACCCCGGGCAAGCCGGGAGCTCGTCGGCGGCGGCCAGCGTGACCACGTACCCGCACTGCTCGCACCGGAAGGACCCCGTGCCTGCCAAGGTCCCGGACGTCAAGGACTCCATATCGACCACTCCCTCGATTCACCCGCTGCTAGGTGACCTACGACGACGACTGTACTGCCATAGCGGCAGGGCAAAAACCCCGTCCGTCAATCCTTTGACACTGGTTCGTCCAACTTGTGAAAACTGCGAGATGGGAATATCCGCGCCGACTCCTAGGCAAACCACGTTGCACGGCAGGAACGCCAGGCGGGCGCGGAGAAACCCTCCGACATGGCACGCACGCTCCCGACCCTGCACGAGACGGACCTCGAGGCCGCGCTGCTGCGCAAGTCCGTCGGCTCGCTGACCGCCACCCGCGCGACCTGCGAGGACTGCGGGCGCACCCCGCTGGTGGGCGAGCACCTCTACCGCTACGGCGCCCACGTCGTCGTCTGCGCGCTCTGCACCCGCCGCCACCGGACCGAGCCCGACGCGGTCGAGCTCGTCCGCCACTCCGAGCGCGGCCAGACGGTCAAGATCATCGCCGCCCGGGCGGCCTAGCGCCCGGACTGGTCAGGCGGCCTGTCAGCCGCCTCGCGGGTAGACTTTCCCGGCGTGGACCCGTTCACCGTCGAAGTCGTCATCGCCGCTCCCCGCGAGGAGGTCTTCGAGTACCTCGCGGACATCGCGAACCACCCGGAGTTCTGCGATCACTACCTGACGGACTGGCACCTGACCCGCGAGGACTCCTACGGCACCGGTGCCGGGGCGCGCTTCCGGATCAAGCTGCCGATCCGCAGCCGCTTCGCCTGGGGCGACTCCACGTTCGTGGAGGTCAAGGCGCCGTACCTGATCCAGGAGCGCGGCCGCGCCGGCAAGTTCAACCGCGTGCTGACGCGCGGGGTGTACGAGCTGTCGGACGCCGGGTCCGGCACGACGCGCGTGGCGTTCACGCTGGAGACCAAGCCGAAGCTCCCGTCCGACAGGATGGCGGAGTTCGGCGGCATCGGCCGGATGTGGATGAAGCGCAAGGCCGGCAAGGGTCTCGACCGCCTCCGGGCGATCTTCGAGGAAGGCCGCGATCGCGGCACGCGCGCCTCCGTCGCGGGTGGGCCGCGCAAGCCCGCCTCGGCCTTCCGGTTCCAGACCGACGTCAATCGCTAGAGTCCGCCGCCGCCATGAAGCTTCGTCGTCTCGCCCTCACCGCAACCGTCGCCGTCGCCGCCACGAGCTCGCTCGCCGCGTGCGGTTCCACCGAGCCTTCCGTCGGCAAGACCGAGGGCACGTACGTCAACACGGGCGACCTGAGGTACCAGGTCCAGATCTCGCGTCAGCTCAACGCCGACGACTTCGAGGATCGCGACTACCTGACCGGCCTGCCCACCGGCGCGTCGCGCCTGGCCGTCGGCCAGGAGTGGTTCGCGGTCTTCATCCGCGTCTTCAACAGGACCGACAAGCCGCACGAGTCCGCGTCGCAGTTCGTGATCCGCGACACGACCGGCAAGACCTACCAGCCGGTCGCGGTCGACCCGAACCTCAACCGGACCGCCTACAAGCCGTTGCTCGTCGGCAGCGGCGACCAGATCCCGGTCCCCGGCTCGCTGGCCCGCGAGAACCTGACGCAGGGCGGCCTCGTCCTCTTCAAGGTCCAGTCCTCGTCGTACGCCTCGCGCCCGCTCGAGCTGGAGATCACGCCGCCCGAAGGCGGCAAGGCCGCGTTCGTCGACCTCGACGTCTAGGCCGCAGGCCTAGTTCTTGAGGCCCGCCAGGAGGACCTGGCGGGCGGCCGGGGCTGCGGTGTCGCCGCCGGCTCCGGCGGCGACGAGCAGGACGCCGACCGCGATGCGCGGTGTGCCGTTGCCGGCCGGCGCGTAGGTGGAGAACCAGGCGTCGGTGTCCGACGTGTCGTTCTCCTGGTTGGGCGTGCAGGTGCCCGCCGGTGTCCCGGTCGTCGCGGCCGACGACGAGGGCTGGCAGGTCTGCGTGGACCTCAGCTCGGCGGTGCCGGTCTTGCCCGCGACCTTGACGCCCGGGATGTCGGCGACCTTGCCGGTGCCGTAGCGGACGACGCCGAGCATCAGCTTCTCGACCTCGCGCGCGGTCCTCGCGTCGGTCGCGGCGTGCGTCGGCG
The DNA here is from genome assembly GCF_000424625.1 of Conexibacter woesei Iso977N. Classification (GTDB taxonomy): domain Bacteria; phylum Actinomycetota; class Thermoleophilia; order Solirubrobacterales; family Solirubrobacteraceae; genus Baekduia; species Baekduia woesei_A. Next base: position 1,937,787 of record NZ_AUKG01000001.1, read on the forward strand.
CGCGGCCCTTCCAGCGGTCCGGGTCGAGCGTCACGTCCGGGCGCCGGCCGCGCAGGCCGATCGTCGCCGCGACGATCGCCATCTGCAGCGCGGTCGCCTGCACGCGGCCCTGGCCGATCGCGCTCGACCCGACCGCGAGGTCGTCGCCGATCTCGCCGGCGGGCGGGATCGACGCGGTCGCCGCGCCCGTGATCCCGGTCGGCTGGTTGAAGCCGAACGCCTCCGCGGTCTGGACGAGCTTCTGTGCGCCGAGCTTCGCGCCCAGCGGCGCGAACACGCTGTTGCACGACTGCGCGAACGAGTTCGCCAGCGTCCCGCCGCACGACTCGCCGTTGGCGTTGCCGAGCTGGACGCCCTCGATCGTCGCCGCGGTCTGGACCGGGAACGTGTCGGTCGGCTTGGCGACCCCGTTCTGCAGGACGCCGGTCGCCGTGATGATCTTGAACGTCGAGCCCGGAGGCTGCAGGCCCGAGAAGCCGATGCCCGCCGCCGCGAGGATCTCGCCCGTCTTCGGGCGCAGCGCGACGACGCCGCCGTAGCGCCCGGCCAGCGCCTCGACGGCGGCCGCCTCGACCTTCGGGGCGATCGTGGTCCGGACCGGCGCGGCCTTCCTCGGCGCGCGCTCGGCCAGCAGCCGCGCGCCCGCGCGCAGCTGGCCGCCGGGCGTCCCGGCCAGCCGTGCGTCGAACGAGCGCTCCAGGCCGGTGATGCCGACCTGCGCGTCGCTCGGGTAGCCGAGCCTCGCCGCGGTCGACTTGTAGGTGTCGGGGATCGGGCCCAGTGCGCCGACGATCGCCGCCGCGGTCGGGCCCAGCGGCGAGGTCCGGTTCGGCCCCTGTGCCAGCGGCGTGCCGTCGCGCGCGAGCAGGTCGCCGCGCGCCGGCATCTCGGTCGTGCGCGTGAGCCTGTCGCCGGCGTGCAGGCCCGGGAACGTGTCGTCGGCCGCCCAGTCGATGCGCTCGTCGTCGCCGTCCTTGACGACCTTCAGCGCGACCGTCCCGCGGACCGGCCCGAACGCGCGCGTCGTCACGGTCACCGGCAGCTGCCAGGTGCCGTTCGACCTGTAGGGCCTGCCGGTCTTGACGCGCGTCGCGGTCGCGATCCCGGCCGCGTCGGTGTAGCGCGCGGCGAACGTCCTGCCGCTGTAGCGGTCCTGGTCCTCACCGGTGGTCTCGTCGCGCATCGCGCTGTAGTTGCCGGCGTCCCAGGCGTGGGCGAAGCGCACGACCGTGTCCTGCTCCGACGGCCCGCCGCCCTTGACGACGAAGAAGATCCCGCCCGCGGCGACCACCACGACGCCGATGGCCACGGCGCGGCGCGCACGCGTCCGAGCGCGCGAGGGGCGTGGCGATGGCGGCATCGCGCCTCACGGTACCGGGCAACTGCGGGGACTCGGCGCGCCGGTGAGCGATCCGGCCCGGTCTTGGCGCGGAATGGATCGCGATGCGCCCAGATAACCTCTTCCCGGTTGACGCGCATCGACTGGCTGATCGTCGCCTTCACGATCGTGATGGCCACCATCGGATGGCGGCAGGGGTTCGTCGCCGGCGCGTTCGCGCTGGTGGGGTTCGCCGGCGGCGCCTTCCTCGGGACCCGGATCGCCCCGGCCCTGCTGCACGACGGCTCGTCGTCGCCCTACGCGCCGCTGGCCGCGCTGGTCGGCGCGGTCGCGGGCGGCTCGCTGTTCGCCGGGATGTTCGAGTCGGTCGGCTACGTCGTGCGGCGGATGGTCCCGGTGCCCGGGGTCCGGACGCTCGACGGCGTCTTCGGCGCGGCGCTGAGCGGCTGCATCGCGCTCGGGCTGGCGTGGCTGGCGGGCGCGGTGCTGCTCCAGACGCCGGGCCTGACCGACGTGCGCCACGACATCCAGCGCTCGCAGATCCTGCGCAGGCTCAACGCGGTGCTGCCGCCGTCCGGGCCGATCCTCAACGCGCTCGCGCGCTTCGACCCGTTCCCGGAGGTCGACGGCCCGGCCGCCGACGTCCCGGCGCCGTCACCCGCGGTCGCGCGCGAGCCGGCGGTCAAGGCCGCCGAGGCGTCGGTGGTCCGGGTGCTCGGCACCGCGTGCGGGCTGGCGATCGAGGGCTCGGGCTGGGTCGCGGCCGACGGGACCGTGGTGACCAACGCGCACGTCGTCGCGGGCGAGTCCGACACGGCCGTCCAGGAGCGCGGGGTCGGTCCGAGGCTGGACGCCACGCCGATCGCGTTCGACAAGAAGAACGACGTCGCGGTCCTGCGCGTCTCGGGCCTGTCGGGCAGCGCGACGCCGCTGACGCTCGCCGACCGGCCCGCGTCCGGGACCAGCGGCGCGATCCTCGGCTTCCCGGAGGACGGGCCGTACTCGGTCCGTGCCGCACGACTCGGTCAGACGCGCGTGGTGGTGTCCCAGGACGCCTACGGCCAGGGGCCGATCGCGCGCTCGATGACGACGTTCCGCGGCGTGGTCAGGCCCGGCAACTCCGGCGGCCCGATCGTCGGGACCGACGGCCGCGTGCTCGCGACGGTCTTCGCGCAGTCGACGAGCACCAGGCGCCACGGCGGCTTCGGCGTCCCCAACGCGCTCGTCCGGGCGGCGCTGGACAGCGCGGCGACGGCGCGCAGGCCGGTGTCGACCGGCCCCTGCGCGGAGTGACGACTCGCTACGCTCCGCGATCACATGGGCAAGATCCTCGTCATCGCCGAGAAGCCATCCGTCGGACGGGACCTGGCGCGGATCCTCCCAGGCCCCTTCGAGAAGAAGTCGGGCGCGGGGGAGAAGACCGAGCGCTCGCTCGAGGGCCCCGAGCACATCATCTCCTGGGCGGTCGGCCACCTCGTCCAACTCGCCGAGCCCGACGAGTACGACGACAAGTACAAGAAGTGGCGCATGGCCGACCTGCCGATCGTGCCGCCGAGGTTCAAGCTCGTGGTCCGCGACGAGCGCTCGCAGAAGCAGATGTCGGTGGTCAAGGCGCTGCTCAAGCGCGACGACGTCGACCTCGTCATCAACGCCTGCGACGCCGGCCGCGAGGGCGAGCTGATCTTCGCCTACCTGTTCGAGAAGGCCGGCGCCAGGAAGCCCGTCCAGCGCCTGTGGCTGAACTCGATGACCAACGACGCGATGCGCGAGGGGTTCGCCAACCTCCGCGACGGCTCCGAGCTCGCCAGGCTCGAGGACGCCGCCCGCTCGCGCTCGGAGGCCGACTGGATCGTCGGCATGAACGCGACGCGCGCCGCGACGATCCGGCTGCGCTCGTCGTTCGACGGCGCGGTCTCGCTCGGCCGCGTGCAGACGCCGACGCTGGCGATCCTGACCCGCCGCGAGGAGGAGATCCGGGCGTTCGTCCCGGAGCCCTACTGGCTGATCGACGCGCAGTTCAAGGCCGACGGCAACCGCCAGTACGAGGGTCGCTTCCACGCCGGCGCCCAGCCGCGGATCGCGACCGCGGCCGAGGCCGACGAGGTCGCCGCGGCCGTACGCAGCGGCGGCATGGGAACGATCACCAAGCTCGAGAAGACCAAGCGCACCGAGAGGGCGCCGTTGTTGTACGACTTGACGTCGTTGCAGCGGGAGGCCAACACGCGCTACGGCTTCAGCGCGCGGCGCACGCTGGCCGCGGCGCAGCGCTGCTACGAGGAGCACAAGGCGCTCACCTACCCGCGTACGTCGTCGCGGTACCTGACGAGCGACATGGTCCCGGAGCTCAAGGAGGTCGCCGCCCACGTCGGCGAGGCGCCGGAGTACAACAAGGCCGCGCAGTACGTGAACGGGCTGGACCTGCTGCCGCTGGGCCGCGTCGTCGACGACGAGAAGGTCGGCGACCACCACGCGATCATCCCGACCAACGCCTCCCACAAGCTGGAGAGGATGAACGACGACGACCGTCGCATCTACGACATGGTCGCCCGTCGCTTCCTCGCCGCCTTCCACCCGGACGCCGAGTTCGAGAACACGCGCGTCGAGACGACCGTCGCCGAGCACATCTTCCGCACGCGCGGCAAGGTCCTGGTCGTGCCGGGCTGGCGCGGCGTCTACGGCGAGGAGGCCGACGACGGCTCCGGGCGTGACGAGGAGGACGAGGGCCGCGACCAATCGCTGCCCAAGCTCGAGAGGGGCGAGGACGTCGACACGCTCGCCGTCGAGGTGCTCGCCAAGGAGACCAAGCCGCCGCGGCGCTACTCCGACGCGTCGCTGCTGGGCGCGATGGAGACCGCGGGCAAGCTCGTCGACGACGACGAGCTGCGCGAGGTCATGAAGGAGTCCGGGATCGGCACGCCGGCCACGCGCGCGGCGATCATCGAGCGCCTGATCGACGTCGGCTACGTCGAGCGCGACGCGCGCTCGCTGGTCCCGACCGAGAAGGGCATGAACGTCATCCGCCTGCTCGGCGACCACCCGCTGACCTCGCCGTCGCTGACCGGCGACTGGGAGAAGCGCCTGGCCGAGATCGAGGCCGGCGGCGTCGAGCGCAGGGTGTTCATGGCCGACATCGCGAGGTTCGCGGAGTTCACGATCGGCGACCTCGACGCCAAGCTCAGGGACGTGCGGATCCCGCGCGCCAACCTCGGCCCGTGCCCGATCTGCGGCCGCGACATCGTCGAGAACCGCAAGGGCTACTCCTGCTGGGGCCGCGAGGATCCGGGCTGCGGCTTCGTGATCTGGAAGGCCAAGGCGGGCAAGAACCTGCCGCCGGCGATCGCCAAGGAGCTGATCGCGCGCGGGAAGACCGAGAAGCCGGTGACCGGCTTCAAGGGCCGCTCGGGCCGCTCGTTCCGCGCGCGCCTGGCCCTCGTCCAGAACGAGGAGGGCCGGATGCGCGTCGAGTTCGACGAGGCGTGGGCGAAGGAGGGCTTCAGGGAGGCCCAGACCGACGACATGGAAGCGGGCGCCACCAAGGACGCCGCGGCTGCCGACGCGGCGGCGAGCGGTGCGACGGCTGCGGCCTAGCGTTGTCGTAGTTCTTGCGGTGGCGCTGCTGGCGGCGGCGCCGGCCGCCGCGCACGCGGCGGCCGCGGGGTCGGTCACGCACGCCGCGGGCGCGGTCAGCGCGACGGTGGCGTGGGACGCGACGGCGGACGCCGGCGACCTCGGGATCGCCAACCCGCAGCTGTGGGTCGTGCGCGGCGGGGTCCGCTACGACCTGACGATCGCCGACATCTGCGAGGAGGGCTGCGTGCTGAGCGCGGACTCCAGGGCGTTCCCGTCGATCCTGAAGGTGGCCGACCTCGACGGCGACGGCGAGCCGGAGGTCCTGGTCGACACGTTCTCGGGCGGCGCGCACTGCTGCCTGACCACGCGCGTCGAGGTCTGGGACGGCACCGGCTACCGGTCGCACGACGTCCAGTGGGGCGACGTCGAGTACACGCTGAAGGACGCCGACGGCAACGGGACCCAGGAGCTGGTCGGGTCCGACCCGCGGTTCGCCTACGCGTTCAGCTCCTACGCCGACTCCGGCTTCCCGGTGTTGGTGTACAACCTGGTCGGCGGCCGGCCGGTCGACACCACCAAGAAGTACCCCAAGCTGATCGAGCACGACGCCTTCCACTGGCGCGGCGACGTGCGCGCGGCGAGGAGGGGCGCGGACGTCCGCGGCATCCTCGCCGCCTACGCGGCCGACGAGTACCGGCTCGGCCGGGGCAGGAACGCGACCGCCGAGATCGCCCACCAGCGCAGGCTGGGTCACATCTCGAAGGCGTTCGGGCCGTTCCTGCTGAAGCGGCTCAGGGCCTGGCAGTACCGCTGAGTGAGCGGCGCGGCGCCGGCCGGCCTCGGCATCGAAGCGCCGGCCGTGACCGAGCCCGACGGGACGATCGAGAGCGAGGGCGACGGCGCTCCGCTACGTCTACGCGACGCCGGTGTCATGCAGGCTGCAGGCGTACGTCGGCTCGGCCAGCACGGGGGTCGCCAAGGTCGTGCTGCGGTTCGCCGACGGGTCGACGAAGCGGCTCCCGCTGCGCAGGGCGCCCAGGGCCTGGCACTACGCGGGCCACATGATCGGCGGGTTCGTCCACACCACTTCCCGGGCCATCGGGGTCCGCGCCTACGACGCGCACGGCCGCGTCGTCAAGGGCGCCCAGTGGCAGCCGGATCCGACCTGCCCCTGAGGCACGGTCGCATACGCTTTCGCCGGTCAGGGCGCTGACTGACAATGGGCTCAGGCTCAGCACATGTCCAATTGCCGCAAGGGCTCCGCACGGTCAAAGTGCCGTCCGTGCACGAACCGGTGGCAGGGATCGTCCGCGCGTCTCGGCGTGCGGTTGGAGCGATGGGGGCGGCGTTCGCGCTGCTCGCGCTCGGCGCGGGCGCGGCGAGCGCCGACCCGGCGTGCACCGTCTCGTGGACCGGCAGCGGGGGCGACGCGCAGTGGACGACGGCGGCCAACTGGTCGACCGGCAGGGTCCCGGCGAGCGCCGACCACGCGTGCATCGCGGGCTGGGGGACGATCACGGTCTCCGGCGCCGCGGCGGCCGGCTCGGTCACCGCGGGCGCGGCGACGCTGGCGCTGACCGGCGGCGCGACGCTGACCGTCTCCGACCCGGTCAACGGCTCGCTGGTCGCGGGCCTCAGGCTCGACGGCGGCACGCTGACCGGCGCGGGCGCGCTGCACGTCGGCTCCGCGCTGACCTGGAACGCCGGGACGCTCTCGGGCTCCGGCGCGCTGGTGGTCGACGCGGGGGCGACCGGGACGATCGCGCCCGGCGCGGGCGCCGCGGTCACGCTCGACCAGCGCACGCTCGCCAACCACGGCACGCTGACGCTCGCCTCCGGCACGTTGTTGATGAACAACGCCGCGACGCTGAGCAACGACGACATCTTGGCCATCGACTCCGAGGCGACCGACTACGGCGCCGCGGTCACCGGCGACGGCACGATCTCCGCGACCGCCGCGGGGACGATCCAGAAGGACAGCGGGACCGGCACGACCGCGCTCGCCACGGGGCTCGACGTCTCCGGCCTGCTCTCGGCGGCGACCGGCGCGCTGCAGCTCAACGCGGCGCCCGCCGGGCGCACGGCGGCGGTGCGCGACGGCGCGACGCTCGACGGCGTCGTCAAGCTCGCGGGCACGACCGCCACGATCGGCGACGTCGACGCCGGGACCGCGGACCTGCGCGTGTCCGGCGGCACCGTGTCGGTCGACGACGGCACGACGCTCGGCGCGCGGCTGCTCACGGTCTCCGGCGGCACGCTGGGCGGCGCGGGCGACGTCCGGATCTCCAGGATGCTGACGTGGACCGGCGGCACGCTGTCGGGCTCCGGCACGACCGCGATCTTCGCCGGCGCCGCAGGCTATGTCGCGCCCGGCGCGGGCCAGTCGGTCACGCTCGACGGCCGCACGATCGACAACCAGGGCGCGCTGACGCTCGTCAACGGCGCGCTGAGGGGCGCCAACGGCGGGATGATCGCCAACGGCAGCACGTTGTACGCCAACTCCGAGGACGCGAGCGCGTTCGGCGGCAGCGGCGTCCTGGCCAACACCGGGACGGTCGTCAAGAACGCCGGCAGCGCGACGACCGCGATCGGCTGGACGGTCACCAACACCGGGACGCTCGACGCGGGCAACGGCACGCTGCGCCTGTCGGGCACGACCGCGCTGAGCTCCGGCACCCAGCTCTACGGCACGATCGCGCTGGCCGGCCCGGCCACGGCGAGCGGGACGATCAGCTCCTCGTCGGCCGCCCTCGGGCTGCCCTCCGGCGGCTCGCTGGCGGCGGGCACGGCGCTGACGGTCTTCTCGCTGAACCAGTCCGGCGGCGCGATCACCGGCACCGGCACCATCACCATCAACAGGACGCTGACCTGGACCGCCGGGTCGACGACCGGCTCCGGGACCGTCCTGCTGCCCGCGGCCGCGACGGGGCTGATCGCCCCCGCGCTGACCACGCGCCTGTCCACGCGGACGCTGGAGAACCACGGGACGCTGACGTTCAACGGCGACCCGCTGCACCTCACCGCGAAGGCGACGATCGACAACGAGGGCACGGTCCTGCTCGCCCACGACGGCGTGGCGGTCGACAGCTCCTCCACGTCCAGGTTCATCAACAACGGCACGGTGCGCAAGACCGGCGGCGCCGACGCCACGGGGCTCGCGATCGCGTTCGACAACGAGGGCACGGTCGACGGCGGCAGCGGCAACGGCATCGCGCTCACCGGCGGCGGCACGCCCAACGAGGCGGGCGCGTGGGCCGGGAACGTCGCGCTGACCGGCGGCGCGTTCACGCTCGGCGCCCGGGTCGCGGCGACCGGACGCCTGACCGTCGGGGGCGCGAGCGTCTCGGTGGGCAGCATCGAGCTGAGCTCCGGCACGCTCGCGCTGGCCTCCGGCACGCTGACGCTCGCCGACCCGGACGCGACCACGCACGTCGGCGGCTTCGCCCAGTCCGGCGGCACGCTCGCGGGCCCGGGCTCTCTGCAGGTGATCGGCGCGCTGACGTGGTCCGGCGGCACGCAGAGCGGCGCGGGCACGACCGAGCTGGCGGGCGGCGCGACGTCGCGGATCGACGGCGCGGGACCCGTCACGCTCAGCGCGCGCACGCTGCGCAACGAGGGCGCGCTGAGCTGGAACGCCGGCGCGGTCGCGGTGCAGGACGGCGCGGCGCTCGTCAACGACGGGACGCTGGCGCTCAACGCCGAGGGCGCGGCGCTGACCTGTGGGCCGCGGTCGCTGATCGTCAACGCCGGCACGCTCGGCAAGGACACCGGGACCGGGACGACCACGACCGCGTGCGCGATCGACAACGGCGGCTCGATCGCGCCGGCGAGCGGGACGCTCACGCTGCCCGGCGCCGTCAACGGCGCGGCGGGGACCGTCGCGACCGCGTCGGCGACCGTCGACTGCTCGACGACCGCGAGCGCGGCGCCGAGCAACATCGATGACCTGGTCCGCGCGCTGATCGCCGACCCGGGCGACGCGACCGCCGACGCCGCGGTGTGGGCGAGCGACCGCGTGTCCTACGGCGACCCGACCACGGTCGTGATCGGCGACAGCGACGCGCGCGCCACCGCCTACGCGACCGCGCACGGCTACTCGGCGTTCGCCTCGACGCAGACCGACCCGGCCGCGTGGCTGGCCGAGCAGGCCGCGTTCCTGCGCGGCGCGATGGCCGACGGCGCGACGATCGTCGACCTCGGCCCGCACGACACGTCCTCCACTGCGGTCCTCCGCCCCTGGAAGACGCTCGCCGCGCGCCTGCTGCTGACCGCCCGCGCCTACCCGGTCCAGAGCGCCGACGCGCCCTACGACCCCGCCACCTGCGAGACGCCGACGACGCCGGCGGACCCGCCGCCGGTCGTCACCGACCCCGGCCACCACCATCACCACCACGGCAGCACGAGGGCCCGCGTGGCGCTCGCCTCGCGCCGCGGCTGAGCCGCCGCCGGCCGGCGCCCCGTCAGCGCGCGCACGGCGTGCGGCGATGCGTCGGGTGCGGGTGCCACCCTGTCGGACCCGTTGCCCCTCCAGCTCATCACCGGACCCGCGAACGCGGCCAAGGCCGGCGTCGTGCTCGACGCCGCCCGCAACCGCGCGGCGCAGTCGCCGCTGCTCGTGGTCCCGACCAGCGCCGACGTCGACCGCTACCGGCGCGAGCTGGCCGGCGGTGGCGCGGTCCTGGGCGTCCGGATCGAGCGCTTCGACGGGCTGCTGCGCCAGCTCCAGCGCGCGGCGGGCGTCTCCGGGCGCACGTTGACCGAGCTGCAGAAGGAGCGCGTCGCCGCCGCCGCGATCGCGGCGACGACGCTCGACCGCCTCGGCGGCGCGGCCCAGACGCCGGGCTTCCCGGTCGCGCTCGCGGCCTTCGCCGAGGAGCTGGGCGAGGCCCGTGTCGAGCCGCCGCGCTTCGTCGCCGCGCTGCGCCAGTGGGCGGCCCAGGACCCGGCGCGCGCGGGGTTCGCCGAGGAGCTCGGCGCGCTCGTGCTCGCCTACCGCCGTGAGCAGGACCGCACCGGCCGCCGCGACCGCCCGCGCAACGTCACCGCCGCGCTCGACGCGCTGCGCGAGGACCCGTCGCGCTGGGGCGGCACGCCGGTCTTCCTGTACGGGTTCGACGACCTCAGCCCGCTGCAGCGCGACGTGATCGACACGCTCGCCAACGCGGTCGGGACCGAGGTGATGATGTCGCTCACGTTCGAGCCCGGCCGCGCCGCGTTCGCCGCGCGCGCGACGCTGCACCAGGACCTGCTGGCGCTCGGTGCGACCGAGCGGCGCCTCGACGCGGTCGCCGACTACTACGCGCCGGACGCGCGCGCGGCGCTGCACCACCTGGAGCGCCACCTCTACGAGCCGACGCCGGAGCGCGTCGCGCCCGGCGCCGCGATCGCCGCGCTCGAGGGCGGGGGAGAGCGGGCCGAGGTCGAGCTGGTCGCCGCCGAGGTCGCGCACCTGATCGACCACGACGGCTACGCGCCCGAGGAGATCGCGGTCGTCCACCGCGGCCTCGACGCGGCCGCGCCGCTGATCGACCTCGTCTTCCGTGCCTACGACGTCCCGACGGCGGTCCGGCGCACGATCAAGGTCGGCCACACCGCGCTCGGCCGCGGCCTCGTCGCGATGATCCGCTGCGCGCTCCTGGACGCGAGCGCCGACGACCTGCTCGCCTGGCTGCGCACGCCCGGCGTCCTGACCACGCCCGCGTTCGCCGACAGGCTGGAGTCCCGCGCGCGCCGCGAGGGCGCCCGGACCGCGGCGGAGGCGCGCCGCCTGTGGGAGCAGGAGCGCTGGTCGCTCGACACGCTCGACCACCTCAGCAACGCCTATGAGAAGGGCGGCGTCCGCGCGCTGGCCGAGCGCGTCGCGGCCGAGACCGCGCTGCTGCTCGCTGCGCCGTATCGCCGCCAGGCGCACGTCTTCGACGCCGAGGGCGAGCTGGACGCACGCGTCGCCGCCCAGACCCGGCGCGCGCTGCGCGAGCTGTCCCAGCTCCCGCCCGAGCTGCAGCCGGACCCGGCGGCGCTCGTCAACACCATCAACAACCTCGAGGTCTACGTCGGCGCCCAGACGACCGCGGGCCGCGTCGTCGTCACCAAGCCGCAGTCGCTGCGCGCGCGCCGCGTCCGGGCGCTGTTCGTGCTCGGCTGCAACGAGGGCGTGTTCCCGGCGCCCGCGCGGCCCGAGCCGTTCCTGGGCGACGACGAGCGCCGTGCGATCAACGCCGCGTCCGGGCTGCGGCTGCGCCTGCACGAGGACCAGCTCAACATCGAGCGCCTGTTCTTCTACGCGGCGATCTCGCGGCCGACCGAGCGGCTCGCGCTGTCCTGGCACGCGGCCGACGACGAGGGCGCGCCCGCGGTCCGGTCGCTGCTGATCGACGACGTCGCCGACCTGCTCGACGATCCCGACTGGGCGCGCAGGCCGCGCCGGCGCGAGCTGGGCGCGGCGGGCTGGCCGGCGGCGCAGGCGCCGACCGAGCGCGAGGCCGCGCGCTTCGCCGCCGCGGCCGCGCCGCCCGCCGAGCCGCCGCTGATCGGGCCGCTGCGCAGCACCGCCGCGCTCGGGCCGCTGCGCGAGCGCCACACGTGGTCGGCCTCGCAGCTGGAGGTCTGGACGTCGTGCCCGGTCAAGTGGTTCGTCGAGCGCCACCTGCGCCCGGAGGTGCTGGTCCCGGATCCGGAGCCGATGATCCGCGGCGAGCTGGCCCACCGTGTCCTGGAGCACGCGCTGTCGTCGCTGGCCCAAGATGGTGGCCTTGCTCCCGAGCGGCTGCCCGAGGCGCGCGCGCTGGTCCGGGCCGCGCTCGACGAGCATGCCGACGACTACAGGATCTCCCCGAACCCGGAGCGGCTGCGCAGCGCGCTGCGCCGGCTGGAGGTCGACCTCGTCCGCTATCTGGAGTTCGCCGCGCACTCGGGCTCGGAGTTCACGCCCGAGCGGTTCGAGGTCCAGTTCGGCAACGCCGAGGACCCGCACCCGCCGTTGGAGCTCGACGGCGGCGCGCTGCGCCTGGCGGGGCGGATCGACCGCGTCGACACCGACGGGCGCGAGGCGATCGTCTACGACTACAAGGGCAAGACCGCGACCGAGCAGGCCAAGTGGCTGGAGAAGGGCAAGCTCCAGATCGGTCTGTACATGATGGCCTTGAAGCATGTGCTGGGTCTCGAGCCGGTCGGCGGCTTCTACCAGCCGCTCGGCGGGGCGGAGGCGCGCCCGCGCGGCGCGCTGCTGCGCGACGCCGATCCCGGGCTCGTGTCCTTCAACAACGACCGCCTCGACGAGCACGAGCTCGACGAGCTCCTGCGCGCCTGCGCGGCCGCCGCGCGGACCGCGGTCGACGAGATCCGCGACGGCGCGCTCGTGCCCAAGCCGGACCAGTGCGCGTACACGGGCGGCTGCGCGCACCCGACGATCTGCCGCTGCGTGACCGCGTGAGCGACGCCGCGTTGTTGTATGACGACTCGGGCGCGATGATCGGCGCCGGCGGGCGCGCGTTCACGCCCGCGCAGGCCGAGGCGATCGCGCGCCGCGAGGGGTCGCTGTTGTTGTCGGCCAACGCGGGGTCGGGCAAGACCTCCGTGTTGAGCGAGCGCTTCGTGCGCTCGGTGCTGGAGGACGGGATCGAGCCGGGGCGGATCCTGGCGATCACGTTCACCGACAAGGCGGCGGGGGAGCTGCGCACGCGCGTGCGCGGGCGGTTCGTGGAGCTGGGGCGGCGCGACCGCGCACGCGACCTCGACGCAGCCTGGATCTCCACGTTCCACGGCTTGTGCGCGCGGATCCTGCGCGCCCACGCGGTCCGGGCGGGGCTCGATCCGGCGTTCGGCGTGATGGAGGACGCCGAGGCGCGCGACGTCCGCGGCGGCGCGTTCGAGCGCGCGCTGGCGGCGTTCCTGGGCGACGGGGCGCGGGCCGACGCTCTGGATCTCGTCGCGGCCTACGGCGTCGACCAGCTGGCGGCGCTGACCGACGTCATCCACGGGCAGCTGCGCAGCGGCGGCATGACGCGGCCGTCGCTGCCGGTCGTGGACGCGGCACCGCCGTCGCCGGACGCGCAGGCGGGCGCGATCGAGGCGGCCGAGGGCGAGCTGGACGCCAGGGACACGCGCAAGTCGGTGATCGGCGCGCGGGCCGCGCTGGCGCGCTGCCGCAGCATGTTGGAGGACTTGCACGGCGCGCCGTCGCTCGCCGACCTCGACGCCGCGGCGTTCAAGCCCGGCAACACGAAGGACCTGAAGGGCGACGGCTGCACGGCGTACCTGGGCGCGCTGGAGGACTTCGCGTCGGGCTGGCGCGACGCGCTGGCGGCGAGGTCGGTCGCGCTGCTCGGCGAGCTGCTGGGGCACTACGCCGACGCCTACAACAACGCCAAGCGGGCGCGCGCGGCGCTGGACTTCGACGACCTGGAGCTGCAGACGCGCGACCTGCTGCGCGCGGTCCCGGCGATCCGGGCCGCGTACGCCGAGCGCTTCGAGCGCGTGATGGTCGACGAGTTCCAGGACACGAACGCGACCCAGCTGGAGCTGCTGGAGCTGCTCGGCACCGACCGCTTCGTCGTCGGCGACGAGCTGCAGTCGATCTACGGCTTCCGCCATGCCGACGTCCGGATCTTCCGCGCCCAGCGCGCCGCGCTCGCCGAGGCCGGCCGCGCCGCCGAGCTGGCGATGAACTTCCGCTCGCGGCCGGACATCCTCGGCGTCATCGACGACGCGCTCGGCGATCTGCACGGCACGGCACACGTGCCGTTCGTGGCGGGCCGCGAAGCCGCGGGGGATGGGGGCGGCGAGCCGGTCGTCGAGCTGCTGCTCACCGACGCCGAGGCGACCGAGGCGTGGCCGGCGGAGTTGTTGTCGTCCTTGCCCTCGACGAGGGCCTCGCGGCGGGCGGAGGCGCGCGTCGTGGCGCACCGGGTCGCGGAGCTGGTCCGCGAGGAGGGCGTCCCGGCCGAGGACATCGTCGTGCTGCTGCGCGCGGCGACCGACATGGCGGTCTTCGAGCGGGCGATCGAGGAGCAGGGCCTGTTGACGCTGGCCGCGGGCGGCCGCGGCTACTGGGGCCGCCAGCAGGTGCTCGACCTCTGCGCCTACCTCGGCGCGCTGGCCAACCCGCGCGACGAGCTGGCGCTCTTCGGGCTGCTCGCCTCGCCGCTGGTCGGGCTGTCCAGCGACGCCCTCGCGGTCCTCGCGCGTGCGGCGAAGCAGGGCAACCGCCATGACCTGCTCGCCGAGGCGTTCCCGGAGCGTGCCGCCGTCGCCGCGCCCGTCGCCGCGGACGACGACGACGACCCGTTCTGGGCCGCGGCCGCCGCCGCCGAGGCGGAAGGATCCGCGGAGCTGGGGGAGACCGAGCCGCCGCCCGCCGACCGCCGCGGCTCGCTGCGCGACCTGCTGCCCGACGGCGACCGCGCGGCGCTGGCGAACTTCATGCCGTGGTTCGCGGAGGAGCGGCGCCAGGCGCCGCGGCGCGGCCTCGACGAGCTGCTGCAGCGCGTCGTCGACCGCACCGGCTACGACCTCCATGTGCTGGGTCTTCCCGGCGGGCGGCGGCGGTGGGCCAACGTGCTCAAGCTGCAGCGGCTGGCGGCGGGCTTCGAGGGGCGGCGCGGGCGCGACGTGCGCGGGCTGATCGACCTCGCGACCGCCGAGCTGGAGGCCGAGGCGCGCGAGACCGACGCGCCGGTCGAGCTCGGCGACGCGACCGCGATCCGGCTGATGACGATGCACGCCGCCAAGGGCCTGGAGTTCCCGGTGGTCGTCGTCGCCGACCTCGGCCGCGCGGGCAACAACTACACCGACGACCTGCTGCTGCGCGGCGACCGCGTCGGCCTGCGGCTGAAGACCGTCGACGGCGGCTCGGCCCGCGCGCTGGAGTACGACGAGCTGCGCGCCGAGTCGCTCCAGGCCGACCTCGAGGAGGAGCGCCGGATCCTCCACGTCGCCTTCACCCGCGCCGAGGAGCGTCTGATCCTCTCCGGGACCTTCGACCCCGACAAGTGGCTCGGCGCACCCTCGCCCGCCGTCGCGCCCCTGCGCTGGCTCGCACCCCGCTTCGTCTCCGGGCTGGCCGCGCTGATCGAGCACGCCGAAGAGGCCACGCCCGCACCGGCGGACCCGGTGGCCGACGCCGCCCGCGCGCGCCTCTCGGTCCGCCTCTTCCGCGAGCCGCCCCCCGAGACCCTCCAGACCCCGGCGCCGATCGCCGCCGAGGCCTCCGGCCCCGGCATCCCCGAGTCCCGCCCGCCGGAGTCACCCACCGGCCAGCTCACCCTCGACCTCTTCGCCCCACCGCCGGCCGAAGCACCCCGCGTGTTCGCGGAGGAGCGCGCGCCGGCGCAGCCGCCCGCGCCCGCCGCTCCGCCCGCGCCCGCGCCGGGGGAGCCGCCCGCCGCCGCGACTCCGCCCGCGCCCGCGACTCCGCCGGCCGCCGTCGCTCAGCGCGCGGCGGCTCCGGCGCGGCCGCTGCCGGCGACGTTGTCCTACACGTCGCTCTCGGCCTACGGGCGCTGCGCGTACCGGTGGTACCTGGAGCGGGTGCTGCGGTTGCCGCGGGAGGATCCGGGGGCGGCGGTCGTGCGGGCGGCGCGGATGGCGGGGCCGGTCGAGGGTGGGTTGGACGCGCTGACGCGCGGCTCGCTCGCTCACGCGTTGTTGGAGGCGTTGGACTTCGCGCGGCCTGAGCCACCGAGCGAGGACGCGGTCCGGGCCGAGGCCGAGCTGATGGAGGCCGAGCTGACGCCCGGCGACGTCCAAGACCTTCAACAACTCGTCGCGGCCTTCGCGCAGTCGACGCTCGCCGCCCGGCTCGCCGGCGCGACCGACGTACGGCGCGAGCACGGGTTCGTCGTCGGCCTCGGCGACGACCACGCGCCGCTGCTCAACGGCGTCGTCGACGTCATCGCCTTCGAGGACGACGGTGGCGCGCTGGTCGTCGACTACAAGTCCGACGTCGTCGCCGACGACACCGACCTGGAGGCCTACGTCGAGCAGGACTACGCCGCGCAGCGGCGCATCTACGCGCTCGCCGCGCTCGGCGCGGGCGCGACCGACGTCGAGGTCGCCCACCTCTTCCTGCACCGCCCCGCCGCGCCGGCGACCGCGATCTACGACCGCGCCGACATTCCACGCCTGCGCGAGGAGCTCGACCACCTCGTCGCCGGCATCGCGCGCGAGGACTTCCGCCCGACCGACACGCCCCACCGCGCGCTCTGCCTCACGTGCCCCGGCCGCCGCGCGCTCTGCGTGCACCCGGAGGACCTGACGCTGCGCGAGACGCCCTAGGCGACGGGCTCGTCGACCGCGACGACCGGCGGCGGCGGACCGCCGCGGCCCGCGGCCTCGGCGCGTTCCAGCTCCGCGTTCAGCTCGGCGCCGAACAGGAACGCGCACGACGACAGCCACAACCACAACAACAACACGATGACCGCGCCCGCAGCCCCGTACGCCGCGCCGTAGGACGAGAAGTTCTTGATGTAGATGCCGAACGCGATCGACGCGACGATCCAGACGCCAACGCCGGTCACGGCGCCCGGCGTGAGCCAGCGGATCCGCCGCGGCTCGATGTCCGGCGCGAAGGCGTAGATCAACGCGTAGGCCACCAACATGCCGCCGAGCGCGAGCGGCCAGCGCACGACCGACCAGATCACCGCCGCGGTGTGGCCGAGGCCGATCGACCCGAACAGGTCCTCGGTGTAGCCGCCGCCGAGGAACAGCGCGCCGATCACCACCAACAACAGGACGACGAGCGCCAGCGTCACGCCGATGTCCGTGAGCTTCTTGTCCACGAACCCGCGGTCGTCGTCGACCGCGTAGATGCGGTTCAGCGCGCGGCCCGACGCCCCGAACGCGCCCGACGCGCCGTTCAGCGCGATCAGGATCGAGACGACCAGCGCGACGCCGACCGCACCGCCCGACGCGGCGACGATCTTCTCCATCACGGCCCTGATCGCGTCCTGCGTCGCCTGGTCGGCACCGTGGCGGGCGACGTAGTCGACCGCGTTGCTGACCGTGTTGCGATCCCCGATCAGGGAGAACAGCGAGGTGGCCAGGACGATCGCCGGGAACAGCGACATCATGGCGTAGTACGTCAGCGCCGCCGCCACGTCGGTGAGCTCGTGGCGGCGGAACTGCGTGAACGCCCGCTTGGCCGCGCCCGGGTAGTCGGGGCGCGGCCGGGCGAAGGAACCGCTGGCGGCGCTAGAGGCGATTACGGCCACCGAGCCGGCCACCGGCGAGGCCGCCGGAGCCGACGCCGCCGATCAACACCAGGATGGCCGCGACGATGCCCACGATGGCGGGCAGCCCGAGGGCCAGGCACAGCCAGTAGACGAGTGCCGCGACGAGGATGGCGATCAAGAGCTGGATCATGCTCCTGGGAGTTCCCCAGCCGGGGCAACACCATGCACATCCCGACCGCTCAGCCGCCGAGCGATTCCTCGCCGGCGGTGACGTTCCCTGCGACATCCACAACGGTCCGGTTCTTGGAGCGGGCGAACGCGCGGATGCGGTCGAAGGCCTCGCGATCGGTCAGGCCGTGGCGTTCCATCAACATGCCCTTGGCCCGCTCGATCACCGCCCGGCGCTCCAGCGCGGTCTCCAGCCGGCCGACCTGCTCGGTCAGCCGTTGCGCCTCGGCGTGGCGGCGCATCGCGACCTCGATCGCCGACTGCAGCGCGTCACGGTCGCCGCCGCGGACCGCGGCGTAGATGCCGCGCTCGGCGGCCCTGCGCGCGAACTCCGGGTCGTCCTCGTTGGCCTGCATCGCGATCACCGGCCCGTCGGCGAACGCGGTGATCTCCTCGATCAGGTCCAGCGCGTGCTCGTCGTCGGTGTGGACGACGACGATCGACAGGTCCGGCTCCTCGCGCGCGACCGCCTCGGTCACCTGCGCGAGCTCGGTCGCGGTCGCGGTCACGTGGTGGCCGAGCGCTTCGAGGACCGATGCGGTACGCGCCAGCGCCGCTTGATCCTCGTCTGCGGCCAGGACCCTCAACTGGTCGGTTGACGTGTTCACGCGGCCTATACTGTCCGAACCGGCACCGGAATGAAACCGCTGCCCGGCGAGTCCAGCACCTTCCTCCGCGCCCCATCACCCCGGCGCTGCAAATGCACTTCCGCCTTACTTGCAGCCCAACAGCGACCGCGCCCGCGAGGAACGACTCCTCTTCACCCGTCTGGCCCAACGCCAGGACGCCGCCCTGCGCGACCAGCTGGTCGAGCGCTACCTGCCGCTCGCGCGCCAGCTCGCACGCCGCTACCAGCGACCGGACGAACCGCTCGACGACCTGATGCAGGTCGCGGCGCTCGGATTGGTCAAGGCCATCGACCGCTTCGATGTCTCACGCGAGATCGCGTTCTCGTCCTACGCGGTGCCGACGATCCTCGGCGAGATCAAGCGCCACTTCCGTGACAGGACGTGGTCGGTGCGCGTCCCGCGCGACCTCCAGGAGATGGCGCTCAAGGTCGAGCGCGCGGTCGGCGAGCTGACGAGGGACCTGCACCGCCAGCCGAGCGTCCCGGAGCTGGCCAGGCACCTCGACATCACCGAGGAGTACGCGCTGGAGGCGCTGCAGGCCGCGGGCGCCTACCACGCGTCGTCGCTCGACGTGCCGCGCGGCGGCGAGAGCGCCGACGCCGGCTCCGACACGCTGGCCGACACGATCCACGCCGACGACACCAGCTACGACCGCGCCGAGGACCGCGCGACGATCGATCAGCTGATGCGGTCGATCACGCCGCGCGAGCGCGAGGTGCTGCGGCTGCGCTTCGAGCAGGACATGACGCAGGCCGAGATCGGCGAGGTCATCGGCGTCTCGCAGATGCAGGTCTCGCGGCTCATCCGCCAGGCGGTGGCGCGCCTGCGCCTGGCGGCCGCGCAAAGCGGCCAGTCGGCGGCGCTGGGCGACTAGCCCGCTGCAGCTCGCGGACCAGCCGGTCCCGCAGCAGCGCGAAGCCGACCGACGCGGAGATCGCGGCCAGCAGCCGGCGGTTGTCGGCGTCCAGCGGCTCGATCTCGTCGAAGACCATCACCAGCAGGCCGAGCACCTCGCCGGCGACCGCGACCGGGACGCCGACGGCGACCAGCCCCTCCGGCACGCCGAGCGCGTTCGCCGCCGTCTCCTCCAGCCACGCGCCGTCGACGTCGCGCAGCGCGCGGCCGATCTGCGGATGGGCGGCGACGGTCAGCGCGGTCGATCCGAGCGCGCCGCGGCGCGTCCCGTGCAGCGCCAGGCGCCCGGACACGTAGGAGGCGAGGCCGACATCCACGGCCTGCGTCTGGCGGATCAGGATGTCGAGCGCGCTGGCGATCACGTCCGGCCCCGGCTCGTGCTGGAACTCGGCGGCCA
Source organism: Conexibacter woesei Iso977N (assembly GCF_000424625.1). Classification (GTDB taxonomy): domain Bacteria; phylum Actinomycetota; class Thermoleophilia; order Solirubrobacterales; family Solirubrobacteraceae; genus Baekduia; species Baekduia woesei_A. Next base: position 1,957,035 of record NZ_AUKG01000001.1, read on the forward strand.
GGCCGCCGAGCGCGTCGAGCCAGCGGTCGTGGCGCTCGTCGCGGCGGCGCAGGCGCGCCAGCTCGTCCTCGGCGGCGGCCAGCGCCACGCGCGCCTCGTGCTCGCCGCGCGTCTCGACCCCGACGATCGCCACGAGCGGCCGCTCGCCCGGCGCGCCGGGCAGCCGGTAGACCATCGAGCGCGAGCGCAGCGGCCGCGACCCGGCGCTGACGACGCTGCCGCCCCACGGCGGGTGCTCGACCTCGATCGGGCGCAGGTCCTTGACGAAGTGCTCGCGCAGGACCGCGCCGGTCGCCTGCGCGGCGACGCCGCCGAGCAGCTCGCCCGGCGCGGGGGAGCCCTCGACCGCCCGCAGCGCCGCGTTGCACCACGCCATCCGCAGCGGCTCCGGGCCGCTCACGAGCGCGACCGGGACCGGCGCGCGCTCGACCGCGTGGCGGAACGCGCCGAGCGCCGGGGCCTCCAGCGGCTCGGTCGCGCGGGCGGCGTCGATCGCGTCGGGCAGCGGCGTGCCGGACGCCGCCGCGTGGCGGATCGCCACGACGCGCGCCGCGTCGGCGAGCGCGTAGCGGCGCGGCCCGGACCCGACGCGCACCGGCTCCGGGAAGCCGAACCGGCGCTCCCAGGTGCGCAACCGGTCGCGTGAGACGCCGGTCAGCTCCGCGAAGCGTGTCGCGCTGACCGTCTGACCACCCTTGTCCACGTCGGACATGGCACCAGTTGTTGCCGTCCAGACGGTTGTCCATTCGTGTCCACCTTGCGTGCCCATCCCCAGAAGTGAGGATACGGCCCATCCCCACTTCTGGGGATGGCAGGGCAGGGGACATCTTCCGTGGAGGGGCAATGAGCCTGACGATGGCGACGGCCGCGCGCACCGATGACGTGCGCGGGCTGTTGGAGCGTTGGCACTACCAGGGCGACCGTGCGGCGCGCGACGAGGTCGCCGCACGCATGCTGCCACTGGCGCGCAGCCTGGCGCGCCGCTATGCGAACAAGGGCGAGCCGCTCGACGACCTCGAGCAGGTCGCGTGCGTCGGCCTGATCAAGGCGATCGACCGCTTCGACCTCACCCGCGAAGTGCGCTTCGCGACCTACGCGGTCCCGACGATCGCGGGCGAGCTCAAGCGCCACTTCCGCGACCGCGGCTGGATGATGCGCGTCCCGCGCGAGGTCCAGGAGCTGAGCGGCAAGATCGGCGTCGTGCGCGAGCGGCTCGTCCATGATCTTGCTCGCTCGCCGTCCGTGGCCGAGCTGGCGCGGGCGACCGGCGCCGACGAGGACCGCGTCGTCGAGGCGCTCGCCGCGGCCGAGGCGTACCGGACGCTTTCGCTGGACCAGCCGTTCCAGGACGGCACCGGCCCGCTGGAGGCGATCGGCGACGACGACCTCGGGTTCGAGCGCGCCGAGGCGCGCGCGATGCTCGCCGAGGGGCTGCACGAGCTGCCGCCGCGCGAGCGTGAGATCGTCCGGCTGCGCTACTTCGAGGGGCTCACGCAGCGTGAGATCGCCGAGCAGGTCGGGATCTCGCAGATGCACGTGTCGCGCCTGATCCGCCGCACCGTGCAGCAGCTGCGCGAGCGGATCGCGATGCCGGCCGCCGCCTGAGGGTGTAGAACGTCGGGCGCCGTCCCATGGCGCCCGACGACGACCCCATCCCGCAGCAGCCGAAGGAGGAGGCCCGTCGCGGCGAGGACGAGGCCGAGCGGCTGGACCGCGAGCTGATCGAGCTGCTCAACGAGCTGCGCGTCGTGATGCCGGGCGTGCAGGTGCTGTTCGGGTTCCTGCTGACGGTGCCGTTCCAGCAGCGGTTCGTGGACGTGACCGCGTTCCAGAAGAACGTGTACTTCGTCACGCTGCTGCTGACCGCGGTGTCGATCGCGTTCCTGCTCGGGCCGTCGGCCTTCCACCGCCTGACTTTCCGCCACGGGCAGAAGCCGTACCTGATCCACCTCGGCACGCGCCAGACGATCACCGGGCTGGTGTTCCTGGCGCTCGCGGTCAACGGCACGCTGCTGCTGCTGAGCGACTTCCTGTTCGGCACGACCACCGTCGTGATCGTGATCGCTTGCACGGGAGTGCTTTTCACGTGGCTGTGGTTCGGGCTGCCGCTGTGGCGGCGGTCGACGCGCCATCGTCGCGAGTGGTGACCGCGGGTCGTGGGGTAGGTCGGTCCCGATGACCGTGTTGGAAGTCCCGCAGCCCGTCGAACCGCCGACGCCCGTCGTGCCCGAGCCCGCGCCGACGCCGGCCGTGCCGGAGCCCGGTCCGGGGGTCGAGCCCGAGCCGGTCGGTCCGGACGTCCCGGAGCCGGACGCGCCGCGCGAGGACCCGATCGATCCGCCCGCTCCGGCCGAGTAGATTCCGGGACATGGGCTTCGACCAGTACCACGAGCCTCCGGAGGAGCTGCCGGAGGAGACCCGCACGTTCGCGCGGCTGTGCGCGTCGCTGACCGAGGAGGCCGAGGCGATCGGCTGGTACGAGCAGCGGCTGGCGTTGGAGAAGGACCCGCAGGCGCACGCCGTCATGAGCGATGCGGTCGGCGAGGAGTACAAGCACTTCGCGATGGACCTGGAGTTCCTGCTGCGGCGCAAGCCGAAGTGGCGCGAGATCGCGCAGGGGGTCCTGTTCCAGGAGGGCGACATCGTCGAGCACGGCGAGGCCGCCGAGGCTGCCGCCGGCGAGGGTGAGGACGACGGCGATGCCGGCGGTCCGGGCGACGGCTCGCTGGGCATCGGCTCGCTGAAGGCGGTGTCGCTGTGAGCGCCGGGCATCTGCTGCGCGGCCACGCGCCGATCTCCGAGAAGGCGTGGGGGTTGATCGACGAGGAGGCCAAGGCGCGGTTGACGCCGGGCCTCGCGGGGCGGCGGCTGGTCGACTTCGAGGGGCCGAAGGGGTGGGAGCACTCCGCGACGTCGCTGGGACGGGTGAGCGACGAGGAGATCTCGCCTCTGGATCACGTCGAGGGGCGCGTCCGGCGGGTGCTGCCGCTGGTGGAGGTCCGGGCGCGGTTCGTGGTGTCGCGGGCCGAGCTGGCCGCGGGCGACCGCGGGGCCGAGGACGTCGACTTCGACGAGCTGGACGCCGCCGCGCAGCGCGTGGTCGTCGCCGAGAACACGGCGGTCTTCCACGGCTGGAGCGACGCGGGGATCGACGGGATCGCGCGGCAGTCGCCGCACGACGCGATCCCCTGCGGCGACGAGGTCGACCGGTACCCGTCGTTCGTGGCGCGCGCCGTCGAGACGCTGTTGCGCAACGGCGTCGGCGGGCCGTACGCGCTGGCGCTCGGGCGCGAGGAGTACACGCGCGTCATCGAGATCGCCGAGCGCGGGGGAGTCCTGCTGTTCGACCACCTCCGCAAGATCCTTGGCGGGCCGATCGTCTGGGCGCCCGGAGTCGACGGAGGCGTCGTGCTGTCGCAGCGCGGCGGCGACTTCCTGTTCGACTCGGGCCAGGATCTGGCGGTCGGCTACGAGTCCCACGACGCCGAGAACGTGACGTTGTACCTGGAGGAGTCCTTCTCCTTCCGCGTGGCCTCGCCGGAGGCCGCGGTCGCCATCGTCCGCTGAGTTGTCGGTGCCATTGACAACGCCACCGCTGTCCGGGGTCCGGGCGGCGGTGGCGGCGCTGGAGTCCGCCGGGCTCGAAGTCGCCCTCGGCGGCTCCGGCCTCCTGGCCGCCCACGGCCTCGTCGAGCGCGTGAACGACTGGGACCTGACGACCGACGCGCCGGTCGACGCCGTCCTCGAAGCGCTGTTCGCCGCCGAGCTCCCGGTCTTCGCAGCCCGCGACGGGGCACCGGACGAAGCACCCCACGCCTCCCGCGCGCTCTTCTCCCTCCGCGGCTCTGTCGACCTCATCGTCGGCTTCGCCCTGCTGGACAGCGACGGGACCCGCATCCCCCTCCCGACGCGCGTGACAGGCCACTGGAACACCCTCCCGCTAGGTGACCTCGCGGTCTGGCGCCAGGCCTACACCCTCCTAGGCCACCCCACCCTCACCTCCACCCGCTGACCCTCAGCGGCGCGCCCTCAGCACACGCGCGCCCTCCCCGCAGCACCACCTTCGCCCGTCCCGCGGCCACCGGTCGCAGCACCGCGAACGCCCGGATGAAGGCGCTTCGCTTGGTCGTCGTCGCTCCCGGCACCGCGACCGGTCGCGGTCTTCGCCGTCGGCCGTCCGGCATGGGCATCGAGGGGCGCGACTCGGGGTTGCGGTGATGTGATCGCTGCGGCCGCGGCGATCGGTGCTGGGCCTGGTGGTGCCGCGGGGCGGGGAGTTCGGGATCGAACGAAAGGTCAACGGTGCAAAAGGGTTCGTATAGAACCCAAATGCACCGTTGACCCCGTCGAGCTGACGCTTCGGCCCCGGACCCCGCCGGCGCCACCGCAGCGTCGAACCGGGGCTAGGCCAGCCCCTCCGCCTCGTACTCGCGCAGGTACCCCTCGAACAGCCGGCGGTGGCCCTCCTCGTCGCGGAGGATCGCGATGACCATGTCGTTGGTCACCGGGTCGGTGCCCTCGGTCGCTTCGATGATCGCGTTGTAGTGCTCGATCGCGCCGGTCTCGGCCTCGATGACGCCCTTGATCACGTGGACGACGTCGGTCTGGTGCGCGGGCGGCTGCAGGTAGGACTGCTCCGGCGTGAACTCCAGGGAGCCCGGGACGACCCCGTACAGCTCCTTGATCCGCGTCGCGAACTGCTGCGCGTGACCGAGTTCCTCCTGGATGTCGGTCTGCAGCGACTCGATGATCTCCTGGGCCCGGACGCCGTCCGGGTTGATCGAGTTGGTGATGTAGCTGATCACGGTCTCGATCTCCATCCAATAGGCCTTCTTGAGCATCTCGATGATCTGCTCGCGCTCGGCCGACTTGTCATCCGCCAGGATGCCCTGGCTCGCGTTTCGGGTCGTGCTCATGCGGCAAGCCCTACCCACATGAGCACGACGCTGAAAGACAAGAAGGTCGCGATCCTCGTCGCCAACGAGGGCATCGAGCAGGTCGAGCTGACCGAGCCGCGCAGGGCGCTCGAAGACGCCGGCGCGACCGTCGAGCTGCTCGCGCCGGAAACCGGTGAGGCCCAGGCCTTCAACCACCTCGACAAGGCCGACGCGTTCCCGGTCGACAAGGCGGTGGGCGACGCCGACGCGTCCGACTACGACGCCCTCATGCTTCCCGGCGGTGTCGCCAACCCCGACAACCTGCGCACGCACCCGGAAGCGGTCGAGTTCGTCCGCGCCTTCTTCAAGGACCACAAGCCGGTCGCCGCGATCTGCCACGCGCCCTGGACCCTCATCGAAGCCGGCGTCCTCGACGGCCGCACCGTCACCTCCTGGCCGTCGCTGCAGACCGACCTCCGCAACGCGGGCGCCACCTGGGTCGACGAGGAGGTCGTCGTCGACCAGGGCCTCGTCACCTCGCGCAACCCGGACGACCTCCCGGCCTTCAACGCCAAGATGATCGAGGAGATCGCCGAGGGCGCGCATGCAGGCCAGACGGCCTAGCACTCGCGGCACCGCATATTGTCCGTGCTCGGCATGGCGATCTCTCGCCGAGCACGGAACATCCTCTGGACTCGCGCAGCAAATCGCTGTGCGATCTGTCGCTGCAAGTTGACGCGCGACGGCTCGTCCGGCGACCGTGAAGCCGTCCTCGGTAACGAATGCCACATCGTCGCCCGTTCCGCCGTCGGGCCTCGTGGAGCCGCGGACCCTGACGGCACCGTAGACGATTACGGCAACCTCATCCTGCTATGTGCGAACGACCACAAGCTGGTCGACGATCAGCCGGCGAAGTACACACCGGAGTGTCTCAAGGACATCAAGAAGACACACGAGGGCTGGGTCGACGAAGCACTCGATTGGCGCGCCGCGCTTACGGACGCCGCATGGGAGGAGATCCGCTCTCGCGTTCCGTTGCCCGACCTTCCTCCAACGCAGGACAGAGTGCCGCGCGGATCTTCGATGCTCACCGGTCTCGCGCTCTACACGTACGCGACTGCGGAGTTCCTCGACGCTGAGAGCTTCGTGGCGTACGTTCGCGCGGCCGGAGATCTCGTGCTGGCGTACAGCTACGAACGTGGCGACCTCCGCGTGTCCTTCACCGACGACGGAACGTTCGCGCACGTCTTCGATCTCATCGAGATATCCAACGTCGACGATCTCATCGACGATCTCCACGAGGTGGATGAGGACGGCCCTGAGGATGGCGCTGCGTACGCCCGGGGCCTTGGCCGGGCCCTGCGCGACACAGCCGCCGGAGCCGGTGCGAGCGAGTTGGTGGTCTACTTCGGCGACGCGGAGGGCGTAGATCTCGCGTTGGGCTTCCGCTATCGCGACGGCCAGGTCGTCGGAGGCGCCGGGTACAGCGGTGCGTTCACCGGTGCGTTCACGCCGCTTACGCTCGTCGAGTCCTTCGACATTACCGAGCCCATCCGGCTTGAGATGAGCCTTTGGCCGTTCGCCGACATGCTCCATGAGGGACCCGCCGCGCAGGCTGGGCTCGCTGCGAACCTCTTCGCCATCGCGATCTACGACGCGATCGAACCCCAGCTCGACGCACAGCTCGTCCCCAACAGGCACCGCGACCGGCTTCGAAGGACGCTGGTCGACCGCATGTACGAAGCGCTGTTGGTCATCGACGCCGAGCCATCGAAGACGCTCTACGAGTGGGCGTTGGCGAACTATGGTGAAGAGCCGCTCGGCGGGCTGAGCGCGGTCCTGCCGAACGCAGCGGCAGATGCCGCGAGATCGATCGCGGTGTCCGGCCGGCTGAGCGGAGGCCAGACGGAACGCCTGACCAAAAACGTGGTCGACACGGCGTACGAGCTGATCGGGCTCTTGCCGCAGCTGGCCGAAGAACACCGCGGTCACGACGCGCTCGTCCAAGCGTTCACGAAGCTCCCGACCCACTGGGTAGAGCCCAAGGCGCGCAAGCACGTCCGGAAGGTTCTTCCGCATGACGTGGCAGAAGAGGCTGCCGGTTAGGCGCAAGAACCCCTGCGGGAGGTGTGCAAAGCGCCTCCCGTCGGGCATCCTTCACCGTCCATGCCCCGATCGATCTGGACCGGCGCCATCAGCTTCGGGCTCGTGACCGTGCCCGTGAAGCTCTACAGCGCGGTCAACCGCAAGTCCGTCCGCTTCAACCAGCTCAACGGCAAGACCGGCTCCCGGATCGCCCAGAAGCGGGTCGATGCCTCCACCGGCGAGGAGGTCAACTACGAGGACCTCGTCAAGGGCTATGAGATCTCCAGCGACCGCTACGTCGTGATCGAGCCCGAGGAGCTCGACTCGGTCCAGCCCGCGAAGACCAAGACCATCGACATCGAGGACTTCGTCGACCTCGCCGAGATCGACCCGATCTTCTACGACCACCCGTACTACCTGGCCCCGGCCACGGGCGGCGCCAAGCCCTACCGCCTGCTGCTCGAGGCGATGCGCGAGACCGAGAGGGTCGCGATCGCCAAGGTCGTCATTCGCCAGAAGGAGTCGCTGGTCGCCATCCGCGCGCTCCAGGACGCCGACGTCCTCGAGATGGCCACCATGCTGTTCGCCGACGAGGTCGTCGACCCCGACCGCCTCGACGACATCCCCGGCGCCGACGACGTCAGGACCAACGACCGCGAGCTGGCGATCGCCAAGCAGCTCGTCGAGTCCCTCGCCGGCGAGTTCGAGCCGGAGAAGTACAAGGACACCTACCGCGAGGCCGTCCTCGCGATGATCGAGAAGAAGGCCGCCGGCGAGGAGATCGTCGTCGTCGAGGCCGAGGAGGAGGCGGCGCCCGCCCCGGACCTCATGAGCGCCCTGAAGGCCTCGCTCGACGCGGTCCGCAAGACCAGCGGCACACCCGCCGCCGACGACGCCGAGGAGAAGCCCAGGCGCAGGCGCGCCGGCTCGTCCACCGCGTCCAGGCCGAGGGCGAAGTCCACGGCCAAGAAGTAGGCATCGCGGCGTGCGGTCGGCGGGTACGTCCCCGCCGATGGCCGCCACGAGCACCCGCCTCCGGAGAGTCGACACCACCACCGTCCCGGGCCTGCGCCGCGTCAGGCGCGGCAAGGGCTTCTCCTACCTCGACCCCGACGGCGACCGCGTCACCGACGACGAGATCCTCACGCGCATCCGCGAGCTCGCGATCCCGCCCGCCTGGAAGGACGTCTGGATCTGCCCGTACCCCGGCGGCCACATCCAGGCGACCGGGACCGACCAGCGCGGCCGCAAGCAGTACCTGTACCACTCGGCCTGGCGCGCCCGCCGCGACCAGGCCAAGTTCGACGACATGGTCACGTTCGCCCGGACGCTCCCCGCCCTGCGCCAACGGGTGGAGGAGGACCTCGCCCGCGGCGACTTCTCCCAAGATCATGTCCTTGCCTTGGCCGTCCGGCTCCTGGACCGTGGCTTCTTCCGGATCGGCTCCGAGGACTACGCGGTGACCAACGAGACCTACGGGTTGGCCACCATGAGGAAGTCCCACGTGCGCGTGCAGGACGGCGTCCTGCTCTTCGACTACCCCGCCAAGCACTCCAAGCGCCGCATCCAGCAGGTCGTCGACCCGGCCGTGGCCGGCGACATCGCCACGCTGAGGAAGCGCCGCGGCGGCGGCGACGAGCTGTTGGCCTACAAGTCGAACCGCCGTTGGGTCGACGTCAAGTCCCCGGACATCAACCGCTGGCTGAAGGACGCGACCGGCGCCGACGTCAGCGCCAAGGACTTCCGGACCTGGGGCGCGACCGTCCTGGCCGCCGTCGGCCTCGCGGTCTCGCCGGTCCCGGACACGCAGACGGCCCGCAAGCGCGCGGTGACCCGCGTCGTCAAGGAGGTCGCGTACTACCTCGGCAACACGCCCGCGGTCGCGCGCGGCTCCTACATCGACCCGCGCACGCTGGAGCGCTACGCCGACGGCATCACGATCGCCGGAGCGCTCGGCGACCTCGCCGCGGACGACCCGGGTGACGCGACCGCGATCCAGGGCGACGTCGAGGTCGCGGTGCTCGAGCTGGTCACCGGCGAGGACTCCGACGCCCTCGCCCCGCCGGGCGGCGAGCTGCTCGCCGAGGCGGCCTGAGCCGCCTGGCCCACGGGTAACCAGTACCAATCGGTACCAACAACTGTTAGCCTCCTCCGGGTCGATGTGGGTCGCGCGAGCGGCGCCTGCCGTTCGCGAACGCGAATACGGAGGAGAGCTAAGCGGATGAGCACCATCGCAGGGGGCTCCGCGGGTGTGGCCGAGCCACGCCGCAGCATCTGGAACCGGCAGCTGGCGCACTACCCGGACACCGCGCACCGGACCTTGTACCTGGGGATCACGGTCGCCGCGACCGTCGTCCTGTACTACGAGCTCTACGTCCAGGGCTCGGTCGCCACGAAGATCATCCAGGACTTCGGCTTCACGTTCACGCAGTTCGTGTTCGTGCTGGTGATCGGCAACCTGGTGGGCGCGTTCGCCTCGCTGGGCGCCGGCCTCGCCGATCGCTGGGGCCGCGCGAACCTCGTCGTCGGCGGCCTGCTGCTGACCGGCCTGCTGACGCTCTTCGCGCTCCCCAACGCGAGCAGCAAGGCCGAGTACACGGTGTTCTTCGCGCTGGTCTCGATCGTCGAGGGCATGGCCTTGGTCGCGACGCCCGCGCTGATCCGCGACTTCTCCCCGCAGATCGGCCGCGCGAGCGCGATGGCGTTCTGGACGATGGGCCCGGTGCTCGGCTCGCTGCTGGTCACCGAGGTCTCCAGCCACACGCTGGACACGCACACCGACTGGCAGTTCCAGTTCCGCGTCGCCGGGATCGTCGGCCTGGTCGTCTTCGCGATCGCCGCGATCGGGTTGCGGGAGCTGTCGCCACGGCTGCGCGACCAGTTGATGGTGTCGATGCAGGACCGGGCGCTGATCGAGGCCCGTGCGCAGGGGATCGCGCCCGAGAAGCTGACCCAGAACCTCTGGCGCCAGATGGCGCGGGCCGACATCGTCCTGCCGGCACTGGCCGTCAGCGTGTTCCTGCTCTTGTACTACATCTTCGTCGCGTTCCTGGTGGTCTACTTCTCGACCGTCTTCGGCTACACCGAGGCCAAGGCCAACAACTTGGCCAACTGGTACTGGATCGCCAACGCGCTCGGCCTGCTCGTCGCGGGCTTCACCTCCGACCGCCTGCGCGTGCGCAAGCCGATCCTGGCGGCCGGCACCGTGCTCAGCCTGATCGCCGCGGCGATCTTCGCCAGCAGCGCGACCAGGCCCAACACGAGCTACCACACGTTCGCGTGGGTCTTCGTGCTCGGCGCGGTCGGCGGCGGCACCGCCTACGTGTGCTGGATGGCCGCGTTCACCGAGACGGTGGAGAAGGTCAACCCGGCGGCGACCGCGACCGGCCTGGCCGTCTGGGGCTGGATCCTGCGGATCGTCGTGACGGTCAGCTTCGCGCTGCTGCCGGTCGTCGTCCCGGCGACGACCACGTTGGTGGACAAGGGCGCCAAGGTCCAGGAGATCGTCGCGCAGTACCCGACGCAGGTGACGGTGCTCAACACGGTCGACCCGGCCACGCTGACCGCGGCCGGGACCGGCGACAGGGCCGCGGGCGCCAAGGCCGTCGGCGAGCTGGTGAGGGCGGGGATGACCCCGGTCCAGGCGGTCGCCGCGCTGCAGTCGGTCGCCAGGATGCCGAGGGCCGACATCGCGTTCCTGGCCGCCAACGGCGCGAGGGTCCAGAAGGCCCAGGCCGACAACCCCGGCCAGTGGCAGACCTGGTGGTGGATCTGCTTCGCCGGCCAGCTCTGCCTGGTCCCGGCGGCGCTGCTGATGACCGGCCGCTGGTCCCCGCGCAAGGCGCGTGAGGACGAGGCCGAGCACGCCGCGTTGGTCGAGCGCGAGCTCGCCGCGCTGCAGACCGCGCGCGCCGCGAGCTAGCCGGCGGCGCGAGAAGAGGTTCCGAAGAAGGACGGAGGGACGGGGCCTCGGCTTACGCCGAGGCCTCTTCCTCGTCCAGGGCGGCCAGCGCGTCCTCGCGCGAGCCGCGGATCGTGAAGATCTGGTCCAGGCCGGTGATCTCGAACGTCTTGGCGATGTTCTGGTCGACGTTGACGATGGTCAGCCGGCCGTCGCGCGAGCGCAGGCGCTTGACCGTGCCGATCAGGACGCCCAGCGCGGTCGAGTCCAGGAACGTCGTCTCGCCGAGGTCCACCACGAGCCGGGACTTGCCGCCCTCGATCGCCTCGCCGAGGGCCGTCTTCAGCTCCGGCGCGGTGAACAGGTCGATCTCGCCGCGGACGGCCACGACCTGCGTGGCGGTGTCGACGGAGTCCTGGGTCAAAGCGAATTCGGGTGGCATCTCGTTCCTCAGTGTTGCGAATCTCGTTGAAGAAGCTCGGTCACTCGCGGAAGGCGAGGCGGAGCAGCAGCTCGTTGCCGTCGGTCCGCACGTCCGACGCCACGCGCTCGAAGACGTTGCCGACGCCCGGCAGCGAGGCGGCCTGGACGAGCGCGTCGCCGCCGGCGGCGGGCAGCGGCCCGACGCGCAGCGACAGGCCCTCGGGCTCGGCGTGGACGTGGACGGTCACCTCGCCGTTGGCGGTGTGGCCGGGCGCGTGCGCGGCGACCGCGTCGGTCAGCAGCAGCGCGTCGTCGAGGCGGTCGATCGGGCACTGCGCGCGCGCGGCGAGCATCCCGACGACGCGGCCCAGGACCGGCCCGAGCAGCTCGGGCCGGCGGACGGTCAGCGTGGCCTCGTTGACGACGGGCGTCTCGGGCATCAGGCGGCGGCCTCCGGTGCGCGATCCAGCTCGAAGGTCATGCGGACCTCGGTCTCCTCGCGGTCGTTGGTGCCCAGCTCCAGGGAGGAGGCGAGCGTGGCGATCAGCGGCAGGCCGAGGCCGAGGCCCGGCGAGTCCGGCCGCGGGAGGATCCCGCGGCCCTCGTCGGAGACCACGACGGTCAGCGCGCCGTCGGTCAGGCGGGCGGTCACGCTCATGGGACCGTCGCTGTCCGGGTACGCATGCACCACGACGTTGGTGCAGGCCTCAGTCACGGCCAGCTTGACGTCCGCCAGCGCGTGGTCGGGGACGTCAAGGGCGTCGCCGAGACCGCCGAAGGCATGCCGGACCACGGCAACGTTCTCGGCGCGTGCCGGCAGTGTCAGCTCGAAGTCGGGCGTCACGGGCTCCTGGTGGCGGTCATGCCGAGGCATCCCAGCCCCGGGGTTCTCATCGGCTGGCATATGCCCGGCCGGTGGTCGGACTATGCGCACTTCGCGCGACCCCCTTGGAAGGCGCAGTGCGACGGTGAGCATATTGGTTGGTGCGGAGGCCTTCGGGACGGGCTCGGCGCGGCCCTGTCGGGCGGCTTAAGCACGTCGAGCCGTCTCAAAGGGACGGCCCGACGCGTGTGGGGGAGGTCATCGCATCGCGCCGGGGCAGGGTCCGGCGCTCTCCGTGACGCGATATCGGCGGGAGCATCACGTCCCGCGACAGTCGGTATGCCCCGGCCTTCTGGCTGCAAACGCCGTACAACGAACACGCCGATTTCCGGTTTGCACGCAGACGAACGTCACCGTCTGATAAGGCCAGGCGGCATGGTCCGCTGAGGCTGTATGCGATCACGTACGCCTGTCCAATCTGGAGTGCGCTTGCTACTCTGCCGCTTCTTCTCACGTGCCCCCGGGCCGCCACGGGACACCTCATGACGATCTCCGCTTTGCCTCAGGCCGACGGCCTGTACGACCCCAAGAACGAGCACGACGCCTGCGGCGTCGCCATGGTCGCCAGGCTGGACAACCAGCCCGACCACGGCGTCATCACCCGCGCGCTGACCGCCCTCGACAACCTCGAGCACCGCGGTGCCGAAGGCGCCGACGTCCGCACGGGCGACGGCGCGGGCATCCTGACCCAGGTCCCCGACGCGTTCTTCCGCAAGACCGTCGACTTCGACCTGCCGCCCGCCGGCCAGTACGGCGTCGGCGTCTGCTTCCTGCCGCGCGACGCCGCGCAGCGCCGGAAGATCGAGGAGCTGCTCGAGCTCAACGTCCGCATCGAGGGCCAGGACCTCCTCGGCTGGCGCGACGTCCCGGTCGACCTCGACCACGTCGGCGACACCGCCGGCCAGTCGCGCCCCCACATCCGCCAGCTGTTCATCGGCGCGGGCGCGGGCTTCACCGAGGACCAGGACACGTTCGAGCGCAAGCTGTACGTGATCCGCCGGATCGTCGAGCTGGCGGCCGGCCCGGACTTCTACGCCCCGAGCTTCTCCTCGCGCACGTGCGTGTACAAGGGGATGTTGATCTCGCACCAGCTGCGGGACTTCTACCCAGACCTCAAGGACGCGTCGTTCGGCTCCGCGCTGGCGCTCGTGCACTCGCGCTTCTCGACCAACACGTTCCCGAGCTGGGACCTCGCGCACCCGTTCCGCGTCATCGCCCACAACGGCGAGATCAACACGCTGATGGGCAACGCGAACTGGATGCGCGCGCGTGAGTCGCAGCTCGCGTCCGACCTGTTCGGCCTCGACCTCCAGAAGGTCCTGCCGATCGTGCGCCCCGGCGGGTCGGACTCCGCGACGTTCGACAACGTCCTCGAGCTGCTGATGCTCGCGGGCCGCTCGCTGCCGCACGCGGCGATGATGATGATCCCGGAGGCCTACGCCGACCGCGACGACCTCCCGGACCACCTCAAGGGCTTCTACGCGTTCCACTCCTGCCTGATGGAGCCGTGGGACGGGCCGGCGTCGGTGTGCTTCACCGACGGCACGGTCGTCGGCGCGACGCTCGACCGCAACGGCCTGCGCCCCGGCCGCTGGGCCGAGACCAAGGACGGCTACGTCATGCTCGGCTCCGAGACCGGCATGCTGCCGCTCAAGCCCGAGGAGGTCGTCCGCCTCGGCCGCCTGGCGCCGGGCAAGCTGTTCCTGGTCGACCTCGAGGCCGGTCGCATCGTCGACGACGCCGAGGTCAAGGAGCAGGTCGCCACCCAGCAGCCGTACGGCCGCTGGTTCGAGGAGAGCGTCGTGCGCTTCGACGACCTCCCGCCGCGCGAGGGCCTCAAGCTCGCCCAGCCGCTGCAGGACCTGCAGCTGGCGTTCGGCTACTCGCAGGAGGACCTGCGCGTCCTGATGGCGCCGATGGCCGCCAGGGGCGAGGAGCCGCTGGGCTCGATGGGCAACGACAACGCCCTCGCGGTCCTCAGCGACCAGCGCCCGGCGCTGTTCTCGTACTTCAAGCAGCTGTTCGCGCAGGTCACCAACCCGCCGATCGACCCGATCCGCGAGTCGATCGTCATGTCGCTGGGGACCGGCGTCGGCGCCGAGAAGAACCTGCTCGACGAGTCGCCCGAGCACGCGCGCCAGCTGGTCATGCGCCAGCCGATCCTGCGCAACGGCGAGCTGGAGACGCTGCGCTCGCTGGAGCACCCGTGGTTCAAGGCGCACACGATCGACATCACGTGGGCGGTGCAGGACGGTCCCGAGGGGCTGCACGCGCGCCTGGCGGAGATCTGCGACGAGGCGCACGACGCCGTCGCGCAGGGGATCAACGTCCTGATCCTGAGCGATCGCGGCATCGGCAAGCGCCGCGTGGCGATCCCGTCGCTGCTGGCGGTCGCCGCCGTCCACCACCACCTGGTCCGCCTCGGCACGCGCCTGCAGACCGGCCTGGTCCTGGAGTCCGGCGAGCCGCGTGAGGTGCATCACTTCGCGACGCTGATCGGCTACGGCGCGTCGGCGATCAACCCCTACGTCATGTTCGAGACGGTCGACCAGCTCGTGGCCGAGGGCCGCGTGCCCGGCATCGACGACGCCGACAAGGCCGAGGAGCTCGTCGTCAAGGGGCTCGGCAGGGGTCTGCTCAAGACGATCTCCAAGATGGGGATCTCGACGATCCAGTCCTACTGCGGCGCGCAGATCTTCGAAGCGGTGGGTCTCGAGAAGCCGCTGATCGACCGCCACTTCTGCGGGACCGCGTCGCGCATCGGCGGCGTCGGCCTGGAGACGCTGGCCCAGGAGGCGCTGGACCGCCACGAGCGCGGCTACGGGCGGCCGGACACCGGTGCCGAGCTCCTGCCGGTCGGTGGCGTCTACGCGTGGCGCCGCGACGGCGAGCACCACATGTGGAACCCGGAGACGATCGCGGCGCTGCAGCACGCGGTCCGGGACACGAACGGCTCGGCGCAGGACAAGTACGACGAGTACTCGCGGATGGTCAACGAGCACGCGGCGCGCAAGGCGACGCTGCGCGGGCTGCTGAACATCCGGACCGACGGCGCGACCGCGATCCCGATCGAGGACGTCGAGCCGGCCAAGGAGATCGTCAAGCGCTTCGCGACCGGCGCGATGTCGCTCGGCTCGATCTCCACCGAGGCCCACGAGAACCTCGCGATCGCGATGAACCGCCTCGGCGGCCGGTCCAACACCGGCGAGGGCGGGGAGGACCCGCGGCGCTTCACGGCCGACGAGAACGGCGACCTGCGCCGCTCGGCGATCAAGCAGGTGGCGTCCGGCCGGTTCGGCGTGACGATCCACTACCTGGTCAACGCCGACCAGCTGCAGATCAAGATGGCGCAGGGCGCGAAGCCCGGCGAGGGCGGCCAGCTGCCCGGCCACAAGGTCGACGCGTACATCGGGTCGGTCCGGCACACCACGCCGGGCGTGGGCCTGATCTCGCCGCCGCCGCACCACGACATCTACTCGATCGAGGACCTCAAGCAGCTGATCTACGACCTGCGCTGCGCGAACCCGCGCGCGCAGGTGTCGGTCAAGCTCGTGTCCGAGGTCGGCGTCGGCACGGTGGCCGCGGGCGTGGCGAAGGCCAACGCCGACCACGTGGTCATCGCGGGCCACGACGGGGGCACCGGCGCGTCGCCGCTGTCGTCGATCGTGAGCGCCGGCGCGCCGTGGGAGATCGGCCTGGCCGAGACCCAGCAGACGCTGCTGAAGAACGACCTGCGCTCGCGCATCGTCGTCCAGACCGACGGCCAGCTGAAGACCGGCCGCGACGTGGCGATCGCCGCGCTGCTGGGCGCCGACGAGTTCGGCTTCTCGACCGCGCCGCTGATCGCGACGGGCTGCATCATGATGCGCGCCTGCCACCTGAACACCTGTCCGGTGGGCATCGCGACGCAGGACCCGGAGCTGCGCAAGCGCTTCCAGGGCACGCCGGAGCACGTCGTCAACTTCTTCTTCTTCGTGGCGGAGGAGCTGCGCGCGATCATGGCGTCGCTCGGCATCGCCAAGATGGAGGACCTGATCGGCCGCGTCGACCTGCTGGAGGCCGACGAGGCGATCGACCACTGGAAGGCGCGCGGGATCGACCTCACGCACCTGCTCACGTTCCCGCGCGACGTCGACGCCGACAAGCCGCGGCACCGCACGCAGGCGCCGCCGCCGGTCCTGGACGACGCGCTCGACCACATCCTGCTGGAGAAGGCGCGGCCGGTCGTCGAGGGCGGCGACGAGCACGTGTCGATCTCGGTCCCGGTCCGCAACGTCAACCGCTGCGTCGGTGGCATGCTGTCGTCGCGGATCGCCGAGCTGCACGGGCGCGACGGGCTGGCCGGCAGGTCGGTCGACGTCGAGTTCACCGGCTCGGCGGGGCAGTCGTTCGGCGGCTGGCTCGCGCCGGGCGTGACGTTCACGCTGCACGGCGACGCCAACGACTACACGGGCAAGGGCCTGTCCGGCGGCACCGTCGTCGTCACCCCGCCCGCGGGCGTCACGTTCGACGCGCGCGACAACGTCATCGTCGGCAACACGGTGCTCTACGGCGCCACGAGCGGGCGCGCGTTCTTCCGCGGCCTGGCGGGCGAGCGCTTCGCGGTCCGCAACTCGGGCGCTTCGGCTGTCATCGAGGGCGTCGGCGACCACGGCTGCGAGTACATGACCGGCGGGCGCGTCGTCGTCCTCGGTGAGACCGGGCGCAACTTCGCGGCGGGCATGTCCGGCGGGTTCGCCTACGTGCTGGACGCCGACGGCCGGTTCCGCTCGCGCGTCAACCCCACCATGTTGGACCAGCTGGAGGACCTGACCGATCAGGATGCCGCCGACGTGCGCGCCCTGATCGAGGAGCACCGGTCCCGGACCGGCTCGACGGTCGCCGCCGAGCTGCTCGACGACTGGGACGCCGCGCGGGCCAAGTTCGTGAAGGTGTTCCCGGCCGACTACAAGCGCGTGCTGGCCGAGCAGGCCGCCGCGCCGGCTCAGACGACCGAAGGAGTGGCCGCCTAGCCATGGGTGAGCTCGGAGGGTTCCTGAAGATCGACCGCTCGAACGTCCCGTACCGGGATGCGGCCGAGCGCGTCGGCGACTTCAAGGAGTTCGTGGTCCAGAGGTCCGACGAGGAGCTGTCGGGCCAGGGCGCGCGCTGCATGGAGTGCGGCGTGCCGTTCTGCCACAACGGGTGCCCGCTCGGGAACCTGATCCCGGACTGGAACGACCTCGTCTACCGCGACCGCTGGCCGGACGCGATCAAGCAGCTGCACGCGACGAACAACTTCCCGGAGTTCACGGGTCGTCTGTGCCCGGCGCCGTGCGAGGCCGCGTGCGTGCTGGAGATCCGCGAGGGCGACGCGGTGACGATCAAGCAGATCGAGAACTCGATCGTCAACCGCGCGTGGGACGAGGGCTGGGTCGTGCCGCAGCCGCCGTCGGTCGAGACGGGGCTTTCGGCTGCCGTCGTCGGCGCCGGTCCCGCGGGCATGGCCGCCGCGCAGCAGCTGCGCCGTGCCGGGCACCGCGTGGTGCTGTTCGAGCGGGACGAGGCCGCCGGTGGGTTGGTGCGCTTCGGCGTCCCGGACTTCAAGATCGAGAAGTGGGTCATCGAGCGCCGGCTGGAGCAGCTGCGCGGCGAGGGCGTCGAGATCCGCTGCGGCGTCGACGTCGGCCGCGACGTCACCGCCGAGGAGCTGCGTGCCGAGTTCGACGCGGTCGTCCTGACGATCGGCCCCCGCGTGCCGCGCGACCTGCCGGTCCCGGGCCGCGAGCTCGACGGGATCCACTCCGCGATGGAGTACCTCTACGTGCGCAACCGCGCGATCGCGGCCGCCGAGGGCCCGGAGCCGACCGTGCCCGCGCCCGAGGCGCGGGAGATCACGGCGGCGGGCAAGCACGTCATCGTCATCGGCGGCGGCGACACCGGCGCCGACTGCGTCGGGCACTCGATCCGCGAGGGCGCTTTGAGCGTCACGCAGCTGGAGCTGCTGCCCGAGCCGCCCGTGCATCGTCCCGACGACCGGACCCCGTGGCCGCTGTGGCCGCAGAAGTTCCGGTTGTCGTACGCGATGGAGGAGGCGACCGCGATCGGCAAGGGCGAGCAGGACTTCTCGATCGTGACGACGCACTTCGCGGGCGAGGACGGCAACGTCAGCGCGCTGCACTACGCGCAGGCCGAGGCGGCGCCGCCGTTCGGCCCGGTCGAGGGCACGGGCGGCGAGATGCAGGCCGACCTGGTGTTGCTGGCCATGGGCTTCCTGCATCCCGAGCACGAGGGCATCGTCGAGCAGTTCGGGCTGGATCTCGATCCGCGCGGCAACATCAAGGCCTCCACCTACGCGACCAGCGTGCACGGCGTCTTCGCCGCCGGCGACGCCCGCCGCGGCCAGTCCCTGATCGTCTGGGCGATCAACGAAGGCCGCCAAGCCGCCCGCATGGCGGACCGCTACCTCCACGAGCTCGGCGCCACTCAGCGCGAGCCGATCCTCGCCGGCAACATCTCACCCGCCGACGAGGGGCCGGAAGGACCACCGTCCCACGCGGACGGCGGCGTGACCGCCGAAGAAGACTGAACCACCGACGCGCCCTCCGGGGCGCGTCGCTCGTTCGACGCCACTCGGCAGACGCGCCTCGTCGTCTCTGGTCGCGCCACCGTCGCTGGGGCGGTCGGCGGGAGTTGCGGCGCGCGACGCCTCGCAACCAATCCGTGGTCGAGCCTGGCACGCCGAGCCTCGCAGTCTCCGCAGACGCGTCCCGTCGCTTCTGGTCGCGCGACGTCTCGCCACCGGCGTCGGTGAGCCCGGCGCACCGATCCGCGACGTGCCCACCGGGTGTTCTGACACCCCGCCTGCAGATAGTTGTGGCGCATGCCGACCACCTGGAGGTAGGACCAATCCGCCTTCCAGAGCAGGGAGCTCTTCTCTTCATGTCCCGCAAGACCCCCGTCGCGTTCGCCGCGGCGCTCGCGACGCTGGCCGTCGCGGTTCCCGCCGCCTCCGCGGCGGTCACGACCACCCCGCTGACGATCAGCCAGAGCGGCGACGTCGTCACCTTCACCGTCGCCCCGGGCGGCGACTGGGGCAGCGCCGACGGCAACGCGCTCCTGATCGCGCCGGCCGGCTCCGGCACCACGACCGTCGCCGCCTCGATGGGCCACGGCGGCTTCGGCGCCGCGAAGGTCACCGGCAGCACGGCCGACTGCCAGACGCTCACCAGCTCCGACGCGACCATGCTGACCGACGTCCCGGATCCCACCTTCTCCGACGATGGCTCGGGCTTCACCTGGAAGATCCCGGCCGCCGACCTGCCGGCGTCGTTCGACGCCAAGGTCGTCTTCGCCAGCGACTTCAGCGCCGACGGCTGCTCGCCCGACGCCGACCACAACGGCATCGTCACGACGATGGCCGACGCCCAGCGCTTCCCGGTCCCGCCGGTCGTCGTGGCCCCGGCCCCGGTCGTGACGCCCGCTCCGGCCCCGGCGCCCGCGCCGGTCGCGACGCCCGTCGCCGCGCCCAAGCCCGTCGCCGACCCCGACAAGGACGGCATCAAGAACAACTGGCTCGTCGACGGCAAGCCGGTCGCCGCGCCGAAGGCCGCGAAGGTCGCCGGCGTGACCGCCCACGGCGCCACGCTGACGCTGCCCAAGGCCCCGAAGGGCGCGACGATCCGCGTCTACGTCCGCGTCGCCGGCACCGGCACGTTCAAGGCCGTCACGGTCAAGATCAACAAGAAGACCGGCAAGGCGACCCTGTCGGGCCTGAAGGCCGGCAAGCACTACGAGGTCAAGCTCGTCGCGGTCAACAAGGCCGGCCAGCAGACGACCGCCTCGAAGGCCGCGGTCGTCAAGACCACCAAGAAGTAGCCCCTCGACGCAGGCCCGGACCGGCGTTAGGGTCGCGTGATGTCCCACGCGACCCTGACCCGCCGGCGCCTCCTGCAGACCGGGGCGGCGGCCGCCCTCGGCGCGAGCGCCACCGCGCTCCCGCGCAGCGCGTCAGCCGCGTCGCGCAGGGCCAGGCGGCTGAAGGCCGACGTGGTCGTCGTCGGGGCCGGGTTCTCCGGCCTCGCCGCCGCCCGCCAGCTGCACGCCGCGGGCCACAGCGTCGCGATCGTCGAGGCGCGCGACGTCGTCGGCGGCCGCACCCGCAACGCCTCGATCGACGGCGGCAGGTACATCACCGAGGTCGGCGGCGAGTTCGTCGGCCCGACCCAGGACCGGATCCTTGCGCTCGCCAAGGCGATGAGGATCCCGACGTTCAAGGTGTACAACAGCGGCCAGTCGGCGTTCGCGGTCCGGGGCACTCGCACGCTGTACCCGGCGTCGGTGGGCATCCCCGACGACCCGGAGGTCCAGAAGCTGCTGCAGGTGCTGACCGGGGTCGACAAGCTGGCCGCCGATGTCGGCCCGCTGACCCCGTGGAAGCACGCGAAGGCCCGGCAGTACGACGCGATCACGTTCGCCGACTACCTCAAGCCCTTCAACTTGACCCCGACCGCCAACGCGGTCGCCGACGCGATCTTCGAGTCGATCTGGGGCGCCGACGCCGACGAGATGTCGTTCCTGTACGTGTTGCAGTACGTCGCCGCGGCCGGCAACGCCAGGACGCCCGGCGCGTTCCTGCGGCTGATCGCGACCGGCGGCGGAGCGCAGGAGAGCCGGATCGTCGGCGGCTCGGTCGTGGTCGCGCAGGCCGTCGCCAAGCAGCTCGCCGACCACATCCACCTCGAGTCCCCGGTCGCGAAGATCAAGGACCATGACAACGCCGTCACGGTCACCACGACCAACAACATCATCATCACCGCCAAGCGCGTGATCGTCGCGGTTCCGCCGGTCCTGGCGTCGAAGATCGCCTACGCGCCCGGCCTGCCGACCGCCAAGCGCACGTTGTTGAAGGCCATGACGCCGGGTAGCCTCACCAAGGTCGAGGCCGTCTACGACAAGCCGTTCTGGCGCGACGCCGGCCTCTCCGGCCAGGGCGTCAGCGACACCGGCCTGGCCCGGGTGCCGTGGGACAACTCGCCGCCCGACGGCGGCGTCGGCGTGTACTTCTCGTTCATCGGCGGCAAGCTGCACAACCAGTGGGCGGCGCTGGACCCGGCGACCCGCCGCGCCCAGGTCCTCGACGACTTCGTCCGCCTGCTCGGCGACGAGCGCGCCCGCACGCCGCTCGAGTACATCGAGAAGGACTGGACGACCGAGAGGTGGACGCGCGGCTGCCCGGTCGGCCACTTCGCGCCGGGCGTCCTGCAGAAGCACGGCGCCGCGCTGCGCACGCCGGTCGGCCGGATCCACTTCGCGGGCACCGAGACCTCCGACTACTGGCTCGGCTACATGGACGGCGCGGTCCGCGCGGGGGAGCGGGCGGCGAGCGAGGTCCACGCGAAGCTCCGGCATGGCGCCTGACTGACACCCCGTCAAGCGAAACTTGACGCCCCCGTCACGTTCTGGGAGGCTCCGCCACATGTCCGCCTCCGAGCTTCCCACCGTCTGCCTCATCGGCGCCGGCTCGTCCGGCATCGCCGTCGCCAAGGCGCTGCACCAGCACGGCATCCCGTTCGACTGCATCGAGGCCTCGGACCGCGTCGGCGGCAACTGGGTGTTCAAGAACCGCAACGGCATGTCGGCGGCCTACCGCGACCTCCACATCAACACGTCGCGCGACCGCATGGCCTACTCGGACTTCCCGATGCCGGCCGACTACCCGGACTACCCGCACCACACCCAGATCGCGTCGTACTTCGACGACTACGTCGACCACTTCGGCTTCCGCGACCACATCATCTTCAACACGAAGGTCGACCAAGTTGTCCGCCATGACGGCGGCGGCTACACGGTCACGACCGACGACGGCGTCACCCGCGACTACGACGTCGTCCTCGTCGCCAACGGCCACCACTGGAACCCGCGGATGCCCGAGCCGGCGTTCCCGGGCTCAGACACCTTCACCGGTACGCAGATCCACGCGCACGCGTACATCGACTCCACGATCTTCGAGGACAAGAACGTCGTCGTCCTCGGCATGGGCAACTCGGCGATGGACATCGCGGTCGAGTCCTCCTACGTCGCCAGGAGCACGTTCCTGGCCGCGCGCCGCGGCGCCTGGATCATCCCCAAGTACATCTTCGGGCGCCCGACCGACCAGCTCAAGAACGACCCGCGCATCCCGTTCAAGATCCGCCAGAAGATCATCCACAAGATCATCCAGCTCAACGTCGGCGACGTCACGAAGTACGGCCTCCCCAAGCCCGACCACCAGTTCGGCGAGGCGCACCCGACGATCTCCGGCCGGATCCTGGACCGCATCCAGCACGGCCGCGTCACGCCCAAGCCCAACATCAAGGCCTTGGAGGGCGGCGACGTGGTCTTCACCGACGGCTCGCGCGCGCCGATCGACGTGGTCGTCTACTGCACGGGCTACAAGATCACGTTCCCGTTCTTCGCCGACGACTTCATCGACGCGCCGGAGAACCACATCGAGCTGTTCCGCCGCGTCTTCCACCCGCAGTACGACGACCTCGCGTTCGTCGGGCTGCTGCAGCCGCTCGGCGCGATCATGCCGCTGGCCGAGGCGCAGGCCGAGTGGCTGGCCGCCTACCTCGAGGGCCGCTACGCGCTGCCGTCGCGGACCGACCTGCGGGCCGACATCGCCGCCGACCAGAAGAACATGCACAAGCGCTACGTCGCGTCCAAGCGCCACACGATCCAGGTCGACTTCGACGACTACCTGCATGACCTGGACAAGGAGCGCGCCGCCGGGGCGGAGCGCGCGGCCGCGCGCGGCAACGCGCTGCCGGTCCCGCACCGCGTCGCCGACGCGCCGCGCACCACCGCCGCGAGCTCCGGGGTCGTCGCCGCGTGACGAGCCTGCCCGCAGCGCCGCGCGGCAAGCGCGAGGCCACCAAGCAGGCCAACCGCGCCGCGATCCTGGAGGCCGCGCGCGACGTGTTCGCCGAGCTCGGCTATGGCGCGGCGTCGGTCCGGGACATCGTCCGCCGCACCGACCTGGCGACCGGCACGTTCTACAACTACTTCCCGGACAAGGAGTCGGTCCTGACCGCCCTCATGGACGAGACGGCGGGGGAGGCGCGCGAGCGCGTCCGGACCGCGCGCCGGTCCGGGACGACGCTGGAGGCTTTCGTGCGCGACGGCTTCGCCGCGTACTTCGCGTTCCTGCTCGAGGACCGCCGGACCTCGGCGCTGCTGTCGCGCAACGCGGGGACGATCCGGGCGCTGTTCGACGAGCCGACGATGATCGCCGGCGTCGAGGAGCTGGCCGAGGACCTCCGGGCCGGCATCGGCGCGGGGCTGATCCCGGAGCACGACGTCGAGTACATGGCGGCGTCGATGGTCGGGGCGGCGTTCGAGATCGGTGCGCGGATGCTGGAAGGTCAGGAGCCCGACCCCGAGCGCGCGACCGACTTCATCTCGACGCTGTTCATCGCAGGGCTGCGCGCGGGTTCGTGACGTTCGGCGCAAGCTGCGTTGCGCGGACAGGCGCACCGCAACTTCGGCGGCGGCTATGTTGTCTGGGTCTTGAGGACGCGCCCTGAACGCGCGTCCCGCCGATCGACTTCCGTTCCCGACGCCGACAAAGGAGCACACCGCATTCCGATGCGACGTCCCTTCCGCACCGTCCTGCCCGTCCTCGCCCTCGCCGCGGCTCTCGCCGCGCCGGCCGGCGCCTCCGCCGCCGCGACCGTGGGTGTCAGCGACCAGCAGGCCAGCACGTTCACGAACCCGCTCTTCAGGCCGCTGAGGCTGAAGGTCGCCCGCTACATCGCGCCGTACGACGTGACGAGCGAGAGCACCGAGAAGACCAACTTCGAGGCCTGGCTGAAGGCCGCCAAGAGGGCGCACGAGACGATCCTGATCTCGTTCGAGCACTCGCGCAACGGCAGCAGGTACAAGGTCGCGCCGAGCGTGTCCACGTACACGAAGGCGCTCAAGGCCTTCAAGAAGAAGTACGGCAGCTCGTTCGACATCACGCCGTGGAACGAGGTCAACGTCTGCCAGGCCAACGGCCGGCAGGAGGGCCAGCCGTCGAAGATCTGCAAGTCCGCCACGGGGCCGAAGCTGGTCGCGCAGTACTACTCGGCGGCGCGCTCGGTCTTCAAGGGCCGCAAGGTCACGGCGATCGACATCCTCGACGGCTCCAACGTCGGCGGCGCGGTCTCCTACCTCAAGAAGTTCAAGAGGTACGTCAAGGGCACGCCGTCCTACTGGGGCATCCACAACTACAGCGACACCAACCGCGGGTCCTACTCGCGCACGTCGCGCCTGATCAGGACGATCGGGAACAAGAGGGCGCAGATCTGGCTGACCGAGACCGGTGGCCAGCTCAAGCTGCGCGGCGTGTTCGCCGGCGGCTCGGAGGCGACGGCCGAGAAGAAGGCCGCGACCGCGCTCAAGTGCATGTTCTCGATGCCCAAGAAGTACCCGCAGATCAAGCGCCTGTACGTGTACCAGTTCAACGGCGCGCCGGACTCGAACGACTTCGACGCCGGGCTGATCAACACGGACAACACGAAGCGCCTCGGCTACACGGTCGTGCAGAAGCGCCAGTCGGCGACCTGCCACGCGTAGGGGCTTCGGCTCGCATCTGAAGTTCGTCTTGACGGGCGTCCCTCCGGGGGCGCCCGTCCTGCGTTCGCCGCCTAGACTGGACCCGTGCCCACCTTCTGCCGTCACAACCGGCTCGTCGAGAACTGCCCGATCTGCTCCAAGAAGGAGCGGGTGAGCGCCCCGACGCGGTCGGTGGCGCGGCGTCCGTCGAGGCCGGCGGGGAGCGGGGGCAGCGGCCGCGCGCCGCGCAAGTCCGTGTCGTCGGGGATGACCGTGCGGCGCGTGCAGCGTGCGCCGGACGACGGCTACGAGCACGATCTGGTCCCGGGCCTGAGGGCGTCGGCCGACGCCGGGCGGCTGGCCGACGAGCTGGCGTTCAGCGCCGCGCGGCTGCGCGAGCTGAGCGAGGCGGCGCCGGGGCTGTACGGCGACGTCCAGCGCGAGGGTGACCGGGAGGAGGCGGCGTGGCTGTCGTTCCTGATCACGTACTTCGGGCCGCTGCGCGGGGAGAACCCGTGGGCGACCGTGATGGAGCGTCGCACGACTTGGGCCTCGGGCGAGAACCCCTCGTTGGACGGCGCGGAGTTCGGGCCGCGGTCGGGGTACGACGCCAGGCGCGGCGCCGAGGTCTTCGTCGCCTACCGCGCGTGGGCCGAGCGGTCCGGCGGGCAGATCGTGGGGCTCGCGGGGGAGGAGACGTGGACGCTGCAGCACCGCTACGACCGCGCGTTCGAGCGGCTGGGGCTGCCGGGCTTCGGGCGGCCGTCGCGGGTTGAGTTGTTGGTGGTCAACCACCACCTCGGGCTGGTCGAGCTGGATCCGTGGACGATGCACCTGAGCGCCGCCACGCCGATGGACCCGGTGTCGCTGGCCGCGAAGCGGATCCTCGGGATCGGCGATCCCGTCTTGTTGCAGCGCCGTCAGCGCGAGCTGGCGCACGGGGTCGGCGTGCCGGTCGAGACGCTGGACCTCGCGCTCTACAACTGGGCCGCGCCGGTGGACGAGGAGCGCTACGTGGCCGGGGCCGACGCCGTCGTCGACGAGGCCGAGCGCGACGGGATCGCGACGGCGCTGGGGCTGTAGATGAAGGCGTTGGTCTTGCTTGTTGCTGCAGTCGGCTCCGCTGCGGCGCTGTCAGCCTGCGGGTCGTCGGGCTCGAGGGCCGCGCCCGCATCGGGGACGACGGCGCCGACGGTGTCGCTCTGGGTGAGCGGCACCGCCTCCGACTACCGCCAGCTCGCGGCGGGCGTGAAGCTGGCGCTGGCCGAGGCGCAGGGCCACGCCGGGAAGTTCCGCATCAACTACGCGGGCCGCCAGGTCTCCGACGACCCGACCCGCGCCGAGGCCGACGCGTTGAACAACGCCCGGACGTCGTTGAAGGACACCCAGGCCTCAGCGGTCGTGACCAACGCGCCCGCGGCAGCAGCCCGCCCCGCGATCACGCTGCTCAACGAAGCCGGCATCTCGACCGTGTCCGTCGGCGACGACGCGCTCAAGGCCGAAGCCTGCTCGGCGGGGTCCGACATCTTCCCGGCGGGCCACCAAACCGCGATCACCGTCACCGGTTCCGGGCCACCCTCGTCCTTCACATCCACCTTCACCTCCCGCCTCGGCTTCAAGCCGACCGAGACCGCCTGGCGCGGCTACCAGGGCACCAAGTCCATCCTGTCCTCGCTAGCAGCACCCAACGTCGCAACAGCCAGCAAAACCCCCCGCCTCAACCGCGACGCCCTCGCAGCAGCGCTCGTCGCGTCGCACAGCAACTGCACCAGCTGAGGCACGCCCTGCGCGGCGCAACGCCGCTACACCTCCGGGCACGACACCACGCCGCCCGCTCCTCGCCTCATCGCGCCGCCGCGTCCGAGCATCGCCCTGCGCCTCTGGCCGGGCGGGGCGGCCTGTCTGACCTCTCGCCGCGGGCCACGCTCTCGCGCCTCCGGTCGACTCGGCGCGCGTCGCCTCTGAGCATCACGCTCTCGCCTCCGGTCGACTGGGTGCGTCGCCCACGTTTGGCCTTGCCTGCGCGTCGCCTCTGAGGACACGCTTCGCTCGTCTCTCTGACGGCTGCAGCGCCGTGTTGCGGGCCGTCTGACAACGCCGCGTCGCCTTCTTCGTCCGACGCGCATCGTCCAGGCATCTCGCCACGCACGCCTCGAAGAGGCATGCTTCTCGCGCGGCCGCCTCTTCGCACGACGTCACGACGCGTCTGAGCGCCACGCTCCCTCACCTCTGACGAACGCGTCGCTTCCGAGCACGTCATCACCTCGTCCCTGAGCGTCGCACCGCCGGCCGCCGCCTCGCTCGCACTGCTGGTCACATCGCGCCGGCATTTCGCCGCCGAGAGACCAGAGTCGACGTCACAAGCCCGGTTGGCGGCCGGCCGATGTCATTACACGCACCCGCGCGTACCCATTCCCCAGGACGGAATTGGACGCTCTCTGGACAGCGCTGTCCGACTACTCAAAGAAGTCCTTTCTGGTACCCGAGAGTTCCGGAACTTGCGGCCTTCTACGTGACGAATCGCACGTGCCGCCGTCCGTCGCGTGACCACGCAAAGGGCCGTATCGATGGAAACACCAGTGTTCCCTCTCCAGCTCTCCGGCCGCCGAAGCGATACGTCACGGCGCTCACCGATGGGCGCATGTCGGCGCTCGGACACACCTCGGCGATGCCGGGGGCGAACTTCCGCCCGCCGCGCCCTAGACGAACCACACGCACCCAAGGACGGGACATGGAGCAGGCCATGCCGGCCATCCCCCGGCTCACAGAACAACAAGCACAAGAACTCGTTTTGACCACCGTCGCCACCCACGCCGAGGCGCTCCTGCGCGTCGCCTACCGCCACAGCCTGTGTGCGGACGACGCTCACGACGCCTACCAGCGCAGCATGGAGATCCTGCTGCGGCGGGCACCGACGCTCGACCCGAAGTCCGCCCACAAGTGGCTCACGGTCGTGGTCAAACGCGAGGCGATGGAGGTCCGCCGCACGCGCGGCGAGGCGGTCGCGTCGGGCGACTTCGACTACGACAACGTCGCCTCCGACGCGTCCTCACCCGAGGAGCGCGCGATGTCCGCCGATCACGCCACCCGCGCCGCTGAGGCCCTCAAGCGCCTCAAGCCGCAGGAGCTGCGCGCCCTCTGGCTCAAGGCGCTCGGCCACTCCTACGAGGAGATCAGCGCGCTCACCGGGTTCTCGCGAACCAAGGTCAACCGCTGCCTGGCCGAAGGCCGCAAGGCGTTCCTCGAGCGCTACGAAGGCATCGAGAGCGGGGAGGAGTGCGAACGCTGGGCGGCGACGCTGTCGGCGATCGTCGACGGCGAGGCGACCGCGGCGCAGCTCGCCGACGTCCGCCCGCACCTGCGCAACTGCACCGGATGTCAGGCGACGTTGCGCAGCCTGCGCGACAGCACGCCGCCGCTGCGTGCCGTCCTGCCGCTCGGGCTCGTCGGCGCGACCGCCAAGTTGTCCGGGTTGCTCGACCGCGTCGCCGGGCTGGCCGACGGCGCACCTGCTGTCGCGGCCTCCGGCGGGCTGAGCGTCGGCGGGGCGAAGCTTGCCGGCCTGCTCGCCGCCGGCGCGGTGGCGGTCGGCGGCGGCACGGTCGCCGTCGAATCCGACCACCACGCCGCACGGGCCGCAGGGTCGCCGCCGACGCGGGCGGCGGCCCTGCGCCGCGTGACCAGGACGACCGCCACGACACCCGCGATCAACCTGCCACGGCGCCGCGTCGTGGTGACGACGCCATCGCGTCACATGACGAGGAGCGCAGCCGTGAGGTCTCACGCGGCTGCGTTCCACCGCTCCACGCCGGCCGCGTCGAACCGCGACGTCGAGCTCAAACCGCTCGGCCGCGAGGTCGCTGTGAGCGAGTCGGCCCGCGCTCGCACGGCGGCTCGCACCGCCCGGAACGTGCCGGCCACCGCGTCGGCCAAGCCGTCTCCGCCTTCCACGACCGACGCCTCCGGCGGCGAGTTCGTGCCCAACCCCTAGAACATCACCTCGAAGAAAGACACCAACATGAACCTGACCGACATGTCGTCGTTGCTCCGCGCGAGCGCGGCGGCGATCCTCGCAACGACCGGCCTCGCGCTGGCCACCGCGCCCGTGGCCGACGCCGGCACGTACCGCGTGCTGGGCCTCAAGTACTACGGCGTCAAGAGCAACGACGGCTGGTCGGCGACGTCCGACAGCGGCGGTCATGGGTACCTGACGGCGTCCATGGACGAATCGGTCCTGGACGGAGCCTGGGTGACGCGCCAGACGTTCTACCCGGTGGAACACACGAGCTTCACGTTCACGGCGCCGGCCGGCACGTCGCTCGCGGCGATCACGTGGACGCAGCATGCCGCCGGACTCACGGGCGGCGACTGGAACATCTACGCGTCCGACACGAACCATGTCGTTTTCGGCCAGGCCCCGGCGAGCGACCATGTCGCTCCGCTCCACGCGAACGTGAGCGGGTCGACGTTCACCGCCAAGCTGCAGTGCGGCGGCCCCGGCGCCTGCAGGGGCAGCGGCAACGCGCACTTCATGCTCGACAACACCGACGTCGCGCTCACCGACGAGCACCCGCCCGAGTCCAGCTCGCCGGCCGGTGCGCTCACCGGCTCCAAGATCTCCGGCGTCGCGCCCGTGACGTTCCGGGCGACCGACGTCGGCGGCGGAGTCCGCTTCGTCCACATCTACGACAACGGCGTCGACCACATCACCCTCATCGACCCCAACAACGACAACTGCTCCGACGAGACCGGCAGCGGCGGGCGCGGCTATCCCCGCCGGGTGCCGTGCCTCCTCTCGGCTTCCGCAACCGCCGCTCTCGACACGACCACGCTCGCCGACGGCAACCACACCATCAAGGTCACCCTCGAAGACGCCGCGGGCAACACCGCCGTCGTCCTGGCGCCCGAGACGAAGCTCGTCGCCAACCACCCACCGGTCAACACCGTGCTCCCGCGCATCGACAAGACGGAGCCGAGCTTCGACTCCTACGCGGCGCCGCGTGTCGGCCAGCCGATCACGTTCTCGTCGGCCGGCTCCTGGACGGGGCCGGACCTGGTCCTGGATCACGCCTGGTTCCGCTGCGGAGGAAGCAGCGACCACTGCGACCAGATCCCGGGATCGAACGAGCTGACGTACATCCCCACCGACGCTGACATCGGCCACACGCTGCGGCTCGGCAGCACGGCGAGCAACGTGGCCGGGACGGTCACGGTGTACTCGCTTCCGTCGGGCCAGGTGGTCGCGCCCAAGAGCGCGAGCGACGTGGTCAACAAGCCCAGCGACGGCGCGAACGGCAGCAACGGCGCCAACGGCTCGAACGGGTCCAACGGCACGACCGGGGCACTGACCCTGCCAGGCCTGCCCGCCACGACCAACATCACCAACAACGGTGTGACCGCGCACAACCTGATCGGCCGTGTGGCCGGCCAGGAGCCCGGGGTCGCCTGCCCTGGCGATCGCGCGACGCTGCGCTTCGAGCACGTCGCCGGCGACCGTGTGCGTCTGCGCCATGATCGCTCGTCCACGGCGCAGCTGGAGCTGACCTGCACCACGAACGGCAAGGCGATCGCCGATGCCAAGCTCGAGATCGCCACCAGGACCGGTGCGCAGGCGACGGTCGCCTCCGACGTCACGACCGACGGCGCCGGCCATGCGACCATCCGTCTGGCGAAGGGCGCATCGCGCGGGATCACGGTGGGCTACCGCATGTACTCGGACGACGTCATCGCCCGGGCCACGGCGACCCTCAGGGTCCTCGTCGACGCCCGCATCTCGATCAAGGCCAATCACAAGCACCTGCACAACGGCCAGGCGGTGACGCTGCGCGGCGGGTTGTCGGGCGGGGCGGTCCCGAAGCGCGGCGTGACCCTCGCGGTCCAGTGGAAGGACGGCAAGCGCTGGCGTCCGTTCGCCCAGATCAAGACCAACAAGAACGGCCGCTACGCCTACGCCTACCGCTTCACGCGCAGCAACAGGACCGTCGTCTACCGCCTGCGCGTGCTGATCGCCGCCGGGCAGGTCGACTACCCCTACGTCGCCGTCGCCTCGAAGTCCCTGAGGGTCACCGTTGGCCGCTGATCGTCGGTCCGGACGGACGAGCCACCGCGGCCGGGCACTGCCCGGCCGCGTCGGCCGTGCCGCCCTAGCGCTCCTCGCCGCCGCCTTCCTGGCGGTGGCCCCCGCATCCGCCGAAGAGGTCTTCACCTCCCAAGCCGCCGCAAGCAACGCCACCGACTCAACCTGGATCCCCGCTCCCACCCGCCGCGCCGCCGTCTGCATCGTCGACACCGGCACCGACTCCACACCCGACACCACCAACGTCATCGCCCGCTTCGCGGTCGACGGCAGCGATGGCTCCGACGTCAGTCCCGTCAAGCACGGGACCTTGATGGCAACCATCGCATCCGCACCAAAGAACGACTTCGGCATGGTCGGCGCTGCGCCGTCTATTGACGTCGTCTCAGTGCGCGCGTCGAGAGACGGGCGCACCTTTACGGGACTAGACGTCCATGCGGCTGTTCAGCTCTGCATCACGAAGCGCAGCGCCTACAACATCAAAGTCGTGTCCCTCAGCCTAGGCGGAGACGGCAGCACCATCGCCGCGAGCATCGCTCAGCGAACTGAGTTTCAAGACACCATTGACAACGCCCGTCTGTATGGACTGAACGTCGTTGCTGCGGCCGGCAACAGCGAACGCGGGGTTGTTGATTGGCCTGCTGGATATACCCCGACCTTCGCCGTCGGCGCAGCGACCGGAACTGGCGCGCGATGCAGCTTCGCCTCGTGGGGAACGGCCGTCGATCTCTGGGCTCCAGGCTGTCCGCTCGACGTCGGACGCCCCGATGGCACTGGCGTCCCCGCGTGGGCTAGTGGGTCGAGCGAAGCGACGGCGTTTGTTGCGGCCGTCCTCGCACAGATGCGAGGTCTTGACTCGGGGCTGGGTGTGGATGCTTCCGAGCAAGCCATGCGTAGTGGTGGACGAGACGCCGAGGCTGGCCTTGTTATCGATGTCGGCGCTGCATTCCGGGCTAGCACGCGTCTGACCGTTGCGCTAAGCACCGGTCATTCGGCAATTCCGTTGAGCGGGCCCGTCGTGCCCTCCAGCACCGCTAGCGACTCGCAGCCGACCGGAAACGATTCGCCATCGAACGAAGCGAATAGGGCCGGTGATGTGACTCCTCCGTCGTCGCAGCCTGCGAGCGCGGGACTGTCTGTGACGCAGGCGAATCACGTGCCAGACCAGCTTCCTCGTCCAGTCGTGCGATCGGTCGCAGTCAGGCAAGGCTGGCTCTCGTTGCGGCTGGTTCACAGGCCAGCGAATGTGGACGCTCGCGTAGACGTCTATGCCCGTCAACGAGGCAAGGCCTTCCCGCGGATTGCTAAGCGTGCGCGTTTCCGCGCGGACAACTTGCGCATTCGCGTCTCAGGATCGATCAGCCAGCTGTCGATCGGGTACCGGGACCCCAGCGGGGTACGCGCGCGTTCGGTGGTCATCGTCGTCCATCTCAGGACGTAGACGGACTCCGAACCCGGAACGACAGATGCTCATGCGGATTGGACAGATTGCTGCTGCGACGGCCGGGCTAATACTGGCGTTGATCGGTGTAGCAGTTGCGCAACCGCGACCACTCCCAAGTGACGTTGGACCGGTCGCGGGTGGGGGTTCCTTCGTCATCCAATCTTGCGGCGAGACTGGTTCTGCAACGGGGTGGAGCGAGACCATCAACAACGACCAGACTGCGCTTGCGTCGGGCATCGATTGTCCACCGTCACGACTGGCACCCGACAGTCAGGCGCCCGACTATCAGCATGCTGGTCTGTGGGTTGGCGACCGCCTCGGAGTTGACCAGGGCTTCGAGGCGGCCGTCGGCGATCGAGTCGAACTCGCGTTCTCGCCAGTGGACGGCACGACGATCCTGCGTGTGCGGTGGTGGCGGTCGATTTTCAAGCAGCTCGACAATCACTGGCAGCCGTACACCGCGATTGGCGACCCAAGCCAGGTCTCGGAAACTTGTGATTTCGTCGTCGGTCATCAGACATGTGGCGTCGGTGGAACCGATTGGTTCGCGTACGACGGCAACTTCGCGAACGACGTGCTTGCGTACCGAGATGTCCCCAATCTCTCTGCGTCGACCCTTGTTGCCGGGATCTACTGCCGTGCCAACAGCGACAACGTATGCGCCAACGGCTTCTCACTCCCGCGCGCAGAGGTGCAGATCCTCAGTGCGTTCCTGACCATCGCTGATGGTGGCGCGCCGGTGGTCGATGGGGTTGACGGCTATGGGTGGACGGGGAGTGGGTGGCGGCAGGGTTCGTTGCCGTTGGTGGTTGCGTCGAGGGATGCCACTGGGATTGCGGCGACCAAGGTGTATGCCGATGGGTCGTTGATCGCGATAGTTCAGCGGACGTGTCGGTATGACCGGCCGAGGCCGTGTAGCGATGAGGGGGGTGCTGCGGTTGGGATCCCGACTGTGGGGTTGGCTGATGGTTCGCATCAGATCGATGTTGGTGTTGTTGATTCCGCGAGCAACGAGACGAGGGTCAGGCGGAACGCCCCCTTGTTGGTTGACAACGGCGCTCCGGCGGCGCCGGTTGGCATCGGTTCGCCGCAGGCGACGTCCAACACCAACAACTTCTCGGTTGCGTGGTTGCTGCCGGCTGACAGTGGGGCGCCGATCACGGCTGCGCGCTACCAGGTGTGTCAGTCCGGAAGCTGTGGCGAGGTGAGGGCTGCGCCGTCGACTACGCGCATCGACGGCCTCGCGCTCCCCGCGACGGGTGCTGCGACGGTCCGGGTTTGGCTCGAGGACCAGCTCGGCCATGCTGATCCGGAGAGCGCGGCGACGCTCGCGCTGACGTACGCGGCGCCACCGCCGTCTCCTCCGGCCCCGCCCGCCCCTCGGGATGAGCCGCAGCAGGCGCCTGGTGAGCAGTCACTCACGCCGGGCTTGCCTGGTTGCCTCGTCAGTTGTGGGAGGCCGCCCGCGCAGAGGCCGCCCGCGACCCAGATCAAGAAGGTCAGCCCCGCGCTGAAGCTCACGACGCTGCGCCGCGTCGGGCGGCGCGTGACGGTCGCGGGGACCGTCGGCGCTCGGGCGTCCGGGCGCGTCACCGTGCGGTATCGCGTCCGGATCCGCGGGCGCGCGCGGACGCTCACGAAGCGTGTGGCGATCGCGCGGCGTGCGTTCCGGACGACGCTGATGCTCAGTCCCGCGATCGCGGCAGCGCGTAGCGCGACCGTCTCGGTCGCTTACAGCGGCGACCCCGACACCGTGCCGCAGACTCGCACGGCAACAGTACGCACGCGCGCGTAAAAGCAGGTGGACCGGACGACTTGCGCCCGATGAAATCTCGCAACGTGCAGGAACTTCCCAAACGGCCATGAATTGGGCGGGTTTTGCCGTCCGATGGGGGGCGTACCTTGGCGGCGTCCAGTACCCCCGAGTGCCCGGAGCCCCCATGGCCCTCTGCTTCATCGAACCCCACGACGCGATCCGCGTCATCGCAGAGTCCGTCGGCCGAGAGGCCCGCCGGCAGCTGCTCGGCGAGCTGGTCCGTGCCTGGGTGGACGAGATCCCGGAGCGTGAGTTGGACACGCACTACGCGAAGGCTGTCGCTGATCTCGACGAGCACGACCTGTCGATGCTCGCCGCTTGGCACGCCTCGCTGGAAGTCGGTCAACCGATCGCCAACCGCGACTTCCTGATGAACGTCTTCCCGACGCTCGGCGAGAACCGCCGCGAGGCCTTGAAGATCGCCGCCGGGTTCCGCGGCGAGGAGGCGTTCGAGGCCGGCGTCGCCGAAGAGCAGGCCCTGGAGACTGTGCTGCCGCGCCTCTCGCGCGAGCGCTCGATGGAGCTGGCGCAGGAGTGCGTCGAGCTCTACCTCTGGGACCGCCTGGGCAGCGACAACTAGGCGCGCGGGTTCGCCCCGGGGCGCCGAGCCGCTCCGTCGGGGGCGCTTCGAGTCACCCCGCTCCGCCGGGCGTGGAGCGGGGCGCAGGCGCGCCTCCGCGCGGTGTCGTGCTGCGGCGTGTCGTGGCGAACGAGTGGAGTCCCGCGCCGCGGTCCACTTCGTGGGCTGCGGCGCTGCCGCCTGTGGAATGGCTTCGGCGCGGCGCGCCGCTGCGACGTCCGCGGAGTGGCGTGTGGCGCGACGTCGTTGCGCCCCATGCTGGAC
Source organism: Conexibacter woesei Iso977N (assembly GCF_000424625.1). GTDB lineage: Bacteria > Actinomycetota > Thermoleophilia > Solirubrobacterales > Solirubrobacteraceae > Baekduia > Baekduia woesei_A. Next base: position 1,991,942 of record NZ_AUKG01000001.1, read on the forward strand.
CGCGGGAGCGCTACGCCTCGACGCGGCGGAGCACGTCGTAGCGCCCCACGCCCGACCTGCCTTCCATGCGCCAGGTGAAGAAGGCGGTGTCGAGGCGGAGGCGGCCGAGGTCGAGGGTGGTGCCGCAGGCGACTTCGCCGGCGGCGCGGCGGGCGTAGGGGGACTCGTCGGTCTCGTAGAGCTCGAGGCCTGCGTGGCGCTGGCGGCCTTCGGCGTCGTAGGTCGTCGATACGCGCGGGTCGGCGACGACCAACGAGACCGGCTCGCCGGTCTCGCCATCGCGCCCGAGCAGCACGGCGTGGATCGACTCGTCGGCGTGCGACGAGGCCTTCGTGCCGCGGACCGCGGTCAGCGTCACGCCCGCGTCGCCGTCGAGCCACACGCCCATGGTCCGGGCCAGCGTCAGCTTGTCCCAGTCCGGCGCGCCCCAGGAATGCCCGCGCTGGCCGCGGCCGGAGAACGTCCGCTGCACGCCGCCGACCGTCACCCGGCCGGTGACCTTGATCAGCTGGTCGTAGCCCTCCATGCCGCCGAGCTTCGCGGTTGCCGCGTCGCCGTCGAGCACTGCTGGAGTGCTCACCGCTTCCAGATCCAACAGGAACGAGTGCTCGCCGTCCTCGGAGTCGAAGTGGATCCGCCATGCGCGCAGCGGGTCGACGACCTCGGTCCAGACGCCCGCCGCCTCCGCGCGACCCCAGCCGAGGCCCTCGCCCGCGGGCACGCCGCCCTCGGCCCGGACCGCGACCGGCGAGCCGCCCGCGAACAGGACGGCCAGACCGGAGGTGACGACGGCACCGCTCTCGTCCAGCGCCCGCCCGATCCGGGCGACGCCGCAGACATCGGCGTGCTCGTCGGCGAACGCCACGGTCACGGCGTCGCTTTGACCTACAACAAGCTCGCGGGGCGCCTCGGAGTCGGCGGTCACGATCAAGGGAGTCTCCTGGGGTCGATCTCGGTCGCGGTGCCCTCGACGTCGGCGTCCCCGGGGCCCGTGCTGCCGCCCGGGCCGCGGCGGAACCGCGGCGACGGCGCGTCGGTCAGCACGCTGAACGAGAACCGCCGGACGACGATCCGGCGGATGACCGCGCGCGTGGGCGGAAGCAAGAGCAATGCGCCGACGATGTCGCTGCAGAACCCGGGCGTCAGCAGGAACGCGCCGCCGAAGATGACCAGGACGCCGTCGAGGACCTCGCGCCCGGGCACCCGCCCCTCCGCCAGCGCCAGCTGGAATCGCCGCCACGCCGCGCGACCCTGCGACTTCATCAACAACGACCCGAGGATCGAGTCGACGATGAGCAGCGCGATCGTCGGCACCGCACCGATGGCCTGGCCGACCTGGATGATCACGTAGATCTCCAGGATCGGCACGACCACGAAGAGGGCGAGCAGGAAGAGGAAGGGCATCGGCCGCCCGAAGGCTACGCGGTCGCGCCGCGCGCCCGCACGTGGGGAGGGGCGGAGGGTGGCGGCAGCGAGGCGTCCGCGGTGGGGCGCAGGCGCGCGGCGGCTACGCCGGCGCCGGGGTCACGTCGAGCGTGACGTTCGGCAGGCGGTGCAGGCCCACGACCTCGATGAGGCGCTGGATCTGCGGCTGGGCGCCGCGGATCAACAGCGAGCCGCCGGTCTGGCGGACGCGGCGGGCGACCATCGCGAGCTCGACCATCAACGAGGGGTCGGCGAAGACCAGCTCATGCAGGTCGACGAGGACCGTTCCGCCCGCGTAGAGCGCCCGTGAGAGGGCAGGCCTTCGGCGGCTCTGCGTGGACCGATCCTCGTCCCCCGAGCAGCAGATCACCGGCGGGTGTTCGCTGTAGGTGACGATGGCAGCGAACCTACTCCACCGCCGGGGCTAGACTCAAGGGCAATGCCCTCCGTCGAGGATGTCGAAGCCGCTCTCACCAACGTGATCGATCCCGAGCTGGGTCTCGACTTCGTCGAGCTCGGCCTCATCTACGGGATCGAGGTCTCAGCCGGCGACGTGCACGTCACGTTCTCGCTGACCTCACCCGGCTGCCCGATCGGCCCGCAGGTCAGCGAGCAGATCGAGGAGTTCGTGACCGAGCTCGACGGTGTGACGTCCGTCGAGTCCACCATGACGTTCAGCCCGCCCTGGACGCCGGACCGGATGTCCGAAGACGCGAAGTTCGCGCTGGGCTACTAAGCCCGGCACGCTCACCTCTTCCATGCGACCGGCGCGCTCAGCGGCGGTGGCGATCACGGCAACGCTGACCACGGCGTTGGCGACGGTCCCTGTCGCGGCGGCGCGCGCCGGCGGAGGGACGGCGGCCGGCGGAGCCACGACCGCCGGCGGAGCCACGGCGGCTGGCGCAGGCGCAGCGGCCGGGACCACCGGGCGGTTGTTGGTGCAGTTGAAGCCACCCCCGCCCGGCAAGGCCGAGGCCGCGGCGGTCAACGGGGTCGCTGCCGGTGCGGGTGCGAAGACCGCGATCAGCGTGCCGCGGCTGCGCATCGCCGCCGTGCAGCCCCGGACCCGCGGCCAGCGCGCGCTGCGTGCCCTCGAGGCGCGGCTGAAGCGCGATCCGCGGGTTGCGTCGGTCCGGCCGGAGCTGCGGTTCAGCCCGCGCTACGTCCCCGACGACCCAGCCATGACGGCGCCCGAGCGCGGGGATGACGGCACGACCGTCGAGTGGTGGGCCGCGCGCGAGAACCTCACGTCCGCCTGGGACACGGCGACCGGCGAGGGCGCGCGCGTCGCGATCATCGACACCGGCGTCGACGCGACCCACCCGGAGCTGCAGAACAAGATCCTCGCGTCCGCCGACTTCGACAGCACGCCCGGCGACGGCCCCGCGACGACCGACGAGGACGGCCACGGCACGCACGTCGCCTCGCTCGCCTGCGGCGAGCCCGACAACGGCATCGGGATCGCCGGCGCCGGCCTCGACTGCGGCCTGCTGATCGCCAAGTCCGACCTGTCCGAGACCTCGGTGATCGCCGCGCTGACCTGGGCCGCCGACAACGGCGCCGAGGCCATCAACATGTCCTTCGGGGCCGACAGCCGCTTCGCCGCGTCGCCCCAGCTCGTCCAGGCGCTGCAGTACGCCAACAGCAAGGGCGCGGTCCTCGTCGCGGCGGCGGCCGACGTCCCCAGCCAGGAGCAGGGCATCCCCGCCAACGTCCTGCAGCCCAACGGCACCGGCGCCGACATCAACACCAACTTCGGCCTGACCGTCACCGCCGCCGACGCCCGCGACCGCCGCGCGGACTTCGCCGGCCTCGGCAGCCAGGTCTCGATGGCCGCCTACGGCACCTACGGCGGCAGCGGCCCGCGCGGGATCCTCGGCGCGTTCCCCGCGCAGCGCACGCTCCTGGAGCGCCGCCATCGCGACCCCAGCGACCCGCTCGGCGACTCGATCGCGCCGTGCCAGTGCCGCACGAGGTTCGAGGGCGACAGCCGCTACGCCTACCTGCGCGGGACGTCGATGGCCGCGCCGCAGGTCGCCGGCGTCGCCGCGCTGATGCGCCACCTGAACCCGGACCTGCCGCCCGCCGACGTCGTCCGGATCCTCAAGCAGACCGCCGCGCGCCCCGGTGCCGACTGGTCGCCGGACCTCGGCTGGGGGATCCTCGACGCGGGCGCCGCGGTCGCCGCGGCCCGCAGCGTCGACTTCCACCCGCCGACGTCGCAGCTCGAGCGCCCGAAGGTCCGGGGCCGCTCGATCCTGCTGCGCTGGCGCGGCGAGGACGACGCGGTGGCCGGCGTCGTCGCCTCCGGGATCGACCACTTCGAGATCTGGCGTGCGACCCCGGGCCACACGGCCCGCAGGCTCAAGGCGACCGTCGCCCACTCCCTGCGCCTGCGCGGGAAGCGCGGCAGCCGCTACAGCTTCTTCACGATCGCCGTCGACCACGCCGGCAACCGCGAGCCGCCGCCGGTGAGGGCGGACGCCTCGGTCCGCGTCGCCCGCTGAGGTACCGCGCTAGGTCGTCGGCGCGGGCTCCGAGGTGGACTCCGCAGCCGCGCCGTTGCCGTTCGGCGACGCGATGCGCGGGCCGCGGTGGCGGGCCAGCGAGAGCAGCTCGGCCAGCGAGGCCTCGATGCCGTCGGCGATGCGGTCGAGGTCGGGGAGCGCGTCGTAGTCGCCCAGCAGGCCGAAGTTCATCTGGCCGTTGTAGGACATGATCGCGATCGCCAGGCTGTGGCCCCTGGGCAGGAAGGCGACGGGGAAGACGTCGTGCATCTCGCGCCCGCGCACGTACAACGGCAACTGCGGCCCGGGCACGTTGGTCACGATCAGGTTGAACAACCGCGTCGAGAAGTTCAGCCGCGAGGCCTGCGCCAGGATCGTCGGCGGTGCGAAGGACTGCACACCGGTCAGCACCTCTGCGCCCACGGCCTGCTTGGACTCCTTCAAACCATCCATCGCCGCCCTCACCGCGCGCAGCCGCGCGATCGGGTCCGCGATGTACACGGGCAGCGGCCCGCGCATCACCGTGATGCGGTTGCCCAGCGCGCCCCTCTCGTCGGACCCGCGCGTCGACACGGGCACGAGCGCCCGCAGCTCCAGCCCCTCGGTCCTGACGCCGCGCGAATGCAGCCAGTCGCGCAGCGCGCCGGTCACGACCGTCAACACCACGTCGTTGACCGTCCCGCCCAGCGCGTTCTTGACCTCCTTGAAGTCCGTCAGCTGGTTGCGGACCACGCGGTAGCGCCGGTGCGGGCCGATCTCGACGTTCAGCGGCGTCTCGGGCGCCGGGTTCAGCCCCGCCCACGCCACCTCCCCGAGGCCCTGCGACGCCTCCGACAGCGCCCGCAGCGTCGCGCCCGGGTTGCGGACCAGCGACACCGCGCCCGCGAGCCCGGCCGCCGCCGCGCGCGCCGCGCCCAGCGCGCCGCCCGCGACCAGCTCGGTCCCGCTCGGGACGTCGTGCGGCTGCCACGGCTCGTCCGGGTGCGGCACGTCGGCCGGCACCGGCGACAGGTCGAACATCACGGTCGCGAGGTCGACGCCGCTGATCCCGTCGATCAGCGCGTGGTGGGTCTTGGAGATCAGCGCGAAGCCGCCGTCGTCGAGCCCCTCGATGATCCACATCTCCCACAGCGGCTTGGACCGGTCCAACTGCTGGGACATGATCCGCGCGACCAGCTGCATCAGCTGGCCCTCATCGCCCGGCGCGGGCAGCGCGGTCTGCCGGACGTGGTACTCCAAGTTGAAGTTGGGGTCGTCGACCCACAGCGGCCGCCCGGTCTCCAGCGGCGGCTGGGCGAGCTTCTGCCGGTAGCGCGGGACCAAGTGCAAGCGCCCGCGGATGTGGTCGAGCATCTCCTCGTAGCCCGGGGCGGGCCCTTCGCAGACCACGATGCCGCCGATGTGCATGTGCGACGCCGGCCCCTCTTGGGCCAGGAACGACGCGTCGACCGCGGTCAGTCGATCCAGATGCTGCTGTGCCATTCCCAGACTCCCCCGAGTTCTCGTCACTCTCAAGCGTCACCCTACTCCGGGATCGCGAGCGGTGCAGGTCATTCAGTCGGCGCTCCCACCCGGTCTGGCGGGTACCTTCCCGGGTCGCAGATGGACGAATCCGACGAACATGGCGCGCCCGAAGTCACGCCGCCGGAAGACGACGCGCGCCGCCTGTCGGTCAAGCTGCTCGTCATCGCGCTCGTCGGCCAGCTGATCCTGTTCGGCGGGCTGATCGCCCTGGCGATCCACGGCTTCCCGTTCCTCGGCGGCGGCTCCGACGACAACAACGAGGCGCCCGCCATGACCGTCCCCGCGGGCAAGGTCCCGAAGACGCACACGAGGCGCTTCGACGCCGCCGCGGCGATGGCGATCGCGAGGATGCAGGTCGACGCCGGCCAGCGCCCCGCGGGATCGAAGACGCTGCGCGCCGTCGCCGACAGGCTCAAGCCGATGCTCCCCGACGCGCACTTCGAGGACGTCCCCGGCCAGCCCGGCCTGCGCAACATCGTCGGCGACCTGCCCGGCCCCGGACCGGTGATCGTGATCGGCGCCCATTACGACACCGAGTACCACCCCAAGGGCTTCGTCGGCGCCAACGACGCGGCCGCCGCGGTCGGCACCGTGATCGAGCTGGCCAAGTCCATCAAGTCGCTCACGCGCAGCGCGGTCAGCCCCGGGATCCGCTTCGTCCTCTTCGACGGCGAGGAGGAGCCGCACCCGACCAGGGACTTCTACGCCGACGCGCTGCGCGGCTCGAAGGCCTACGTGCAGCTGCACGCCGAGGAGGTCCGGGCGATGGTCCTGCTCGACTACATCGGCAACACGGGCCTGCGCCTGCCGCGCGAGGGCTCCTCGACGCAGTCTCTGTGGCAGCAGGTCCGCGACGCGGCCGGCAAGGTCGGCGTCGAGGGGATCTTCCCGGACAGGACCCAGGCCTCGATCTTCGACGACCACACGCCGTTCCTGCGGGCGCAGATCCCGGCGGTCGACCTCATCGACTGGTCCTACAAGTACAAGGACACGATCGACGACACCTACGACAAGCTGTCGGAGGACAGCATCGACGCCGTGGGGGAGACGATCACGCAGCTGATCGCCGACTGGCCGGCGACGAACTGAGGCCGCGCGCGAGGCCTCTACACTGGCCCGCGAATGGCCGCCACCGTCGAGAAGATCCTCCTGGCGGCCCCGCGCGGGTACTGCGCCGGGGTCGATCGGGCCGTGCAGACCGTCGAGCGTGCGCTGGAGCTGTACGGCGCACCCGTCTACGTCCGCAAGGAGATCGTCCACAACAAGCACGTCGTCGAGGAGTTGCGCCAGCGCGGCGCGATCTTCGTCGAGGAGCTCGACGACACCGTCCCGGCTGGCGCGACGACCGTCTTCTCCGCCCACGGCGTGTCGCCCGCCGTCCACGCCGACGCCGCCGAGCGCAGGCTCCAGACGATCGACGCGACCTGCCCGCTGGTGACCAAGGTCCACCGCGAGGCCGTCAAGTTCGCCCAGGAGGGCTACACGATCGTCCTCATCGGCCACGCCGGCCACGAGGAGGTCGAGGGCACGATGGGCGAGGCCCCGGACCACATCGTCCTGGTCGAGACCGAGGCCGACGTCGACGCGCTGGAAGTCGCGGACGCCGACAGGATCGCCTACATCTCGCAGACCACGCTCTCGGTCGACGAGACCCGCGCGATCATCAACCGCCTGCGCGAGAAGTTCCCGGCCATCACCGGTCCGCGCACGGACGACATCTGCTACGCCACCACCAACCGCCAGGCGGCGGTCAAGCAGATGGCCGCGCACTGCGACCTGCTGCTGGTGATCGGCTCCAAGAACTCGTCGAACTCCAACCGGCTCGTGCAGGTCACGCGCGAGCTGGGCACCGACGCGTACCTGATCGACGACGTCTCCGAGATCGACGAGGCGTGGCTCGAGGGCCGCAGGGTCGTCGGGATCAGCAGCGGCGCGTCCGCGCCCGAGGCGCTCGTCCAGCGGCTCGTCGACTTCTTCCGCGCGCGGGGCACCGAGCAGGTCGAGGAGTTCCAGGTCGTCCAGGAGGACGTCCGGTTCATGCTCCCCAAGGCCATCCGCCAGGCGATGGCCGCCGCCGCGCCCGCGGCCTAAAAGTTGGGTTAACCAGGACGTTCGCCCTCAAGGGCGCCCGTTCGGCGTCCGACAAAAAGGAGTGGAATGCCCCTTCCCCTCCCAAGCTTGGGCGTGGTGACCCACGCCACCCTCGCCGCCGGCGGCCTCGTCGCCGCGGTGGACCTCGGCTCGTGGCCTGCCGCCACGGGCTGCTTCGCGGCGGCGTCGATCGTCGCCGTGCTGCGCGCCCGCCGCGCGGAGAAGCGCGCCGACACGTGGCGCGCCGCCTCCCAGCACGACCCGCTGACCGGCGTCGGCAACTACCGCAAGCTGCACGAGTCGCTCGCCGCGCAGACCGCCCAGGATCCCCAGCGCTTCGCGCTCCTGACGCTCGACGTCGACTCCTTCAAGCAGGTCAACGAGACCCATGGCCACCTGGAGGGCGACCGCCTGCTCCAGGAGGTCGGCCGCGTGCTCGTCGAGAACGTCCGCGGGACCGACGTCGTGGCCCGCCAGGGCGGCGACGAGTTCAGCGTCCTGCTGCCCGAGGCCGACATCGACGGCGCCACGATGCTGGCGTCGCGGATCGAGGAGGCGCTCGCCGCCATCGAGGCCGGGACCGCCGGCGCCGCCGTCAAGGAGCCGGTGCGCGCGTCGATCGGCGTGGCGCTGTTCCCGCAGGACGGCGCGACGCCCGACGACCTGCTCGAGAGCGCCGACCTCGACCTCAGGAAGACCAAGGAGCGCCGCCGCGCCGCGGCCGCGCTGCTGGCCGACGAAGCGCCGGTCGCGGCCTAGCGCCACGCTACGGTCGCCCCTATGGGCGACCTCGAAGGGCTGAGTGACGACGCGCGGGCCAACCGCGCGAACTGGAACGCCACCGCCGCGGGCTGGCCAGCGGACTCCGCGCTGCGCAACTGGGCGCCGGAGGCGGTGCCGCAGTGGGGGATCTTCGGCGTGCCGGAGGCTGAGCTGCGCGCGCTGCCGCAAGACCTACAACTCGACGGCGCCGACGTCGTCGAGCTCGGCTGCGGGACCGCGTACTGGTCGGCGTGGCTGGCGCGCGCGGGGGCGCGGCCGGTCGGCATCGACGTCTCCGAGGCCCAGCTGGAGACCGCGCGGGCGATGCAGGCGCGCTTCGGCCCCGAGTTCCCGCTGATCCACGCGAGCGCCGAGGACGTCCCGCTCGAGGACGGCGCGTTCGACCTCGCGTTCAGCGAGTACGGCGCGTCGATCTGGTGCGACCCCTACGCGTGGATCCCCGAGGCCGCGCGGCTGCTTCGGTCCGGCGGGTACTTGGTGTTCTTGGTCGGCAGCGTCGTCGGGATGCTCTGCGCGGGCGACGAGGACGTCCCGCTCGGCACCGAGCTGGTCCGCAGCCAGCGCGATTTGCACCGGATCGACTGGCCGGACGACGACGGCATCGAGTTCCACCTCCCGCACGGAAAGTTGATGGACCTGTTGCGCGAGACCGGCTTCGAGGACGTGCGCCTCACCGAGGTCTACGCGCCCGACGACGACGGCGCCGACCCCGACGAGGTCGTCCACTACGCGCGCCGCGGCTGGGCGCGGCGCTGGCCGGTCGAAGAGATCTGGAGCGCGCGGCTCGCCGCGCGCTAGAGCTGACGCTTGAGGCGCTCCAGGCGCGCGTCCCACTGGCCGCCGGCGGCGACCATCCACGCCATCGCGCCCGCCAGGGGCTCGGGCGTGAGGCGGTAGCGCGTCTCGCGGCCGGAGACCTCGGCCTCGGCGAGGCCTGCGTCGCGCAGCTGAGCGAGGTGCTTGGCGATCGCCTGGCGCGAGACCGGCAGCTCGCCGGCCAGCGCCGAGGCGGTCAGGCCCGGCTGCGCGGCGAGCATCCGGACGACCTCGCGCCGCGTCGGGTCCGCCAGCGCCGCGAAGACCGGCCCCGGATCGTCGTGCTGTGAGGTGGCCGCCATCAGGCGTGCGCGAGCGCCATCTGCGGGCCCGGAGCGGCCCCGCCGGCGCTGATCGCGGGCGCGGAGACGACGCGCAGCGTGACGAGCGGGATCTCGACGACGACCATCCGCGTGCGGCGCTCGCCCTCGTCGCCCTCGGCCTCCACGTCGTCGAGAGTCAGCTCGACGAGCGACGGCTCTCCGCCGGGCGTGCACCAGGACAGGGCGACGCGGCGGCCGGGCTCGACCTCCTCGATCGTCACGTGGCGCTCCTCGCCGTGCTCGGTGACGGTGCCGCGGGCGCCGGGCTCGACCGCGTCGAGGTCGACCTCGTCGGCGAGCCAGGTCGCGAGGCCCTCGGGCTCGCTCACCAGCGTCCAGACGTCTTCGCGCGCGGCGTCCAACTCGGTCTCCCGCCGCACCGCGCCGATCTCCTCGTGCAACTCCATGGTTGCGGATGCTACCGTGCTCGCCAACGTGCAACCAAATGGTTGCGCAAATCACCCGGCCCGGAAGGAAGCCAAGCCATGCCCCTCGTCCCCATGGTCGTCGAGCAGTCCCCGCGCGGCGAGCGCTCGTTCGACATCTACTCGCGGCTGCTCAACGACCGCGTCGTGTTCCTCGGCAGCGTCATCGACGCCGACATCGCCAACCTCGTCGTCGCCCAGCTCCTGCACCTGGAGGCCGACGACCCCGACAAGGACATCAACCTGTACGTCAACTCCCCGGGCGGCGACGCCTACGCGGCGCTGGCGATGTACGACGCGATGCAGTTCGTCAGCTGCGACGTGGCGACGATCTGCTGCGGGATCGCGATGTCCGGCGGCTCGCTCGTCCTGGCCGGGGGCGCGCCCGGCAAGCGCAGCGCGCTGCCCAACGCGCGGATCCTGATCCACCAGCCCCACGGCTCCTACCAGGGCCAGACCACCGACATGGAGATCCACGCCCGCGAGGCGATCGCGCTGCGCCACCGCTACGAGGAGATCTACGCCCACCACACCGGCCAGGACCAGCTGCGGATCAAGGCTGACATCGAGCGCGACAACTACTTCACGGCCCAGGAGGGCGTGGCCTACAAGTTGATCGACCGCGTCGTCTCCAACCGCCGCGAGCAGGCGACCGTCCGGAAGGCGGCCGGCCTGGGCTAGCGTTCCGCGTCCATGCGGACGCTCGTCATCTCGGACCTGCACCTCGGCGGCCGCACGGGCGTCGACGTGCTCGTCCGGGATCCGGACGCGCTGCGCGCGCTGACCCGCGCGCTCCGGGACGTCGACCGCCTCGTCCTGCTCGGCGACACGCTGGAGCTGCGCCACGGCCCGGCCAGGGAGGCGCTCGCCGCCGCCCAGCCGGTCCTGGAGACGATCGGCGACGCGCTCGCGCCCGACGCGAGCGTCGCCCTCGTCCCCGGCAACCACGACTACGCGCTGGCCGCGCCGTGGCTGGACGCGCGGACCACGCCGCTCGGCCTCGGCGCGACCGCCGCGCCGGCCGCCACCTCGCCGCTGGCCGAGCGCGTCGCGGGCTGGCTGAACCGCGACACCGAGGTCGCCTACCCCGGCCTCTGGCTGCGCGACGACGTCTGGGCGACCCATGGCCATTACCTCGACCCGCACGGCACCGTGCCGACGTTCGAGCGCCTCGCCGCGGGTGTGATGGGGCGGATGGTCGGCCAGGTCCCCGAGCCGACCGCGACCGCCGAGGACTACGAGCGGATCCTGGCGCCGCTGTACGCGTGGATCCACGCGTCGGCCCAGCGCGCGCACGACGGCCGCGTCGGCGCGGGCGCGGGCCGTGCGGGCAAGGCCTACACCTTGCTCAGCGGCGACGGCCACCAGCCGCTGAAGGCGCGCCTGCTCGGCGCCGCGTTCCCGCTCGGGATCCGCGGGGTCAACCTGCTGAAGCTCGGGCCGGTCAGCTCCGACCTCTCCGGCGACGCGCTGCGGCGCAACGCGCTGGACGCGATGACCGCGGTGCTTCAACGCCTACAGGTTGATACGAGGCACGTGATCTTCGGCCACAGCCACCGCACCGGCCCGCTGCCCGCCGACGACGCGGGCGAGTGGCGGACGCCGTCCGGAACCAAGTTGTACAACTCGGGCTCCTGGGTCCACGAGCCGTCGTTCACCGGCGCGGCCGGCAGCGCGAGCCCGTACTGGCCCGGTGGCGCGGTCCTCGTGACCGACGAGGGACCGCCGGAGCTGCTCCGGCTACTCGGCTAGGCCGGGCGTGAACAGCGTGGCGAGGCAGCGCACGCCGTCGCCGACCTCGAGGTCGAGCACGCCCGCCTCGTGGTGCTCGTGCCGGACCAGCGAGTGCACGCCGGTGTACTGCACCGCGCGCTCCTCGCCGTTGACGACGATCGACGCGGACCCGGGCTCGGAGACCTCCAGGACCACCGAGACCTCGCCGGCCTCGTAGGGCCCGGAGTACGGTCCCTCGACGTCGGGCGTCGGCACGACGATCCGCGCGTCCGGGTCGTCCTCGGGGCGCACGTAGGGGACCGGCTCGCCGCCGACGTCCAGCAGCTCCTGGATCGCCGCCTCGGTCTCGTGGTAGCCGCCCTCGCCGAAGTGCACCTCGAACAGCCGCAGGTCCTGGTTGAACAGGTAGCGCGACGGCCAGCCCTGGTTCTCGTAGATCTGCCAGAGCTTCAGCTCGGGGTCCAGCAGCACCGGGTGCGAGATCCCGAGGCGCTCGATCGCGGCCGCGACCGTGTCCGCGTCCTGACCGGGCGCGAAGCCCGGCGCCTGGACCAGGATCGTGCGCAGCCCGGCCTCGCCGTAGCGCTCGTCCCACGCGTCCAGGTAGGGCAGCGTGCGCAGCGACGCGGGGTCGCAGAAGTCCCAGAACTCCAGCAGCACCGGGCGCCCGCGCTGCTTGTCCATGCGCAGCGTCGCCACGTTGAGCCACTTCAGGGCCGCCGGGAACATCGGGGCCGCGATCGTGTCGGTCGGGACGCGCACGGCGGGCGACGGTAGCAGCGCCCGAGGTTCGGCCGCGGACCGCCCCGGCGCAAATCCGTTTGGTTCAGACCGCAACTCTCGTGCGCTCCAGGTTCTGGATAAGCTGCGCTCCCGTCCCGCGAATCTCTTGGAGGAGAAGCTTTGCGCAAGGTCTCTATTGCCGTGGCCGTGATGGCCGTGGCACTGTGTGTCACGGCTGCGGCCATCGCCGCCACCAACCAGTACGCCGTCACCGGCTCGATCGCCAGCGGTGGTACGAAGTCGAAGCCGAAGGCCGTCGGCGTCAAGTTCAACTACACGATCAGGACCGACGACGGCACGTTGTCGAACCCGGTCAAGACGTACAAGATCCACTTCCAGGGTCTGAAGTCGGCTCCGAAGTACGTCGCCAACGGCAAGTACTGCTCCGCCGCGACGATCAACGCCGCCGCCTCGGACTCGGGCTGCTCGTCCAAGACGCACGTCGGCACCGGTGAGGTCAAGGCCTTCGTCGGCGCCGCCGGCAACGCGATCGACCCGAACGTCAAGTGCAACCTGAAGCTGGACATCTACGCGGGCAGCGCCAGGAGCCTGACGCTGTACCTGCATGGCCAGTCCCCGGAGTGCATCGCCTCGATCTCCCAGGCGATCGACGCCAAGCTGACGACCGACTCGACGGGCGGCGCCCTGACCTTCACGGTCCCGCCGACCCTGCTGCACCCGGTCACCGGCCTGGACTCCGGCATCACGCAGGTGTCCTCGACGATCAGGACGTTCGGCAAGGGCAAGAAGGCGCTCTTCTACTCGGACGGCACCGGCTGCAAGTCCGGCAGCAAGCGCCAGATCGAGGTCACGTTCACCGACGAGACCGGCACGGCCTCCAAGGCCAGCAACGCCGCCGGCAAGTGCTGATCCAGCACTGAGCAAGGCATAGAAGTACGCCGAAGGGCGGGCCACACGGCCCGCCCTTCGTCATTTCTGGGGAGGGCGCGATTGGACGGATGTCCTAGGGACGCCGTGACCGCCGCGCGGAGAAGGTAGGCGCGTCCCGCAGGTCCCGCAGTTCCCAGGAGGAGGAGCAGTCCCGTGCGCAGCATCCGCGTGCTGGCCGTGGTCGCGTTGGCGGCCCTCGGCCCGGTGGCCTATGCCACCGCCCAGTCGTCTTCGACGACCGTGTTCACCGTCGGCGGCACCGTCTCGGTGCACGGCGGCACCAAGGCCAGGCCCAAGCCCGGCGGCCTGAGCTTCAGGTTCGACGTCAGCGACCCGTCCGGCAACCAGACCCCGCCGGTCCAGACCTACTCGATCATGTACGAGGGCGGCCGCCTCAACACCGCGCTGATCCCCGGCTGCAAGGCCGACGCGATCAACGCCCCGGCCACGCCGACCACCGACGTCTGCCCGAAGGGCTCGCAGATCGGCGCCGGCAGGCTCAACGCGCTGATCGGCTCGGCCGGCCAGCCGGTGTCGACCGCGTCGACCTGCGCGGCGACGCTGCAGCTGTTCAACGGCGGCAGGGGCCACGCGACGCTGTTCGTCAGCTCCGAGCTGGCGACGTGCCCGATCGCGCTGCGCCAGGCGATCGACATGCAGTACGTGACCAGCGGCGACATGGCCGGCCTGAAGTTCACGGTCCCGGAGCTGCTGCGCCACCAGGTCGGCCTCGACATCACGGTCACCCACGCCGACGCGACGCTCAGGACGATCGTCGTCAGGAAGCGGGGCAGGAAGGTCGGCTACATCGAGTCGACCGGCTGCAAGGACGCCACGCGCGACCTCGTCGTGACGTTCACCGACGAGACCGGCGCGTCGTTCCCGGCCAAGGCGTCGGTGGGGAAGTGCTGACGTAGGGGCACGGTGCTGACGCCGGGAGGACGCCGCGTCCCCTAGGTTGTGGCGCATGTCCTCTCGCGCGCGCATCGCGATCGTCCTCGGTGCCGTCGTCGTGCTGGTCGTCGCGCTGGTCATCGCCAGCAGCGGCGGCAGCGACGACGGCGGCAAGAAGGACTCCAGCGCCTCCGACGTCGTGACCGTCAAGGACGCCAGGCCGGTCGGCGGCGTCCAGAGGCTGAAGTACACCAAGGGCGGCACGATCCACTTCACGGTCAACTCCGACACCGCGGACGAGATCCACTTCCACGGCTACGACAAGCACCAGGACGTCAAGGCCGGCGGCTCGGTGACGTTCGACGTGCCGGCGACGATCGAGGGGCGCTTCATCGTCGAGCTCGAAGACCACAAGACGCAGATCGCCGAAGTCGAGGTCGACCCGTCGTGACGCCGCGCCGCCGCCGCGCCGGCCTGATCGCGAGCGCCGCCGCGCTCGTCCTCGCGCTGCCGGCCAACGCCTCCGCCCACGGGCTGGTCGGCAAGCAGGACCTGCCGATCCCGCGCTGGCTGTTCGCCTGGGCCGCGGCGGTCGTGCTCGTCGCGTCGTTCGTCGGCCTCGCGGTCCTGTGGGCCACGCCGCGCCTGCAGGAGGTCGTCGAGCGGCGCCGCTTCGACGTCCCGGTGCTCGTCGAGTTCCTCGCGGGCCTGCTCGGCGTCGCCTTCTTCGCGTTCTGCATCTACGCCGGCTACTCCGGCACGCAGGCGGCGACGGCGAACATCCTGCCGACGATCATCTACGTGTTCTTCTGGGTCGTGATCCCGTTCGTCAGCGTCCCCTTCGGCGACGTCTTCCGCGCGGTCAACCCGTGGCTGGCGGTCGGCAAGGCGTCCGGCTGGGTGCTGCAGCGCACGGGCGCGACCAACGGGATCGACCCGCTGCCCTACCCCAAGCGCCTCGGCCGCTGGCCCGCGGTGATCGGGATCCTGATCTTCGCCTGGGTCGAGTTGGTGTACGCCAACAGGGACGACCCGTCGCAGCTGGCCACGATGGCGCTCGCGTACTCCGCGTTCCAGCTCGTCGGCATGAGCCTCTACGGCACCGAGGCGTGGTCCAAGCGCGCCGACGCGTTCGGCGTGTACTTCGGGATGTTCGCGCGCCTGTCGCCGCTGCACTGGCGCGACGGCGGGCTGGCGACGCGGCCGTTCCTGGCCGGCGCGCCGAAGCTCGAGCCGGTCGCCGGGACCGTCGCGCTGCTGTGCGCGATGATCGGCACGACGTCGTTCGACGGCTTCTCGCAGGGCAAGACGTGGAACTCGATCGTGCCGCACCTGCAGGACTTCTTCGGCTCGCTCGGCCTCAACGCCGAGCATGCGCTGGAGTGGGCGGGCCTGCTCGGGATGATGGTGATGGTCTTCCTCATCGCCCTCCTCTTCCGCCTCGGCGTGATGGGGATGCACACGGTCGGGCGCAGGCTGTCGACGCAGCGGCTGTCGGGCGCGTTCGCGCACACGCTGATCCCGATCGCGTTCGCCTACATCTTGGCCCACTACTTCTCGCTGGTCGCCTACCAGGGCCAGGCGATCGTGCCGCTGCTCAGCGATCCGCTCGGGCAGGGCCACGACTACTTCGGCGGCGCCGACACGGTCATCAACTACACCTGGATCAGCGCGACCGGCATCTGGTACGTCCAGGTCGCGGCGCTGATCCTCGGCCACGTCGCGGGCCTCGCGCTCGCGCACGACCGCGCGCTGGCGCTGTTCGAAAAGCCGCGCGACGCGACCCGGTCGCAGTACTGGATGCTGGCCGTCATGGTCTGCTTCACGAGCCTCGGCCTGTGGCTCCTCTCGGCGGCGGCGCAGCAGTGAGCGCCGCGGTCCTGATCGAGGCCCACGCGGGCCACTGGTTCGCGGGGCTGCTGTACCTGGCGCCGGTGCTGATCGTCGTCGGCGCGCTGCTGTGGCAGTCCCACAAGGACAAGCAGCTCGGCGACGACGAGGACGATCCGGACGACCTCGGCGAGGCCGGACACTACGACGTGAGCTGAGGCCCGCGTCGCGGGTAGGACGGCGTCATCCGATGACCGTCCGCCAGCTGCACAACCTGCTGCGGGGCCTGACCGACACGAGGGAGCTGGTCGTCCGCCGGCGCGCCGGCGGCGACGTGCTGCGGGAGGTCTGGCGCGCCGCGCAGGACGAGGCGGACTGCGCCTACGCGGAGTGGGCGCAGCGGCGCGGGCGCGAGGCCTACATGATCTACCGCGCGGCGGCCGACCGCGCCGACGCGGCGCTCGACGCGTTCGCCGAGGCGTGCGGCATGCCGCTGGCTCGCTGAGCCTCGCGCGCTAGCTCGCGAGCAGCAGCCGGAGGTCGTGCGCCAACCCCTCCGGGGTCAGCTTGTCGACCGGCCAGCCGACGCGTTGCGTGCCGTTCTTGTCGACGAGCACGACGTAGGCGGAGTGGTCGAACTCCGTGCCGGTGCCCCTGCCCTGTGGCCTGATCCCGTAGGCCTTCCAGATCGGCTGCAGCTGCGCCCTGGTCCCGAGCAGGAACCGCATGCGCTTGGTCAGGCCCTGCTGGTTGACGAAGCGGCGCGCGTTGAGCTGCGTGTCGTTGGCGGGGTCGACGGAGATCGCGAGCGTCGGGACGTCCTTGCCGACCTGGTCCAGCGCGCCCTTGATCTGCTGGGCGGTCAGCGGGCAGGTGTCCTTGCACGTCGAGTACATGAACGTGAGGATCACCGGCTGCCCGCGGTACTGGGCCAGCGTGGCGGTCCTGCCGTCCTGGTCCTTGAGCGCGAAGCTGACCGGCGGGATGCCCGGCGGGCGCAGCGCGCCCTCGAAGCCGGGGCCGCCGGAGTCCCTGGTGCCCTTCGCGAAGACCACGACCGCCAGCGCGCCGATCAGGACGAACGACGCCGCGAGCATGAGCGCGAGGCGGGCGCGGACGGGCATGACGGTCATGCTAGGTGGTCGTGCGGGGCGGGGCCGGTGTGACCGGCCCCGGGACTACTCGGCGGTTTCGGCGTCGCCGTCGGGCTGCGGCGCGGAGCCCGTCTCGGGCGCCTCTTCCGCGGACTCCGGCGTCTCGACCGGGGCCTGCGCCTCCGGCTCCTCGGACGTCGTCGCGGGCGTGACCGGAGCCTCGGGCTCGGCGGCAGCGACCTCGGCGACGGGCGCCTCGGCGGCCGGCGTCTCCTCCGGCTCCGGCGCGGCCGGCTCCTGGTCGGCGAACAGCCCGGCGAGCTGGTCCAGGCCCTTGATCTTGGCGCCGGCGAAGCCGCCGCCGAACGACGTCTGCTGCCTGCTCTGCTTGGCGTCCTCGCGACGGCGGCGGCGCTGCTCGTCGCGGCGCTTGTCCTCCTCGTCGCGGGCGCGGCGCTGGGCCTGGCGCGCCTCGCGCTCCAGGAGGTCGCGCTTGGGAAGGATGATCTGGGCGGCCTTCTCGGGCTCCAGCGACGCGATCAGCTCGGCGGCCATCGCCTGGCCCAGGGCCTCGGCGACCTCGCTGGACGGCTGCGCGTTCTTCTTCATCCGGCGCGCGGTGTGCGACGCGCGGGCCAGCTGCTTGGCGGCGTGCTGGGAGACCGGGCGGCGGGCGCCCTTCTGGAAGCCGCGGACGCTCTCGGTGACCTCTTCGCGCAGCTTCTCCGGGAACTGCCGGAACAGCTCCTTGAGCTGGTTGACGTCGAGGCCGTCCTTGGTGGCGGCGACGGCGGCGCGCAGCTCGGGCCACGGCAGCGGCTCGCGCTTGGGCTTCTCCTGCAGGCGCTTCTTGACGACCGGGACCTTCTTCGGCTCCTTCGCCACGCCGATGATCTTCGGCCCGACGGTGTCGTCGGACGCGGGCGCCTCTGACGCGGGCGCGTCGGACACGGGTGCGTCGGACGCGGGCGCCTCGGACGGCGCCTCGGCGGCCTGCTCGGTCGGTGCAGCAGCCTCGGGGGACTGCTCGGCCTGACTCACCTCGGCCTGCGCGGGAGGGTCGACCTGCGGCGCCTGCTCGGCGGCCGCCGGCTGCTCCGGCTGGGTCGGCTCCTGCGCCGCGACGGCGCCCTCGGGATGCTCCTGCTGCTCGCTCACCACCACGAAGGATGACCCATCCGGCGTGGCGATGTCGTTACGCCATGTTGCGGGCCGGACGCTTGCCGCTCCGGCTCGGCTACGGCTCGATCAGCCCGCGCCGGATCGCGTAGCGCACGAGCTCGACGCGATCGCGCATCCCGAGCTTGCGCAGCAGATTTCCGCGGTGGCTCTCGACGGTCTTCTCGGAGAGGTGCAGGATCTCGCCGATCTCGCGGTTGGTGTGCGCCTCGGCGATGAGCTTCAGGACCTCCTGCTCGCGCGGCGTCAGCGGCTCGGACGGGCCGGTCGCGTCGTCCTCGATCCACGTGCGCACGAGCGCGCGCTGGGCGGCGTTGGTCAGGAACGGCTCGCCGCGCACGACGGCGCGGACGGCGTCGACCAGGAACTGGTCGGCCTCCTTCTTGAGCACGTATCCGCCGGCGCCGGCCTTCAGTGCCTCGAACAGGTAGCGCTCGTCGTCGTGCATCGAGAGGATCAGGACCGCCACCTCGGGCGCCTGGGCCTTGATCTCGCGCGCGGCCTGCAGGCCGGTCAGCTTGGGCATCGTGACGTCGAGGATGCAGACGTCGGGGCGGTCGGCCAGCGCGCGCTCGACGGCCTCGGCGCCGTCGCCGGCCTCGGCGACGACCTCCATGTCGGACTGGCGCTCCAGCAGCAGCTTCAGCCCGCCGCGGACGACCCCATGGTCGTCGGCGATGAGGAGCTTCATTCCGCGATCCCCGTGGGGTCGGCGATCATCAGTCTCACGCGGCGCGCTCCCCGGACCAGAGGTCGCGGTCCAGGCGCAGCTCGACCGCCGTGCCCCTGCCAGGTGCGCTGGCGACCTGCAGCCGCCCGCGCGCGAGGCGCGCGCGCTCGCGCATGCCGACCAGGCCGATGCCGTCGTTGCCCTCCAGCGTCGAGAAGCCGACGCCGTCGTCGACGACGCGGACGATCGGGCGGCCGTGGTCGCGCCCGACCTCGACGAGGACGTTGGACGCGTGCGCGTGGCGCGTGATGTTCGAGAGCGACTCCTGCACGACGCGGTAGACCACGGTCTGCTCGTGGTCGGGAAGGTCGTTGAGCGGGTCATAGCAGCGCAGCGTCGCCGGGACGCCCGTCTGGTCCGAGAACCGCTCCAGCTGCGTCCTCAGCGCGGCCTCGAGGCCGTGGTCGTCGAGCGCGGCGGGGCGCAGCTCGCGCGCCAGCCGCAGCAGCTCGTCCATCGCGGCGACCGCGACGGCCTTGGTCTCGCGCAGGTCGGCCTCCAGCTCGGGCGGCGCGTCGTGCACGTGGGCCTCCAGGCGCAGCAGGACGGCGGTCAGCGCCTGGTTGCACTCGTCGTGCAGGTCGCGCGCGACGCGCGCGCGCTCCGACTCCTGGCCCTGGAGCACGGCGGCGGCGGTCCGGCTCCGCTCGTCCTCGAGGCGGTCGAGCATGCGGTTGAACGCCTCGACGAGGCGCACGACGTCCTCGGAGTCGGCCTCGGGCACGTCGGCGCGCTGGCCGGGCGCGGCGAGGTCGATGCGCTCCATGACGTCGATCAGCTTGTCCAGCGGCGCGAAGCGGCGGCGCAGCACGACCGAGTTGACGAGCACCATCCCGAGGATGCCGGCGACCAGGACCAGCGCCTGGCGGCGGCCGACGACGTCGTCGACCGACACCCGCGCGGCGACGATCGCGGCCGCGGCGGTGGCGGTGATCAGCAGCGCGTTGATCGCGAGGATCTGGGTGGCGAGCGTCGGCTTGCGCATGTTGGGGTCTAGACCCCATATCGACCGCTGCCGCCGACACCGATAATCGTGGTGCAGCAAGTCCCATCCGGAGCCTTTTGAAGCGGGGCTCCGGCAAGGCACGTGGCGAGGCACCGTCCATCCCCCGCCGGGGGGCGCAAAGGATGGACGGTGACCTCCAACGAGACAGCGACGGCTCAGCGCTCTAAAGTCGCTTTGCAATGGCTGAGACCCGGACCCCTCCGTCGTCGATCTCAACGCCGGACGGGCGCACGCTGGTGGTGCACCAGGGCGGCGCACCCGACGGCTTCCCGATCGTCGTCCATCACGGAACGCCCGCTGCCGGCATGGTGCTGGAGCGCGAGAGCGCCATGGCGGCCGAGCGCGGCCTGCGGGTCATCGGCTTCGACCGCCCCGGCTACGGCGGCTCGGACCGCAAGCGCGGGCGCACCGTCGCCGACGTCGCGCTCGACGCCGAGGTGATCCTCGACGCGCTCGGTCTGGAGCGCTGCATCACCTGGGGCGGGTCGGGCGGCGGCCCTCACGCGCTCGCCTGCGCCGCCATGCTGGGCGAGCGCTGCGTGGCGGCGTTCTCGATCTCCGGCGTCGCGCCGTGGGACGCGCCCGGCCTGGACTGGTGCGCCCGCATGGGCGCCGACAACGTCGCCGAGTTCGTCGAGTCGGCGAAGGGGGAGGAGGCGCTCGTCGCCTACCTGGCCGACGCGCCGTACCAGTTCGCGACCGTCACGCCGCGCGACCTCGTCGCCTCGATCCGGTCGGTCGTCTCCGACGTGGATGCCGAGGTCATGACCGAGGTGATCGCCACGCAGTGGGTCGAGGTGATGCAGTACGGCCTCACGAACGGCCCGAGCGGCTGGATCGACGACGACCTCGCGATGACGCGGCCGTGGGGCTTCGACGTGACCGCGCCGCGGCCGGGCGGTGTGCCGGTCGAGATCTGGCACGGCGCCCACGACCTGATGGTGCCGGCGGCGCACAGCCAGTGGCTGGCGAAGCACGTCCCGGGCGCGGTCTACCGCTTCTTCGAGGACGAAGGGCACGTGTCCCTGCTGGAGCGGCACATGGCCGTGTTCTACGACGCGGTCGCGCGCTACACTTTCTGAAGCGCGAATTCCCGACCGACGTTCAGGTGATTAGGACCCCGATGAGCCCCTCAGGCGCCGAGTACATCAAGCAGGTCAAGAGCCAGATCGACGAGATCGATCCGTCCGCCGTCAGCGAGGTCCTCGGGGCCGACGGCGTCGTGATCATCGACGTCCGCGAGAGCGACGAGTGGGACGCCGGGCACATCCCGGGCGCGAAGTTCGTCACGCGCGGCCACCTCGAGTCCCGGATCGAGGGCGCGGCCCCGAACCGCAGCGACCGCGTGATCCTCTACTGCGCGTCGGGCAACCGCTCCGCGCTGGCCGCCAGGACGCTCCGCGAGGAGCTCGGCTACGAGAGGGTCGAGTCGATGACCGGCGGCTACACGCTGTGGAAGGACCGCGGCTACGAGGTCGAGGTCCCGCGCACGTTCACGCCCGAGCAGCGCCAGCGCTACTCGCGCCACTTCCTGCTGCCCGAGGTCGGGGTCGAGGGCCAGCAGAAGCTGCTCGACGCCAAGGTGCTGCTGCTCGGCGCCGGCGGCCTCGGCTCGCCGACCGCGCTCTACCTCGCCGCCGCGGGCGTCGGCACGCTCGGCATCGTCGACGACGACGTGGTCGACGTCTCCAACCTCCAGCGCCAGGTCATCCACGCGACCTCGCGCGTCGGCGTCCCGAAGGTCGACTCCGCCGAGCAGGCGATCAACGACCTCAACCCGGACGTCGTCGTGCGCAAGTACGAGACGCGCCTGGACGCCACCAACATCGTCGACATCATCAGGGACTACGACATCGTGGTCGACGGCGTCGACAACTTCCCGACGCGCTACCTGCTCAACGACGCGACGGTCCGGCTGAAGATCCCGGTCGTCTCCGCCGCGATCCTCGGCTTCGAGGGCCAGCTCTCGGTCTTCGCCCCGTACGACGGCCCGTGCTACCGCTGCCTCTTCCGCCAGCCGCCGCCGGCCGAGCTGGCGCCGTCGTGCGGCGCCAACGGCGTCCTCGGCGTGCTGCCGGGCACGATGGGCCTGCTGCAGGCGACCGAGGTCGTCAAGCTCATCATCGGCGCCGGCGACCCGCTGATCGGCCGCCTGCTGATCTACGACGCCCTCGACGCCTCGACGACCGAGCTCAGGGTCCGCCGCGACCCGGAGTGCCCGATCTGCTCGCGCGCGCCGGACGCGATCACCGACGACGAGCTCGGCGTGTTCCCCGACTACGAGGCGTTCTGCGCCGCCGCGGGCTAGGGTCCCGCTCCAGCTATGGCAACCATCCGCATCCCCCCAGTGCTCCGTCCCTCCGTGGGCGGCGAGCGTGAGGTCAGCGCCGACGGCGCGACCGTCGGCGAGGTCCTCGAGGGCCTCGCGACCACGCATCCCGACACCCGCGGCCAGCTCTTCGGCGCCGAGGGCGAGCTCAACCGCTACGTCAACGTCTACCTCAACGACGAGGACGTCCGCGTCCTCGACGGGCTGACCACGCCGGTCGGCGAGGGCGACAGCCTCGTGATCCTCCCGGCGATGGCCGGGGGCTGCGCGTAGCGCGCACGCAGCACCTGCCGACTTGTCAGCGACGCCCTGGCCGCCCGCCGGGGCGTCGCTATATTTCGTGAAGTCATGGCTGTCCCGCCTCTTCAGAACCGGCCTTGCGGTGGTCGCTACGGCGACATCGTGCAGGCGATCGGCAACACGCCGCTGGTCGAGCTCCGTCGCCTGTCGCCCAAGCCGGGCGTCCGCATCTGGGCCAAGATGGAGTCCCACAACCCGACCGGCTCGGTCAAGGACCGCGTCGCTCGCGCGCTGATCGAGGACGCCGAGGAGAAGGGCGCGATCGGCCCCGGCATGACGATCCTCGAGCCGACGTCCGGGAACACGGGCATCGCGCTGGCGATGATCTCCCGGCGCAAGGGCTACAGGCTGAAGGTCGTCATGCCCGACAACGTGACGCCCGAGCGCACGCAGCTGCTGCAGATGTACGGCGCCGAGATCGTCTACTCGCCCGGCGACCAAGGCTCCAACGGCGCGGTCGCGATGGCGCTGAGGATGGCCGAGGAGGACGCCTCGTACTACATGCCCTACCAGTACGGGAACCCGGCCAACCCGCGGGCCCACTACGAGGGCACGGCGCCCGAGATCCTGCAGGAGCTCGACGGCGACATCTCCGCGTTCGTCGCGGGCCTCGGCACCGGCGGCACGCTGATGGGCAACGGCCGGCGCTTCAAGGAGGAGCTCGGCGACGCGGTCAAGATCGTCGCGGCCGAGCCCATGCAGGGCGAGCCCGTCCAGGGCCTGCGCTCGCTCGACGACGGCTTCATCCCGCCGATCATCGACCTGTCGGTCCTGGACCGGAAGATCTTCGTCACCAACCGCGACGCGATCGTCTGGACGCGCAAGCTGCTCGACGAGGAGGGGATCTTCGCGGGCGTCTCGTCCGGCGCGATCGCCTCGATCGCCGTGCGGATCGCGAACGAGATGGACGAGGGCAACATCGTCTTCATCGTCTGCGACGACGGCTGGAAGTACCTGTCGTCCGGGATCTACACGCTGCCGGTCGACGAGGTCGCCAACCTCGACTCGACCGTGTGGTGGTAGTTGCCAGGCGAGCTACCCTTGTCGTAGGTCGTAAAGCAATGCCCCCACAACACACGGTCTGAGAGACTTCGATCATGCCCAGCGTCGGTTTCCCCGAGCTCATCGTCATCCTCGTCATCGCGCTCATCGTGCTCGGTCCCAAGAAGCTGCCCGAGGCCGGCAAGGCCATGGGCAAGGGGATGCGCGAGTTCAAGGACTCGCTCTCCGGGATGACGGACCACGACGACGACGATCGCCCCGCGATCCGCTCAGAAGTCCCGGCCCCGCAGGCCCAGGCCCACCGCTTCGACCCGATCACGGGCGAGCCGCTGACCGCCGACGCGCGCCGCGAGCGCGACGCCGCGGCCGTCGAGTAGCCCGCTCCGCCTGCCGCTACTGTCCGGGGTCAGATGCGCATCGCCCCGGACCTCCTGCAGCAGATCGTCGACCACGCCCTGCGTGACGCGCCGAACGAGTGCTGTGGGTTCGTCTGGCTGCGCGACGGGGTGGCCGAGGAGGTCGTCGCCGTCGAGAACCAGACGCCGAGCCCGTTCCGCTTCGAGATCGGGCCGTCCGATCTCCTGCTGCTCGGCGACGTCGACGACGAGGACGGGCGCGCGGCGATCATCTACCACTCGCACACGCGCTCCGAGCCGCGGCCGTCGCAGACCGACATCAACTTCGCGCGCAACTGGCCCGGGGTCGAGTGGTTGATCGTGGGCACCGCCGGCGAGACGCCGGAGGTCCGCAACTGGCGCATCGACCCTGACGGGACGGTCGCCGAGACCGAGGTCCACGTAGATGACGCGGCCGCGGCCTGACGACCCGCTCGTCTGCCCTCGCTGCGCCACGACCCACTCGCTCGACGAGCGCTTCTGCCCGGACTGCGGGATGCCGCTCGTCTACTCCGGCGCCGTTGACGGCTCTGGCGACCTCGAGCTGACCGAGCTGCAGGAGCGTGCGCGCAAGATCAAGCCGCAGCTCTCCGAGGGGCCGCTGACGAAGGTCGCCGCGGGCCGCAACCAGGCCGAGGCGGAGTTCATCCAGGGGTTGCTGCTGGAGGAGGGCGTGCCGTCGATGCTCAAGCGCTCGGCGGGCTCCGACGTCCCGGACCTCCTGGCCGCGGGGCGGCGCGACGTGCTGGTCCCACGGTCGGGGGTCGACGTGGCGCGCGACGTCCTGATGGAATCCGAGCTGCTGCCCGCGCCGGGGTCCGGCGTGACGCGCGCCGTCGACTCGCCGTCGCGGATCTTGTTGGGGTTGTTGAGCGCGCTCGTGCTCGTGGCGTTCATCGCTTGGATCGGAACGGAGCTGCTGGTTTGACGAACATCGCGGTGACGGGAGCCACCGGGGCCGTGGGCTCGCGCGTGGCCAAGCTGCTGCGCGCCGGCGGCGTGCACCCGCGGCTGGTCGTGCGCGACCTCGCACGGGTCGAGCCGGTGGCGGGCTTCGAGGCGGTCGCGATGGGGCCGCGCGGCTACCGGGACCAGACCGAGCTGACCGAGGCCCTGGGTGGCTGCGACACGCTGTTCCTGGTCAGCGCGCGCGAGGCGGCGGACCGCGTCGTCGAACACGCCCACGCGATCCGGGCGGCGGTCGACGCGGGCGTCACGCGGATCGTCTACACGTCGTTCCTCGGCGCCGATCCCGATGCCGTCTTCACGTTCGGCCAGGACCACTACGCGACCGAGCAGCTGATCCGCGAGTCCGGCGTCGCCTGGACGTTCCTGCGCGACTCGTTCTACCTGGACTTCCTGCCGCACATGGTCGGCGAGGACGGCGTGATCCGCGGCCCCGCCGGCGAAGGCCGCTGCGCCTGGATCGCCCGCGACGACGTCGCCGCCGCGGCGGCCGCCGTCCTGCAGGACGGCGACGGAGCGCACGATGGCAAGGTGTATGACTTGACCGGGCCCGAGGCGCACACGCTGGCCTGGGCGGCCGAGCAGCTGTCCACGGTGACCGGCCGCGAGATCAGGTTCCGCAACGAGACCGTCCAAGGCGCCTACGAATCCCGCGCCCACATCGACGCTCCGGACTTCGAGAAGGACGGCTGGGTGACCTCCTACGTCGCGATCGGCGTCGGGGACATGGACGTCGTCAGCGACGCCGTGGAGTCGCTGACCGGCACCGCGCCGCTCGGCCTGGAGGCCTGGCTGGCCGCCAACCCGGCCGCCTGGGCGCACCTGAAAGTGTAGGACTACTGCGAGGCGCGCGGCGCGCTGTCGTGGGTCCACGTGAAGCCGCCGGACGGACTCGCCGCAAGGCCCGCGAGGCTGCCGGCCGGGCCGCTGTCGAGGACCGTGGCGCTCCTGGAGCCGGGGGCGGGCGGTGTCGCGATGCGCAGCGCGCCCTGCTCGTCGGCCCCCAGCCAGGCCGGCACGCCGGTCGTGCTCACGGCCACCGACCGCACGTCGACGCAGCTGTGGTTGTCGCTGAGCGCCGGCTGGAGCTTCCGGCCGGTGCGGGCGTCGATGACCAGGACGCTTGCCTGCGTCGTGTCGTTCGGGCACTGCTGGTACTTGTTGTTCGCGGCCTCGGGCAGCGCGACGAACGGCCCTTGGGTGGCAATGCGATCCTCCAGGAGGATCAAGGGGTCGGACGTGAACGCGATGCCGTCGCGACCGGTCTCCTTCGAGCACACGCGGTAGGCCTTGATGTCGCCGTCGGTGCCGAAGCCGTAGTCGGCGACGGTCACCCGCAGCTCCGGCGTGTCGCGCACGACCGTGGCGTACCGCGACCGGATCGGGCAGCCGCCGGCGTCGCGCGGGACGGGCCGGACGTCGTAGGAGCCGGCGCCGCTCTCCGCGAGCCAGACCAGCGTGCGGCCGTCCTCGACCTGCTCGTCGTCAACGGCCGGTGCGAGCGTGCGTGCGGCGTGACCGGGCCGCGCGAGAACGAGCGCGGGCTGATCGGGACCGGTCACCTCGTAGGCGAGCGCGCCGCCGGGCAGCGCGAGCACCCCCAACTGGTCGGAGGAGAGGAACGGGTCGGGATGGGGCTGCGGCCCGATGCGGCGGTGCGCCTGGCGCGTCGCGTGGCGGACGTCGGCACTGCGCAGGTCCTGGCGGGGATGCTGGGCTGAGCCGACCAGCTCGCTCCAGATCACCTTCGTGCCCTGCACGGCCGGGGAGCCGAGGAGCGGGAGGTGCCGGCCGGAGTCGCCGACGAAGCCGCGGCGCAGCGTGACGCGGCGCCCGCGGGCGCGGTCGCAGGCGACGATCGCGGCGCGGCCCACGGCGGTGCTCGTCCGGGTCGCGACGACGCGCGGCGCGGCCGCGGTGCGGTGGCACGGCGACGGGCCCTGCGCGGCGCCTGCGGGGGCGGCGAGGGTGAGGGCGGTGGCCGTGGCGGCGAGGGCGAGCGACAGGCGGTGCATCGGTCGCATCAACGCGCTTCAGCGGTGGAGGTTCCGCAGATCCTCGAAGCCTAGTTGTAGAGGCGGATCGCGCCGAGCGGTGGGTTCTCGTCGGCGCCGCGGCCGAAGTCGGCGAAGAGGATCACGCCGTGGTCCTTGATCGCGGCGACACGGGCCTCGGGGACGTCGAAGACGAGGTCGCCGGTCTGGGCCTCGTCGGGCTGGATCGTCTTCATCTGGAACATGAACGACGCGTCGTCGGCCTCCGTCGCGGCGTGGGTGTCCTGCGTGTACTGCCTGTTGTCGACCACCAACGTCGCCGTCTCGTCGCCCGCGCCCCGGAACTCCTGGGGCGAGTTGGTGCGGTTGGTCACCGCGACCGAGACGATCACGAACGCGCCGGTGGCCGTCGCGTGCACGCCGTCGGAGGACGCCGTGCCGGCGGCGACGCGCAGTCTCTTGTAGCGGACCTTCAGCGTCTTGAGGACGAGCGGGTGCGCGCGGCCGGTCACCGTCAGACGGACGTCGCCCTTGACGCAGGTGCCCTGGAGCGTGTCGGTGACCTTCTGGCTGCAGACCGGCGGCTTGCCGCTCGCCGTGGTGGTCCTGGTGGCCGTCGTCGTGGCCGTCGTGCTGGGGGCGGTCGCCGTGGCCGGCGTGGTCGACGCGGCGGCCGCGATGGTGGTCGTCTTGACGACCGTCACGGTCCTGCCCGACCCGCCGCACGCCGCCAGCCCACAGCACGCCAGCGCAGTCCCCGCCCAAAGCACCATCTTCATGAGCGGGGACCCTAGCGCTGTTCGCCTCGGCTGTCAGCGGTGCCCGCTGATCTCGACCGTCTGCTGATAGGTGGGGCGGTTGATCCAGGGGATCAGGGGTTGGGTGATGCCGCCCAGTGCGCGGAAGGAGACCTTGTCGAAGCACATCTGGTCGCCGTCCTCCCTGGCCCTCTGGCAGGTCGCGTCGCCGCCGTAGAGCTGCGATGCGGGCACGGCCAGCGCCGCCTTCAGCGACTGGCGCAGCGCGGTTCGGCAGGCGGTCAGCGAGCCCTTGCCGCAGAACGTGCGGGCGTAGGGCTGCTGGACCCTCTGGCCGAGCACGTCCATCAGGTCCTTCTTGGCGTAGCCGTACCAGCCCTCCTGGTAGGCGGACCCGAGGTGGTCGCCGTCGTTGTTGGGGCTGTTGTCCTGCTGATGGGGCAGCGTGGAGAAGACCTCCGGGCCGAGCGTCGGCTCGAACTCCGCCTTCATCCACAGCGGCCACCAGGCGTCCATGATCCGGACCGCGTCGGCGTCGTCGTAGACCCCGTTGTTGTCCTTGTCGCGCCGCTGGGTCCCGTGCCTGACCCACGCCCTCAGCGTCTGCACGGCCGACCTCAGCGCCGGGTCGCTCGGGCTCCCGATCACCCTCAGCGCCAGCGGCAGGTCCTCCTGTCCGCGCAGGTCGGTCGTCCCGGCCTCCTCCATCGCGTCGACCAGGCCCGGGAGGTCCAGTTTCCTCCCCCCGGAAAGTCGTGTGTCTACCTGCTTGTCGAGCATCTGCGAGCGGAACACCGAGCTGAACAGGTTGGAGTCCGCACCGCTGAACCCAGGCGCCTGCTTGTTGTTCCAGGACGTGATGTAGGCCTGGTTGACGACCTGCGGATGCTGGGCCGGCGGCGTGTAGTCCGCCACGTTGGTGTCGGGATCCCAGCCCTGCCAGGTGTTGTCGGCGCTCATCGGCAGCTGGCCGGTCGTGCCCCTGGCCCGGACCGGGTTGTTGCCCGAGTTGTAGTAGGCGATGTCCCTGTCGTTGGTGTAGAGCCAGTTGAACGTGTAGCCGATCTTGGCCGCCGACTTCATGAAGTCCTTGGGTGTCTTCATCTTGTTGGGGTCGTTGAAGTCGCTGAACCCGCGGGCGCTGTCGACCTCGTGCATGTAGGTGCTGCGCAGGGACGTGAACAACACGGGCCTGCCGCCGACCGTTCCGCGCGCCCGGACGATCCCGAGCTTCGTACGCAGCACCTGCAGCGTCTCGGAGCCCGGCGCGGTCTGGTCGGCGAGGTTCGGCAGCCACGTGTTCCTGCGCTGCAGGACCTCGACCGGGAGGCACTGCCCGCGGAACAGGTAGTGGCTGTCGTCCTGGCAGGTCGGGATCGCGAACGTGTCGATGATGTCCTGGCCCGCCGAGGTCGCCGACCACGCGTAGTCGTTGCCGTGGCCGAGCTCGACGAACATGTTGACGCCCGCGAACGCGGCGCCGCGCGCGTCGATCGTCGGCGCGTGGATGTCCTCCTCCATCAGGATCTGCGGGGAGAAGTAGCCGACCTGCGGGCCGAAGACCGCCAGCGGGTGGCCGGACTTCGAGTCCCTGGCCGAGACCAGCAGCGCGTTGGAGTTCGCCCTTGGCAGGCTGATCAGGCCGCCGAGGCCGGACGCGCCCGGCAGCGGCAGCGACGGCAGACCGGGGACGCTCGGGACGCCGGGCAGCGTCACGCTCGGCGTCGTGCTGCTCGCCGCCCCGGGGCTCGGCGCGGCATCGCTCGCGCTGCCGGCGACCACGATCGGCTCGTCCCTCAGCGAGCCCTCGTCCGGGAGCACCTCGGCGCCCCTGGCCGGGTCCCTCACCGGCTGCTGGTAGTCGAACGTCCTGCCCTTGACCGTCGTCGGCGCGTCCGGGTCGTCGAAGGCGCTGAGCTGAGACCAGAGCGTCCGCCCGTCGGCGCTGCCGAAGCGGTCCTGCAGGCGCTGCAGGAACTGCGCCTCGGCCAGCTCCTGGCCGCCGCCCTTGCCGAAGATCGCGCCGACCAGCGACGCGGTCGCGATGACGTCGGTGCCCTGCCAGTCGTCGGGGCCGAGCGGGTGGTTGGTCGCCGCGTACTCGCCGGGCATCATGGTGGGGTTGGTCCGCGCCGCCGAGATGTAGGCGTTGATCCCCGCGACGTAGTCCTTCAGGTCGTTCTGGAGCTGCGTGCCGTCGGCGCCGTAGAGCACGGGGAACTGGTCGATCTGATGTTGGAGGTCCTGCTCGGTGTAGGGCGCGAGCGACCACTGCTCCTCGTCCATCGCGCGGTTGCCGGGCGCGCCGCCGGCGAACGAGGACAGCTCGGCGCGGCCGAGGTGGCGCAGCACGTCCATGAAGAACAGGCGGTCGGTCGCCGCCGCGTAGCCCGCGCCGAACATCGCGCCGCCGCGCGTCGTCGCGTAGATGTGGGGGACGGCGAACTGCTTGTCGCGCGCGATCGTCACGTCGCTGCGCGGGGACACGGTCGACGCGACGTCGTTGGGCCGCACGCCGAACGTCGAGTCCTTGAAGTAGTTGGACAGCTGCGACGCCCTCAGGCCAGGCGTCGCGCGGACGAGGTCGGCGTACATGCCGAGCTGGTCGTCGTTGTGCGCGGGCCGCTGCCCGGTCGTCAGGAACGTGCCGAGCTGGACGAGGTTCGCGAGGCCGTTGGTCCCGGGCGGCAGGATGTCGTGGAAGCCGCCGCCGCTGTCGTCGCCGGTGCCGGCGGGCGGGATCGGGACGTCGGCGCGCGCGGCTGCGGCAGGCGCCAGCAGCGCGAGGGCCGCGACCAGCGCGGCGACCCGGGAACCTCTCATAGGACTTGGACCTCCTCGGCGGCCGACCCACCCGAGGCGCTGGAACCTAGAGGTTCCTCACTGCTCGTGCGCCGGTACGCCACGCAGGCGGCGCCCCAGGTACGGCGCCGCGCGGCCGGAGACGGCGAGCAGGAGCAGCAGGAACGGCGCGTTGCCCTCCAGCGCGTAGGCGGCCGGGATGCAGAGCGCGAAGACCGCGCCGTCGGCGAGCAGGCGGGCGCGCTCGCCGTCGATGACCGGCGTCCTCGGAACGGCGGCCATGACGCTCAGCAGCGCGCCGCCGGCGGCGAGGTTGAACGCGGCGTAGAAGGCCAGCGAGGAGGGCTCGCCGCCGTAGTTGGCCAGGACCGAGGCCGGGAACGGCACGGCGGCGACGAGCAACAGCACCCAGAACGTCCGCCTCGTGATCGCGCTCGTGAGCGTGGTGACGTGGCGCAGCGCGCGGCGGTGCGAGACCCAGTAGTTGGCGACGACGAAGAACGACACGACGAACGCGAGGTAGCTGCGCCACTGGTCCCCGAGCGCGTGGCGCAGGTCGGAGTCGCTGACGTGCCTGCCGAGGTCCGGGAGGTGCAGCTCCAGCGCCAGCAGCGTCATCGCGATCGCGAAGATGCCGTCGGAGAGCGCGAGGAGGCGGCCGAAGGAGTTGTCCTCCGCGGTGCTCTCCTCGTCGCGCTCGCCCGTCACGCCCGGCAAGCTACCGGTGGGTGCGGACCGGTTACGCGAGCTGGGCGACGGTCTCGTGGAACGCCTGGTGCACGGCGGCGCGGCGGGTCTCGTCCAGGGACGTGGGCCACGTCGACTGCACGGCGAGCACGGTCCTGGTGGGGTGGTCGACCATGCAGAACTGGCCGTGGATGCCGACGGCGACCAGGACGTCGCCGCCCGCGGGGACCCACCACTGGTTGCGGTAGTGGCCGCCGGGCTGGGCGTCGGCGTGCTCGCTCTGGGCGAAGGCCGCGGCGGAGTCGGGGGCACCGGCGCGGGTGTCGGTGAGCCACTCCGGTGGGACGATCCCGGCGCCGCCGTCGGCGACGAGCCGGCCGAAGCGCGCGAGGTCGCGGAGGCTGACGCAGATCCCGCCGTCGGCGACCGCGAAGCCGGCGCCGTCGACCGTGACCTGGGCGTCGGTCTCGGCGCCCATCGGGCCCCAGAGGTGGGTGCCGATCAGCTCGGCCAGCGGCGCGCCGGCGGCGCGGTGCAGGACCAGGCCGAGGACGTCGGTGAGGATCGAGCGGTACTCGAAGCGGCCGTGGTGCTCGCGGTGGTTGCTCAGGGTCCGCAGGTAGGCGATCGCGTCGGCGGCGGGCGGGGTGCCGGGCGCCCAGCGGAACTGGGCCTCGGAGGCGCGGATGTCGCTCTGGGGGTCGTCGTAGGTCTCGTCGAAGCGGGTGCCCGCGCGCATGTCGAGGAGGTCGCGGACGGTCGCGCCGTCGAACGAGGAGCCGGCCAGCTCGGGGACGATCGCGGTGACGAGGTCGTCCGGCGCGAGCTTCCCGTTGTTGATGATGATGCCCGCGAGCGTGCCGGTGATCGACTTCGAGACCGACTGCATCAGGTGGACGTCGTCGGGGCGCATGCCGCGCGCGTAGCGCTCCAGGACGACGTGGCCGTCGTGGAGGACGAGGACGCCGTCGGTCGTCGGATCCTCCAGGATGCGCTCGGCGGCGAGGCCGTCACGGAGGCGCTCCGGGAGTGGGCTCGGTGCCGCGGCGGAGGCGATCCGGGCGGTGGGGATGAGCTCGCGGATGTGGCGGTAGCCCCACCAGGTGTTGTTGGGGTCCTGCCAGTTGTTGATGGTGATGGTGGTCATGGTGAGGGGGTCGTGGCGAGGGCGCGGAGGGAGAGCAGCTCGAAGGCGATGTTGGCGGCGAGGACCGCGGTGATCTGGCCGGGGCCGTCGTAGATGGGCGAGACCTCCACGATGTCGA
This sequence comes from Conexibacter woesei Iso977N, assembly GCF_000424625.1. Classification (GTDB taxonomy): domain Bacteria; phylum Actinomycetota; class Thermoleophilia; order Solirubrobacterales; family Solirubrobacteraceae; genus Baekduia; species Baekduia woesei_A. Next base: position 2,024,475 of record NZ_AUKG01000001.1, read on the forward strand.
ACCCGGTGAAGGACATGCCGGCCAACGATCGCAGGAAGGCTTGTGCCTCGTGGGGGAGGAGGCCCGCGATCTCGGGGGTGCCGGTGCCGGGCGCGAAGGCGGGGTCGATGACGTCGATGTCGAACGACAGGAACGCGGGGGCGTCGCCGACACGCTGCCTGACGCGCTCTGCGTATTGGGCCGGCGGCGTGGCGCGCAGCTCGTCGCAGGGGATGATGTCGAAGCCCATCGCGCGTGGCTCGTCGAGGTCCTTCGCGCTGTACAGGCCGCCGCGCATCCCGGCGAGGACCGACTTGTAGGGATCGATCAGCCCCTCTTCGAGCGCGCGGCGGAACGGGGTGCCGTGGAAGTAGCGCTCGCCGTAGTAGTGCTCCCAGGTGTCGGCGTGGGCGTCGAGGAGGACGACCGCCAGCGGGCCGTGGACGGCGGCGTGGGCGCGCAGCTCGCCGAGGACGATCGAGTGGTCGCCGCCGAGGACGATCGGCGTGACGCCCGCGTGGGTCGTCCAGGCGAGCCCTTCGGCGATCTGCGCCGCGGTGCGCTCGGCGTTGCCGGGGGTGATGTGGAGGTCGCCGCCGTCGACGATGCTCAGGCGCTCGAAGACGTCGACCTGGAGCGCAGGGTTGTACGGCCGCAACGCGATCGACTGCGCGCGGATCGCCTCCGGCCCGAACCGGGCGCCCGGCCGGTTGCTCGTGGCGGTGTCGAACGGGACGCCGATCGCGGCGACGTCGACCCCGTCGGGGTCGTCCTGGACGAGCGGGCAGCGCGCGAACGTGCGCACGCCGGTGTAGCGCGGAGCGAGCGACGCGTCCGCCGGACCGTAGTGAGGCATCACGCCGATGCTCCTCGCGCGCAGCCGCCAACGCTACGGACGATCCTCTGGCAGAGTAGGTCCCGTGTTGGAGGATCCACCAACCGTCACGCTCGCCGCGCTGCTCGCAGACGCCCGCCTCGGCCTGGAGCTGGTCGTGCCGAGCGATGCCGCCGAGTCTCGCGACGCCGCTGCTCCGCCGGCCGCCGACCCTGCGCGGGCTGCGGTCTCGTGGGTCCATGCGACGGAGCTGGAGGATCCGGCGCCGTGGCTCTCCGGCGGCGAGCTGCTGCTGACGACGGGCGCCTGGGGCCTCGACCGCGCGGACGCGTTCGCGGCGGCGGTCGCGGACGCCGGGGTGGCGGCGGTCGGCTGGGGGTTCCTGGGCGACGAGCGGGCGGTGCCGGAGGCCGTCGTCGCGGCGTGCGCGGCGCACGACCTCCCGCTGCTGTTCGTCCCGCGCGAGACGCCGTTCATCGCGATCGAGCGCGCCTTCGCCGACCTCCAGCACGACCGCCGCGCGGCCGCGCTGCGCACCTCGATCGACCGCAACGAGCGCCTCGTCGCCGCCCTCTCCGCCGGCCGCCGCGCGAAGGCCCGCCTGCTCACCGAGCTCGGCCGCGAGCTGGACCGCGAGGTCCGCATCGCCGCGCCCGGAGGCGCGGCGCGCGTCGCCGTCGCCACCGCTGAGGAGCCGCGGCCGGCGCGGTCCTGGGCGCTGGCCGAGGGGTTCGTGCTGGAGGTGGCGGTCGCGGGGGAGGCGGAGGTGGCGGTGGTCGAGCAGGTGGTGCCGTTCCTGCGGTTCGCGATCGAGCGGGAGCGGGATGCGGTGCGGGCGGAGCGGCGGTTGGCGGCGGAGCTGGTCGACGTCGCGCTCGCCGGGCAGACCGCGTTCGCGAGCGCGCGGATCAAGGCGTACGGGTTGGATCCGCGGGCGCCGCTGGTCGGGGTCGTGGTCGAGGGGGCGACGGTGGAGCGGGTCGAGCGGGTGCTGCGCCCTCATGATGGTGTGGTTGCTCCGCACGACGGCGTGGTCGTCGGGATCGTCCAGGCGCGGGAGGTCGACGGCGCCGCGCTGCATGCGGCGCTCGGCGCGGCGGTCGGGATCGGCGCGGTCGCGGAGGACGCCGAGCAGCTGCGCGCGTCGCTGATCGGCGCGCGCGAGGCCGCGCAGCTCGCCGCGCGCCTGACCCGTGGCTGGGCACGCGCCGACGAGATCGGCTCGCACACGCTGCTGCTCGCGCTCCAGGACGCGACGGTGCTGGAGACCTTCGCCGACAACGTCCTCGGCCCGATCGTCGCCCACGACGAGCAGCACGGCACCGAGCTGCTCGCGACCCTCGAGGCGTTCCTGGCCTCCGGCGGTCAGTGGCAGGCGACCGCCGACGCGCGCTCGATGCACGTCAACACGCTGCGCGCCCGGATCGCCCGCTGCGAGCAGCTCTCCGGCCGCCCGATCAAGGACATGGCCAACCGCGTCGACCTCTTCATCGCGCTGCGCGCCCGGCGCGCTCAGGCCGCGGCGGCGGCTTCGCGCTCGTAGTCGAGCTCGGTCCGGACGCCGAGCGCCGTCAGGATCGCCTGCGCGCCCTCCAGCGAGGGAGCGTCGGTGACGGCGAGCGCCAGGCGCGCCGCGCTGCGGATCGCCACCGCGGGGTCGAAGACGACCATGCGCCCACCGTCGGCCGTCAGCGGGACGGTCCGGCGACCGCCGCGGATCGGGACCGAGCCGGTCTCGCCGCGCGCGCAGCGGAGCGCCATCGCGGACGCCTCGGTGGTCACGAACGCCAGCGCCGCCTCCACGCGGTCGAGCGCCGCGGGCGGCAGCGGCAGGTCCTCCAACAACCCGCCGGCGGCGCCAACCTCGTCCAGCCGCGCCGCGACCTCGTCGGGCGTCAGCTCGCCGTCGCAGCCGATCCCGAAGACCGCGCCAAGGACCGGCGTCGCCAGCGCGGGCGCGGCGGCCAGGACGGTCGCGTCGGCCAGCGGCGACGCCAGTCCGGGCTCGTCGCCGTGGGCGAGCACGTCGCCGCCGACGTCGAGCAGGACCACGAGGTCGCACGCCAACGCGCGCGCCGCGGCGTCCAGCCCGGCGGCGATCGCGGCGGGACCGGGGTTGATGTCGAGCAACACCACCGGCTCGCCCAGGAATCGCGCCATGTCGCTCTCGCAGAACGAGAAGCCGCCGGGGCCCGTGGTGTCCGGGCCCGCGAGCCCGACGACGCCGTCGAGGATCGTCTCGTCAAGGCCGACGACATCGCTCAGAGGCCGCGGCCCCGGGAGCGGGTCGACCGGCCGGCGCTCCCACGTGATGCCGCCGACGACCGCGTCGGTGCCGAGCGCGCGGGAGGCTTCGGCGAACGCGAGCGCGCCCGCCACATCACCGCCGCCGCCGATGCCGACGACGAGGATCCGAGAAGCGGCGGCGACCTCCTCCTCTGCTCGCCGCCGCTCCCCAGTCACATCTGGGTGCTGCAATGGGTGGTCTGGCTAGACCAGCGCGGGGACACGCGCGTCGCAGATCTCGGAGATCTGCTCACGGGCGCGGTCGAACTCATCGTCCGACAGCACCGGGGTGCCCTCGAAGGGCAGGTCACGCGTGATCTCGAGCCACGACCGACAGCCACCGAACTCGTCCTTGACACGAACCGTGACAGGGCGCGGGATGCGGTAGGTACGAAGCAGCACGACGTGCAGCGGGTGGCGTCGCTTCCACGCCAGGCGCTTCTCGGCGTAGTCGGTGGTCCACACGTAGTACGGCGAGAGCTCGCCCACGGAACGCGGGTCGGTGATGGTCCAGCTGGCGGTGACCTCCGCCCACGCGCGGATCCGCACGCGGTCGGGCTGGCCGATGCCACCATCACGCGTCAGGGCGTGAAGCGGCGGCTCGCCATCGGGCCAGACGCCCTCTTCGAGGGCGCGGCGGAGCTCCGGCTGATGCGAGTCACGCACCAAGTCGTAGCGCTGGTGGTCGAACGTCGGGTAGAGGAAGAAGCGGTCGTGCTCGAGCGTGAAGTTCCGGCTCGGCTCACCGACGCCACCCTTTCGCAGGGTGACGAGCTGCTCGCCCTCGGCGAGCGCGCGGACAGTGACCGCCCATTCCTTGATCGCAATAGGCATAGAGGGGGTTCAGGTGGTAAGTGACGACAGAAATCCCACCGCGGGGGCCAACGGCACCACCGCGACTGGCATTCACCGGTACCCGGTGTCACGCCGCGGGAAGGACATCGATTGTGGCACGGGATGTGAAGATCCCAAAATCGTCCTGCTAAATCCGCGTTTTTGGGGTGACCTAGTTGGCGCGTAGACGCTCATATTGAACGTCTGCGTGCGGTCAATCGTCGTCGATGCGCAGACCAGCGAGTCCCTCGTAGCACTCGATGATCGCCGCGAAGTCCGCGTCGCCGTACCCGCGCCCAACCGCTGCAACCAGGGCGTCCCGGGCGGAATTCGCCGCCGGGAAGGGGACGCCGGCGCGCTGCGCCTCCTCGATGCAGAGGCGCACGTCCTTGAGCATGTGCTCGGTCTTGAAGAGCGTCGCGTAAGCGTGCTGACGCATCGGTTCCGCTTTGAGTCCGACCATCGTCGAGTTGCCCGATCCGGCGGCCAGGATCTGCGTCAGCGCCTCCAGATCGACGCCCGTTCCCGCACCCATCACGAGCGCCTGGGCGAGCGTCGCGGCGTTGGCCGCGGCGACCGCGTTGTTGATGAGCTTGATGATCTGCCCGTGGCCCAGCGCGCCGACGTGCACGATCGTGGTGCCCATCGCCTCCAGCGCCGGCATGGCCCGTGTGACATCGGTCTCACTACCGCCGGCCATGATCGTCAGCGTCCCATCCTCGGCCCGCGGCGACGAGCCGGTGACCGGCGCATCGACGAACCGCAGGTCCCTTTCGGCGAGCCGCGCGCCGATGTCCCGCGCATCCTCCGGGGCGATCGTCGACATGTCGACGAACAGCGTCCCGGAGGCCGCGGCGGGCGCTGCGGCATCCGGCCCATCGAGCAACAACCGCCGCACCTGATCGCCATCGACGACCATCGTGACGACGACATCCGCACCCGCGACCGCCTCAGCGGGCGTTGTTACAGCAGTAGCTCCCGGATGCCTCTCGGCCCACCTCGCGGCCTTCCCCTCCGTATGGGTCCACGCCCGGACCTCGAACCCCTTCGCCTCCAGGTTCGCCGCCATCCGCGAACCCATGATGCCCAGCCCCAGGAAGCCCACTGTCGTCGCCATGCGGCGAACCTACCGAGCCGCCGTGGTGTCCCGCTCGCTGCGCGGGTGGTGCTGCGAGGCCGCCGCTGTCGGGCATCGATGGCGAAGGCGTCTGCGCGGCGCGACCGTGCGCGGTGTGGCTCGGCCGGAGGGTGGGACCGGTGCGCGCGACGTCAACGGCAGACAGGTGTTCGCAGAGAACACCGAACTGCCGTTCACCCCCCAGAGGTGCATTTGGGTTCGCATAGGACCCAAATGCACCGTTGACCAACGCTTCGGTCCCGAACCCTCGCCCGTCCCGGCACCAGGCCGAGCCACACCGCGAACGCCGGCATCGCCACCAACGCCACTCGCCCTCGATGCCCGACCGCAAACGCACCACATCACCACCCACGCCGCGAGCTGAACGCCACGGGCGCCCGCGCCCGGGCCCGCGCGCCGCCCTCAACGCAACGAAGCGCTCCTCAGGCCACCGCCACCGAGTCATCACCCTCGATGCCCAACCGGTGGGCCACCGCAGCAGCCTCCGTGCGGGAGCGCACGTCGAGCTTGGCGAGGATCCGGGACACGTGGACCGAGGCTGTTTTCTCGGCCATGAAGAGCTCTTCGCCGATCTGGCGGTTCGTGCGGCCCTGGGCGACCAAGGCGAGGACGTCGCGTTCGCGGGGCGTCAGGCCCAGCTCGGCGGCCGGGTCGGTGACGGCGGCCGCGGGTGTTGTTGGGGTGCTTGGTGTCGCGGGCCTCGCTGCCGCGTCGGCGACGGCCTGCGGCGGGACGTCGAAGCGCAGGCGGCCGCGGCGCGCCAGCGCGGTCAGCTCCTCGATCACCCAGGCGGCGCCCAGCCGGGTCGCCAGCGCCAGCGCGTCGCTGCCGGCGGCCTCGGCGCGGGCGCGGTCGCCGGTGGCCAGCGAGGCCTCGGCCTCGCGCCAGCGCACGCGCGCAACCCGGAATGGCCGATCGATCGCGGCCCACGCGTCGGCGGCGCGTGCCCACAGCTCCGGGTCGGGCGTGCCGGTCGCGTCGACGGCCTCGGCCTCGGCGACCAGGACCATCGCGGCGGCCTCGGGCATCGCCGCGGCGAACGTGCGTGACGCGGCCTCGCGCGCCTGGTCGGCGTAGGCGCGCGCGGCGGCGACCGCCGCGGCCTCGTCGTCGGGCCGGCCCAGGTCGCGCGCCTGCTGCGCGGCGTCGGCCTCGACGCCCGCCGCCGAGGAGAAGATCCGCGCCAGCCGCGCGCCGTCGGCCATCGCCTCGGTCTCGGTCAGCCGCTCCAGGCCCATCCGGATCGCGGCGCGCGCGGCGACGATGTTGCGTTCGCGCCGCTCCAGGCCCGCGAGCATCGCGGTGATCGGCGCGTGCCACTGCGGCTCGTAGGAGCGCGCGACGAGGTCGCGGGCGATCACGAGGCGCTCGCGCGCATCGGCGTTGTCGCCGCGGCCGAGCGACAGCGACGCCCGCGTCAGCTCGTAGAAGACGCGCGTCGTGCCCTGCGTGACCCGCCCGAGCTCGAGCGGGACCAGCTCGTCGGCCTCGTCCCAGAAGCCCAGGTCATAGGCGATCTCGGCCTGCTGGATCGCCAGCCAGTTCGCGCGGCGGCCGAGCTCCCGGACCTCCTTGCGCCCCTGGACCAGCAGCTTGCGCGCCGCGTGCGTGTCGCCCGTGAAGTGCAGCGCGTCGGAGAGGTTGAGGTAGGAGCGCAGCAGCTGGTCGACGTCGCCGTCGGCCCGTGCCATCGCCATCGCCTCGCGGATCGTCGCGAACCCGCGCGAGGTGTCGCCGCCGCCGCGCAGGCAGACGCCCTTCGTGTTGAGCGCATGGATCCGGACGCTGCGGGCGCCGACCGCGTCGGCCACCTCGAGCGCCTCGTCGGCCATCTCCAGCGCGTCGCTGTAGCGACCCCACAGCATCAGCCCCGACGCCTTGGCGGCCAGCAGCTGCGCGCGCTCCTTGCTCGGCGGCACGACGGGCAGGAGCGCCAACGCCGCGTCCCACGCCTCCAGCGCGATCTGGCCCTTGCCGGAGTTCCAGCGCGCCTTGCCCAGGCGCTCCAGCAGCAGGGCGGCGCGGCCCGGCTCGCGCTCCTCGTCGATCTCGCCCAGCGCGCGCTTGAGCAGGTGGATGCAGCGCGAGTAGTCGAACTGGTTGGCGTTCGCCGCGCGCGAGAGCAGGTCGACGTGGTCGCACCCGGCCAGCGCCTCCGGGTCCACGACGCGATCCCACAGGACCAGCGCCCGCTCGTAGAAGACGGCGGCCTCGCCCTCGGCGTGGACGCGCTCGGCGGTCAGCGCCGCCCGGATCGCGGTGCGCAGCGCGGCCGGCTGGTCGCCGGCGGCGTCGAAGTGGTGGGCGATCTCGGCGGCCTGGTCCAGGCCGATGCACGGCGAGGCGGCCAGGCGCTCCTCCAGCACCGTGGCCAGCCGCAGGTGCAGCTCGCCGACCTCGCCGGGGAGCAGGTCGTCGTACACCGCCTCGCGCAGCAGGGCGTGGCGGAAGGCGATCCGGCCGTCGAACTGCGAGGCGAGGACGTGGTGGGCGACCGCCTCGCGCAGCGCGTGGCGCAGCTCGAGCGGGTCGAGCTGCGACGCCTCTTCAAGGACATCATGTTCGATGCGCTGCGCCGCCGAGACCCAGCGCAGCGCGTCCTGCGTCATCTCGCCGAGCGCCTCGACGCGCAGCATCAGCGCGTCGCGCAGCGACTCCGGCAGCGTGCCGTCGCCCTCGCGCTCGGCCGCCAGGATCTCCTCCGCGAACAGCGGGTTGCCCTCCGAGCGGGCCCAGACGCGGTCGAGCAGGTCCTCGTCGGGCTGGGCCCCGAGGATCGCCGCGACCTGCTCGGAGATCTCCTCGAGCGTGAAGCGCTCGACCGGCACGCGCGACGCGCGCTCGGTCCGCTCGATCTCCGCCAGGAACGGGCGCAGCGGGTGGCGGCGGTGGAGCTCGTCAACGCGGAACGTCGACACCACCAACAACCGCTGCGAGCAGACGTTGCGGGCCAGGAACGCGAGGAAGTCGCGAGTGGAGCGGTCGGCCCAGTGGAGGTCGTCGATGACGAGCAGGACCGGCGACTCCTCCGAGAGCTTCTCGAAGAGCATCAGCAGCAGCTCGAACAGGCGGCCCTGGGCGGAGCCCGCGTAGGGCTCGACGATCAGGTCGCCCGGGGTGCCGAGCTCAGGGAGGAGCCTGGCCAGCTCGGCGCGCTGCGGGCCGAGCTGCTCGAAGACGGGATGGCCGGAGCGGACGAGCGAGCGCAGCGCCGACACCAGCGGCGCGTAGGGCAGCTCGGAGTCGCCAAGGTCGATGCAGTCGCCCCAGAGGACGCGCGTGCCGCCGGCCTTGGCGCGCTCGGCGAAGTGGTCGACCAGACGCGACTTGCCGATGCCCGACTCGCCGGCGACGAACACGAGGCCCGCCTGGCAGGCGGTCCCCGGTCCATGCGCAGCGGTCATCAGCGCCGCGTCGAGCTGAGCAAGCTCGACGCGACGCCCGATGAAGGCGTCGCTGGTCACGCGAGCGGGCATGCCCGGGGGATTCTCGCGCAACCGGCGCCGTGCGGTCAGGTCGGTGATCGGTTGAGGGGTCAAAGGGGTGCTCGGTGCGCTGGAGCGTGGGGAGACGCTCCGTGTCGGGGGTTACGCGTGCGCCGTGCGGATCCGGGAGCGCGCATCGCGCCGGCTGCGGAGCCGACCCAAGAGGGCCGCGCGCTGAGGGATGCGCGGCTGGGGTCGGTTCCGCAAGCCGGCGCGCATGGCGTCCTCGTCGCGGACGGCGGCGAGAGGCTGTTGGAGGAGGAACAACATGGACAGCATCTTGCTGCTGAGAGGGTCGCTCCACATCGGGCGTACGGAGCGACCTTGAGGGGGTCGACCCCTTACCTGCGCGACAAGACCCCTTACCCGGCTGCGGCCCTAGCCGCCGGCGACCCCTTACTTCGCGGCGATAGCGTGCAGAACGGCATGAGCGACCACGACGGAAGTGCAACGGAACTGCGCGTCGCCCTGGCGGGCTACGGGCTGGCGGGAGCGGCGTTCCACGCGCCGCTGGTCGCCGCGACCGAGGGGCTGGAGCTGGCCTCCGTCGTGACGCGCTCGCAGGAGCGGCGGGGCGAGCTGGGCCGCGCCTTCCCGGACGCGCGCGCCGTCGACGCGCTCAGCGATGCGCTGGAGGACTGCGACGTCGTCGTGATCGCCTCACCGAATCGCTTCCACGCGGCGCTGGCGCACGAGGCGATCGCCGCGGGCAAGCACGTGGTGATCGACAAGCCGGTCGCGGTCACCGCACGCGAGGCGCGCGAGCTGCGCGACGCGGCGGCCGCCGCGGGCGTCGTCGCCGCCGCGTTCCACAACCGCCGCTGGGACGACGACTTCCTGACGCTGCGCCGCGAGCTGGACGCCGGGCGCCTGGGCCGCGTCGTGACGTTCGAGTCGCGCTTCGACCGCTTCCGCCCGCAGGTCAAGGAGGGCGCGTGGCGCGAGAACGCCGACCCCGCCGACGGCGGCGGGTTGTTGTTGGACTTGGGCTCGCACCTGGTCGACCAGGCGATCCAGCTGTTCGGCGCGCCCGCGACGGTCTACGCCGAGCTCGACGTCCGCCGCGCGGGCGCCGCGGTCGAGGACGACGTCTTCGTCGCGCTGGAGCATCCGGGCGGCGTGCGCTCGCACCTCTACGCGGGCGTCTTCGCGGCCGACGCGCCCGCGCGCTTCCGGGTGCTCGGCGAGCGCGGCGCGTTGTTGTTCTACGGGTTGGATCACCAGGAGCCGCAGCTGCGTGCGGGCCTGCGCCCCGGCGACCGCGGCTGGGCGACCCGCGAGACCGGTGACAGCGACGGTGCCTGGTGGCACGACGGCTCCGGGGCGGTCGAGCCGGTCGCGATGGCGCCGGGCGCGTGGGACTCGTACTACGCGGGCGTCGTGCGGACGATCCGGGATCGCAGCGGCGACACGCCGCCGCCCGTCACGCTCGACGACGCGATCGGCGTGCTCGACGTGCTGGAGGCCGCGCGCGACTCGGCGGCGCGCGGGACGGTCGTGGCCCTCGGATGACGCACGACGGAGCGGGCGGCGCCACGCGCGTCGCGCTCTACGCCGGCGGGTTCATCGGCCCGTTCGGCGGTGGCATGGTCACGGTGCTGATCCCGGAGCTGCGGGATGCGTTCGACGTGTCGTCGTCGGCCGCGTCGGTGGCGCTGACCGCCTACCTCGTGCCGTTCGCCGCGCTGCAGCTGGTCTCCGGGACGCTCGGGGAGCGCTTCGGGCGCGCGCGGGCCACGCGCGTCGCGTTCGTCGTGTACGCCTTGGCCTCGCTGTGGGCGGCGGTGGCGGGCGCGTTCGCGCCGTTCCTGATCGCCCGCGCGCTGCAGGGCGCGGCGAACGCGTTCACGACGCCGCTCGTCCTCGCCGCGCTGGCCGACGCGACGCCGGAGGCCGCGCTCGGCAGGACGATGGGGACGTTCGCCGCGGTCCAGACCGCGGGCGTGGTCGGCGCGCCGCTGGTCGGCGGGCTGGCGGGCGCGCTCGACTACCGGCTGGCGTTCGTCGTCGCGGCGGTCGCGGCGCTGATCCTGGCGTGGATGTCGCCGGGCGGCGGCGCGGCGAGGCAGCGCGTGAAGGCGGAGCGCCCGCGGTTCGTCGAGGCGCTCACGCCCCGGACGCGCTGGACCGCCGCCGCGGCGTTCCTCGCCTACCTCGGCGTGACCGGGCTCGGCGTGGTCGTCGCGCTGCGGGCGGGCGACGCGTTCGGCCTCGGGCCGACCGAGCGCGGGCTGCTGCTGGCGGGCTTCGGCGCGGCGGGCGTGGTCGCGGGGCGCCCGGCGGGCGGCCTGACCGACCGGCGCGGCGCGGTGGGCGTCGCCGTCGTTGGTGCGGCCGGCTGCGTGGTCCTGGTCCCACTGCTCGGGATCGTCGATCAGTGGGAAGGACTGGCGTTGGTGTGGTTGGTCACCGGCGTCGCCAGCGCCCTGCTGTGGGCGGGGCTGAACGTCCTGACCGTCGGCGCCGCGCCGGCCAACCGCGGCGGCGCGGTGTCGGTGATCGGGGCGTTCAAGTTCGCCGGCAATGCGCTCGCGCCGGTGTCGTGGCTGGCGCTCTACGACACCAGCGCCGAGCTGGCGTTCGCGGGCGCCGGCGGCGTCTGCGTGCTGCTCGCGGCCACCGTGACGCGCGCGGGCCGCGCCGCTCAGACGCGCGCGTAGCGGGCTTCGGCGACCGGCGCGAAGTCCGCCGCGTCGGCCAGGCGGACGGCGATCGTGTGGTGGAGCGTCGCGTTGTCGATGATGTCGAAGCGCGCGCGTTGGGTGCCGCGGGGCGTGGTCTTCTCCATTGCGGCGGGCGTCGCGCCGCGCGCGGGCCCGGGCGGGACGAAGCCGTAGGAGTCGAACCAGAACCATGCGAGCGTGTCGTCGGCGTCCGCGAGCCAGACGCCGTGGCCGCTGAGCGTCGTCGCGCCGTCGCGCTCCTGCGTGTAGTCGTGCAGGAGCGCGGTGCCGTCGAGCGCGGCGGTGGACGTGTGGCGGCCGTGCGCCGTGCCGCCGGGCGACCACGGCGAGGGGGAGAGGGTCTCCGCGCCGGCCCAGGTGCCGGCGAGGTCGGTGAGCGTGCTGGGGAGCATTCGTTGGAAGATACCAACGGTTGGTAGTCTCCCACGCCATGGACGATCGGTTGCCGCCGCGCCTGCTCGCGCGCCCCGCGTACGTGCTGTCGTTGCTGGGCAGGAACGCGCGGGCGGGGTCGGTCGCCGCGGTGGGCGACCTGCGGCTCGGGCACGTCGCGGTGCTGGCCGCGCTGGAGGACTTCGGCCCGCAGGCCCAGCGGACGCTGGGCGCGCGGCTGCGCCAGGACCCGAGCGACGTCGTCGGCCTGCTCGACGACCTGCAGGCGCGCGGCCTGATCACGCGCGAGCGCGATCCGGAGGACCGGCGGCGCCACCGCGTCGCGATCACGGCATCCGGGCGCCGAGCGCTGAAGGCCGCCGAGCGCAGGCTCGATCGCGCCGAGAGCGAACTGCTGGGGTCGCTTTCGGCGAGCGAGCGTGCGACGCTCCACCGGCTGGCCGCGAAGGCGCTGGCCGGCGTCGATCCCCGAGCCCAAGGAGCAGGTTGATGTCCAACCCGATCGTGCACTTCGAGATCATCGGCCAGGACGGCGCCGCCACCCAGAGGTTCTACGGCGACCTCTTCGGGTGGGCGATCAACGCCGACAACGAGTACAGGTACGGGCTGACCGACCCCGGCAAGGGCATGATGGACCACGGCATCGCCGGCGGGATCGCGGGCGGCGCCGACAGCGGCGGCCCGCGCACGACGATCTACGTCGAGGTCGACGACATCGAGGCGACGCTGGCCCGCGCCGAGGAGCTCGGCGGCAGGAAGGTCTTCGGCCCCGAGACGATCATGGACCGCATCACGCTGGCCCAGTTCACCGACCCGGACGGCAACATCATCGGGTTGCTCACGCCGGCGGGCGAGTAGCGCGGTCAGGCGCCGCCGTGGGCGCCGCCGCCGGGCGTCTCGATGCGCAGGCGGTCGCCGGGCGCGAGCGTACCGCCTGCCTTGGCGGGCAGCTCGTCGTCGTTGAGGATGTTGGCGCCGGGCTTCCCGGATCCGCCGCCCGCGGCGCCCGGCGGGGCGTGGCGGCGCCGCTCGGTGATGAGGGAGTAGTGCATCTCCGTGAGCGCTTCCAGCTCGCGGACGATGCCGTCGCCGCCGTCGTGCTCACCGGTTCCGCCGGAGTCCCGGCGGATCGAGTACTCGACGACGCGGACCGGGAACTCCAGCTCCAGCGCCTCGATCGGCGTGTTCAAGGTGTTGGACATCGCGACGTGCACGGCGCTGGGACCGGGCGCGTCGGGGCAGGCGCCCTGGCCGCCGCCGAGCGTCTCGTAGTAGGAGAAGTCGTCGTTGCCGAGCGTCAGGTTGTTCATCGTGCCCTGGCCGCAGGCGCGGCCGAAGGCCTGGAGGACGAGGTCGGCGACGCGCGACGAGGTCTCGACGTTCCCGGCGGCGACCGCCGCGGGCGCGCCGGCGTCGAGCAGCGTCCCCGGCTCGGTGATGACCGTGACCGGGCGGTGCGCGCCCGCGCTCGGCGGGATGTCGGCGTCGGTCAGGACGCGCACGGCGAACAGGCAGGCGCTGCGCGTCACGGCGACGGGGCAGTTGAGGTTCCCGGGGTCCTGTGCCGCGGAGCCGGTGAAGTCGAGGGTCAGCTCGTCGCCGGCGACGGTCGCGGTGACGCGCAGCTCCAGGTCGCCGTCGATCGCCTCCAGGACGTCGGTCGCCGTGTAGGTCCCGTCGGGCAGGTCGGCGATGCACGCGCGGGTGCGGCGCTCGGCGTAGTCCAGGACCGCGGCGAACGCGGAGCGTAGGCCGTCGATCCCGAGGCGCTCGGCAAGCTCGACGACGCGGCGCACCCCGAGCTGGTTGGCCGCCAGCTGCGCGCGCAGGTCCGCACGGCGCTCCGCGGGCTGGCGCATCTGGGACGCCAGCGCGCCGATCGCGTCGTCGTCGAGCACGCGCGGCGCGATCACGACGCCCTCCTCCTCGAGCGTCCGCGAGTCGAACGGCATCGACCCCGGGACGCGCCCGCCGACGTCGGCGTGGTGCGCGCGCGAGGCCGAGAACCCCAAGAGCTCCGCGCCCTCGCCCAGGATCGGCGTCACGACCGTGATGTCCGGCAGGTGCGTCCCGCCGCGGTAGGGGTCGTTCAGGACCCACGACGCGCCGCCGGCGTGGTCCTCGCCGAGCACCGCGGCGACCGACGCCGGCATCGCCCCGAGGTGGACCGGGATGTGCTCGGCCTGCATGACCATCTCGCCGTGCGCGTCGAACAGCGCGGTCGAGCAGTCGTGGCGCTCCTTGATGTTCGCGCTGTGCGCGCTGCGGATCAGGACCGCGCCCATCTCCTCGCACGCCGCGCGCAGCGCACCGGTGGCGACCTGCAGGGCGATGGGGTCGAGGCCGCTCACGACGCGTCACGGGTCAGGATCACGGTGCCGGTCGCGTCGCTCGAACCGCGCCAGCCGTCCGGGACGACGAGCGTCGCCTCCGGTAGTGCGACAACATCCGGACCGACCACATCGACTCGGTCGACCGCGGTCTCCCACGCGACGTCCGGGCCGGGCTCGACGCGCGCGGTCCGGACCGTGACCAGCTCGACCTCGGCGTCGTCGTCGGCGTAGCCGTAGCGCTCGCGGTGGGCGTCGGCGAAGGCGGTGCGCAGCGCGGAGGCGCGCGGCGGGACGTCGCGCAGCGCGAGCTCGTGGGACTGCCCGGCGTAGCGCGCGTCCCAGGTCACCTCGTCGGCGTCGCCGGCCAACGCGGCGAGCGCGGTGTCGGTCAGGTCAGCGCCGCGGAGAAGGACGGAGTGGGCCGTGTCGCGCCGCCGCTCCGCCGCTGCCAAGCCCAAAGCGCTCAGCACGCCCGCCGCGCGCGGCACGACGATCCGCGTGATCCCCAGCTCGTCGGCGATCGCCGCCGCGTGCAGCGGCCCGGCGCCGCCGAAGGCGAGCAGCGCGAAGCGGCGCGGGTCGATCCCGCGCTCGACGGTGACGACGCGCAGCGCCCGGACCATCTCGGTGTTCGCGACCCGGACGATGCCCTCCGCGCACGCGCGCGCGTCCGGGAGACCGAGCTCCTCGGCGAGCGCGCCGACCGCCCGCTGCGCCGCCTCGGCGTCGAGCGCCACGCCGCCGGCCAGCGGCCGTTCCACATCAAGATGCCCGAGCACGAGGTTCGCGTCGGTGACCGTCGGCTCGGTGCCACCGCGCCCGTAACAGGCCGGTCCCGGGTCGGCGCCCGCGCTGCGCGGCCCGACGCGCAGCGCGCCGCCCGCGTCGCGCCAGCCGATCGACCCGCCGCCCGCGCCGACCGTGTGGATGTCGACCATCGGCAGCGCCAGCGGCCGCCCGCCGATCGTGCGCCCGGCCGAAGCCCGGACGCGCCCGTCCTCCACGACGCAGACGTCGCACGACGTGCCGCCCATGTCGAAGCACAACAGGTCCGGCTCGCCGAGCCGCGCGCTGAGCAGCGCGGCCGCGGCGGCGCCGCCCGCGGGGCCGGACAGGACGGTCAGCGCGGCGTGGCCCGCGGCGGTGGACGCGTCGGTCAGCCCGCCCGACGACTGCATGATCGCGGGCTCCGGAAGTCCTTCGTCGACCGCGCCGTCGACCAGCCGCGTCAGGTAGGCGCGCAGCAGCGGCGACAGCGCCGCGTCGACCTCGGTCGTCGCCGCGCGCTCGAACTCCCGGAACGTCGCGGTGACCTCGTGCGACAGCGAGACGTGGACGTCGTCGCCGAGCCGCTCGCGCAAAGCTCGCCCCAGCAGCTCCTCGTGCTCCGGGTGGCGGTAGGCGTGCAGCAGCACGACCGCGACCGCTTCGGGTTCAAGTGCTGCAACTTGCTCGGCGACGGCGCGCGCCGCGTCCTCCGTCAGCGCGTGCATGACGCCTGAAGGCGTCATCCGCTCCGGCACCGCGACGCGCCGCTCCGGCGGGACCAGCGGCGCCGGCCGGTCCGCGCAGAGCCGGTACAGCTCCGGCCGCGCCTGGCGACCGAGCTCGACGACGTCGACGAAGCCCGCGGTCGCGCACAGGACCGTCCGGGCGCCCACGCCCTCCAGCAGCGCGTTGGTCGCCACGGTCATCCCGTGCGCGAACCCGGAGACGTCGGCCGGCGCCCGGCCCGCGTTCTCCAGCGCCGCCGCGACCGCCGCCAGGACGCCTTGGGACTGGTCGCCCGGCGTCGTCGGGGCCTTCGCGGTCACCAGCCGTCCGCCGTCGACCACGACGGCATCCGTGAAGGTCCCCCCGACGTCCACCCCGAGCAGCATCTGCCCGGGAACCTACCCAGCCACGCCGCCTAGGCGGCGATCGCCTCGCGCAGCTCGACCTCCTCGGTCTCCGCGAGGTGCTGGTGCGACGGGCAGTAGCCGTTGTGGGGCAGCGGCATCCGCTGGCACGCGGTCCCGCGGCGTGTCGTCGCGCGGCACTGCAGCGGCTGGCCGTGGACGTCGACGCCGTTCTGCGGCATCCGGTCCAGCCACTCCTCGGTGGCGGCGACGTAGCGCTCCACGACCGCCCAGACGCGCGCCTGCGCGGTCATCGGGAAGTAGCGCCGGATGTCGTTGAAGAGCGTGCGCGCGGGGCGCGCGAAGTAGTGGCGATCGCCGACGAGCCGCTCGATGTTCGACTCGCAGGCATGAAGCACGTGGTGGTGGGCCTCCTCGCACACGGACGCGTCCACGTCCTTGGCGAGCTCCCGGTACATGCCTCTGCTGAACTGGTACATGCTGACCCTCCCCTGGACCCTTGGGTTTGGCTGGCTCCCCGACCGGGTGCATCGTGCCCCGGGCTCATGAAGCACCAACGCACGGTCTGTTGAGTTCGCGTTAAGAGGGTGCTCGCGTTCAACCGAGCCCTAACAGAGGGCTCAGGTCCAGGGCTCGAAGGCGGGGGAGCCGCCGTTGCGGACGACGGCGTGATGGCCGTCGAGGGCTGGATCGGTGTCGGGGAAGTCGGTGCGGAAGTGGGCTCCGCGGGACTCCTGGCGCAGCATGGCGCATGCCGCGACGATCTGCGCCAGTGGGTGCGGATCGCGCGCGAGCTCGGCGAGGCCCGCCGCGTCGCGGGCGAGGCCCGCGTTGCGCCAGAGGTTCTCGCGCGTCGCCTGGCTCGGCGCGACGATCGCGGTCTGGGCGGGCGGGTTCTCGGGCGCGACGGGGAAGCGAGGCTCCGAGAGCCCGGCGAGCGCGGCGCGCTTGCCCTGGACGAAGCACTCGGTCAGCGAGTTGGACGCGAGGCGGTTGGCGCCGTGCAGGCCGGTGTTCGCGGTCTCGCCGACGACGTAGAGGCCCGGGACGGTCGAGGCGCCGTCGAGGTCGGCGACGACGCCGCCCATGCAGAAGTGGCTCGCGGGCGACACGGGCACGAGCTCGGTCGCCGGGTCCAGCCCGGACTCCCGGAGCGCGCCGACGATGTTCGGGAACGAGTGCGGGTCGACGTGGCGCATGTCGAGCCAGACGTTCCTGGTGTCCTGCTCGGCCATCTTGCGGAACACGGCCAGCGCGACCTCGTCGCGGGGCTTGAGCTCCTCGACGAAGCGCTCGTGCTGCGCGTCGAGCAGCGTCGCGCCCTCGCCGCGGATCGCCTCGGTGACCAGGAAGCCCTCGCGGCCCGGCACGCCGGCCACCGCGGTCGGGTGGAACTGGACGAACTCCAGGTCGGCGAGCGCGGCGCCCGCCGCGTGGGCGAGCATCATCCCGACGCCGAGCGAGCCCGGTGGGTTGGTCGTCCGGGCCCACAGCGCGGCGGCGCCGCCGGTCGCCAGGATCGTCGAGCGCGCCCGGACCGCGCGGCCGTCCTCCAGGACGACGCCGACGCAGCGGCCGTCGACCGTCCACGGCGCGGCGGCGCGGGCCTGCTCCAGGACCTCGATGCGGGGCTCCTCGACGACGACGGCGGAGAGCTGGCGGACGACGCGGCGCCCGGTCGCGCTGCCGCCCGCGTGGACGACGCGGCGCTTGGAGTGCCCGCCCTCCAGGCCGAGCGCGAGGCTGCCGTCCTGGGCGCGGTCGAAGGTGACGCCGTGCTCCTCGAGCTCGCGCACGGCGCCGGGCGCCTCGCGGCAGAGCAGGGAGGCGGCGCTGCGGCGCACGATCCCGCGGCCGGCGACCTCGGTGTCGCGGCGGTGGAGGTCCGGCGAGTCGGTGGGATCGAGCGCGGCGGCGAGGCCGCCCTGGGCCCAGTACGACGCGGTCTGGGCGAGCGGCGTGGCGGAGACGAGCGCGACACGCGCGCCCGCGCGAGCGGCGGTGAGCGCGGCGTAGAGGCCGGCCGCGCCGGCGCCGACGACCGCGACCTCGGCGTCGACGACGTGGGGAGCAGGTGCGGACAAGGCCAGGACCCTAGCGCTCGCGCGCGCCCGCGAGGGTGCGCGACGGCGTGCCGTTGGGCGCGCGGGTAGCGTTGGGGGCGATGGCCGACCCCGTCCTGTTCTCGCATCCGTCGTCGCTGCAGCACGATCCCGGGCCGCATCCGGAGCAGCCGGCGCGGATGACCGCGATCGCCGAGGCGCTGGAGGCGCGCGGGTGGCTGGGCTTCGAACGGCGTCAGTCGCCCGAGGCGACGCGTGCGCAGCTGGAGGCCGTGCACCCGGCGCGGCTGATCAACGGCGTGCACGAGCTGTGTGCGGCGGGCGGCGGGCGGATCGACGCGGACACGGTGGTCTCGCCGGGGTCGTGGGAGGCGGCGCTGCACGCGGCGGGCGGGGCGGTGGCGGTGGTGGATGCGCTGCTCGGCGCCTCGGGCGGCGATGTCCCGCGGGTTGCGGTCTCCGTGCACCGGCCGCCGGGCCACCACGCGGAGGCGCGGCGGTCGATGGGGTTCTGCCTGTTCAACAACGTCGCGGTCGGCGCGCGCTGGGCGAAGGAGCGGTACGGCGTCGAGCGCGTCCTGATCCTCGACTGGGACGTGCATCACGGCAACGGGACCCAGGACGTCTTCTACGACACCGCCGACGTGCTGTTCTGCTCGATCCACCAGTGGCCGCTGTACCCGGGGACGGGCGGCGCGGAGGAAGTTGGTGTTCTTGGTGGCGAGGGTTACACGGTCAACCTGCCCGTGCCGCCCGGGAGCGGCGACGAGACGTTCGGCTCGCTGGTCGAGCACGTCGTCGTGCCGCTCGCGCGTTCTTATAGGCCTGGGTTGATCCTGGTGTCGGCGGGCTACGACGCGCATGCCGACGACCCGCTGGCCGACGGGCGGGTGACCGACGCGGGCTACGCGACGATGGCGGCGTCGGTCCGGGCGGTCGCCGACGAGCTGGGCGTTCCTGTGGGTGTCGTGCTGGAGGGCGGCTACGACCTGGGCGCGCTGGCGCGCGGGTTGGTGGCGACGCTGGAGGTGCTGGGGTCTCCGGACGCCGTGGCTGCGCCGGAGCTGCCGGTGCACCCGCTGGCCGAGAAGCGCCTGGCCCAGCACGCCGCGCTGCTCGGTTGAGGGCGGGGCGCGCGGGGAAGGACCGCGTGCATGCGCCTCACCGGTCTGGTCTGCTCGCTGCTACTGGCGCTCACGGTTTGCGCGATCGCTGAGGCCGCGCCCGCGCCGCGGATCGTGCGCGTGCCGGGCGAGACCCAGGGGCTGGCGGTCGACAGCGGCGCCGCGTTCGTGCTCCGGCGCACCACGCAGTCGGCGGTGATCCGGGTCGACCTCGCGACCGGGCGGCGCACCACGGTGTTCCGGACCGCCGGCATCGTCGGCGACCTGGTGGCGGCAGGTGGCGTCCTGGGGTTCGACGTCGACGTGTCCGGCGACCCCGCCGGCGTCACGCAGGTGGTCGCGGTCCCGACGGCGGACCCGGCGGGCGGCGCGGCGGTCCTGAGGGAGGCGCCGCATCCCGTGGACGAGGAGTGCCCGCCGTTCGGCGTCGGCGGCGTCACTTCCGCGGGCGAGCTGTTGGTGTCCACGTACTCGGGGACGTGCGGGTCGGCGGACGCGACGGTGGTGGTGTCGGCGATCGGGCCGGCGGGTGAGCGGGTGCTGTCGACGGCGCGCGGCAGCGCCGGGCACTTCGTCGTCGGCGTCGCCGGAACGTGGGAGCTGGATACGGCGGGGGTGGACGTGGTCCGGCTGGTGAACGTCGCGACGGGCGCGGTCAGGACGTTCCGGTCGTCGCTGCCTCACGCCCTCGCGGAGGCGCGTGACCTGCAGCCGGACGGGCGCTTCGTGCTGACCGAGACCGTGCTGCGGCGCCATGGCGGCGAGGTCCAGCGCGTCCGCGTCATCGCGCCGGGCGACCCGCCGCGCGGCGGTCGCGTGCTCGGGACGGTCGGGTCGCCGCCGCGCCTGGCCGCGCTGTTCTGCGGCGGCAGGCTGGTGGTGTCCAGGACGAAGGACCGCCGCACGCGGATCCTCGTGGGCGAAAGGGAGGTCGCGCGGGTCTCGACGTCGGCCGACCCGTACGAGGCCTGCGACGCGAGGTACCTCGCGGTCGAGGCGAGCGGCTCGCCGACCCGACTCGCCGTCGTGCGGCTCGGGCGCTAGCCGCCGGAGCCCGGGATCGCCGCGCTCGCGCTGGGCGACGTCTGCGTCGCGGCGGGGGCGGTCGGGACCGTGGGCGTCTGGGCGGTGGTGTCGCCGGCGGGCGTCGAGGCCGGTGTTGTCGCGGTGGCCGAGGAGACGTTGCCGTCGTCGGCGGTCAGGTCGCTGAAGGCGAAGGCGAAGGCGGCGCCCGCGAGCACGATCACGACCGCGATCACGGCGATCGGCGCGCGCCAGTGCGGCGTCGGCGCCAGGCGCGTCCGGGCCGGCGCGCCGCACTCCAGGCACCAGTCCTGCTCGGGCGCGACGGTCGCGCCGCAGCGCGGGCAGCGCAACGCGGCGGGCGCGGGCCCGGAGACGCGGCCCGGCTCCTGGGTGCTCACTGCTCGCGGTGCTCGCGCTGGGCGAGCGGGTCGCCGCCGGGGCCGCCGAGCGAGGAGAACGCCTGCGTCGGCTGCTCGCCGCCGTTGTCGCCGGACGTCGCGCCGGACGCGCCCGACTCGGCGTCGTCGGCGCCGGGGAGGCCCGAAGGCGCCGACTGCTCGGCCTCGGTCGGCTCCGCAGGCGCGGCCGGCTCGGCAGCGGCCGGCTCCGGGACGGCGGGTGGCGCCTCCGGGGGCGGGTTGCCCTCCAGCGCGCCGGAGACCGGCGTCGGCGCCGGCTCAGCGGGGCTCACTTCTCCGACCGTCTGCGTGGCGATCGGCGCGGCCTCGGGCGCGGGCTGCGCCACGCCGCCGACCTCGACCATCGCCAGCGGGCCGCTGAACGCGATCCCGCACTGCGGGCAGAACCGCGCGTCGGACCCGTGCAGCGCGCCACAGCGCGGGCACGCGGCGACGCCGGGCTCGCGCAGCTCCAGGATGTCGCGGCGCTCGTTCAGCACGCGCTCGATCGCTCGCAGCTCGCGGTCGACCGCATCCAGCGCGGCGAGCTTGCCCAACACGAGGTCGTCGTTGCGCCGGCCGAAGCGGTGCAGGTCGAACGCCAGGCCGCCGAGGTCCCGGAAGCCCAGCTCCCGGACGCGGCGCAGGTAGCGCAACCGGCGCCGCAGGCGGCCGCGATCGCGGAAGCTCGGACGCGAGGGGGCGACGTCCTCGGGGGCGAGGCCGGCGGGAAGCGGCTGCTCCGGCGGCGCCACCGGCGGGGGCTGCGGCACGACCATCGTCGGCTGCTGCTCCTGCGGGTTCGGGTCGGCCGGAGCGTTGCGGCGGAAGAGACCCTTCATAGGAAGAAGGCGCCGTTTCGGCGCCGCGTCGGACGATACCAGCGCGTTCCGACACCGGCGCTGCGCGCCTGCGCAACGAACGCGCGTAGATCCGTCACACATCTCGGCCCAGGATCCGAGGGGCTTCGCCAACCGCTCATCACCTGGAGAGACGCATGCACCGTGCCATTGGTTGCGCTCACGCGACCATCCACCATCACCTGCGCCGTACCCATCGCGCGCTGATCGCTCGCGACGACGGCCAGGGGACCGTCGAGTACATCGGGTTGATCCTGCTGATCGCCGGGATCATGGCCGCCGTCGTGGCGCTCAAGACGAGGTCCGGGACCGACCTCGGCACCACGATCGTGGGCAAGCTGAAGGACTCGATCGACGGCGTCGGGGACCCGCCGTCCAAGAAGTGATGCTGGCGCTACGGACCTACGAGCGCGTGCTCGCCGGGACGCTGGTGGGGCGCGTCCCGGCGGGCCCGCCGCCTACGATGGTCGGCGTGCCCGCCAGCGACCCCCGCGACCGCCCGATCGCTGTCTTCGACTCCGGCGTCGGCGGGCTCACCGTCCTGCACGAGCTGCTCGTCGCCCTGCCCCAGGAGGACTACGTCTACCTGGGCGACAGCGCGCGGTTCCCGTACGGCGAGCGCACGCAGCAGGAGCTCGAGTCGTTCGGGATGGACATCGCCGACGAGCTGATCGCCCGCCGCGCCAAGCTGCTGGTCGTCGCCTGCAACTCGATGACCGCCGCCGCGCTGCCGGCGCTGCAGCGGCGGATGCTGGAGACGACGCTCGGGATCGACGTCATCGGCGTCGTCAAGCCCGAGGCCGCGCAGGCCGTCGCGGTCACGCGCTCGGGCCGGATCGGCCTGCTCGCCACCCGCGCGACCGTCGCCTCCGGCGCCTACGCGCGTGCCGTCGCGTCCGTCGACCCGCACGTCGACCTGGAGGCGGTCGCCTGCCCGGACCTCGCGCCGCTGATCCAGGACCCGCCCGGCGGCGAGCTGTTCACGCGCGAGCTGGAGGACGTCGTGCGCGACTACTGCGCGCCGCTGGTCGAGGCCCGCGTGGACACCGTCATCCTCGGCTGCACGCACTACCCGCTGGTCCGCCCGATGCTCCAGCGGATGCTCGGCCCCCGCGTGACGATCGTGACGTCCGGCGCCGCGCTGGCGCGCCAGGCCGAGCACGCGCTCGGCGCGCGCGGCCTCGGGTCGCGGCGCTCCGGCGAGGGCACCTACTCCTTCCTCTGCACCGGCGACGCCGACGCGTTCCACGCGCTCGGCACGCGCTTCCTGCAGATGCCGCTGACCGAGGTCGAGCACGTCGACCTCGCCTCGAACCAGACCCCGGAGGTGCCCGCGTGGCCGCGCCGTTGACCCGCTCCTACGACCGCACGCAGGACGCGCTGCGCCCCGTCACGATCGAGCCCGGCTTCGTCCGGACCGCGTCGGGCTCGGCGCTGATCTCGATGGGGGAGACGCGCGTGATCTGCACCGCGTCGGCCGAGACCGGCGTGCCGCGCTGGCGCGTGGGCTCCGGGCTGGGCTGGGTCACCGCCGAATACGGGATGCTGCCCGCGTCGACCGGCTCCCGGAAGGCGCGCGACATCACCAAGGGGCGCGCGGACGGCCGGACGATCGAGATCCAGCGGTTGATCGGGCGCTCGCTGCGCGGCGTCGTGGACTTCACCGCGCTGGGCGAGAACTCGATCTACCTCGACTGCGACGTGCTGCAGGCCGACGGCGGGACGCGCACCGCGTCGATCACCGGCGCCTACGTCGCGCTCGCGCTGGCGTGCGAGCAGCTCGTCGCTGCCGGCACGATCAAGCGCTCGCCGCTGACCGGGACGATCGCGGCCGTGTCGTGCGGGATCGTCGGCGGCGTGCCGCTGCTCGATCTCGACTACCCCGAGGACTCCAGCGCCGAGGTCGACGCCAACGTCGTCATGACCGGCGACGGCGGCCTGGTCGAGGTGCAGGCGACGGCCGAGCGCACGCCGCTGTCGCGCGCGCACCTCGACGAGCTGCTGGCGCTGGCCGAGGGCGGGATCGCGCAGCTGCGCGAGCACCAGGACGCGGCGATCGCGGAAGGACGGGCGTCATGAAGTTGGTGTTGTCGACGCGCAACGCGCACAAGGCCGAGGAGTTCGAGAAGCTGCTGGCCCCGCACGAGGTCGCGCCGCTGCCCGACGACGTCGTCCTGCCGCCCGAGACCGGGACGACGTTCGCCGAGAACGCGCTCGGCAAGGCGCGCGCTGCCGCGGAGGCGCTCGGAGTGGTCGTGATCGCCGACGACTCCGGAATCGAGAGCGAAGCGCTCGGCGGCCGCCCGGGCGTCTACTCGGCGCGCTTCGCCGGCGAGGACGCGACCGACCAGGAGAACCTCGACAAGCTCTTGCGCGAGGCCCCGACCGGCAGCGCGCTGGCCTACGTCTGCGTGATCGCGCTCGTCGACCCCGTCGCCGGGACCGAGGAGCTGTTCGAGGGCCGCTGCACCGGCACGCTCGCCGCCGAGCCGCGCGGCGACGGCGGCTTCGGCTACGACCCCGCCTTCCTGCCCGACGACGAGATCCCCGCACCCGCCGGCCGCACGATGGCCGAGCTGACGCCGGACGAGAAGGGCGCCATCTCCCACCGCGGCCGCGCCGCCGCGCTGCTGCGGGAGCACCTGGGCGGATGAGCGACGCGCCCGACCGCGACGACGCGCGCGGCGCAGCCGCCGCAGTAGCGACACCTCCGGCGGTCGCCGCTCCCGAGCAGACCAGCGCCGAGGCGTCGGCGCGCGACATCCTGCGCTCGGCGCTGGGCTCGGTCTTCGCGGCTGCGTTCCTGGTCACGCTGAAGCTCGTCGCGGGCCTGCTGTCCGGGTCGCTCGGCCTCGTCGCCGAGGCGGTGCACTCCGGGACCGACCTCGTCGCGGCGCTGCTGACGTTCCTGGCGCTGCGGGTCGCGACGCGGCCGCCGGACCGCGACCACCCCTACGGCCACGGCAAGGCCGAGCACCTCGCGGCGCTCGGCGAGGGCGCGTTCCTGGTCCTGGCCTCGGCGTTCATCGGCATCCAGGCGCTGACGCGGCTGTTCGGCGAGTCCTCCCACGAGGTCGACGCGAACATCTGGACGTTCCTGGTGCTCGGCGTCGTGCTCCTGGTCGACATCTCGCGCCTGCTGATCTCCCACCGCGCGGCGGTCCGCCACAACAGCCCGGCGCTGGCGTCCAACGCCCTGCACTTCGCCTCCGACATGGTCGGCACGGTCGCGGTGCTGATCGGCCTCGTCTTCGCGGCCAACGGGACGCCGGAGGCCGACGCGATCGCGGCGCTCGTCGTCGCGGTGCTGGTCGTCGTCGCGGCGTTCCGGCTGATGCGCCGCAACGTCGGCGTGCTGATGGACGCGACGCCGGTCGAGGCCGAGAGCGTCGCGCGCGCCGCGATCCGCGAGGCCGAGCCCGACGTCGAGCTGCGCCGCCTGCGCGTGCGCGCGGCGGCCGGGCGCAACTTCGTGGAGGCCACGATCGGCGTGCACCCCGACGCGGCGCTCGGCGAGGGCCACGCGGTCGCCGACTCGATCGAGGACGCGGTCAGCCGGGCGCTGCCGGGCAGTGACGTCGTCGTCCACGTCGAGCCGGGCGCGGTCGGCTCGGGCGACCTGCGCGAGCGCGCGTCGGCCGCGGCGCTGACGGTCCGCGGCGTGCGCGAGGTCCACAACGTCCGGGTCGTCGACGTCGGCGGCCGGCCGGAGCTGTCGCTGCACCTCAAGCTGCCCGCCGACCTCGACTTCGGCCACGCGCACGACATCGCCTGCGCGGTCGAGGCCGCGATCTGCGCGGCGGTCCCGGAAGTCATCGACGTCCACACCCACATCGAGCCGCTCAGCACCGAGGTCGAGGGCGCGCGGCCGCAGCCGACCGAGGTCGCCGCCGAGGAGCGCGTCGTGCGGGACCTGGTCCGGGAGCTGACCGGTGGCGAACCGGACGCGCTGCGCTTCCGGACCGGCGACGACGGGCTCGTCGTCCTGCTCACGGTCCGGCTGGCGGGCACGCGCACGCTCGACCAGGCCCACGACGTCGCCTCCGAGCTGGAGCGGCGGATCCGCGAGCAGGCGCCGTCGATCGACGAGGTGATCGTCCACACCGAGCCGGCCGAGGCGCCGAGCTAGCCGCGTCGCCGCGCGCGCCCGGCGAAGCCCCTGCACAGCGCGCCTTTCGGCGCGCGCCTCAGCGCAGGTTGATGGCGGCCGACAGCGCGACCGCCGCGAACAGCGCGGCGTAGCCCTGGTAGTTGCTGATCAGCATGATCAGCGCCCCGATCAGGAGGGCCACCACGGTCACCAGCCAGGCGATGCGCTGCAGGGTCATCGAGATGGGATTCTGGACGGTCTGCAGGACGCCTGCCTTGCGATCCGTCCGACCGTGGTCTCAGACTGCCCGGCCGACCGTCAGCAGCACGGGTTTCGGGGCCGCTGAGGGCGGACACCGGCTAGGGGACGCGGAGGTCGAACCGACTCCGCGATGTGTCGCCCCGACCACGACCCTCGATCAGGAGGACCGCAGTGACGAAGAGCGAGTTCGTCGACCACGTCGCCCAGAAGGGCGACCTCGACAAGAAGGAAGCCGCAGCGGCGGTCGACGCCGTGCTGGGCGTGATCGAGGAGACGCTCGCCCGTGGCGGCGAGATCACCTTCTCCGGCTTCGGCAAGTTCCACGTCGCCGAGCGCGGCGCGCGCGAGGGCGTGCACCCGCGCACGGGCGAGCCGATCCAGATCGCGGCGTCCAAGGTCCCGCGCTTCACCGCCGGCTCGGGCCTCAAGAAGGCCGTCAAGGGCTAGCCCGCCCTGGGCATCGACGTTCCATCTGGGGTCGCGCATGCCGACCGGTGACGTCCACGTCGCCGACCGGCTCGCGGCCATCGTGGCCGAGCGCGAGTCGCAGATCGTGCTCGGCCTCGACCCCGATCCGAATCGGCTCTGGCCGCAGCCCGCGGCCGCCGCGCTCGACGCAGCGCCGGACGGTGCGACGCCCGCGCAGCGCGCCGCCGCCGCGGTCCTCGCTCACTGCCGCGCGGTCATCGACGCGCTCGGTGAGGCGATCGCCGGCGTCAAGCCGCAGGTCGCGTGCTTCGAGCGCCTCGGCGCCCCCGGCTGGGCCGCGCTGGCCGAAGTTGTAGAACATGCTCGCGCGAGCGGGTTGTACGTGTTGGCCGATGCCAAGCGCGGCGACATCGACGTCACCGCCACGGCCTACGCGCAGGGCCTGATCGGCAGCACGCCCGGTCCGGAGGGCGTGGGGGAGATCCCCGGCCTCGGCGCCGACGCGATGACCGTCGCGCCCTACATGGGCGCCGACACGCTCGGCTCGTTCGCCGCGGTCGGCCGCGAGCACGCGACCGGGTTGTACGTGTTGATCCGGACCTCCAACCCCGGCGCCGCCGACGTCGAGGACACGCGCCTAAAGAGCGGCGGCGCGCTGTGGGAGCACGTCGCGGGGCTCGTCGCGCAGCTCGGCGCCAAGAGCCTCGGCCCGGAGTCCGGGCTCAGCGACGTCGGCGCCGTCGTCGGCGCGACCCAGCCGGAGCACATCGCGCGCGCCCGCGAGCTGCTGCCCCACGCGACGTTCCTGCTCCCCGGCGTCGGTGCGCAGGGCGGCCGCGTCGAGGATCTCGCACCCGCCTTCGCACCGCACCCGGCCGCCGGCCTGGTGACCGCCTCCCGCTCGCTCGTCCGCGCCCACGAGCAGGACGGCGCACCCGCCGACCCGGCCACCGCCGCCCGCGCCGAGGCCGAGCGCCTCCGCACCACCGCCTGGTCGCTGCGCTAGCCGCCGCGCGCCACCGCGCCGCGCCCCCTCGCCACCGGCGAGCGGTCGCTGCGCTGACGCGCCGGCGGCGCGGGGTGACCGGAGCGCTCCCTATCCTGCCTGCCTGATGCGCCGCCGATCACCCGCTCGTTGGCTGGCCCCGCTGGCCCTCGTGGCCTGCGCGTTCGCCATCTACGCCGTCGTCGACCACGAGATCCTCAACAGGGACGACAGGACGACGCAGACGACGTCCTCGACGAGGACGTCGAGGAACAGGGCGGTCAGGACGACGACCACCAGGAGGCAGGGGGTCAAGAGGACCACCTACACCGTGAGGCCGGGCGACTCGCTGTCGTCGATCGCCGCCAAGCAGGGCGTCGACGTCGCCGCCCTCGCCGCCGCCAACCCGAAGGTCGACCCCGCCGCCTTGCACCCAGGCCAGAAGCTCAAGCTGCCCCGATGACCGCCACCGCGTCCGCACCCAAGCGGGCGGCGGGCGGCGTGCTGACCGCGCTGCTGCTGGCCGCCCTCGCCGCGCTCCTCCTGGCGACGGCCGTCGCCCCGCCCACGGCGCGCGCCCAGACCGCGACCGCCACCAGGGCCCCGAGGATCACCGCGCCCGCCGCGATCCTCGTCGAGCCCGCGACCGGCGACATCGTCTTCCAGCGCAACGCCAACCAGCGCCGCGGCATCGCCTCGACGACCAAGATCATGACCGCGCTGGTCACCGTCGAGCACGCCTCGCTCGACGACGTCATGACGACCGTCGACTACCACGCGGCGCCGATCGAGTCGCAGGCCGGCTTCGGCCCCGGCGAGCACGTCACGGTCCGCGACCTGCTCAGGGCGCTCCTGGTCACGAGCGCCAACGACGCCGCCGCCACGCTGGCCGAGCGCGTCGCCGGCAGCCGCGAGAGGTTCGTGGCGATGATGAACGCCAAGGCCAGGCAGCTCGGCCTGAAGGACACGCACTTCGCCAACCCGATCGGGCTCGACAACGAGGAGAACTACTCGACCGCGTCGGACCTCGCGAAGATGGCGCTCGTCCTGCGCCAGAACAGGTTCCTGCGCGCGACCGTGGACTCCAAGCAGGTCACGCTGACCTCCGGCGCGCACCCGCGCACGTTCGCCAACCGCAACCTGCTGGTCCGCGACGTCCCTTACGTCAACGGCGTCAAGACCGGCCACACGAACTCCAGCGGCTACATCCTCGTCGGCTCGGCGACCAGGAACGGGATCAACGTCGTCTCCGTCGTCCTCGACGACCCGTCCGAGGCGGCCCGTGACGCCGACTCGCTCGCGCTCCTGAAGTACGGCCTGGCCCGCTACCACGTCGTCACGGCGATCAGGAAGGGCCAGCTCGTCGGCCAGTCCAGGCTCGCCCACCGTGACACGCACGTCAACCTGCTGGCGTCGAAGACGGTCACCCGGACCGCGCGCCGCGGCGACAGGCTCGTCGTCACCGTCCACGACCTGCCCAAGACGATCGACGGCCCTCTGGCCAAGGGCGCCGAGGTCGGGACGCTCACCGTGACCCAGCGCGGCAGGGTCGTCGCGCGCGTCCCGGTCGTCACCGCCGACGCGGTCGACGCCGCCACGTTCTTCGACCGCCTGCGCGACTGGCTCGGCAGCCCGGTGACCCTCCTCCTGCTCGCCGCCTTCGGCGTCTGTAGCCTCTACCTCGTGCTGCTCCGGCGGCGCGCGGTGCGGCGCAGGCAGAGGCGTCGCGCACAGAGGGAAGCCGAAGCTCCCGTCGCGTGATCATCACCGTCACCCTCAACGCAGCGATCGACAAGTCGCTCTCCGTGCCGAACTTCCGGCTCGGCCGCCGCCATCGCACGGTCGAGCAGCGCACGGCCGCGGGCGGCAAGGGCGTCAACATCGCCCGCGCGCTGAAGACGCTCGGCCAGCCGGTGATCGCCACCGGCTTCGCGGGCGGCCCGACCGGCACGCGGATCGTCGACCAGCTCACCGAGGAGTCGATCCTCAACGACTTCGTGCGGATCCGCGAGGAGTCGCGCACGAACACGAGCGTCTTCGACCCGACCAACGGCCAGCAGACCGAGATCAACGAGCGCGGCCCCGCGGTCACCGACAACGAGATCCAGCTGTTCCGCGACAAGCTGCTCTACCTCGCGCGCGGCGCCGACATGGTCGTCATCGCCGGCTCGCTGCCGCGCGGCGTCGACCCGGCGATCTACGCCTCGATCATCCGCGAGCTGCGCAAGTCCGCCGTGCTGACGCTGATCGACACCGACGGCGAGCCGCTGCGCCACGCGACGCGCGCCGAGCCCGACGTGATCTCGCCCAACGTCCTGGAGGCCGAGGAGCTCGTCGGCCACGAGTTCAACGACGACGAGGACCGCCTGATCGCCGTCGGCGAGATGGTCGAGCAGGGCGCCCGCGAGGCGATCATGACGCTCGAGGACGGCTGCGTCGCGTGCCTCAAGGTCGACGGCCAGCTCCAGCGCTTCCGGGTCAGCGTCCCGCCGCGCGAGGACGTCGCCGGCGTCGGCGCGGGCGACGCGTTCCTGGCCGGCTACGTCGCCGCGCGCTACTCGGGCAAGTCGCCGTCGGACTGCCTGGCCTACGGCGTCGCCTGCGGCGCCGAGTCGACCAACCACCTCGGCGCGGGGATCATCGAGCCGGGCCTGGTCGACAGGATGCTCAGCCAGGGCGAGGTCGACGTCAGGATGTTGTCGGCGCCCGCCGAAGTGACGTAGCTCACACCGCGCGGAGTGCGCTTCACCCCGTTGGGGGTTCGGTTCCGTACGAACCGATTGCTACTCTGAATCGGGCGTGACTGGTTGCCGCCACACCACGCCGCAACGCCCATCCTGGACCCCGCCTGCGCGGGGTCTTTTCGTCCGGCCCCAGACCTAGGATTCGCCTCATGGAGATCGAGATCGGCCGCGGGAAGAAGGCCCGCCGCGCCTATGGATTCGACGACATCGCGATCGTGCCTTCACGACGCACGCGTGACCCCGACGACGTCGACGTCTCCTGGAAGCTCGGCGACTACCGCTTCGAGCTGCCGCTGCTCGCGTCGGCGATGGACGGCGTCGTCTCGCCGCGCACCGCGGGCATCATCGGCAAGCTCGGCGGCCTCGCCGTCCTGAACCTCGAGGGCATCTTCGCCCGCTACGAGGACGCCGACGAGCAGCTGGAGCGCATCGCCGCGCTGCCCAAGGACGTCGCGACGCGCGAGATGCAGGAGATCTACCGCGCGCCGATCGACGAGGACCTGATGGTCCAGCGCATCCGCGAGATCAAGGAGCAGGGCGTCGTCACCGCCGCCTCGCTGACCCCGCAGCGCGTCAACAAGTACTACGAGAAGTGCCTCGACGCGGGCCTCGACATCCTGGTCATCCAGGGCACGGTCGTCTCCGCCGAGCACGTCTCGCAGACCTCCGAGGCGCTGAACCTCAAGGAGTTCATCGCCGACCTGCCGGTTCCGGTCGTCGTCGGCGGCTGTGCTTCGTACCACACGGGTCTGCACCTGATGCGCACCGGCGCGGCCGGCGTTCTTGTCGGTGTCGGTCCCGGCGCGGCGTGCACCACGCGCGGCGTCCTGGGCATCGGCGTCCCGCAGGCGACGGCGATCGCCGACGTCGCGGCCGCCCGCTCCCAGCACATGCTGGAGACCGGCGAGTACGTCCGCGTCATCGCCGACGGCGGCATGCGCAACGGCGGCGACGTGTCGAAGGCGATCGCCTGCGGCGCCGACGCGGTCATGATCGGCTCCCCGCTCGCTCGCGCCCACGAGGCGCCGGGCCGCGGCTTCCACTGGGGCATGGCGACGTTCCACCCGACGCTCCCGCGCGGCGCGCGCGTGGCGACGACGCAGAACGGCACGCTCGAGGAGATCCTCGTCGGCCCGGCCCGCGAGAACGACGGCACGTTCAACCTGATGGGCGGCCTGCGCACCTCGATGGCCACCTGCGGCTACCAGGACATCGCCGAGTTCAACCGCGCGGAGCTGATGATCGCCCCGTCGCTGCAGACCGAGGGCAAGCAGCTCCAGACCTCGCAGTCCGTGGGCATGGGCTCGCGCGGCGCGGCGGTCGGGGCGCACAGCCCGTCGGCCGCCGAGGACAAGACGCCCGCCGGCGTCGCGTAGTCCTACAACAACATGACAGACCACCTCGTCACCGCCTCGACGGCGGCCACGGAGCTCGCTGACGAATCGGCGCCCGTCGACCGCCCGACGGCGGTCGACGAGGTCGTCGTCCTCGACTACGGCGGGCAGTACTCGCAGCTGATCGCGCGGCGCGTCCGCGAGTGCGGTGTGTTCAGCGAGCTGCTGCCCCACCACGTCGGGGCGGCCGAGGTCCGCAAGCGCAGGCCGAAGGGCCTGATCCTGTCCGGCGGCCCGGCGTCGGTGTACGCCGACGGCGCGCCGAAGCTGGATCCGGAGCTGCTGGAGCTCGGCATCCCGGTGCTGGGCATCTGCTACGGCATGCAGCTGCTGGCGCTCAAGCTCGGCGGCAAGGTCGAGGGCGCCGAGGTCGGCGAGTTCGGTCGCTCCCAGCTGACCGTGCGCGAGCACGGGACGCTCTTCAAGGGCCTGCCCGAGGAGCAGTCGTGCTGGATGTCGCACCGCGACACGGTCTTCGAGGCGCCGCCGGAGTTCACCGCGCTGGCGTCCTCGACGGCGTCGCCGGTGGCGGCGTTCGAGTCGACCGAGCGCGGGATCTACGGCATCCAGTTCCACCCCGAGGTCGTGCACACGCCCTACGGGACCGAGGTGCTCAAGACGTTCCTGCGCGACGTCTGCGGCGCCGACCTGGAGTGGTCGGCCGCGTCGATCGTCGAGGAGCAGATCGAGCGGATCCGCGCTCAGGTCGGGACCGCCAAGGTCATCTGCGGGCTGTCCGGCGGCGTGGATTCCTCCGTGGCCGCCGTGCTCGTGCACCGCGCGATCGGCGACCAGCTCACGTGCATCTTCGTCGACCACGGGTTGATGCGGAAGAACGAGGGCGAGCAGGTCATCAAGGCCTTCCGCGACCAGTACAAGATCCCGCTGGTGGCCGTCGACGCCGAGGACCGGTTCCTGGACAAGCTCGCGGGCGTGTCCGAGCCGGAGGCCAAGCGCAGGATCATCGGCGCCGAGTTCATCCGCGTCTTCGAGGAGGAGGCGGCCAAGATCGGCGACGCCAAGTTCCTCGTCCAGGGCACGCTGTACTCCGACGTGATCGAGAGCGGCGGCGGCACCGGCGCGGCGACGATCAAGTCCCATCACAACGTCGGCGGCCTGCCCGAGGACCTCGAGTTCGAGCTGGTCGAGCCGCTGCGCGCGCTGTTCAAGGACGAGGTCCGCGCGGTCGGCGCCGAGCTCGGGCTGCCCGAGCGGCTCGTGTGGCGCCAGCCGTTCCCGGGCCCCGGCCTGGCGATCCGCGTCGTCGGCGGCGAGGCGACCAAGGAGCGGTTGGACGTCCTGCGCGACGCCGACTACATCCTGCAGGACGAGATCCGCAACGCCGGGCTCTACCGCGAGCTGTGGCAGTCCTTCTGCGTCCTGCCCGACGTCCGCACGGTCGGCGTCCAGGGCGACGAGCGCACCTACGGCTACGTCGTCGTCATCCGCGCGGTGACCAGCGACGACGCGATGACCGCCGACTGGGCGCGCCTGCCCTACGACCTGCTCGAGCAGATCGCCTCGCGCATGATCAACGAGCTGCGCGAGGTCAACCGCGTGGTCTTGGACATCACGTCCAAGCCGCCAGGCACGATCGAGTGGGAGTGACCTGACGAGAGGGCGGCCGAGCGGCCGCCCTCTCGCGTTCTGCGGCTAGGCGCGGGCGGCCAGCTTGGTGGTCGTGGTCGTCTTCGTGCCGTCGGCGGCGGTGAAGGTGACCGTCAGCGTGACGGTCAAGGACTTCAACTTGGCCGCACGGTTGCGAGTGGTCCTGCTGAGCTTCAGCGCGACCGGGACCGGCCTGCCGCTGGCGACCTTCGTCGTCTGCGCGCCGAGGCGCGTCGACTTCAGGCCCAGCTTCCTGGCGTCGGCCTTCGAGACCGTCGCGGTGACGCTGATCGTGCCGGCGCCCGGTGCGACGACCGTCGTCCGGATCGCCTGGCGGGCGAGGACCGTCGCCAGCCTCTGCGTGTGCGCGAGCATGACCGTCGGCGCCGCCTGCTTCGGCCCGGCGGCCGGCGTGGGCGCCGGGGCCTTGTCGGCGGTCCTGGTCGTCGTCGTGGTGGTCGTGGTCGACGGCGTCGTCGCGGTCGTGGTGCTCGTCGGCTGATCGCTCGGCGTGTCGCCGCCGGCGGGCGCCGCGGTGACCGTCACCGTGCGGGTCGCCGTCGTCGTGTTGCCGTGGGCGTCCTGCGACGCGATCGTCACCGTGTAGGTGCCGGCCGCGGCGTAGGTGTGCGACGGCGTCGCGCCGGTCACCGGCGCGGTGCCGTCGCCGAAGTCCCAGGTCGTGTCGCCGGTCGCCGAGAACGCGTCGACCGGGTTGACCGAGGGCGCGTACGCGTGGCCCGCGACCGCGCTCGACGGGACGTCGAGGCCACGCAGGTACGGGCCCGAGTGGTCCAGGAACGACGCGTGGGCGCCGCCCGAGTTGTCGGTGAACACGGCGACCGCGCTGCCGTGGCCGTCGCCCGCGAGCACCGGGCTGTCGCCGTTGGCCGAGCCCCACGCCTGGACGTCGGGGGTCGACCACGAGCTGCCGGTGAGCACCGGCGTCTGCATCGAGGGGGAGGAGCCGGAGTCGCCCGGCCACGCCAGCGCGGCGAAGCCGCCGTCGCCGGCGGACGCGCCGCCGCCGAGCCAGCCGCCGGTGCCGACCTGGACCGGCGCCGACCACGTGCCG
Source organism: Conexibacter woesei Iso977N (assembly GCF_000424625.1). Classification (GTDB taxonomy): domain Bacteria; phylum Actinomycetota; class Thermoleophilia; order Solirubrobacterales; family Solirubrobacteraceae; genus Baekduia; species Baekduia woesei_A. The sequence continues at coordinate 2,058,358 of NZ_AUKG01000001.1, forward strand.
TTCGCGTCGCGCGTCGCGGCGAAGTACGGGTTGCCGTTGGGCTCCTCGGCCCAGGAGACGACCGCGGTGCCGTCGGACGCGACCGACAGCGACGGGACGTAGTAGCTCTCGCCGGGGGTGTCGACCGAGACCTGGTGCGCGGCGCCCCAGGTGTCGTCGAGCGCCTGCGAGCGGACCTGCTCGCTCCTGCCCGACGTGCCCTGGTAGGCGATCGTCGCGCGGCCGGCGCCGTCGAGCGCCAACTGGATCGAGTAGCCGGCGCCGAGCGGCGTGACCGACGACCACGTCGCGCCGTGCAGCACCGCGCTCTCCAGCTGGCCGTAGCGTTCCCACACGGCGACGGCCGAGCCGTCGGGGCGCCAGGCGACCGCGGTCTGCTGGACGCCGCTGGCGCCGGTGCCGAGGACGACCGGCGTGCCCCACGTCCCATCGGCGGAGCGGATCGACGCGTACACGTTCAGGTCCTGCTGGGTCCAGAGCGCGATCGCGCGGCCGTCGGCGCCCAGGGCGGCCGACGGCGCGCTGGCGGCGGAGGTCGCGGGATCGGGCGACAGCGCGCTCGCCGTGCCCCAGGCGCCACCCGCGGCGCGGGAGGCGACGTAGATCTGGTTCGGCCCGGGCATCGTCATCCCGGGGAAGCCCGGCATGGTCGTCGGGGTGTTCTGGCCCCAGACCGCGACCGCGGCGTCGTCGGCCGGCGAGGTCGCGATGGCGTACTCGCCGATGGCCTTCGCGGGGTCCGAGAGCGTCGTCGTCGCGCTCCAGCTGCCACCGGCGGGGTGGCTCTGGGCCACGAGCGCGCTCGCGAAGCCGGCGCTGTCGCGGATGACGGCGGTGACGTCGCCACCGGCGCCCATCGACGCCTTGGGGTACTGGTTGTTGTGGCCGGCGACGCCGAGGTCGACCGGGGTGGTCCAGGGCGAGACGGGGGTGGCCAGGGCGGCGGGGGCCACGAGGGCGGGGGACAGCATGGCGGTCGCGAAGACCGCAAGCGCGCTTCGGCGCATGAGGAGCATCACCAACTTGCTTCGTGAGGGGGGAACAGCAACGTCCCGTTTGGTCGGTCCCTCACGCCGTTCGGGTAGCCCGGGTGTCAGTTCGCCGACGGTGCGTAGCGCTATTCGTCCGCGCGCCCGGACCGGCCTGGCTAGGCGCGGCGGCCAGGAGGGACTAGGGTCGCGCGATGGGTCGCTTCGTGGTCGCCGCCGTCGCGGCGCTGTCCTTGTTGTACGTCGCGGTCGCGGGTGCGGACGAGCCGTCCAACGCCTACTACCGGACGCCGAGCAGGCTGCCGGGCAAGCGCCACGGCGACGTGATCCGGCACAAGGCGCTCGGCGGTGAACCCGCGGTCGCGGGCGCCGGCAGGACGCAGCTGGTGATCTACCGGACCACCGACGCGGCCGGCCGCGCAGTCCCGGCCTCCGGCGTCGTCTCGATCCCGAAGGGCAGGACGCCCAAGGGTGGCTGGCCGGTCATCACATGGGCGCACGGGACATCGGGCATCGCCGACCAGTGCGCGCCGTCGCTGGACTCCGCGACCGCCGCCGCGCACGGCTACAACGCCTACATCTACCCGCTGTTCACGCGCTGGCTGAAGGCCGGCTACGCGATCGTCCGGACCGACTACCAGGGGCTCGGCACGGCCGGGGACCACCAGTACCTGATCGGCGCCTCCGAGGGCCACTCGGTTCTCGACATGGTCCGCGCCGCCCGCGCGGCGCTGCCGGGGGCGTTGTCCACCAACATGGTCATCTCCGGCCACTCACAGGGCGGCCACGCCGCGCTCTTCGCCGCCGCCGAGGCGCCGAAGTACACGCCGGAGCTGCACCTGCGCGGGACCGTCGCCTACGCGCCCGCCTCCCACCTGGACGAGCAGATCCCGCTGACGACGTCGCTCACGCAGCCCAACGCGGGCCTCACCGCGCTCGTCGCGACGATCGGCGCCGGGCTCGAGGCCGCCGGCCGGAGCGCCGGCGTCACGCCCGTGCTGACCCCGGCCGGCAGCGGCCTCGTCGCCGACGCCAGGACGCAGTGCCTCGGCACGCTCGCCGGGACCGCGACGACGCAGAACCTCACGCCCGCGTCGCTCTTCCAGCAGGGCGCGAGCTTCACGACGCTGCGGAGGCTCCTCGACGCCCAGGACCCGACCAACCTGAGGATTGCCAGCCGCGTCCGGATCGAGCAGGGCAGCGCCGACACGACCGTCATCCCGCTCTTCACCGACGACCTCGCCAAGACGCTCACCGGCCGTGGCACGCCGTTGACCTACAACAAGGTCGCCGGCATCGACCACGCCGGGATCACGTCGGGCGCAGGCGCGACCGACGGGACCAAGTACATCGAGAAGTGGATGCCGGGGCGCTAGCCCGCGGCGGTGACGCGGAGCACTTCTTCGGGCGACGTCAGCCCGAGCAGGACCTTGTCGCAGCCGTCCTCGCGCAGGCGCTTCATGCCCTGCGCGACGGCGACGTGGGCGATCTCGTCGGCCGAGGAGCGCTTGAGGATCAGCTCGCGGATCTCCTCGTTCATCCTGAGGACCTCGAAGATGCCGAGGCGGCCGCGGTAGCCGGTCTGGTTGCAGCGGTCGCAGCCGCCGGGCTTGAAGATCTCGACCGGGCCCTCGACCTCGAAGCCGTGGTCGTGCATGACGTGCTGCTCGACGCGCACGGCCCTCTTGCAGTGGTCGCAGAGCCTGCGCGCCAGGCGCTGGGCGACGACGCAGTCGATCGCGCTGGAGAGCAGGAACGGCTCGACGCCCATGTCCAGCAGGCGCGAGACCGCGTTCGGCGCGTCACGGGTGTGCAGCGTGGAGAGGACGAGGTGGCCGGTCAGCGCCGCCTCGACCGCGATGTGCGCGGTCTCGCCGTCGCGGATCTCGCCGACCATGATGATGTCCGGGTCGGCGCGCATGATCGCCTTCAACCCGCCGGCGAACGTCATCTTCGCCTTGTTGTTGATGGCCATCTGCTTGACGCCGTCCATCCGGTACTCGACCGGGTCCTCGACGGTGACGATCGTGCGCGTGCCGTTGTTGACGTGCGCCAGGCACGAGTACAAGGTGGTGGACTTGCCCGAGCCGGTCGGGCCGGTGACGAGCACGCCGCCGTACGGGCGCGCCATCGCGGCCTCGACGTTCTTGCGGTCGCTCTCGAGCATCCCGATCTGCTCCAGCCCGACCGGGGCGGAGGACGAGTCCAGGATGCGCGCGACGACCGCCTCGCCGTGCACGGTCGGCAGCGTCACGACGCGCAGGTCGATCTCGTGGCCGTCGATCAGCAGCGACACGCGGCCGTCCTGCGGCGTGCGGCGCTCGGCGATGTCGAGGTTCGCCATGACCTTGACGCGCGAGACGACGCCGACCGACATGCGGCGCGGGATCGTCACGGCGGAGTCGAGCATCCCGTCCACGCGGAAGATCACGTGCATGTCCTCCGAGGACGGGTCGAAGTGGATGTCCGAGGCGCCGCGGCGGATCGCGCGCTTCAGGACCGAGTTGACCAGCTTGATGATCGGCGCCGCGTCGTCGGCGCCGAGGTCGGTGACGTCGGTGTCCGGGACCGCGGTGAGGTCGACCTCGCTGTCGCCCCCGTCGTCGTCGGCCGACAGGTCCGGGAGGTCGTTGCCGAGGCGGACGCTGAGGCGGTGGATGTCGTCGTAGGCGGCGACGACCGGGCGCACCGCCATGCCCGTGATCATCGTCACGTCGTCGATCGCGAGCATGTTGGCCGGGTCGGCCATCGCGAGCAGGAGCTGGCCCTCGTCGTCCTGGCCGACCGGGATCGCGTCGTAGCGGCGCACGAAGCCGGGGTCGACGAGGCGCGCGAGGTCGTTGTCGATGCGGAAGATCGTGAGGTCGATGCGCTCGATGCCGAAGCGCTCGGCCAGCACGCGGGCCAGCTGCTGCGGCGTCAGGACGCCGTCCTCGATCAGGACGCGGCCGGTCAGGCGCCCGGACTCACGGGCGTGCGCGACGGCCCTCTCGACCGCCTCCTCCTTGGCGAAGCCCAGCTCGACGACGACCTGGCCGATGAGCCGGGTCGAACGTCCGCGCGACAGCGGCGGGATCAGGCCCGGGACGTCGGAGACCGGCGGCTCGTCGTGCAGAGACGGGACCGCGGGCGACGCCGCGTGGGCTGAGCTGCTGCTGCTGGGAGGAGGGACCGACACACCCGGTACGTCGGCCGGGCTCGGACGAAGGTCCAGCGGGTGGACAGATGTTCGGTCCGTGCCCGGACGTCAGCGCCCGAAGTAGAGCGCGGCCGCAGGCAGGTCGGCGGCCAGCAGCGCCGCCTCGGCCTCGTGCTGCTGGGGTGTCGCCACGTCGTGGGCGAAGATCACGCCGGGGAGGTTGTCGAGGAGGACCGCGCGGACGTCCTGCCAGTCCTGCGTGTCCGGGAGCCGCAGCATCTCGTCGTCGAGCCCGAGCCGCGCCATCGTCGCCCGGACGAGGGTGACCAGCTCAGGGGCGGCGTGACGGCGGCGGCCGATGAGCTCCGAGCAGATCCGCTCGACGAGCTTGCCGCGCCACAACGGGAGCGCGTCCTCGGTCAGGATCCGCCGCTGAAGACGCCAATCGCCATCGGCCCACCAGCGCGGGACGAGCGGCGCGCCGTCCGGGGTTACGGCGACGGCGAGGCGCGGCGGCAGGCGCGTGCGAAGGTACTCCGTGCGCTCGCCGGCGGCGACGCGCGCGAGATGCTCCGCCGTGGTCGGTCGCCCGCGGTCGGCGAGGAGGACGCGCAAGGCGTGCGTCTCCAGCGGCACGCCGATCGCCGCGACGAGCGCTTCGATCTCGGTCGCGATCGCTCCCGCCCGGCGTGCTCTGCGGAGATCCGACGACATGGCGTAGAGGCTAACGTATAGGTCGGTGACCGCGTAACTCTCGATGAACACGGGGATCGCGTGGCGATCGGTCCCGAACCGTGCACCCCGGAACGCGCACGCGGCGCAGCCCGGCTACACTCTCCCGGCTGGATCGGGCCGACAGGCGGCTCGACGCGGTTCGATCCCGCTCCCTCGCGGAGCAGTTGCGATCGGAACGCACTCCGTACACTCGTCCGTCGCCGCGCGCCCTGACGTGCGGCCACAGAACGCCGTGAAGACCTACGTCGCAAATTCAGAGAACCGCGAGCGCAACTGGCTCGTCGTCGATGCCAACGGCCAGACACTGGGCCGGCTCGCGACGCAGATCGCCGACGCTCTGCGTGGCAAGCGCAAGCCCGAGTACACCCCGCACGTCGATACCGGTGACTTCGTCATCGTCATCAACGCGGAGAAGATCTCGGTCAGCGGCAACAAGCGCACCGAGAAGCGCTACTACCGCCACTCCGGCTACCCGGGCGGGATCAAGTCCCGCACGCTCGAGGAGATGCTCGAGCGTCGCCCCGAGGAAGTCATCCGCCTCGCGGTGAGGGGCATGCTGCCCCGCAACCGCCTCGCCCGCAAGCAGCTCACGAAGCTGAAGGTGTACGCCGGCGCGGAGCATCCGCACGCGGCGCAGCAGCCCCAGCCCTTGGAGATCAATTCTTGATGTCGGACCAGACGCCGCAGGACCCGAAGGACGAGCAGGCCGCCGAGGAGCAGCTCCAGGCTGCCGGTGGCATCCCCGACGAGCCCATCGTCGAGGCCGACGTCGAGTCGATCGAGGGCGCTGACGAGGCTCCCGCCGAGCAGCCCGCCGCCGAGGGCGACGCCCCGGCCGAGGCCGAGGCCGCTCCGGCCGCCGACGCCGCTGCGGCCGCCGACGCCGCTCCCGCCGCCGACGCCGCCCCGGCCGCCGCCGCCGAGGAGTCCGACGACGACTACGAGGAGCCCACGCCGCGCGTCAAGCCGGCGATCCCGGGCGCCGACCTCGAGGTCGACATCGTCCTGGACGGCGAGGACCGCCCGAGCCAGTGGTCGGAGGACGTCGACCCGGACGCTCCGGACGAGCCCACGGCCTCCGGTGATGAAGAGGACGTCGTCGAGGATCAGCCGATCACGGCGCAGATCCAGCTCGCCGAGGACGCGCGCTACCGCGCCACCGGCAAGCGCAAGACGGCGATCGCCCGCGTGATCCTGAAGCCGGGCACCGGCAACTACCTCATCAACGGCCGCACGCTGGACGAGTTCTTCCCGCGCGCCACGTTGCAGAAGACGATCCGCCAGCCGCTGGAGACCGTCGGCTTCGAGGACCGCATGGACGTCATCGCGCGCATGCACGGTGGCGGCGTGTCGGCCCAGGCCGGCGCCCTGCGCCACGGCATCTCCCGCGCGCTGCTGGAGGCCGACCCGAACCTGCGTACCGAGCTCAAGCGCCGCGGCTTCCTGACGCGCGACGCCCGTGCCAAGGAGCGCAAGAAGGCCGGCCTCAAGAAGGCGCGTAAGAAGCCGCAGTTCTCGAAGCGCTAGGCGCCGCGATGGCCCGCCGGCTCTTCGGAACCGACGGCGTCCGCGGTGTCGCCGGCGAGGTCCTCACCGCGGACCTCGCCCTGCGACTGGGCCGTGCCGTCACGGCCCAGTCGCGCGCCGCGCGCCCGCAGGTGCTCGTCATCCGCGACACGCGCGAGTCCGGCGAGATGCTGGAGTCGGCGCTGGCCGCCGGCATCACCTCTGCCGGCGGCGACGTCCTGCTCGGCGGCGTCCTCCCGACGCCCGCCGCGCCGCTGCTGATCGCCCGCTACGGCTTCGACCTGGCGGCGGTGATCAGCGCGTCGCACAACCCGTACGCCGACAACGGGATCAAGTTCTTCGGCCCGGACGGCTTCAAGCTGACCGACGAGACCGAGGCGGCGATCGAGGCCCACCTCGACGACGACGTCGGGGCCGGCACCGCGATCGGCCGCGTCCGCGTGCTGCACGGCACGCTCGAGGACTACCTGCGCGAGCTGCACACGCGCTTCGGCGACCTGGACCTGTCCGGGGTCGACGTCGTCCTGGACTGCGCCAACGGCTCGACCTACCAGGCCGCGCCGGAGATCTTCCGGCGCCTGGGCGCGCGCGTGACCGTCATGGCCGACGAGCCCGACGGGCGCAACATCAACGCGGCGTGCGGCTCGACGCACCTCGGCGCGCTGGTCGCCGCGATCACCGCGGGCGGCCACGACCTCGGCTTCGCCTTCGACGGCGACGGCGACCGCGTGCTGGCGGTCGACCGCAACGGGGACGTCGTGGACGGCGACGAGCTGATCGCGCTGGCGGCGCTGTCGCTGCGCGACAAGGGCCGGCTGAAGGGCGGCGTGGCGGTCACCGTCATGTCCAACTACGGCTTCCACACCGGCATGCGCGAGGCCGGCGTCGAGGTGGCGATCACCTCGGTCGGCGACCGCTACGTCCTGCAGGAGCTGCGCGAGCGCGGCTGGACGCTGGGCGGCGAGCAGTCGGGCCACATCATCGACATGAGCTTCGTGCCGTCGGGCGACGGGATCGCCAGCGCGCTGCTGACGCTGGAGGCGCTGCGCGGCGGAGACCTGGCGGAGCGCGCGGCGATGCAGAAGATCCCGCAGCGGCTCGTCAACGTCCCGGTCGCCGACCGCGACGCGGCGATGACGTCGTCGGCGCTCGCGGAGGCCATCGACGCCGAGAGCGACGCCCTCGAGGGCCGCGGGCGCGTGCTCGTCCGGCCGTCGGGCACCGAGCAGCTCGTGCGCGTGATGGTCGAGGCGCCGACGGCCGAGGAGACGGACGCGGTGGTCGACCGTCTCGTCGCCGTCGTGGTCGCCGAAGCGGCCGTCTGAACGGGCCGTTCCGCCCTGGCCCGAGGGCCAGGGAGGCGGCGGAGGCCGCTGGTACCGTGTCCGGCCATGTGTGGCATCGTCGGATACGTCGGCCAGCGCTCTGCGCAGGACATCCTGCTCGCGGGGCTTCAGAAGCTCGAGTACCGCGGCTACGACTCCGCAGGGATCTCGGTCATCGCGGGCGACGAGATCGAGTCGGTCCGCGCGGTCGGCAACCTCGCCAACCTGCAGGCGGCGATCGACGGCACCGCCGGTGGCGTGGCGACCGCGGTGCGCCCGGGCTCGACCGGGATCGGCCACACGCGCTGGGCCACGCACGGGCGCGTCAACGAGGAGAACGCGCACCCGCACTTCGACACGACCAACCGCGTGCACGTGGTGGTCAACGGAATCGTCGAGAACTACCTGGCCCTGAAGCACCGGCTCGCCGACATGGGCGCGCAGTTCACGAGCGAGACCGACGCGGAGGTCATCGCGCACCTGGTCTCCCACCATTTGGCGTCCGGGTCGCTGGTCGAGGCGGTCCGGGCCGCCTACGCCGAGCTCGAGGGCCACTTCGCGTTCGTCGCGATGACCCTGGACGAGCCGGACGTGCTGGTCGGCGCGCGCAAGGAGTGCCCGCTGATCGTCGGCCGCGGCGAGGGCGAGACGTTCCTGGCCTCCGCGATCCCGGCGTTCCTGCCCTACACGCGCAGGGTCCAGTACATCGAGAACGACGAGCTGGTCGTGATCACGCCGGAGGGGACGACGTTCCTGACGCCGGCGGGCGACGAGCTGGAGCGCCCGGTCGTGGAGATCGACTGGGACGAGGAGACCGCCGAGAAGGGCGGCTTCGAGACCTTCATGTTGAAGGAGATCCACGAGCAGGCCGACGCGATCGCCGAGACGATCGCCGACCGCACGGTCCGCGCCGACGGCGTCGACCTCGCCGAGGAGGTCTCCTTCGACGAGGCGCTGCTGCAGGACGTCAACCGGATCATCGTCGTGGCCTGCGGCACCTCGTACCACGCGGGCCTGATCGGGCGTTACGCGATCGAGGAGTGGGCGCGGATCCCGGTCGAGATGGATGTGGCAAGCGAGTACCGCTACCGCAACCCGGTCGTCGGGCCGGGCGACCTCGTGATCGGCATCACGCAGTCCGGTGAGACCGCCGACACGCTGGCCGCGATGCGGCTGGCGAGCGACCGCGGCGCGCGGGTCGTGGCGATCACCAACGTCATGGGGTCGCAGGCGACGCGCGACGCCGACGGCGTCCTGTACACGCGCGCCGGGCTGGAGATCGGCGTCGCGGCGACCAAGACGTTCGTCTGCCAGGTCGCCGTCATGTACATGCTGGGCCTGCGCCTGGCCGAGCTGCGCGGGACGCTCGGCGCCGACGCGCGGACCCGGTTGGTCAGCGAGCTCAAGCGCGTGCCGCACGAGATCGACTCGTTGTTGTCGTCCTTGGATCTCGACGGCGTCGCCGCCGCGCACTTCCAGCAGGAGTTCTTCCTGTACTTGGGCCGCCACGTCGGGCTGCCGGTCGCGTTGGAGGGCGCCTTGAAGCTGAAGGAGATCTCCTACATCCCGACCGACGCCTACGCCGCCGGCGAGATGAAGCACGGCCCGATCGCGCTGCTGGACGAGTCGACGCCGGTCGTGTGCATCGCGACCGACTCGCCGATCCTGGACAAGGTGGTGTCCAACGTCCAGGAGGTCCGCGCCCGCGGCGCGCACGTCATCGCGGTGGCGTCGGAGGGCAACATCGAGATCGGCGAGCACGCCGAAGAGGTCATCCGGATCCCGGCGATGGACTGGATGCTCCAGCCGCTGCTGGCCGTCATCCCGCTGCAGGTGTTGGCGTACAAGATCGCGCGGTTGCGCGGGTTGAACGTGGATCAGCCGCGGAACTTGGCGAAGACGGTCACGGTGGAGTAGCGGCGCGCGCCGCGCTCTGCGCGGCTCGCGCGTCGGTGGCACGACGCGGCGGGCGGTGGCGCAGGTGGGGACTCGTTGCGTTGAGGGTGCTGCGGCGCGGCGGCCGGGGTGTTCAGCGCGGCCGTGTTGAGGTGCCGCTCCGCGTGGCTTGGAGGGCATCGATGGGAGAGTCGTTTGGTGTGGTGCCGCCGTTGGCGGTGTGGCTGGGCGTTGGTGGTGCTTCCGGGCGCGGTTCGGGGCCGAACGGGTGGGTCGGCGGCAGTTGGGTGTTCTCGGCGAACACCTAACTGCCGTTGACTCTTCGGGGTCCCGATTCGGGGCCGAATTGGGGCTTCGGCGAGGTCAACGGTGCATTTGGGTCCTATGCGAACCCCTATGCACCGTTGACCCTTTCGTTCGCCCCCGAACTTCGCCCCGAGGCACCACGAACGCCCAGCCACACCGCGAACGCCGGCGCCACAGCAAACGACTCTCCCATCGATGCCCTCCAAGCAACGCCCCGCACCCTCACCCACACGGCCGCGCTGAACACCACCCACCGCACGCGCCGCAGTACCACCAACCCAGCGGGCCAACCGCCAACGAGCCCACTACGCTCGACCCCCATGAGCGGCGTCGGCCTGGACCTTCTGGAGATCGAGCGGTTGGAGGCGGCGCTGGAGCGCCGGCCGTCCCTCGCCGCGCGGCTGTTCACGGAGGCTGAACGCGAGTACGCCGCGGCGCGGTCGCGGCCGGGGCAGCATCTGGCCGCGCGGTTCTGCGCGAAGGAGGCGGTCGCCAAGGCGCTGGCGTTGGATGCGTGGTCGTGGCAGGACATCGAGGTCGTCTCGACGCCCGAGGGCGGGCCGCCGCGGGTCGTGCTGCATGGCGCGCTGGCCGGGCAGGGGCACGTGATCGATGTGTCGCTGACGCACTCCCGGGGAACGGCCGGGGCTGTGGCGGTCGTGCGATGAACGAGCTTCCTGTAGGTCTTGATCCGCTGCTCGACGTCGAGCAGCTGCGCGCGAGCGACAGGTGGGCGATCGAGGAGCGGGGGATGGGCGGCGGCGCGCTGATGGAGCGCGCGGCCGAGGGGCTGGCGCGGGCGGTCGCGGGCGCGGCGCCCAGCGGCGACGTGCTCGTCGTCTGCGGCGGCGGCAACAACGGCGGCGACGGCTACGCGGCCGCGCGGCTGCTGCGCGGCGCGGGGCGGCGGGTCGTGGTGGCGTGGACGAGCGACCCGGCGAAGCTCTCCGGCGACGCGGCGGCGATGCGCGACGCGCTGGAGGGCGACGCGCCCGTCGCGTTCTCGGTGGACCTGCTCGCTGGTGGCGGCTTCGAGGTCGTCGTGGACGCGATGCTCGGGACGGGCTTCAGCGGCACCCCGCGCGAGCCGGTCGCGGCGGCGATCGAGGCCATCAACAACTCCTCGGCGCTGGTCGTCGCGGCGGACGTACCGTCCGGGGTCGACGCGGCGACGGGCGCGATCGCGGCGGGCGCGGTTCGGGCCGACGTCACCGTGACGTTCCACGCCGCGATGCCGGGGCTGTGGATCGCACCGGGCAAGCAGCACGCGGGCGTTGTTGAGGTGGTCGACATCGGGATCCCTGAGGACGGCAACCCCGTTGTGCCCTATGTCGGTCTGATCGGCGACGACATCCTGAAGACCTACGCGCGCCGGGGTGCGGCCTCGACGAAGTTCGCGTCCGGTCACGTGCTGGTCGCGGGCGGCGCGCGCGGGCTGACGGGCGCGCCGTGCCTGGCGTCGACCGCCGCGATGCGCGCGGGCGCGGGCTACGTGACGGCGTGCGTCCCGGGGTCGTTGAACAACATCTTCGAGGTCAAGCTGACCGAGGTCATGACCGCGCCGCTGGCCGACGAGGACGGCGCGCACAGCGCGGCGGGCGCGGACGAGGTCGTCTCGCGCGCCGAGGCGCGCGGGGGCGCGCTGGTCCTGGGCCCGGGGATCGGCCGGACCGACGGGGCGCTCGCGTTCGCCCGCGCGGTCGCGGCGCGGGCGCAGGTCGCGCTGGTCCTCGATGCCGACGGGCTCAACGCGCACGCGGGCGCGCTGGAGCTGCTGAGGGAACGCGGGGCGCCGACGGTCCTGACGCCGCACGGCGGCGAGCTCGCGCGCCTGCTCGCCGTGAGCAGCGACGACGTCGCCGCCGCGCGCCTGGACTCCGCGCGCGCCGCCGCGGCGCAGTCCGGCGCGGTGGTCGTCCTCAAGGGCGACGACACGATCGTCGCCGAGCCCGTGGGCCGCGTCGCGATCTCGCGCGGCGGCGCGCCCGCGCTGGCGACCGCCGGGACCGGCGACGTCCTGTCCGGGATCCTCGGCGCGTTCCTGGCCCGCGGCATGGAGCCGTTCGAGGCGGCGGCCGCCGCCGTGCACGTCCACGTCCTGGCCGGTCAGGCCGCGGCGCGCGCGCTCGACGGCCCGGACGGCGTCATCGCCTCCGACGTGATCGAGCAGCTCCCGCGACAGCTCAGCGCCGAGCGCCTGCAATAGAGTCCTGGCGGCATGGCAGCCGCTACGACCGTCGCCGACATCATGGAGCGCGATGCGCCCTCGATCGCCCTCGAGGCGAGCGTCGAGGCCGTGATCGCGCAGTTCAAGGAGCTCGACGTGCCGGCGCTGCCGGTCGTCAACGACGGCGGGCGCTGCGTCGGCGTGATCACCGAGAAGGACCTCGTCATCAAGGACGACGACGGCGATCTGCACATCCCGCACTACATCGAGCTGTTCGGCGGCCTCGTGTTCTTCCCGCCCGAGCTGCGCCACTTCCGGGAGCGGCTCAGGAAGGCCGCCGCGTCGCAGGCCAAGGACCTGATGACCGAGCCCGCGGTGGTCGTGGAGCCGAGCACCTCCCTCCACGAGGCCGCGCACGTGATCGTCGAGCGCGGGCACTCGCGGCTGCCGGTCGTCGAGCACGGGCGCTACGTCGGGCTCGTCACGCGGGCCGACGTCCTGGCGGCGCTGAACGGCGCGGAGGCCTAGGCGCGTGGCGGTGCGCGCGCTGGCACGGGTCAACCTGAGCGCGATCGAGCGCAACGTCGCGCGGCTGGCGCGCGAGGCGCCGGGCTGCGCGGTCTGCGCGGTCGTCAAGGCCGAGGGCTACGGGCACGGGATGGTCGCCGCGGGGCGCGCGGCGCTCGCGGGTGGCGCGACGTGGCTGGCGGTGGCGACGGCGGAGGAGGCGCGGGAGCTGCGTGCCGGCGTCGGCGACAACGTCCGGATCCTGGTGCTGGGTGCCGTGTCGGACGCCGAGCTGGTGGTGGCGCTGGACGCCGACGCCGACGTGTCGGTGTGGTCGGTCGAGAGGGCGCAGGCGCTGGCCGACGGCGGCCGCGGCGCGCGCGTGCACGTCAAGCTCGACTCGGGACTGGGGCGGCTGGGCACGCGCGACACCGCGGAGGCCACCGCGGTTGTTGATGCTGTCGCTGCTGCGGAGAACCTGGAGCTCGTCGCCGCCTGGACCCACTTCGCGACCGCCGACGAGCGTGGCGACCAGTTCTTCGGCGAGCAGCTCGCGCGCTTCAAGGCGTGGGCGGAGCCGCTGCGCGCCGCGCACCCGGGGCTGCTGCTGCACGCGGCGAACTCGGCGGCGCTGCTGCGCGATCCGGCGTCGCACTTCGACCTCGTCCGGCCGGGCGTGGCGATCTACGGCCTCGATCCCTTCGGCGACGACCCGGCCCAGCGCGACCTTGAACCAGCACTCGAGTTGGTGTCCTACGTGGCGGCCGTCAAGCCGGCCGACGTGGGGGAGAGCGCGGGCTATGGGCGGCGGTTCGTGGCGCAGAGGCCGACGACGATCGCGACGGTCCCGATCGGCTACGGCGACGGCTGGCGGCGCGCGCTGACCAACCGCGGCGAGGCGCTGCTGCACGGGACCAAGGTGCCGCTGGTCGGGACCGTGTCGATGGACAACGTGACGTTCGACGTCGGTGCGGTCGCCGGGCTGGAGGCCCACGTGGGCGACGCGGTGGTGCTGGTCGGCGCGCAGGGGGCCGAGCAGATCACGGCCGAGGACGTGGCCCGCTCGATCGACACCATCAACTACGAGATCACCACCGCCCTGACGGCGCGGGTCGCCCGCGAGTACCACCGGGACGGCCAGGCGCCGGGGTCGTGAGCGAAGCGGCACTGGAAGCGGTCCGGGGCGCGCTGGCGGGCGCCGAGGCGTGGGTCGTCGGGGGCGCGGTCCGCGACGAGCTGCTGGGCCGTGACGTCAGCGACGTCGATGTGGCGGTGGCGGGTGACGCGAAGCCGCTGGCGCGCGCGCTGGCGCGTGCCTCGGGCTCCGGCTCGGCCTCGTTCCCGCTCAGCGACGCCTTCGGCGCCTGGCGCGTGATCGGCCCCGACCAGGCCTGGCAGGTCGACCTGATGCCCCTCCAGGGCGACGGCACCCTGGCCGACGACCTCGCGCGCCGCGACTTCACCGTCAACGCGATGGCGCGCCCGCTGGGCGCCGCTCCCTCCGGCGACGGCGGTGCCTCCGGCGGTGACCCGCTCGCCGCCGTCGTCGACCCCTTCGGGGGCGCGGCGGACCTGCAGGCGCGTCGCCTCCGGATGGTCGCGCCGCGCGCGTTCGCCGACGACCCGCTCCGCGTCCTGCGCCTCGCGCGCTTCGCCTGCGAGCTGGGCTTCGCGCCGGAGGACGAGACCGTCCGGGTCGCCGCGCAGCACGCCGCCGCGATCGAGCGCGTCGCGGCCGAGCGCGTCTTCGCTGAGCTCAAGCGCGTCATCGCGAGCGACCGGGTTGTTGAAGGTCTCGAGTTGATGGACTCGCTCGGCCTGACCCCGCACGTCCTGCCCGAGCTCAGCGGGCTCCGCGGCGTCGAGCAGAACCGCTACCACCACCTCGACGTCCACGACCACACGCTCGAGGTGCTCGCCGAGACCGTCGCGTTCGAGCGCGGCGACCGCGTCCTCCTCGACGATCCCGAGCTGGACCGGCGCATCCGGGCGTTCCTGGCGCAGCCCTTCTCCGACGAGATCACGCGCGGGACCGCGCTGCGCTTCGGGGCGCTGCTGCACGACGTCGCCAAGCCCGAGACCCAGGCCTTCCACGACGACGGGACCATCCTCGGCTTCCCCGGCCACGCCGACCTCGGAGCCGACCGCTCCCGCGCGACCCTCACCCGGCTGAAGGCCTCCGAGAAGCTCCGCGCGCACGTGGCGCTGCTGGCGCGCCACCACCTCGGCCTCGGCTACCTGGTGCACAAGGCGCCGCTCGACCGGCGCACCATCCACCAGTACTTGACCAAGACGTCGCCCGTCGAGGTCGACGTGTCGCTGCTGTCGATCGCCGACCGCCTCGCCACCCGCGGCCGCAAAGCCGACGAGGCCATCACCAAGCACCTCGCCATCGCCCGCATCGTCCTACCGGCCGCCCTCGACTTCGCCTCCTGGCGCGCCCAACCACCCCTCCTACGCGGCGACGAACTGGCCACAGCCCTCAACATCAAGCCAGGCCCCTCCCTCGGCGCCCTTCTGGCCCAACTCGACGAAGCCCGCTACGCCGGCGAGATCACGACACCCGACCACGCCCTACAACTCGCGCGCGAGCTGGTCGGCTAGGGCATCTCGCCGTTGGCGGAGCGGGCGATGGTGGCCATGACGATGGAGACCGCGTTGGAGACGGACTTGTAGTCGACGTTCTCGGCGGTGTCGGAGGGCCAGTGGTAGTTGGAGGGGACGAGGTGCTCGGTCATGGAGCCGATCGAGGCGGTCTCGTAGCCCTGGCGCAGCGGCACGAGGCCGTCGGTCGCGAAGGTGAAGCGCATGCCGCGACGCAACCGCACGCCTGCGTCGTGCGCCGCCGCCGCCACCCGTTCCTTCTGGTGCGAGGGGTACTCGAACATCTTGAGGAAGCCCTCGCCCTCGATCAACACCAACTCGGGCGAGCCGACGGTGTCGAGGCAGAGGAAGGACGTGCGCTCGGGCGACAGGTCCGGGAAGTGGCGGCGGGCGAAGGCGAGCATGCCCTCCTGGTTGGCCTCCTCGGCGCCGGCGCTGAGCAGGATCACCCGGACGCCGTCCGGCGGGCCGCCGCCGTCGCGCAGTCGGCGCGCGACCTCCAGCAGCACGGCCACGCCGCTCAGGTTGTCGTTGGCACCGGGCACCACCGGCTGGCGGATCATGTCCGCCATCACCGCGGCGGTTCCGGCCGCGAACGCGGTGCCCAAAGCAGCGGTCTTCTTCCCACCGGTGAGGGCCGACACGGCGATCGCCGCCGGCCCGCCCCAGACCATCCCCATCAGCGGCGGCCAGCGGTCCCGGCCGTTCATGAGGAACGGCAGGTGGTCGATGACGAACTTCGCCGCGCTGTCGTCGAAGATGAACGACGTCCGCGCCGCGTCGTGGTGGGCGTGCACGATCAGCGTGTGCTCGGCGTCCTCGGGCCCGATCGACGCCACCACGTTGGTGGTGTTCTGGCGCTTGAGCAGCCGCCGCAACGCACGCCGCGGCCCGCCCGTGAGGTCCTGCCAGACGCCGGCCGCGCACACCGCCGCGACCACGCCACCCACGCGCCGGCGGCCCACCAGCACGCCGACACCCGCGGCGGCCGCCACGCCGTTGAGCACGCCCAGCGGCGTGAAGTACGTGCCGTGGATGAGCTCCTCGTCGATGACGACGCGCGCGCCGGTCTCCCGGAATCGCGCGGCGATCCACTCGGCGGCCTCGCGCTCGCCCGGGCTGCACGGCAGGCGGTCGATCGCGGCGAGCGCCGCGACGTCGGCGTACAGCGCCGCCTCGGTCTTGTTGGTGGCCTCGCCTGCGCTCATCTTCAACCGGAGGCTACCCGCTCTCCCGTGTTCTCCATATGAACGGGACCTGAACGGACGCCGCCGACGGGTAAGGTGCCCTGCCATGTCCGCCACCGACCCGGATTGCCTGTTCTGCAAGATCGTCGCGGGGGAGATCCCGGCGACCATCGTCGCGTCCGACGAGCGCACGGTCACGTTCATGGACATCAACCCCGCGACGCGCGGCCACGCGCTCGTGATCCCGCGCGCGCACGCCAGGGACCTGCTGGAGATCGACCCGGACGACCTCGCCGCCGTGGCCCAGGCGGGCCAGCACATGGCGCGCACCGCCAAGGCGACGCTCCGAGCCGACGGGATCAACCTCATCAACAGCTGCGGCGCCGACGCGTGGCAGACCGTCTTCCACTTCCACCTCCACGTCATCCCGCGCTACAGGGACGACCCGCTGCAGCTGCCGTGGGTCCCCGGGCCGGGCGACATGGACCAGATCCAAGCCACCGGCCTCGAGCTGAAGGAGCACTACGCGTGAGCGACGTCGTCCGCCTGGAGACCGAGGGCCCGCTGGCCGTCCTGACCTTCGACTCGCCCCCGCTGAACCTCTTCGACGACGCGGTCTTCAACGGCTTCCGCGCGGCGATCGACAAGATCGCCGCCGACCCGCCGCGCGGGCTGCTGATCCGCGCCGAGGGCAAGGTCGTCTCCGGTGGCGTCGACGTCGGCAGGGTCTTCGACGGCATGAGCGCCCAGCGCGGCGGCGAGCTGTGGGACGAGCTGCTGGCGACGATCGCCGTCCTGGAGGAGCTGCCGCTCCCGACCGTCTTCGCCGCGCACGGCCTGTGCCTGACGGCGGCGTTCGAGATCGCGCTGGCGTGCGACATCCTGCTGGCGAGCGAGCGCGCGAAGTTCGGGCTGGTCGAGATCGTCGTCGGCCTGACGCCGTCGATGGGCGGCCCCCAGCGCCTGGCCGAGCGCGCCGGTCCCAACCGCGCGAAGGAGCTGATCTTCACCGGTGAGCTGTTCGACGCGAACACGCTGAAGGAGTGGGGCGTCGTCAACCGCGTCTCGGCGCCCGACGCGTTCGAGGCCGAGTCGCGCGCGTTCGCCGAGAAGGTCGCCAACGGACCGACGCGCGCGCACGCCGCGACCAAGCGCCTGGTGTGGGAGTCCAAGGAGCGCGGCGCGCGGGCGGCGGACGGGATCGTCGCCGAGGTCTCCGGGCCGCTGTTCGACACCGCCGACCTGCAGAACGCCGTCAGGTCGTTCCTGGCCGACGGGCCGGGCAAGGCGACGTACGAGGGGCGCTGAACGCGATGCGACGGCGCGGCGTCCTGGCGGTTGTTGGTGTGGTCGCTGCGCTCGGCGGCGCGGGCGGTGCCGCCGCGTGGGCGGCGACCGCGCAGCCGAGGGCGCAGGTCGTCACCGACGCAAAGGGCGACGTCGGCGACGGCGACCTCGACCTCACGCGCGTGTCGTTCAAGCGCACGAGCGACGGCCGCCTGCAGGCGTCGCTGACGCTCGCGCAGGTGTGGGGCGCCAGGGACCTGCTCGCGGACTCCGGCCCGCCCGGCTCGCTGTGCCTGAAGGTCTGGACGACCACCGTCCCGCCCGACACGACGCCGGACTGGCTGGTCTGCGTGACCACCGACAGGAGCGGCGCGCTGCGCGGCTCGATCCTCAAGCAGCGCCCGAACAAGCTCCCGGCCCGGACCGGCGGCGCCGACGTGACGGAGCCCAGCGACCACACGGTCTCGCTGCGCTTCTCGCAGGCGTCGATCGGCGCGCCGGCCAAGCTCTACGTCGCCGCCGAGGCGACCCGTCCCGGCTGCACGCGCGGCAGCTGCATCGACCTGGCGCCGGACGCGCCGAAGTACCTGACGTTCAAGCTGCGGGAGTCCTCGAAGTGAGTGAAGTTGATGTTCATGGTCCGTGGGTCGTCGCGGTCGGCGACGCGCAGCTGAGCGCGGACGAGCTCGACCCGCAGGACGTCCTGGCCGGTGAGCCGGCGACCGCCTCGCGCGAGCTGATGAGCGCCACCGGGACCGCCGACCTCGGGATCTGGGAGATCACCGAGGGGACGGTCACCGACGTCGAGGCCGACGAGCTGTTCGTCGTGCTGTCCGGGAGCGCGACGATCGCGTTCGAGGACGGCCCGACGCTCGAGGTCGGTCCGGGCGACGCGTGCCGGCTGAAGGCCGGGCAGCGCACGGTCTGGACCGTGCACGAGACGCTCCGGAAGGTCTACGCGATCGTCTCGTGAGCCGGAGCGGCGGTGGCGGCGTGCGCCGCCGCCGCCGCTGCTGCTGCGTCGCGCCGCGCCCCGCGCGTCTGGACGTGCTCCAGGCACCACGCGAGCAGCCCGACCACCGCGAGCCCGCCGC
Source organism: Conexibacter woesei Iso977N (assembly GCF_000424625.1). GTDB lineage: Bacteria > Actinomycetota > Thermoleophilia > Solirubrobacterales > Solirubrobacteraceae > Baekduia > Baekduia woesei_A. The sequence goes on from NZ_AUKG01000001.1 coordinate 2,077,121, forward strand.
CGAGCGCGCTGATCGCGCCCCAGCCGCCCGCGGTCCAGGCCCACGACGCGCCCGCCGAGCCGATCGCCGCGAACGTGAAGTTGCTGGTCATGTACGCGGTCGTCAGGCGCGAGCGCGCCTGCGCGTCGAGCGCGTAGACCGTCGACTGGTTGAGGATGTGCTGGCCCTGGATCCCCAGGTCCAGCAGGACGATCCCGGCGATCAGCGCCGCCAGCGACGTCTCGCCGAGCGCGATCAGGACCCACGAGACCGCGATGGCCAGCAGGAACGCGCCGGTCGCGGCGTGGCCGTGGCCGCGGTCGTGCAGGCGTCCTGCGCGCTGGGCGGCGCCCGCGCCGACCAGGCCCGCGAGGCCGAACAGGCCGATCGTGCCCTCGCCGTAGTTGTAGGGGTCGCCGGAGAGCAGGAAGGCGATCGCGGTCCAGAGGACGCTGAACGACGCCATCCCGACCGCGCCGTAGACCATCCGGCGCCGCAGGACCGGCTCGTCGCGCACGAGCGCGCCGACCGAGCGCAGCAGCTGGCCGTAGGGGAGCGTCGTGACGCGGGGCGTGTCCGGGAGCGCGCGGTGCAGGACCGCGGAGAGCGCGACCATCAGCAGCGCGCCGATCACGTAGACGCTGCGCCAGCCGCCGACGCTGGCGATCAGCCCGGAGGCGGTCCGGGCCAGCAGGATCCCGAGCAGCAGGCCGGACATGACGTTGCCGACGACCTTGCCGCGTTCGTGGTCGGCGGCGAGGCTCCCGGCCAGCGGGACCAGCACCTGGGCGACGACCGACATGACGCCGATCACGGCGATCGCGGCGGCCAGGACCGCGAACGACGGCGCCGCCGCGGCGACCGCGAGTCCCGCCGCGCAGACGAGCAGCAGGCGCGAGACCATCTTGCGGCGGTCCAGGAGGTCGCCGAGCGGGACCAGGAAGACCAGCCCGACCGCGTAGCCGACCTGCGACGAGGTGACCAGCAGGCCCGCCGTGCCGGAGGAGACGCCGAGGTCGCCGGCGATCACGTCCAGCAGCGGCTGGGCGTAGTAGAGGTTGGCGACCGAGGCCCCGCAGGCGACGGCGAGCAGGAGGACCAGGCGGCGATCCAGCGAACTAGGAGCGGGGGAGACGGCGATGTCCACCAGGTTATTGGTGGCGCCGCGTCGTCCCTCGAACGGGGGTCCCTGCATGGGGGCGCCCGCAACTTCGGCTCTCAACCGTGTTGAATCTGGACGTGATGATGCCTCGTCTCCGCACCTTGCTGTCCGTGTTCGTCGCCGCCGGCCTCGCGTATCCCGCGGTCGCGCCCGCGACCCTCGACCCGGTTCCGGCCACGGATCCGGGCGACGCCACCCCGAGCTGCCCGGACAAGCCCTGCTACGCCGTGGGCCGGACCACCGGCTACCAGGCGAAGGTCGGCACCAACCGCGGGCTGTACACCGTCCAGAGGGACGGCGTGCTGGTCTCGTGGACGATCAAGCTGTCCAAGCCGGGCGACAGGCAGATCGACTTCTTCAACAAGTCGCTCGGCGGCGAGGCGCAGGCCGCGATCTCGGTCCTGCGCATGGGCAACCACCTGCACGCCCGCCAGGTCGCCGTCGGCGAGACCCAGAAGCTGACGCCGTACTTCGGCCAGACCGTCGAGTTCGCCCTCCAGAGGACGATCCCGGTCAAGAAGGGCTGGGTCATCGGCTTGACCGTCCCCACCTGGGCCCCCGGCCTGGCCGCCGGCCTCGGAAACGACACCTCCTGGCGCGCCTCCCGCCCCAAGGGCTCCTGCGACGACTCGCAGACCCAGACCGCCCTGGCCGCCAACCAGATCGGCAACTTCTACTGCCTCTACCGCACGGCGCGCATCATGTACTCAGCGCGCGTGATCTCCACGCCGTAGGGCGCTGCGGGACGGCGCCGCCCGGCTAGCCCGGGCAGGCGCCGGGGTTCTGCGAGCAGAAGTCGCTGAAGCCGCCGGAGTTGCTCGTCGAGGTGCCGCCTCCGGAGGTGCCGGAGGAGCCGGTGCCTCCGGATGAGGTGCCGCCGCCGGATGAGGTGCCGCCGCCGGCGGAGGTCCCGCCGGAGGACGTGCCGCCGGTTGCGGCGCCGGCGCCGGTGCCGGTGGAGCCCGTCGCGCCGGTGGAGCCCGTGGATCCGGTGGCCGCGCCGGTGCCGGTGGAGCCGCTGCTGGTCGAGCCCGAGGAGGTCGAGGGCGTCGAGGTGGCGGGGGAGGTCGTGCTGGACGGCGAGGTGTCGCTCGGCGACGTCGAGGACGCTGAGGAGTCGCTCGATGACGACGAGGACCTCGCCGACGACGCCCCCAGCGAGACGTTCTCCGGCGCGATGATGTCCGGCGTCGTCTTGGGGACGGTGTCGTGCGACACGCTGCTGCCGCCGCAGGCGCTCAACCCGCCGGTGGCGAGGAGCATCAAACCCAGGGCAGCAGCGCGGCGCGCCATCACGGGGAAGCCTGGATCAGGCTTCGGACGGCACCGTCAGCGGCGCCATCCGGCGGCCGCAGGTCGGGCAGTCGTTGAGGTCCTTCTGCGCCAGCTCGTCACACCAGTTGCAGAAGCGCAGGTTCTCGACCGCCCAGGGCAGCCGGGAGGCGCTGGGGGCGAGCGGGACGACCTTGCCGACGACCTCGAGGGTCTCGCCGGTGTCGCGGTCGCGGTAGATCTTGCCGGGCTCGGCCTCGAGGAAGATCTCACGCCCCGTGGAGGGGGTGCGCATGCGGTAGCGCTGCTTGATGCTCACGACGTGAAGGTTATCGACCACAGGCGTGAGAAGGCCCGCAACCCGGCATGATCGTTCGCGGTGCGCATCCTCATCTTCCACGGCTACCTCCTGCAGGGGACCGGGTCGAACGTCTACAACGCCCTGCTCGCGGGCGCGCTCGCCCGCGCCGGGCACCAGGTCGACCTCGTCTGCCAGGAGCGCCACCCCGACCAGGTGGCCGGCGTCGGCGCATGGTGGGACTGGGACGGCGACGGCGGCGACGGCGGCGCGCTGACCCGCCGCGGCGGCGATCCCGACGCGCCGCTGCAGACGTTCCGGCCCGACATCGGCGGTGTCCTGCCCGTCTACGTCGCCGACCGCTACGAGGGTGTCGAGGCCCGGCCGTTCAGCGCCCTGAGCGACGCCGAGCTCGACGAGTACCTGCGCCGCAACGTCGCCGCGGTCGCCGACGTCGTCGCGTTGCGCAGGCCGGACATCGCGCTCGCCAACCACCTCGTGATGGGCCCGGCGATCCTCGCGCGGGCGCTGGGCGCCGCCGCCGACCCGGTCCCCTACGCGGTCAAGATCCACGGCAGCGCGCTGGAGTACACCGTCAAGCCCGAGCCGGACCGCTTCCTGCCCTACGCCCGCGAGGGCCTGGCCGGGGCCCGGACGATCCTGGTCGGCTCGCGCCACACCGCCGAGTCGCTGTGGGCGGCGATGGACGACCCGTCGGTGCGCGCCCGGACGCGCCTCGGCCCGCCCGGCGTCGACATCGACGCGTTCCGCCCGCGGCCCCGCGCCGACGCGGTCGCCGACGTGCGCGCGCTCGCCGCGCGGCTGGCCGAGCAGGCGCTCGCCGCGCCGCCCACGGGCGAGGGCGCAGAGGCGTCGTCGTTCGCGCGCGACCCGGGCGAGGCCGCCCGTGCGCTGGGCCGCCTCGTCGGCTCCGGCAACCACCACGGCGAGGCCACCGACGACGACCGCCTCGTCGCGTTCGTCGGCAAGCTGATCGTCAGCAAGGGCGTCGACCTGCTGATCGCCGCCTGGCCGCTCGTGCTCGCCGCGGTCCCGGACGCGCGGCTGGCCGTCGTCGGCTTCGGCGCCTATCGCGACACGCTCGAGGCTCTGCTGGCCGCGCTGGCCCGCGGCGACCTGCAGGCGGTCCGGGCGATCGCCGAGCACGGCCGCGCCGCGGAGGGTGGGCCGGTTGGCAACGGCCTGCGCTGGCTGCTCGCGTTCCTCGACGACCTCGAGGGCGCCGAGGACCGCGGCGCCTACGTGGCGGCCGCGTCGCTGGTCGAGGACCGCGTCGTCCTGACCGGACGGCTGGAGCACGCCGAGCTGGCGCCGCTGCTGGCCGCCTGCGAGGCGGAGGTGGTCCCGTCGACCTTCCCGGAGGCGTTCGGGATGGTCGCCGCCGAGGCGGCCGCGTGCGGCGCCCTGCCCGTCGTTGCCGAGCATTCCGGGCTCGAGGAGGTCCGGGCGATCCTGGCGGGCAGCGTCCCGGTGGGCGCGCGGCCGTGGCTCGGGTTCCGGGTGGGGGACCGCGCGGTGCGCGACCTCGCCGAGCGCGTGATCGCCTGGCTGCAGGCGCCGGAGGACGTCCGCGAGGCGGTGCGCGACGGGCTCGTCGGGGTCGCGCGGGAGCGGTTCTCGTGGGACGGCGTGGCCCACGGAGTGGTGTCCGCGGCGCGCGGCGAGCTGGACGTCTTGCCCGAACCGTGACGTTCCCCCTTGCCTTGACCTCCCAGGTTGCGGATAGGATCGGCCGCGATCATGGGGAAGAGGATCATGCCGCGCGCGGCGCTCTGCGCTGCCATCGTCGCCGTCGTTCCGGCGCTGTCCGCCTGTGGGGGCGTCAAGGACCCACAGCCTGACGTCGTCGCGGGCAAGCAGCTGTTCGTGCAGAAGTGCGGTGCGTGCCACACGCTCAACCGCGCGAACACGAAGGGCACGCAGGGCCCGGACCTGGACGACGCGTTCCAGCAGTCGCTGAAGGAGGGCTTCGGCGAGACCGCTGTGCGCGGCGTCGTCTACAAGCAGATCCTCTATCCGAACCGGCTGAAGAACGCCCAGGGCATCAAGATGCCCGCCAAGCTCGTCAGCGGCCAGGACGCGCACGACGTCGCCGCCTACGTCGCCAGCGTCGCCGCCAAGAGCGGCAGGGACAGCGGCAGGCTCGCGAGCGCCGTGAGGGCCGCCGGCGGCGGCACCGCCGTCGAGAAGAACGGCACCATCTCGATCCCCGCCGACCCCAACGGCCAGCTCGCCTACACCTACGCGAAGGCGACCGGCAGCACCGGCCCCGTGACGATCGCGATGCCCAACAGGTCCGGCACGGGCCACGACATCGTCATCGACGGCCTCGGCAAGGGCTCCGTGGTCTCGAAGGGCGTCTCGTCCTTCAAGGCGACCCTCAGGCCCGGCAAGTACACCTACTACTGCTCCGTCCCCGGCCACCGCGCCGCGGGCATGCAGGGCACGCTGACGGTCAGGTAGCGCCCGCGCGCGCCGCGGGCGATGACGGGCGGATCAGCGCCGCCTCGACAGCGCGTCCCCGGATTCTGGAAGGTGTAGGCGTCGCTGGGTGAGGTCGAGCCCGCCGTGCTCGGCGATCAGCTCGAAGTCGCGGTCGATGTGGACGAGGCCGTAGCCGTGCTGATGGGCGAGTGCGGCGGTGAGCAGGTCGGCGACCGGGCGGCGGTGGTGCTCCGGGCCGGCGAGCGCGAGCCGCTCCATCATCTGCGCGGCGAGACGGACCGTCTCGTCGTCGGGCGCGACGATCGCCACGGCGTCGCGCAGCTGCGCGTGCTCGGCGGCGACGGCGGCGCCCTGCGGCCCGGTCAGCAGCTCCAGCAGCACCGGCCCGGAGAGGACGAGCTCGTGGGCGTCGTCCTCCTCCAGCAGCGCCTTGAGCTGGTCGCGGACCTCGGGGATCCCGCGCCGTGACCAGGCGGACGTGTCGACCAGCCACCGCATCAGGCGAGCGGGTCGTCGGCGGTCTCGATGTCGTCGACGACGTCCTGCGCGGTCAGGCCGGGGGAGGGCCGGGTCGTGTCGAGCAGCGCGAGCTGGCGCCGCCGGCGCAGCGCCCGGTGCTGCACGACGCTCGCGTGGTCGAGCTGCGCGCGGACGCGATCGACCACGTCCTGAGGGAGGTCCAGCGTGTCGATGGCCTGCCGGATCGCCACCTCGAACGTCGCCCGTGGGTCGGCCGGTGTCGCGTCGCCGTGCAGCTCGGCTCGCGCCATCTGCTCCAACACCGCCTCGAAGATCTCGCCCTCGAAGATCGCCCACCGCGCGACGCCCGCCCGTGCGACATCGCCGGGCCGGCGTCCGGCCAGCCGCGTCAGCGTGCGATCCATCGCCTCGTCGACCACCAGGCCCACGCGTGGATGCGGAGACGGCATCGGCCGAGTGTAACACCGGGTGTCGCACCGCACCCCTTAACGACGAAGGGCGGCGCCCTCAGTGCGCCGCCCCATCGTCACGCGCGTCCGTGCGCGGCTGCCTCAGGTGAGGAGTCTGATGAGGACGATCAGGAGGATGATCGTCCCGAAGATCGCGATCGTGCCGAGCAGGACGTTGAACGCCGCCGCCTCGGACCGGAACGGGGCCAGCACGCGCTGCAGCAGCGCGTTCCAGTCGCGGCCCGTCGGCTCGTCGCTCACGCCCGGCGTGCTCACAGCACGTACACCGACGTGTACACGACGATCCACATCACGTCGACGAAGTGCCAGTAGATCCCGGGGATCTCGACGCCGTGGTGCTCCTCGGGCGAGAAGTGGCCCCTGAAGGAGCGCACCGTCACCATCCCGAGCAGGATCAGGCCGATCGTCACGTGCGCGCCGTGCAGCCCGGTCAGCGAGAAGAACACCGTCGCCTGCGCGAAGTCCTGCGGCTTCATGCCGATGTGGACGTACTCGTTGATCTGGATGAACAGGAACGTCAGCCCGAGCAGGAACGTCGCCGACATGCCCGCCTGCAGCCCGAAGCGGTTGCCGTTCTTGATCGACGTCTGCGCCCAGTGCAACGTCAACGAGGACGACACCAGGATCGCCGTGTTGAAGCCCGCGACGGCGACGGGGAGCTTGTGCCCGTCGACCGGGAACCAGTGCTGCCCGTGGTAGCCGTGGCCCACGACGCGGATGAAGAAGTACGCCGTGAAGAAGGCCCCGAAGACCATGATCTCCGAGATGATGAACAACATCATCCCGAGCAGCGCGGGCTCGACCCGCGAGCTGCGGTTGGCCGCCGGCGGCCCGTGGTGGTCGTGGCCGTGATCGCCCTCGTGGGCGTGACCGGCGGCGATCGAAGCGGCTTCCATGGTTCTCCTACGCGGCGTTGGCGGCGGCGCGATCCGCCGTCTCGATGTGCTCGACGGGCTTGTTGGTGACCTTGCGCACGCGCTCGATCAGGTCCGCGCGCAGCCAGCCGGAGCGGGTCGCGGGCAGGGTGGAGATGACGATGTCGTCGACGCGGAAGAACTGCAGCGCGTTCATCGTCGCCGTGTACGGATCCGGGTCGCCGATCATGCCCGCCGCGATCAGCCCCTCGCTGACCAGCCGGTCCACGACCTGCGCCATCCGCGCCCGGGCGCGCGCCGCGTGCTGGCCCTCGCCGCCCTCCTGCGGGACGATCACGATGAACAGCGACCCGCGCGGGTCGTCGCCGGCCCTGGCCTTCAGGGAGTTCAACAGCTCGTCGCCCGACGCCGTCTTGGCGGCCACGACCAGCGTGACCTTGAACGGGATGCCCTCGGCGTCGATGTCCTGGACCACATGCTGGACCGGCAGGCCCGAGGCCTGCTCGATGCGCTCGATCAGGTCGCGCCGCAGCCAGCCCGACACCGTCGCCGGGTAGGTCGAGACGATGATCTCGTCCGGGTGGTGCTCGGCGACCGCGTCCATCGTCGCGGTGTACGGGTCGGTGTCGCCGATGTCGCCGATCGCGCTGATCCCCTGATCGCGCAGGAACCGCCGCGCCAGGTCGATCCGGACCTTCGCCGCGTCGAAGACGAAGTCGTCGTAGATGATGTTGCCGTGCTTGGGCTTGTTGCGCGGCACGCACACGATCACGCGCGTGTCCTCGCCGCCCGCCGCCGCGCGCTCCTTGACGACGTCAAGAAGCCCGGCGCCCGCCAACGTCTCGTTGGCCACGACCAAGATGGTGCTCATGAGTTCCCGCTCCTCATCACTCGGTGGGTGGCTGGGCGTGGGTGCCCGCCGGGGTCGCCTTGGCCTCGGCCGGGGCCGCCGGCCCGAAGATCCCGTGCACCGCGCCCGGCACGCCGTACTCGTACGGCCCGCCGACGACGGTCGGGATCTCGTCGAAGTTGAACACCGGCGGCGGCGAGCTGACCTGCCACTCGAGCGTGAGCGCACGCCAGGGGTTGGCCACCGCCCGCGCGCCACCGCGCCAGGACGCGATCATGTTGTAGGCGAAGATCAGCATGCTCAAGCCCAGCGCGAACGAGGCCAGCGAGATGATCAGGTTCCACGTCGCGAACTGGTCGGCGTAGTCGGCCACGCGCCGCGGCATGCCCTGCACGCCGATCAGGTGCATGGGGGCGAACGTCGCGTTGAAGAAGATCAGCGTCGTCCAGAAGTGGAGCTTGCCGAGCCTCTCGTCGTACATCCGGCCCGTCATCTTCGGGAACCAGTAGTAGACGCCGGCGAAGATCGTGAACAGCGAGCCGCCGAACAGCACGTAGTGGATGTGGGCGACGATGAAGTACGTGTCGCTGACGTGGATGTCCAGCGGGATCATCGCGAGCATCACGCCCGAGATCCCGCCGCAGGTGAACATGCACAGGAAGCCGAGCGCGAACAGCATCGGCGTGTCCAGCCGCAGCACCCCTCGCCACAGCGTCGCCAGCCACGAGAAGATCTTGATGCCGGTCGGCACCGCGATGATCGCCGTGGTCACCATCATCGGGATCCGGATCCACGACTGCATGCCCGAGACGAACATGTGGTGGGCCCAGACCGTGAAGCCGAGGACGACGATCGCCAGCAGCGAGAAGGCCATCATCCGGTAGCCGAAGATCGGCTTGCGCGCCTTCACCGACAGGACCTCGGAGACGATCCCGAAGCCCGGCAACATCATGATGTAGACCGCCGGGTGGCTGTAGAACCAGAAGACGTGCTGGTACATCAGCACGTCGCCGCCCTTGTCGGCGTCGAAGAAGTGGAAGCCGAGCGCGTAGTCCAGCAACACGAAGAACTGCGACGCGGCGATGAACGGCGTGGCGATCACGACGAGCAGCGAGGTCGAGAAGTTCGCCCACGCCAGCAGCGGCATCCGGAAGAACGACATGCCCGGCGCGCGCATCGTGATGATCGTGACCAGGAAGTTCAGCGCGGTCGCGATCGACGACGCGCCCGCGAACTGCACGGCGATCGTGAAGAACATCTGCCCGAGTGGCGCCGTGGTCGAGAGCGGCGCGTACGCCGTCCAGCCCGACGCGAACGACCCGCCCGGCGCGAAGAACGACGCCAGCATCAGGACGCCGGCGCACGGCAGCAGCCAGAACGACAGCGCGTTCAGCCGCGGGAACGCCATGTCCGGCGCGCCGATCATCAGCGGCAGGACGAAGTTCGCCAGCCCGGCGAACACGGGGATGATGAACAGGAAGATCAGGATCGACGCGTGGACCGAGAACAGCCCGTTGAACGTGTTGGCGTCCACGAACTGGCGCCCCGGCTCCGCGAGCTCGGCGCGCATCAGCATCGCCATCAGCCCGCCCACGAACAGGAAGAAGAACGAGTGGACGGTGTACTGGATCCCGATGACCTTGTGGTCGGTGTTCGGGCGGAAGTAGTCCTTCCACGACGTCGCGCCGTGCGAGGAGTGGTCCTCGGGACGCGTCGGCTTGCCCGCCGCCCAGTAGAACCAGTAGTCGAAGCAGCCCAGACCGATCAGGAACGCGATCGGCAGCGCGAACATCCCGATCAGGATGAACGACTCGGCCTCGAGGAAGTGCCTGTAGAAGCTGTGGCCGTAGAGCATCCGGACCAGCCACGAGATCCCGACGCTGAACGCGGCCGCGATCAACATGTAGAACGCGGCCCGGTACCAACCGGCCTGCCGCACCTTGACGGTCACTTGGCCGCCACCTCCTCGAGGTACTTGACGAGCGCGTCGATCTCCGCCGCGTTGAGCAGCCTGGTGTAGTTGCCCGGCATGATGTTGGCGTCGAAGCCCTTGGCGATCTCGGCGTTCGGGTCCTCGATCGACTGCTTGATGAACGCCGCGTCCTTGCCCCTCAGGACCTGGTTGAGGTCCGGGCCGACGCCGCCGGCCGTGCCCGCGTCGGCGAGCCTGTGGCAGCCGCCGCAGGCGGTCGCGCCGGTCGTCGCCTCACCCTGCGTGAAGAGCTTCTTGGCGTCGACCGCGGGGGTCGCCGCTCCGGCGCCGCCGGCCGCCGTGCCGGAGCCCGCGGCGGGGGCGCTGCCGCCGGCCGCGTTGGCCACCATCTTCCTGACCCAGGCGGCGTAGGCGTCCTTGGGCAGCACGTGCGCGGTGTTGCGCATGAACGCGTGCCCGAGGCCGCAGAGCTCGGCGCAGACCACCGGGTATTCGCCGAGCTTGATCGGCGTGATCCGGTAGTGGGTGACGATGCCCGGGACGGCGTCGATCTTCATCCGCCAGGCCGGGACCCAGAAGTCGTGCAGGACGTCCTGCGTCCTGACGTTGAACCTGACCGACTCGCCGATCGGGACGTAGAGCTGAGCGCTCGTGAACCTCTTGCCGCCCTCGGCGTAGTCGAAGGTCCAGTTGAACTGCTGGCCCTCGACCGTGATCTGGCGCTCGATGCCGGAGGCCGGGGCCTTCTCGACGTCGTGCAGCGTCACGTAGGCGTAGGAGCACAGCGCGATCAGCATGATCGCCGGGATCGCCGTCCAGACGACCTCGAGCTTCGTGTTGCCGTGGATCGGCGGGCCGTCGAGGTTCTCCTCCCCAGGCCGCATGCGGAAGTCCCGCGCCGCGAACAGCACGACGGTCGTCACGAGGACGAACACCGGGACCGAGCAGATGATCAACACGTCCCAGAACGTGTCGATCCTCTCGGCCTGCTTCGAACCCTGTGTCGGGAACCAGTTGATGACGAGCCCGAGGGCGATTCCCAGTGCAGACGCTATGAGGCCGACGACAACCATCTGCGTGATGGTGCGCCGGCCTCCCCGTCCACCCAGGGGATCGGCCTCCGCTCGAGTGCTCTCCTCACCCATAGCCCGGCGATCCTATGCGGCCTGACCGACGCAAAGCAACGCCTGACCGTGTCGGATGACGTTCTGAGCTGTTGTGAACCTGCCCAGGCGGCGAGACGCCGCGGCGAAAACGGGCGCGGCGTGGGGCGGAGAACCGGCTGAACGCGGTTAGGCGACGGCGCCGTCAGGCGCCGTGGTGACTGCGTCGGCGCGCGCGAAGCGGCCGTTGGCGCGGTAGTCCGACGGGGCGATCCCGTGGTGGCGGCGGAACGCCTTGGCGAACTGGGCGGGCTGGCGATACCCGACTCGGTGGGCGACGTCGCGGACCGTCAGGCCCCGGATCCTCAGCAGCTCTGCCGCGCGCTCCATGCGCACGGCGGTCAGGTGCTCGCGGAACGTCGTGTCGCCGATCTCGGAGTAGGCGCGCTGGAGCTGGCGTCTGGACGAGGCCACGCGCCGGGCGATGTCGTCGAGCGACAGGTCCGAGGCGTACTCGTTCTCGACGATGGCGACCGCGTCCTCGAAGAGGCTGGTCCGCAGGCGGATGGTGGCTGGTCGGTGCATGGCGTCTCGGGGGATACGTGGCACGTTGGCCTTCGGATCATCGGCTACCCGCGGGCCCGTTGCGATAGTGGCAGTTGATGCTATCTTGCAGCTTGAGTCAATCGTTGCAAGCTCGATCTCGAAACTGGAACGCGAAGGAGCGAATGACGGATGCAGGTGCGTGACGGCATGAGCAGCATGGTCCTCAGCGTGGGACCGGGCCACACCCTCCGCGAGGCGGCCAGGGCGATGGCCGACCGCAGGGTCGGCGCGGCCGTGGTGCTGGACCCTGACGCCATGGGGCCGGGGATCCTGACCGAGCGCGACGTGCTCGACGCGATCGGGAGGGGCCAGGACGTCGACACCGAGCGCGTCGGCGACCACCTGACCCAGGAGGTCGTCTTCGCCTCTCCGGACTGGTCGCTCGAGGAGGCCGCCGCCGCGATGGTACGCGGCAACTTCCGCCACCTCATCGTCACCGAGAGCGGCGAGATCCGCGGCATCCTCTCGGTCCGCGACGTGGTCCGCTGCTGGACCGACGATGGCGCGATCTGCGACGTCCCGGAATCCGTCGGCGCGGGCGAGAGCCGCTTCGCGCGCTGAGCGCCGCCACAAAGCCTCCTGAACGACGAAGGGCGGGCCGAGAGGCCCGCCCTTCGCGTGTTCAAGAGACTCGGTGCGCCTAGTGGTGCTCGTGGCCGTCGCCGTGGTGCAGCGGCAGCTCGGCGATGTCGCGGCGGGTGTCGGCGATCCAGCGGATCATCGTCCACAGCGCGAGGATGCCGCCGGCGATGGTCAGCCACCACGTCGTGGTCACGCCGACCAGGGCGGCGGTGATGCCGATCGTCAGCAGCAGCGGCTGGATCGAGCCGCCGGGGAGGTGGATCTCCTCGCCGACGGGCGGGAGCTGCGGGTCGCGGCTCATGAGACGTAGATCGCGGCGGCGACGAAGGTCAGGCCGAACATGACGAGGCACACCGCGCCGGCGATCAGGCCGGTGCGCACGTTCTTGCGGGCGAGGTTGCGGTCCATACGGGTCTTGATTCTCCCAGACGGGGCTACAGCTTGACGTCCGCCACCATCGACGCGAACAGCAGCGCGAGGTAGAGGAGCGAGAACAGGTACAGGCGCAGCGCGGCCTTGCGCGTGGCCTGCTTGTACAGGTTGATCGCGAGCGCGATGAAGGTGATGCCCAGGAGGGCGGAGGCGACGACGTACAGCGCGCCCAGCCCGCCGCCGCCGCAGAACGGCAGCTGCGACACGGCGTACAGCAGGACGCTGTAGAGCAGGATCTGCAGGCGCGTCTCGCGCTCGCCGCGGACGACCGGCAGCATCGGCACGCCGACCTTCGCGTACTCGTCCTTCATCAGGATCGACAGCGCCCAGAAGTGCGCCGGGGTCCAGAAGAAGACGATCGCGAAGAGGTAGATCGGCAGCCCGGTCAGCCCGCCGGTCACGGCGGCCCAGCCGACCAGCGGCGGCACGGCACCCGCGGCGCCGCCCCACACGATGTTCTGCCACGTGCGGCGCTTCAGCCACACCGTGTACATCAGCGTGTAGCCGAGGAAGCCGGAGAACGACAGCGCGCCGGCCAGGACGTTGGACGTCCACCACAGCCAGAGGAACCCGGCGATGCCCAGCGCGATCCCGAACCACAGCGCGACGGCCGGCTTCAGACGGCCCGACGGGATCGGGCGCGTCGCGGTGCGCGCCATCTGCGCGTCGATGTCGCGGTCGTACCAGTGGTTGACCGCGCCCGCGCCGCCCGCGCTCAGGTAGCCGCCGATGCACGTCGCGACGATCAGCTCGATCGACGGCGAGCCCGCCACCAACATGGTGGTGACGGTCGTCAGCAGCAGCAGCGACTGGACCTTCGGCTTGGTCAGCGCGACGAGGTCGGCGACCAGCTGGAAGTTGCGCGAACGCGCGGCCGGCAGGGCGGAAGCCGCTGCCGGCGCGTTCGCGGTGGATGCGCGGGATGCCTCCATGGCGATTGGCGAGCCTACCGCGGCGGGCTAGTGCCCGTCGCCGGCGATCCGGCCCGCCTCCATCGCGGTCATGTACGCCGGCTCGGCCGCACCCGTCTGGGCGATGACCTGGCGGCGGATGTCCTTCATCGGCTCGACCGAGCGGATGCGCGGCACGGAGTCGAAGTTGTTGACCGGCGGCGGCGACTGCGTGAACCACTCCAGCGTGTTCGCCTTCCACGGGTCCGGACCGGCGACCGCGCCGTGCTTGAGCGACCTGAGCACGTTGATCAGCGTCAGCAGGATGCCGAAGCCGAGGATGAACGCGCCGATCGTCGAGATCAGGTTCAGGATCGCCAGGTCGCGGATGTCCGGGTACTCGTAGATCCGTCGCGGCATGCCCTCCATGCCGGCCGAGTGCTGGACCAGGAAGGTCACGTGGAAGCCGACGAGCATGAACCAGAAGGACGCCTTGCCCAGCGGCTCGCTCATCAGGCGCCCGGTCATCTTCGGGAACCAGTAGTAGAGGCCGGCGAAGATCGTGAAGACCGCGCCGCCCATCAGCACGTAGTGGAAGTGCGCGACGACGAAGTACGTGTCCTGCATCTGCCAGTCGATCGGGAAGACCGCGACGAAGATGCCGGTGATGCCGCCGATCACGAACGTCCCGATGAAGCCGATGCAGAACAGCATCGCGGTGGTGAAGGTGATCGTCCCTCGCCAGAGGGTCGCGATCCAGTTGAAGATCTTCACGCCCGTCGGGACGGCGATGAGGAAGGAGCTCATCATGAAGAAGATCAGGACCAGCGACGGGCTCGGCGTCGTGAACATGTGGTGCGCCCAGACCAGCAGGCCCAGGAACGCGATCACGAGCGTCGCGGCGGCGATCGCCTTGTAGCCGAAGATCGGCTTGCGGGCGAAGACCGGCAGGACCTCGGAGACGATGCCGAAGCCCGGCAGCACCATGATGTACACCTCGGGGTGCCCGAAGAACCAGAAGAGGTGCTGCCACAGCAGTGGCGAGCCTCCCTCTGACGCGTCGTAGAAGTGCGTCCCGAAGTGGCGGTCGGTGAGCAGCAGCGTGACCGCGGCGGCGATGACCGGCAGGGCGAGGATCAGCAGGACCGCGTAGGTCAGGATCGCCCAGACGAACAGCGGCAGGCGGCCCCAGCCCATGCCGGGCGCGCGCATGTTCGCGATCGTCGCGTAGAAGTTGATCGCGCCGACCAGCGAGCTCAGGCCCGTGAGGTGGATCAGGAAGATCCAGGCGTCGACGCCGCCCGAGGGCAGGAACTTCGTGTCGCTCAGCGGCGAGTAGCACGTCCACCCGCACTCCGGCGGGGAGAAGAAGATCGAGGCGTAGAACACCACGCCGCCGGCGGCCAGGAGCCAGAACGACAGCGCGTTGAGCTTCGGGAACGCCATGTCGCGCGCGCCGATCATCAGCGGCACGAAGTAGTTGCCGAACCCGGCCATGACCGGCACGACGAACAGGAAGATCATCGTCGTCCCGTGCATCGTGAACAGCTCGTTGTACGTCTGCGGCGTCAGCAGGTCGTTGTTCGGGACCGCGAGCTGCAGACGGATCAGCAGCGCCTCGATCCCGCCCAGGATGAAGAAGCCGAACGTCAGGACCAAGTACATGATCCCGATGCGCTTGTGGTCGGTCGTGGTGACCCACGAGGTCCAACCGGTCGCGGGCTTGTCGACCCTGCGAGCGGCGACCTGGGGGATCGGCGTCGCGGTGGCGGTTGTGGGTGCTTCGACGGTGGCGGCCATCAGGTGTGTCAGGTCCTCGGGACTACGGGTTGGTGGAGCCGGCGGGCTGGCTGTTGGCGGTCGAACCCTCGAGCTGCTGGCGCTGCTTCGCGCCGGCCTGCTCTGCAGCCTTGATGTTGGCCTTCTGCTGGTTCAGCCATTGCGTGTACTGCTCCGGCGTGACGGCCTTGACCCGCGCGGTCATGTTCGCGTGGTTGCGGCCGCACAGCTCGGCGCACTGGCCGTAGAAGGTGTGCCCGGCGAGCTTGCCCGGGATCTTGAACCAGGTGTGGTTCGTGTAGCCCGGGATCGCGTCGAACTTGCCGCCGAGCTCCGGGATCCACCAGGAGTGTGCGACGTCCTGCGCGACGATGTCGAGCGTGACCGTGGTGTCGGTCGGGACGACCATCTCCTCGTAGGAGAACGGCGCGCCCAGGTTCTTGCCCGACTTGTCGGTGCAGCTCTCCTGGTAGGTGTAGCGCCAGATGTACTGCTGGCCGTTGACGCAGATGTTCAGCGACTTGCCGTTCGGCGGGAGGCGGCGGCTCGTGTCCGCCAGCTGCAGGCCGTTGGCGCTGGAGTCCGGCGGGTTGCGGATCCCGTCGAGCTTGATGAACGTGACGCACGCGAGGACCACGAGGATCAGCGCCGCGCCGAGCGTCCAGCCGACCTCGAGCCGCGTGTTGCCGCGGATCTGGGCCGGGATCGCGCCCTTGCGCGCCTTGAACTTGAAGACGGTGTAGAGCAGCACGCCCTCGACGCCCACGAACACGACGATCGCGACGGCGAAGACGAACCAGTAGAGCGTGTTGATCCCGTCGGCGTTCGGCGAACCGCCGTGTTCCGGGGACAGCAGCCCGGCGGACGCGACCGGCGCCAAAAGGAGCGCTCCGGCGACGACGGCGAGGAGGGTGAGAGTGAAACGGCGCGAAGTCATGAGGTTGCGAAGACGAGAGGTGTCCAAGGCGGCGCGGATTCTATTCATGAACGGGTGTCCGACGACCGCTCGCTACCCAGGCTGGGCATCGGCGGACTCGGTTCGGGAGCGTACGGAGGCGCCCGGTCGGGTGCCGGACCGTCAGTTGCCCTTGAACTTGGCGGGGCGCTTCTGCAGGAACGCCATGACGCCCTCGACGAAGTCGTCGCTGTGGGCCATGTCGTTCTGGACGGTCGCCTCGAGCTCCAGCTGGTCGTCCATGCGGGCATACAGCCACGCGTTGAGCTGGCGCTTGACGCCCGCGTAGGCGGCGGTCGCGCCGCTCGCGAGGCGGTCCATCAGCGCGTCGACCTCGCCCTGGAAGGCGTCGTCGGGGACCGACTTGTTGATCAGGCCCCACTCGGCGGCCTGGGGCGCGTGGATGCGCTCGCCGAGCATCGCCATCTCGATCGCGCGCGTGAACCCGACGCGCTCGGGGACGAACAGCGACGAGCCGCCGTCGGGCGCCAGGCCGATGTTCACGAAGGCCAGCAGGAAGTAGGCGGACTCCTTGGCGACCACGAGGTCGGCGCAGAGGGCGAGGGACAACCCGATCCCAACAGCGGGGCCGTTGACGGCGGCGACGACGGGCTTGGGCATCGTGCGCAGGCCGGTGATGATCGGGTGGTAGCGCTCGGTCAGCGCCCTGTAGACGTCGGGGCGCCCGGCGGGCGTCTGCTCGTCGGAGATGTCCTTGAGGTCGGCGCCCGACGAGAACCCGCGCCCCGCGCCGGTGATGCAGACCGCGCGCACGTCGTCGTCGGCCGCGACCTCCTCGACCGCCGCCCGCAGGTCGAGCCCGAACTGCTTGTTCCAGGCGTTCATCGTCTCGGGGCGCGACAGCTCGATCGTGGCCGCGCCGCCGCGCCGGTGGATCGTGACGGTCTCCAGCTGGGTTGAGCTCATGGGCGGCATCCTATGTCTCCTGGCTGGCTGGCCAGTCCGTTCTGCGCATGATCGTCTGGGTTCCTGCGCAGTACCGTGACGAAACATGGCCGGACGACCTGTGATCGGACTCTGCGCGGCCGTCGAGCGCGCGCACTGGGGTGTGTGGGACACGCCCGCACATCTGCTGCCGCGCGAGTACGCCGACGCCGTCCAGCGCGCGGGCGGGATCGCGCTGCTGCTGCCGCCCGACCCGGCGGCGACGGAGGATCCCTCCGAGTTGTTGGGGTTGTTGGACGGGCTGATCCTCGCGGGCGGCTCCGACGTCGACCCGGACTCCTACGGCGCGGCGCGCCATCCGGAGACCATCAACACCAACAAGGCACGCGACGACTTCGAGGTCGCGCTCGCGCAGGCGGCGATCGCGCGCGACATGCCGTTCCTGGGCATCTGCCGCGGCATGCAGGTGCTGAACGTCGCGCGCGGCGGGACGTTGTTGCAGCACTTGCCGGAGTCCCACGGCCACGAGAACCACCGCCGCAACCCCGGGACGTTCGACGGCAACGACCACCCGGTCCGGCTGGCGGGCGGCTCGCTGGCCGCGCGCGCCGCCGGCGAGGAGCTCCACCGCACGCTGAGCCACCACCACCAGGCGGTCGACCGCGTCGGCTCAGGGTTGGTGGTGACCGGGACCGCGGAGGAGGACGACCTCGTCGAGGCGATCGAGCTGCCCGACCGCCGCTTCGTGCTCGGCGTCCAGTGGCACCCGGAGGCCGACGAGACCTCGCGCCTGGTCGCCGCGCTGGTCGGCGACGCCCGCGACTACGGCGAACGCTCGCCCAAGGGGCGAGGTTCGCTCGCGGGTGTTCGCCCAGAGGGCGAAACCCGCCTCGCCGGCTAGCTCAGAGATCGACGCGCGCCAGCTCGGCGAGCGGGAACGGCGGCGCCTCGGTCGTCGCGCGGTAGCGCTCCAGCGCGTCCGGGCCGAGCTGCGCGTAGGCGCGCTCGACGCTGTCGGCATAGGCGCGCTGGATGACTACGGTGACGGAGCCGTCGCGGCCGGCGGTGACCCGCGCGCGTCCGGGCGCCCGCCCGACGTAGGTGTAGGTCTTGCCGTCGGGCCGCGGTTCGACGGCGGCGGTCACGTCGATGCGCTCGTACTGGCGCTCGCGGGCGTCGAGGAGGGCGAGGTCGGGCGCGGCGATCAGCGCGCCGTCGATCACGGCGTCCGGGTCCTCGGCGAGGTCCAGGAAGGCGACGGCGACCGCCGGCCGCGTGCCCTCGGGGTTCTCATACACCTTGTAGCCGGGCGTCGCGACCGTGTTGTCCATCGCCACACCCCAGACCCGGCGGAAGCCGCGCAGCCGCGCGGGGACGGCATCCGGCAGCGCGACCAGCGAGCCGTAGCCGAAGACGTACATGTCGCTCACCAGATCAGCGACAGCGGGCGGCCGCCCGTGTCGTCGCCGCTCAGCGTGACCGACTTGACCGTCGGCGTCGCCGCGCTGCTGCTCCAGGACTGCCTGGCCTGCTGCTGGGTGTAGCCCTTGGCCACCGTGGTCGTGACGGTCGTGTCGCGGCCCGGCGCGATGGTGTAGGTCTTGCCCCCGAACACGACGTTCTCCGGCACGCGCGAGCCGTGGTAGGTGACGCTCAGCAGCGCGTCGGAGTCCAGCCACAGCGCGACCGTCATGTCGGCCGCGCAGTCCAGCGGCGCGTCGGCCGGGACGATGTCCGGCGACGCCGCGGAGTAGCCCGGCGTCCGCCGCGGGCAGGGCAGGATCACCATCGAGCGCGCCTGGACGGGCTTCGATGGGTCAAGTTCTACAACTCGCCCGGTGTTCTTGTCCGTGCTGATCCGCGTCTCGTCGCGGAAGCGGATCCGCGCCGACGGGTCGTTGATCAGGAAGCGGTGGGGCAGCGCGCCGCAGCCGGTCCCGGCGCTGACCGTCCCGGTCGTCGTGAACCTGAACGTGCAGCGCTTGCCCTGGATCGCGCGGCCGAGGATCGGCTGCTCGGGCACGAAGACCTGCGTGACCTGCTTGTTGAAGTAGTCGACGTCGTCGAACTGCGGCGCGTTCTGGGTGATCGCCAGCAGCGCCAGCGGGCCGGAGGTGTGGTGGTCGACCCACTGCAGGTCGCTCGGCATCACCGAGCGGAACGACACCTCGGTCTTGTGCATCTGCCACCACGCGGCCTGGCTCTGCAGCAGCAGGACGACCGCGGTCGCGCCGAGGATCAGCGCGGGGGACCTGCGGTGCAGGCCCGCGAGCGTGATCCCGCCGAGGATCAACCCCACCAACAACAGCGCGGGGCCCGCACCGAGATGGAGGACTTGGTGGACGCGGTAGGCGACCGCCCAGCTGGAGCGCTCCTCGCCGATCATCGCGATCGCGGGGCGCGCCACGAGCGTGAGCGTCAGCAGCGCGGTCACCCCGATCGCGGTGGGCGCGAGCAGCCGCGGCCGCGTCGCGACGACGGTCGCCAGCACGAACGCGATCGGCAGCGCGTAGGTGATGTAGCGCCCGATCGCCCACGGCGCGCCGCCGTAGCCGGCGAGGAAGAAGCCGGACTGGACGATGGTCGCCAGCGCGACCGGCCAGAAGACCGCCAGCAGCGGGCCGGCGTCGCCGTCGCGCCAGGCGCGCGGCGACAGCGCGCCCGCGGTGGCGATCAGCGCGGGCGCGAAGCCGGCGGTCGCCACCAGCTCCAGCGCCTGCATGCCGGTGTAGTGCAGGATCCTGGACGTCCCGGGGCGCCAGCTCCAGATCGAGCCGTAGTCGCCCGCGATGCCGGGGTCGGCCGCGGCGAGGAACAGGACCGCGAGGCCGCCGAGGACCAGCACGGCGATCGGCCAGCGGTGCGCGTGCAGGCGCGGCGCGCGCGTCTGGGGGTCTCTGAGGACGTCGAGGACCAGCGTCAGTAGGACCGCCGGGATCAGCACGGCGAGCTGGATCCGGGCGGCGGTCGCGAGGACGACGAGCAGCAGCGCGACCCACGGCAGGCGCGACGTCGCGCCGCCGCCGCTGCGCCTGAGGCCGAGCGCGAGCAGGCACAGCGCCCAGGTCGTCAGCGGGAACGCGAGCGCCTCGGTGGCGGTCTCGGCGCTGCTCAGCATCCAGGTGCCGGCGACGCTCAGCGCGGCGGGGGCGAGCGCGAGCTTCGGGCCGACGCCCTCGGTCTCGCGCGCCAGCATCCAGACCGGGATCACCTGCGAGGTCAGCGCGAGCGTCCCGAGGAGCTTCGATGCGCGCCACGCGTCGACGGTCGAGTCGAAGATCGCCCACGCGGGCTTGATGAACCAGATGTACAGCCGCGCGGTCTGGGCCAGCGGCTCGCCGCGCCAGTCGAGCCCGTCGCGCGCGATGTGGGCGTAGCGGAACTCGTCCGGGAACAGGACCGGCAGCGGCGTGCGCAGGGACAGGACGCCGTAGACGACCGCGGCCAGGAGGTAGAGGCCGGCGATCCAGGTCCACGGCGAGTCCCGCAGCCGGCGCGCGGAAGCGGCGCCCGGCGGCTCGGCGACAGGCACGGAGCTCATCGCCGAGAGACTCTAGAGGGCGGTCCCGAAGTCCCCGCTAAATGGTCAGCGCAGCGCGTTGGCGACGCCCTGGCGGGCGCGGCACACCAGCGCCTTGCTCGCGCCGGCCGAGACGCCGAGGGCGCGGCCGATCGAGCTGTGCGAGCGGTCCTCCAGCTCGTGCATGACCAGCGCGCGGCGCTGGCGGTCCGGGAGCTGCTCCAGGCCGGAGACGACGTCGTCGAGCTTCTGGCGGTTGGCGATCATCGAGACCGGGCCGGGACCGTGGTCGGCGAGGACGGCCTCGTGCGGGTCGAGGTCGGTCGTGCGATTGGGCTTGCGCAGCTGGTCGAGGCAGCGGTTGCGGACGATCGCGTGCAGCCACGGGCGCAGGGCGATCTCGGCGTCGTTGGAGCGCATCGAGCGCAGCGCGCGGACGAACGCGTCCTGCACGACCTCCTCGGCGTCGTGATGCCGGCCGCCGAGGACCTGGCGGGCGTAGGCGGTCAGCGGCGCCTCGTAGCGCTGGACGATCGCGGTGAAGGCGGCGTCGGAGCCGGTGCGAGCGGCGGCGACGAGCGCGTCGTCGGAGGCCGAGCCGGCGCGGGGAGTGCGGGGAGTGCGGGTCAGGGTGCTGCTCATGTCCACCATGTTCGCCGCGATGCGGTGGCGTGCCCAGGGACCCGAGGGCTAGAGGTGTGCCACCCCAGGTGAGGTCCGTTCACACCTAGGGCTAGGCTGCGGGATGTGTCGTCCGGAGAGGAATCGCCGCTCGCGGCTCACGCCGCGTCGCCCGCCGAGATCCAGGAGCGTCTGGTCGCCGAGCGCGCCGGTGCGCCGTTCCTGGTCCTGCGCGACGGCAGCGGGCAGCAGCGGTTGGTGCGGTTGGACGGCGACCGGCTGAGCGTCGGGCGCGGTGAGACCAACGACGTCCCGCTGCCGTGGGACACCGAGGTGTCGCGGCTGCACGCCGAGCTGGAGCGGATCGCGGGGGAGTGGACGGTCGTCGACGACGGGTTGTCGCGGAATGGGAC
This sequence comes from Conexibacter woesei Iso977N, assembly GCF_000424625.1. Classification (GTDB taxonomy): domain Bacteria; phylum Actinomycetota; class Thermoleophilia; order Solirubrobacterales; family Solirubrobacteraceae; genus Baekduia; species Baekduia woesei_A. The sequence continues at coordinate 2,098,713 of NZ_AUKG01000001.1, forward strand.
GTTCGTCAACGGCACCCGCATCTCCGGCCGCGTCCGGCTGCGCGACGGCGACGTCCTGCGCATCGGCCGCACGACGCTCGGCTATCGCCGCCCGGACTCCGAGGACTCCGCGGAGCACACCGTCGTCGCCGGCGACTTCTTCACGCTGACCGACATCCCGTCGACCCAGCGCCAGGTGCTCGTCGCGCTCGCCCGTCCCTACAAGCAGGCCGAGTTCGCGACACCCGCGACCAACCAGGCGATCGCTGCCGAGCTGCACCTCAGCGTCGACGCCGTCAAAGCCCACCTCCGCTCGCTCTTCCAGCGCTTCGGCATCGAAGCCCTGCCCCAGAACCAGAAGCGCTCCACCCTCGTCGCCGAAGCCTTCCAGCGCGGCGTCATCACGCCCCGGGATCTCTAGCGGAGGTCGATCCGCGAGACGGTCGCGGATGCGAGGTTGGTGACCCAGGCGGATTTGCCGTGGGCGGTGATGGCGAAGGGGGTTCGGCCGACTTCGATCGGGGTGCCGGTGACCTCGCCCTTCTTGGGGTCGATGCGGACGACGGCGTTGTCGAGCTGGCTTGCCACCCAGACGGTCCCGGCCGAGTAGGCGATGCCGAGGGGGCCGCGGATCGAGAGGGCGACGGGCGCCGAGTTGTCGAGCGCGCGGTTGTTCTGAGTCAACGTGCCGTCGTCGTAGTTGGACACCCAGATCTGGCCGCCGCCGAAGACGGCTCGATGCTTGCCGAGGCCGATCGGCGTCGACTTGCGCTCGCCGTTGGACGGCGTGATCCGCGACAGCCGCGCACGGCGGCGGTTCGGGACCCAGACGTAGCCGCCGCCGGTCGTGATCCAGCTGACGCCCTCCTGGCCGAACGGGATCTCGGTGGTCTTGCCGCCGTGCGGATCGACCTTGACGATCGACGACGGCGGGTCGGTGGTCTTGATCGCCCGCCGCCCGATCCAGACGGCACCCTCGCCGGTGGCGACGACGTCGGCCTCGCCGGACCCGACCGCGCGGTCGGCCTGCACCGCGCCGGTCGCCGGGTTGATCCGGACCACGCGGGCCTGCGGCCCGTTGGTCACCCACAGCGAGCCGAAGCCCGCGGCGATCGACGTCGTGCCGCCGTTCCACGGCAGCTTGATCCTGCGCGGCCTGCCGTTCCCGGCCGCCGGCAGCCCGATCAGCTGCCCGGTCCGCGTGCTGCCGACCCACACGCGCCCACGCGCGTAGGCGATGGCATTGGGGCGCGGGTCCACCCTGTAGGTCTTGACCACCCGCGCGCTGCCGCTGCCGCCGTCGGTCGTGGTGGTCGGCGTCGTCTGCGCGGTGGTGTCCGCCGTGTTGTCGTCCCTGCCGCCGTTGAGCAGCAGGACGGCGATCAGGACCACCGCCGCGCCCGCGATCAGCGACAGCACCGGCGCGATCCAGGCGCGCCCGGACCCGCCGCGCGGCGGCGCACCGCCCGGGGCGAGCGCGGTCGGCGCCGTCGGCGTGCGCGTCCGGGCGTCCGGACCACCACCGCCCGGCACGATCGTCTCGTCGTCGGCGTGCCCACCCGGCGCGGCGGCGCCGCGCGCGACGACGCGCTCGGGCGGCGGCGTCGGCCCGTCGCCGACCGCGGCCAGCGCGGCGCGGCCGAGGTCGCCCGCGCTCGGGAAGCGCTCGTCCGGGTCCTTGGCCAGCGCGCGCTCGACCACCGCGGCCAACGCAACCGGCACCTCCGGCTCCAGGGCAGCGGCATCCGGCGGCGGGTCGTTGAGGTGCGCGTAGAGCGTCGCCTCGTCGGAGTCACGCCGGTACGGTGCCACGCCCGTCAACACGTAGAACAACAGGCAGCCGAGCGCGTAGACGTCGGCGCGCGCGTCCACGCCCTCGCCCCGGATCTGCTCCGGCGCGATGTAGCCCAAGGTCCCAACCCACCGACCGGACCCCGTCATCGTCGTCTCGCCGGTCAGCCGCTTGGTCAACCCGAAGTCGGTCAGGTAGGCGTGATCGCGATCGAGCAAGACGTTCGCGGGCTTGATGTCGCGGTGGATCAGCCCGCGCGCGTGCGCGGCGTCCAGCGCGTTGGCGACCTGAGCGATCACCGATGCGGCCCGCGCCGGCTCCATCGGCCCGTCGCGGCCGACCAGCGACCGCAGGTCCTCGCCGTCGACGTAACGCATCGCGAGGTAGAGCCGCCCGCCCTCCTCGCCCGCGCTGTAGACCGGGATCACGTTGGGGTGGTCGATCGCCGCGGCGGCGCGCGACTCGCGCACGAACCGCTCCCGGAACGCCTCGTCGCGGGCCAGCGGCGTCGCGATCAGCTTCAGCGCGACCGGCCGCTGCAGATCGAGCTGCTCGGCGCGGTAGACGACGCCCATCCCGCCCCGTCCGGCCAGCCCCGTGATCCGGTAGCCCGCGATCTCGTCGCCGGGCTCGAGCTCCGTCTCGATCGGGCTCACGCCGCACGCCCGGCGGCAGCGGTTTGATGGGACGGCCTGCTCACTGGTCGGCGACGGTATCGACTCGGCACGCCGGAAGGTCCGCCGCGCCGACCGACCAACTAGGATGGGCCGCCTCGATGCGCCTGTCGTCAGCCCTTCGCGTTGCAGCGTGGGGCGTTGTCGCGGCCGGTGTGACGGTCCCGCTCGTTCGCCGGCGTGCGCGGATCCCACCGCCGGTCGTCTCCGCCTCCGCCGCTGCCGCACCGATCGCCCTCAGCATCGCCCTGCCGCGTTCCAAGAAGCGCGACGTCGCGCTGTGCGCGCTGCAGATGTACGCGTACACGGTCACCTACCAGATGCCCAACGACGACCCGGAGGCGCTGGAGCGCAAGGTCCACCTGGACTACCCGGCGCGGATCGACCGGATCCTGGGCCTGGGCGAGATGCCCAACGTCCGCCTGCAGCGCTGGTTCTCCGTGCCCGGCAAGATCCGCAAGCGCGACCAGGTCCTGGTCTGGTCGCATTGGCTCTGGTTCCTGTTCCCGCACGGCACGGTCGCCTACATCCTCTGGCGCCACCCGGACCGCTTCCCGCGCACGGCGGCGCTGACCTACGCGGTCTTCGACCTCGGCCTGATCGGCTACTGGGCGGTCCCGACCGCGCCGCCGTGGTACGCGTCGCTGCACGGCCGCCTCGGCGAGCAGGGCGACGTCGCGATCCGCCGCATGATGGTCGAGCACGGCGAGGCGTTCTGGAAGGACTCGTGGGAGCCGATGTACGCGGTGCTGGGCGGCAACCCGCTGGCGGCGATGCCGTCGCTGCACTTCGCGACGTCGCTGCAGGCCGCGCACCTGCTGTCCGAGGCGGGACCGGTCGAGGGCGCGATCGGCTGGACCTACGCGCTGACGCTCGGCTTCGCGCTCGTCTACCTCGGCGAGCACTACCTGATCGACCTGCTCGTCGGCGCGACGCTGACGGAGTCCGTCCGGGCCGCCGCGCCGGTCGCCGGCAGGCCGCTGGGCCGGATCGCGGCCGCGCTGCAGGCGCTGGAGCGCCGGGCGCACTCGTAACCTGCCGCGCGGGCTGGCACCCTCTGTAACGGGCGTCCGCGACCCGGTACTATACAAAGTGAAGCGACCTGAACTGGGAAGGACCCACCACATGGCAGCCGACGTCGAGAACGTGATCATCATCGGGAGTGGCCCCGCGGGCTACACGGCCGCGCTGTACACCGCGCGCGCCAACCTGAAGCCGATCGTGATCGAGGGCTTCATGTGGGGTGGCCTGCTCCAGCAGACCACCGAGGTCGAGAACTTCCCCGGCTTCCCGGCCGGCGGCATCGACGGTCCCACGCTGATGACCAAGATGCGCGAGCAGGCCGAGGACTTCGGCTCGCGCTTCATCACCGACCAGGCGACGTCGGTCAAGCTCTCCGACGAGCCCGGCGGGATCCACGAGGTCCACGTCGGCCAGGACGTCTACCGCGCCCGCACGGTGATCCTGTCGATGGGTGCCGAGCACAAGAAGCTCGGCGTGCCCGGCGAGCAGGAGCTCTCCGGCGCCGGCGTGTCCTACTGCGCGACCTGCGACGCCGCGTTCTTCAAGGACCAGGTGATCATGGTCGTCGGTGGCGGCGACTCCGCGCTGGAGGAGGCGATGTTCCTCGCCAAGTTCGGCCGCAAGGTCGTCCTCGTCCACCGCCGCGACGAGCTGCGCGCCTCGAAGATCATGCAGGACCGCGCTCGCGCGATGGAGAACATCGAGTTCAAGACGCCGTACGTCGTCGAGTCGTTCCTGGCCGGCGACGGCCCGTTCAAGCGGATCGCGCGCCTCAAGCACGCTGCGACCGACGCGACCGAGGACGTCGAGATCGGCGGCGCGTTCATCGCGATCGGCCACGAGCCGCAGAGCGAGATCGTCGACGGCGTGATCGCCACCGACGACGAGGGCTACGTCAAGGTCGACGGCCGCTCGACCCGGACCAACGCGCCGGGCGTCTTCGCCGCCGGCGACCTCGTCGACCACACCTACCGCCAGGCGATCACCGCCGCGGGCTCCGGCTGCCAGGCCGCGCTCGACGCCGAGTGGTACCTGCGCGACACGCCCCAGGTCCCGACGCCGCCCTCCCTCGAGGAGAGCGGCGACCTGGCCGAGGCGCAGTGGGCGCCCGCGGCCGAGACGGCCTAGCGGCGCCGCTTCGCCCTCGTCTTCTTCTTGACGACCTTCGCCTTCGCGACCCTCGCCGGCTTCTTCGGCGGGGTCGCGGCGGCGCGCGGTGCCGCGGGCACGCCGGTCTCGGCCGGCTCGGCCATCGCCGCGCACTCCGGCGCCGGCTGCACGTAGCTGAAGTACATGATGTCGGTCGGGTCGGCGACGTGGTCGTGGCCGTCGAGGTGGCCGATCTCGTGGATCACGACCGTGCACAGCTTCGGCCAGTCCCACGTCGTCGCCGTCGACAGCGTCACCTGGCAGTCGCTGTTGCGCGACGGCTGACCGAAGTCGTCGACCGGGTTGACCCACGACGACTGCGCGTTGAGCGACGGGTCCAGCGTGCCCCAGCGGATCGACACCTTGCCGCCGCACGGCGTCATGCCCCAGTGGTCGGCGCCCATCGCCAGCAGCAGGTGCAGCGTCGAGCCGCCGGTCGGCCACCTGGCGGCGGGGTTGTCGTCGGCACGCGCCGCGACGGGGGCGAGCGTGACGGCGAGGAGCGCCGCGCAGAGCAGCGCGACGAGCAGGCGGGAACGGTGCGGCGTGCCATCCATGGCGCGGAGCGCATCGGCCGTCTCAGCCCTTTGGATGAGGAACCCGCGCGTGCCATGGCCAGATCTCTTGCCATCCACCCAAACCGGGGGTACGATCGCCTCCGTCTTAGGGAGGAGAAGGGGTCACTTGCAAGCCATGGATGTGCTGACTCGTCCATTGGGTCCCGTAGCGGAGGCGGCCAAGCGCCTGCGCGGCGTTCAGCGCGCGATGACGCGGCTGTCCAGCTTGGACTCGGTCGCGCGGCTGGTCTCGGCCGCGCCGCGCGAAGCGTGCCGCGCCGTCGGCTTCGAACGCGCGATGTTGTCCCACATCCGCGGCGATCGCGTGAGCTTCGCGAGCGTGAGCTTCGAGGGCGATCCGATCATGGCCGCCGACTTCGCGCGGCTGGCCCGCGCGGTCCGGCCGCGGCTGGACCGCTGCGCGCCCGAGCACGAGGCGGTCGTCCGCCAGATGCCGGTGCTCGTCCGCGACGCGCAGACCGCGACCGGGCTGTTCCGGCCGCTGACGCACGTCGCGCGCACGTCGTCCTACGTCGTGGCGCCGATCGTGCGCGACGGCCACACGGTCGGGCTGCTGCACGCCGACCACTTCGGCACCGGCAGGGTGCTCGACGAGCTCGACCGCGAGCTGCTCTGGACGTTCGCGACCGGGATCGGCTGGGCGATGGACGACATCGCCGGCCGCGGCACGCGCCGCGCGGCCGACGAGGACGGCGAGCCCGCCGAGGAGCCGCTGCTGACCGCTGCCCGGCTCGGCGGCGCCGAGCTCGACGGCGAGCTGTCGGGCCACCCCGGCCGCCTCGCATCGCTGACCGCGCGCGAGCTGGAGGTCCTGCACCTCATGAGCGAGGGCGCGTCGAACGCCGCGATCGGCACGGCGCTCGTGATCTCCCAGGCGACCGTGAAGTCCCACGTCCGCCACATCCTGCGCAAGCTCGGCGCGGCCAACCGCACCGAGGCCGTCAGCCTGTTCCTCGCCACCGGCGCCCGCCGCTAGCGGCGAGCGTCGCCGCCGCGCAGCGGCTCCGCTTCACCGTCGCTACTTGACGGTGAAGCGGATGACGTTGCGGCCCGGGGCCGGCGCGTCGATGTACCTGTTCTCGTCGGAGGCCTTGACCTCCAGGACGTAGCTGCCCGCGGGCAGCGTCATCGCGAAGCTGTAGGAGAACGTCGAGACCGGGTCGCCGACGTCGCCGGGGAACCAGGTGGCGTACTTGGTCCCGCACCTCCTCATCGACTGCAGGAGGGCCGTCGAGTCGTTCCACTGGGTGCAGCGGGTGACGGTCTTGTACCTGTACTTGACCTTGGTCCTCCTGCCCCGCTTGGCCTTCTTCCTGGCCTTGACCTTGACCTTCACCCTGGTCCTCACCGTCCGCGTCAGCCGCATCTGGACGCCGCCGACGCCGTTGGGGTCCAGCGCCAGCGTCCCCTTGACCTGGCCGGGGCCGTGGCGCTTCTTGAAGACCTGCCTGTCCTTGATGTTGGTGACGGTCGCCACCGGGCCGGACGTGTCGGGCGTGCCGCAGTTGCCGTCGTGGCCGTTGGTCAGGCAGTCCGACGGGTAGTTGGTGACGACGAACGGCGGCGGGTCGTCCCTGACGGTCCCGCAGTTGCCGTCGCCGCCGTCGGTCGAGCAGACCTGCAGCCGCGACGGCGGCGCGCTGCCCTCCTGAGCGTTGACGGTGACCGTGTGCGGCCCGGCGTTCTGGAGGTTGACGTAGGCGACGCCGTCGCCGCGCAGCGTGGAGTTGCTGAGCACGGAGGCGCCCTCGTCGGTCGTGACGAGGGCGGTCGACGTCGTCGTCCACTGGCCGTTGGAGGCCTGCATCGCGTAGATCGCCAGCGGCGAGCCGAAGGTGACGTTCTCGGAGGCCATCTCGTAGTTGCCGGTGTCGAAGAGGTGGACGCCCATCGGCGTGCCCGTCCAGCAGTTGTTGGCCTTCCTGGCCGCGCACAGCGGGTAGAACAGCACCTCGGTGTTGGCCGGCACGTGGTCGCTGCACGGCGCCGTCGAGCGGACCGCGCCGATGTAGGCGATCCAGCTCGGCGGGTTGGTGAGGATCATGCTCGTGTCGAGCCCGGTCTTGATCTTCGTGACCGCGAACGTGGACGCGTCGGCGCCGGTGCCGCTCCACGCGCCGCCGGTCGCCCTGTCCAGCGCGGCGATCGGGCTGTCGCCCGCGCACGTGACGTCGCCCGCGGTGCCGGGGCGCGTGACCGCGCCGGCCGGGTCGAGGTCGACGCTCGTGCGCGGCACCAGGCCGCCCGCCGACGTCGGCGCCTCGACGCGCACGGTGGTCGGGAACGCCGACGCGCTGCCCGCGGCCAGCAGGAGCGCGACGAGCGCGGCGAGCAGGAACTTGTACAACAACGACATCAACGACGTGCTTTCTTCTTGGCCTTGGCCCTGTGGGGCTGCTTGTAGGCGCTGAGGCGGTAGGGGACGACGTCCGGGATCGGGTCGCCGGAGCTGTCGTCGGCGGGCGTGGGGGTGACCGCGATGTAGTACGTCCCGGCGCGCCTCGCGCGCAGGTCGATCTCCGGGTCGTTGACGTAGCCGCCGGTCCCGGCCGCGACGTAGTCGTCGGCGTCGTCGGTCACGTCGAAGTCGCCGGCGCGCGGGTCGAGCACGTCGAGCTCCAGGACCGCGCCGGGGTCGGCTGCGGTCGCGTTGACGACGAGCCGGTCGCCGACGCTCAACGACACCGGGAACACGTCGGCCGGGTCCTTGGCCGGCGACAGGTCGCCCTGGAGCGAGAAGCGCAGCTTGGTCCTCGAGAGCAGCTTGGGGTGCCTGCTCGCGTACCTCCCGCGCAGCCAGTGCGGGTCGTCGTCGGGCTCGGGCGCCGCGGCGCTGACGACCGGGACCGCCGCGCCGATGCCCGCCGCGACGTTGAGCAGCCCGTAGCCGGTGGCGTCGTCGCGGCCGCCGACGCCGAGGTCGGTCGCGCTGCTGCGCCGCGCGATCGCGAAGACCTGCGCCGCGCCGGCGGCCGGGTGCAGCTTCTGGATCAGCGCGACCGCGCCCGCCAGCGTCGCGGCGGCGAACGACGTCCCGGTCGAGAGCCCGTAGCCGAAGCCGCAGGCCGCGGGCGGCAGCGGCGCGATCACGCCCTCGCCCGGCGCCATCACGTCGAGGTAGGCGCCCGTGCTGTTGAACGTCGACTGCAGCGAGCCCAGCGTCATCGAGCCGGCGACCACGACGTGGGGCAGGAGCGCCGGCAGCGTCGCGGTCGTCGCGTCGCCGGTCCCGCCGTCGGGCCCGACGACGACCGCGCCGCGCGCCAGCGCGTCGCCGATCGCGGTGCTCAGCGCCCGGAGGTCGTCGGCGGTCGCGGCGCCCACCGCCGCCCAGCCGGAGATCAGGATCGTCCCCGCGCCGCGGTCGACCGCGAGCCCGATGCCCTTCGCGATCGCCGCCGCGGTCGCCGCGCCGGTCGCGTCGTAGATCCGGACCGGCAGGATCGGGCTGGCGGGGGAGACGCCGACGACGCCCGGCCCCGCGCCCGCCGCCAGCCCCGCGACCGCGGTGCCGTGGCCGCTGCGGTCGCCGGAGAACGGCTGGCCGGTCGTCGCGTCCACGCCGGCCAGGACGCGGCCCGCCAGCTCCGGCGCTCCGGCGTCGACGCCGTCGTCGAGGATCGCGATCGGCGCCGTGACCACCGGCGCCAGGCCGGCCGCGCCGACCAGCTGCGCGACCTGGGCGCCGACGCCGTTGGCCGGCAGGCAGTAGCCGGCGGCCGGCAGGGTGACCTCGGGGTGCAGCGACCACGCCGCAGCGCGTCCGTCCGGCGCTCCTGCGGCGGCCGCGGCCGCGGCGAGCACCGCCGCGGCCGATCCGATCACCGCACCCCGCACGGCCGTCCTAACCGATCGAGATCTTCACGTACAGCGAGGTGCTGACGATGATCGGGAGCGGGATCGCGAAGCCGTTGCACGGGCTCGTCGGCGAGCCGGGCGACAGGCAGGCCTGGACGTCGAGCGGGTCGGGCGCCGAGGTCAGGTGCAGCTTGGTCAGGCCCAGGCCCTTCTCGAGCTTCCCCTTGAAGAAGAAGGTCTGCGGGATGTCCTGGTAGCCGGTCGAGATGTAGGGGCTGTTGCAGCCGCTGTCGTCGTTGCGGAGGTCCAGCGCGAGCCGGATGTCCGTGTAGACCGTCGCGGTGACCCCGCCGGCGGCGGTCAGGATCGACGTGCTCGACCGCGCCGGGTCCAGGTACACGTTGCTGGTCGGGTTGGTCTTGATCGAGGACGAGACCTGGCCGCCGCAGTCGTCGTCGATGAAGACGTCGGTGGCGGCGATGCCGATCGAGCCGCGCGACAGCGAGATCTGGTTGTCCTGGCTGAGCTGGTAGCCGCCGGGGATGAAGCCGGACAGGTCACCGCTCAGCGGCGCGTTGCGGACGAAGGCGCCGAAGTCCAGCGTGGCGACCGAGCCGGGCAGCAGCGAGATCCGGACCGGCGTGCCCGACGCGCTGTTGGACGTCGTCGCGCACTTCTGGAAGGTGTAGACCTTGACCTTCTTCTTGACCTTGACGATCCGGTTGCCCTTCTTGACCGACACCGTCTTCTTCACGGTCTTGTAGACCGGCACGGTCACGGTCACGGTCCTGGGCTTGCCGACGCGGACCCTGACCTTCTTCCTCTTGCCCTTCACGACCTTCGTGACCGTCTTGTACCTGTAGCGCTTCTGCTTCTTGGTGACGGTGCGCGCGCACTGGCGCGAGCAGGTCGTCTTGAGCTTGCGCTTGGCCTTGACGACGACCTTCTTGTAGGACTTGGAGCCCTTCTTCTTCCTGTAGGCGTACTTGTAGTACGTCTCGTAGAGCGGGACGAGCTTCGTCCCCTTCTTGATCTGGGCGACGCACGTGTCCGCGGCGGCGGAGGCGGTGGGCGTCGCGGAAGCGGATGCTGCGGAGGTCCCGATGCTGCCGGCGGCGGCGACGCTCAGGCCGACAACGGCGAAGGCGACGGCGCAGAGGGCGACCAGTCGCGTGAGGATCCGCCGGCCGTGGCGGTGGGAAGACATCGTGTCGCGGTCCATCGTTGCTCTCTCTCCCGGAGAATTTCTGCTGTCCCTGCCGGAGGGGGTGAGCCCCGGCCTTGCGGCCGGGGCTCGTTCCCACCAGGTGCTACGCGGTACTGCGGGTGCTGCTAGTTGACGTCGCCGATCATGATGTCGGCCTCGATGTCCTGGACGGAGATGTCGCCCGAGACGGAGACCTTCGAGCCGTCCGACGCGGTCGTGTAGGCCGGGTCGGTCGGGTTGGCGATGCCGTTGAACGCGGCACCCCTCACCTGCGGCGACTGCACGGAGTCGCAGGTGTCGGTCGGGGCCGGACGGGCGTTGAGCTCGTCGATGGGACGGGTCGTCGTCGTGTCCAGCGTGTGCGCCGTGGTCGTGGGGACCGCGGCGGACGGATCGCTGGAGTCGGCGGCGAACGGAGCCTGCGGCGACAGGCAGGCGGCCAGCGCGACGTGCGCCGGGTCACCCAGGGAGCTCAGCGACGCCTTGGCGATGCGGAGGCCCGAGGCCGTGATGGCCGGGGAGATGTGCAGGGAGCCCTTGAGCTTGACGCCCGGGATGTAGTTCTGCACGGTGCCCGTCCACGCCTGACGGCAGCCGAAGGCCGCGCCGGGGTAGGGGCCGCCCGAGATCAACGGGTACGCATCCGGCGCGACCGAGCGCAGGATCGAGTTGATCTGGGTCGACAGCGACACGGTGACGTCGATGCCGTAGGCCTTGCCCGGGATGTTCCCGAACAGGTTCGCCTGACCGCCGGACTGGCCGATCGTGATGTTCTGCGTGCCCTCAGCGCCGGCGTTGGTCGCGGCGCCCACCGGGGCGACGGCCAGCTTCAGCGCGCCGGTGCGCAGGACGGCGTCCTTGTAGCCCGGGGCGTACGACGCCCTCGTGCTCGGATCCGTGACCGCGCCCGACGGGAACGGCGTCGGGTTGCCGCCGACGTTGTTGTTGTTGCCCGGGACAGCGGAGGCGGCCATCTTGTCGAGGCCGTCAACACCCGGGATCTCCGGCAGGAAGCCGTTCGGCGTGCCGTGGGTGACCGCGGTCGCCAGGTCCGGGTAGAACGGGACGCCGGGGGCGCCCGGGACGTTCGGGAAGCCGACGTTGGTGTCGCCGACGAAGTCGCCGCAACCCTCGTTCGGAGCCCCGATCAGCGAGCTGTTCCAGTTCGTCGCCGGGTCGCTGACCTGGGTGTTCCAGAGCAGCGGCAGCGACGTCGAGGACAGCGTCTTGCTGGCCGACGGCAGGATCTTGAGGTCCACGTTGCCGAGGGCGCCGCCGTCGTACGAGTCGTGGAACTGGATCTGCGCCGCCAGCGAGCCACCCAGGTTCAGCGTGCGCTTGCCCAGGGAGGCGCCCAGGTCGAGGTTCGCCTGGTTGGGGTTGTTCGCCGCGGACGCGCCGCGGAGCTTGATCGTGACCGGGAGCGTGAAGTCGACGAGCGACGCGCGCTTGACGAACGACTTCCGGCTGATCGCCTTCGGGTTCTTCTTGATCTCCTTGCGGAGCTGCGTGCGGACAGCGGCACGCTGCTTCGCGCTGAGCTTCTTCGCAGACGCCGGGCCGGCCATGACGCCGACCGCCAGAGCGGCAACTGCGAGGAGCCCGAGGTAGCGCCAAAGGCTACTCTTGAGGGACACCAGTCCTCCTCCTTGATGGTTTGACCTTCCCCTGCTGATCTCGCCTTGCTTCCCGGGTTCCTCCTTGGATCACGGGCTCCCGCTCGGCGAGAAGGCGACCGTAGAGCGAGCGACTCACCCAGGGCATCCACCCGAAGGCTGATCTTCGTCATCCCAAAGGGTGAAATCGGCTCAAGGAACGCAGGATCTTGCCGAGTTAGGGCGTCGATCCCCTGGAAATGACGGTGTTCGCCGGTCTACAGTCGCCCGCCCCGTGACGGGGCAGGACCGACTGGGAGAGGCTGTTGACCGCTGGTGATGGGGCCATTCTAACCCTCAGGTCGAGGGTTAGGGAGGGCCGTTGAGGACCGAATCGCTGCGCCCCGCGCGGCTCGTCGTGGTGGTCGGCTTCGCGCTGGCCTGCTTCGGGCTGATGCTGTGGCTGTGGAACGCGTTCGGCGGCGCGGTCCCGTTCAAGCCGGAGGGCTACCGGGTCGTCGTCGCGCTGCCCGAGGCCGACGGGCTGGCGGTCCAGGCCGACGTCCGGATCTCGGGCGTCGCGGTCGGGCACGTGATCGCGGTGCGCCCGGCGGCGGGCGACCGCAAGGACGCGGTCCTGGAGCTCGACGCGCGCTACGCGCCGCTGCGCGGCGACGTGCGCGCGATGATCCGCCGCAAGTCGCTGGCGGGCGAGGAGTTCCTGGAGCTGACGCCCGGGACCGCGCGGGCGGCCGCGGTCCGCGACGGCGGGCGGCTGGCGAGCGCGAACGTGGCGCCGAGCGTCGAGATCGACGAGGTGCTGCGGACGTTCGACCCCGCGACGCGGCGCGCGCTGAGCGACTGGATCCAGACGCAGGCGACCGCGCTGGGCGGGACCGGTGGGTCCGATCTGAACGCGGCGCTCGGCCGGCTGCCGGGGTTCGCCGAGGCGCTGACGCCGGTCCTGGCGCGGCTCGCCGATCAGCGGGACGAGGTCTCGGCGCTGGTCGCCAACACGGGCGTCGTCTTCGACGCGGTCAGCGCGCGGCGCGACGCGCTGCAGGGCGCGATCGTCAACGGGGAGCGCGCGACCGGCGCGCTGGCGCGCGGGGCCGACGGGCTCGCGGGGACGTTCCGGGCCCTGCCGGCCTTCGAGGCCGAGTCGCGGCGGCTGCTCGCGCGGGTCTCGCGCTTCCAGCGCCGCGCCGACCCGGTGCTGACCGCGCTGCGCCCCGGCGCCCGCGCGCTCTCGGCGGCCGCGCCCGCGGTCCGCGCCGCGGCGCCGGAGCTGCGCGCGCTGGCGCACGCGCTGCCGGGCGCCGAGGACGCGGCGCGCGCCGGGCTGCCCGCGACGCGGCGGCTCTTGGTTCAGGCGCGGCCGTTCGTCGCGCAGTTCCAGCCGTTCCTGGACCAGCTGCAGCCGGTGCTCGCCTACATCGAGCTGCGCGCGTGGACGCTGACGTCGCTGGTCGCCAACCTGACCGCGGCGACCAACGCCACGACCGCGGGTTACGGCACCGACGGGGCGCCGGTCCACTACGCGCGCGCCGGGATGGCGCTGAACCCGGCGAGCCTCGCGCAGTACGAGACGCGCCAGTCGTGGTCGCGGCTGAACCCCTACCCGGAGGCCGCGGGCACGGTCTTCGACGACGGCAGCAGCGCGTGTGAGGAAACGCTAGCGTTCCCCAAGCTCGACACGAGCAGGGCTGCCGGCGGGTTCTCCATCAACATGCTCCAGCAGATCATGCACTTCGTGTTGAACGACGGGCACGCGGCCGCCCCGCCGTGCGTCCTGCAGTCCCGGCCCACGGCGAGCTTCCCGCACGTCGCACCGCTGTCCCATCCAGGAGGAGGAGCAACACCATGATGATCCGGACCCTCGCCGCCGCGCTCGCGGCCGCGGCGCTCGGCGCCGTCGCCGCGCCGGTCGCGGCGCTCGCCGCCGACCACACCCAGCAGCTCAACATCGGCGCCGAGCTGGTCCGCCAGCAGAAGGGCGGCAGGCCGTGGATCGTCAACCTGTCGCTCGGCGCGTCGCTCGGGATGAGCGACGGCAGCGTCCCGGAGCCGGTCAACCACATGGTCTTCTCGTTCACGAAGGGCGCGCAGGTGCACCCCGAGGCGTTCGCGACCTGCACGATGCCGGTCCTGCAGGCCAAGGGCCCGATGGGCTGCTCGCAGAAGGCACGGATCGGCAGCGGCAGGGCGATCGCCAACGCGCTGATGACCGACTTCCCCGCCGACGTGACCGTGTTCAACGGGCCCAAGGCCGGGTCGGGGCGCAAGCTCCTCATCTACGCGCGTGCGTTGCAGACGGTCGTGATCACGCTCGAGGGGACACTGACCAGGACGTCGGGCAAGTACGGGTTCAAGCTCGACCTGCCCGTCGGGCGGATCCGGACCGTTGGTGACAACGACGCCGCGATCACCGAGTTCGACGTCACCGTCGGCGGGACCGGCAGGGGCGGCGTGCCGTTCATCGAGGCCCCGACGTCGTGCGCCAAGCCGGGCTGGCCGTTCTTCGGCTCCTTCACCTACGCCGACGGCTCCAGCGGCACATCGGCGGCGACGATCCCGTGCCAGCTGAAGGCCATCAACAACTGATCGTCAAACGCGCGCAAGGGATCTTGCTCAACACGACGAACAACATCGCTTAACGCGGGCGGCCGCAACTCCGCGGCCGCCGATGCGTAGTTCTCCATAGACATGCACGCCGCAGCCCACACCTTCCAGTACCCCAAGGTCACCCCCGTCTCCGCCCCGCAGGCGAGCACCACGCAGCCGCCGCAGCCGGCGCCCAAGCCCAAGCAGGGCTAGGCCGCCCCGCTAGAAGGCGATCCCCTCCAGCCGGAGGAGTGCCTCTTTGCGGTGCATGCCGCCGGTGTAGCCGGTCAGCTTGCCGCTGGTGCCGATGATCCGGTGGCAGGGGACGATGATCGGGATCGCGTTGGCGCCGAGTGCCCGGCCTGCCGCGCGCGAGGCCTTCGGGTTGCCCGCCGCGCGCGCCACGTCGCCGTAGGACGCGGTGTGGCCGAACGGGATCTCCGCGGTCGCCTGGAGGATCCGGCGGCCGAAGTCGGAGTACAGCGCCCAGTCGATCGGGACGTCGAAGTCCGTGCGCTTGTTGTCGAAGTACTCGTCGAGCTCGCGCCGAACGGCGTCCAGCTTGGCGGGCTGCTCGAGGATCCGCGGGCTCAGCTTGGCCGACAACGCGTCGAGCACCTGGTCGACGCCGCCGTTGAAGTCCTCGTAGGCGAGGCGGACGAGGCCCTGCGGCGTCGCGGCGGCGACCAGCGCGCCGATCGGCGAGTCGATCAAGGTGTAGGAGATGTCCGGCTGCGCCGCCTGCGTGAAGCGCGCGGTGGCGGCCTCCAGCGCGGCGGGGTCGAACGCGGGCGGGGTCAAGTTGTCGCTCATGATGTGGTGGTCATCTCCTCGCGGAGCTTCTTGAGGCCCTCGTGGGCCGAGCGGCGCGCCGCCTCCTCCGAGCAGCCGATGGCGACCGCGACCTCGGCGTGCGTGAGGTCGCCGGCGTAGCGCAGCAGGACCGCCGCGCGCTGCTTGGGCGGGAGCGCGTGGACGCGCGCCCAGGTCGCCTCGTCGCGGGGCGCCGCGTCATACGACGCGACCTCCGGGACCTCCTCGACCGGGATCGCCCGGCGCGCCCTGGCCCGGTGGTGGTCGAGCGCCTTGTTGTGGGCGATCGTCATGACCCACGCGCGCGGGTTGGAGTTCGCGCGCAGCTTCGGGTACGCCTTCATCGCCGCCAGGAACGTCTCCTGGAAGCAGTCGTCGGCCGCATCCCGCCCAACCGAGGCGACGAGGAACCGGAAGACCGGCTCTCGCTGCTCGTCGAGGAAGCGCTGGAAGGGGATCACTGCCGGTACAACGCTACGACCCGGCGCGGCGTGAGATCACGGCGAGCCGTGATCCTCGTGGAAGTGCTCGTGGCCGTGGTCGTGGAACTCGGTGATGCGGCGCAGCAGCGGCGCGCAGCGGTAGCGCTCCTCGCCGTACTCCTCGCGCAGGCCGTCGAGGATCATCACGATGTGGTCGAGGCCGATCTCGTCGGCCCAGGCCAGCGGGCCGGTCGGGTAGTTCAACCCCAACTTCATCCCGGCATCGACGTCCTCGGCGCTCCCGATGCCCTCGCCGACCGCGAACGCGCACTCGTTGACGACCTGCGCGACGATCCGGCCGAGCACGAGCCCGGGCGCGTCGCCGACCCAGACCGACGGCAGCCCGAGGCCGCCGAAGAACATCTCGGCGCGCGCGGCGGCGACGTCGGCGGTGGCGGGCGTCCGGGTCAGCTCGACCAGCCCGATCGGCGACAGCGCGTGGAAGCCCGCGGCCGCGCCGCCCTGGTCCAGCGCCTGCAGCGCGCCCTCGGCGCACAGGATCACGCGCGGCGCGCCCTGCAGGACCGGCGCGTCGTCGTCGGGCGGCCCGCACTCGACGATCAGCCACGGCACCGCGCCGTCGGCCTCGTCCTCGACGGCGAAGCCGGCCTCGTCGGCCAGCGCGCGCAGCTCGTCGGCGACCGGCAGGAAGCCGGAGATGATCACGGGACCGTCGACGCCGGCGGGCGCGCCCGGCTCCGGCGCCTCCGGGTCGTCCGGGCGGTCGACCGCCACGCCGTCCTCGTCGTAGGCGTACCAGCCCTGCCCGGTCTTGCGGCCGAGGTGCCCGGCCGCGACCTTCTGCGCGCTCAGCGGCGACGGCCGCCAGCGCGGCTCGCCGAAGCTCAGCTCGTGGAACGACTTGGAGACCTCGAAGCCCACGTCGATCCCGACCAGGTCCTGGAGCTCGAACGGCCCCATCCGGAACCCGGCGGCGCGCACGATCGCGTCGACCGCCTCGACCGGCGCGAGGCGCTCCTGCAGCAGCCGCAGGGCCTCCAGCCCGAACGGCCGGTTGCAGCGGTTGACCAGGAAGCCCGGGCCGTCGGCGGCGTCGATGACGCGCCGGCCCATCGCCTCGCCCGCGGCGCGCGCGACGGCCAGCGCCTCGTCGCTGGACTCCAGGCCCGCGATCACCTCGACGAGCTGCATCAGCGGCGCGGGGTTGAAGAAGTGGAGGCCGACGACGCGCGTCGGGTCGGCCGCGGCGGGCGCGATCGACGTGATCGGGATCGACGACGTGTTGGACGCCAGCACCGCGCGCGGCGCGACCCGCGACAGCTCGCCGAAGATCTGGTGCTTGAGGTCCAGCCGCTCCGGCGCCGCCTCGATCACCAGCTCGCAGAGCGCGAAGGCCTCCAGGTCGTCGGCGACCTCCAGCCGCGCGCCGATCTCCCGCGCGTCTCCGCCCAGGCGGCCCTTGTCCACCAACTTGGCGATCCCGGCGCGTGCGCGCTCCACGCCGGCGTCGGCCGCCCCGTCGACCGGGTCGTACAACAACGTCCGTGCCCCGCTCTGGGCCGCGAGCTGTGCGATCCCCGAGCCCATCGTCCCCGCGCCGACGACGCCGATCACCTGCGGTGTGCTCATCCCACCAGCTTGCCGGATCGGGCGCCGCGCGGGCGCGCCGAGACAGGCCGGACGTCTAAACTCGCCCCTTCGTGGACCCCTTCGCCGTCATCATGCTCGGCATCGTCGGCGGCATGCTCGTCGGGCTCGTCCTCCTCGGCCTGTTCCATCCGCGGACCGGCGCCGACACGCTCGACTGGAGGCCCACGCGCTCCGCCGAGCTGGAGATCCAGAACGAGATCGACGACCTCGACCAGATGCTCGAGGCGGCCAACGCGCGCCGCCGCGCGCGCGGTGCGCCCGAGCTGACCGAGGAGGGGGTGCGCGCCAGCGTCGGCGCCGACCTCGCCGACACCATCAAGCGTCGCGAGGACCACCTCGCAGAACTGGAGGTCGTCCAGATGCTGGACGCCAAGAACGCGCGCCGCCGGGCCAGGGGCCTGCCGGAGATCACGATCGACGAGTACCGCAGGTCGATCCTCGGAGACGACGCGTGAGAGCGCTGCTCGTCGGGGGCGGGCGCCCCGGGCTGGAGCTGACACGGCGGCTGACCGCCGACGGCCACGCCGTCCGGTTCGTGACGCGCCACGAGGCGTTCGTGCCGGAGATCCAGGAGGCGGGCGGCGAGGCCTACATCGGGGACCCGGACCGGATCGGCTCCCTGCGCTACGGCTTGGACAACGTGACCGTGTTGTTGTGGTTGATGGGCCGGGCGCCGGCCGGGGACCTGCACGGCTCGCGGCTGACGATGATGATGGAGCGCACGATCGACACGACCGTGCGCGGGATGGTCTACGAGGGGACAGCGGAGGGCGCCGCGATCGTTGACCGCATGGCGACCTACAACGAGATCCCGTACGCGATCCTGGATACCCCGCGAGAGGACCAGGACGCGTGGGTCTCCGCCGTCCTGGAGGACATCGACGGGGTCCTGGCGGCCCAGAGAGGAGCGAGCGCGTGAGCGACTACGCGAAGGACGTGCTGGTCGAGACGAGCTGGGTCGAGGAGCATCTCGACGACTCGTCGATCCGCATCGTCGAGGTCGACGAGAACCCCGCGCTGTACGCCGACGCCCACATCCCGGGCGCGATCGGCTTCGACTGGAGGAAGGACCTCCAGGACCAGGTCAAGCGCGACTTCCTCGGCCCGGACGCGTTCGGCGACCTGTTCGGCAGGCACGGGATCTCCAACGACCACACGGTCGTCCTCTACGGCGACCGCAACAACTGGTTCGCGGCCTACACCTACTGGTACTTGAAGTACTACGGCCACGACAGGGTGCTGCTCGTCAACGGCCCGCGCGAGAAGTGGGTCTCCGAGGGCCGCCCGACGACCGCCGACGTCCCGTCCCACGAGCCGACGACGTTCCGCGCGCAGGCCGGCGACGACGCGATCCGCGCCAAGCGCGACGAGGTGCTCGCCGCGCTGGACGACGACCGCAAGCTCGTCGACGTCCGCTCGCCGCAGGAGTTCTCGGGCGAGCTGATCGCGATGGCCGGCTACGAGCAGGAGGGCGCCCAGCGCGGCGGCCACATCCCGGGCGCGGCGTCGATCCCGTGGGCGCAGGCGGTCAAGGAGGACGGCACCTTCAAGTCCGCCGCCGACCTCAAGGAGCTCTACGGCGGCAAGGGCGTGCTCGACGGCCCGTCGATCATCGCCTACTGCCGCATCGGCGAGCGCTCGGCGCACACGTGGTTCGTGCTGCACGAGCTGCTCGGCCGCGACGACGTCAAGAACTACGACGGCTCGTGGACCGAGTGGGGGAACTTGGTCGACGTCCCGATTGAAAAGGGGTAGTCGCCCAGAGGGCGACTCCCTCAGCGAAGAATCGCCTAGGGGCGATTTTCGCGGGCTTTGCCCAGCCGGCCGATCGCCTCGGTGACGAGCGCCCAGAACCCCGCGTGGTCGAGCTCCAGGGCCACGCGGGCGTTGGCCGGGCGGCCGGTGTAGCCGTGGTGGTCGACGACCGTCGCCCCGCGGGTCCAGGTGCCGGTCAGCTCGATCTGGACGTTGGCGTCCACGACGCCGACAACTTGCGGATCGATGATGCGCGCCACCGCGACCGGGTCGTGGACCGGCGCGGCCGGGAAGCCCCAGAGCCTGTTGTAGCGGTCGGCGAAGAAGCCGAGGAGGGCGACGACGAGGCGCGCCAGCGGGGTCCCGAGTGCTTCGATCTCGCTTAGGACTTCCGCTGTGGCGAGCGCCTGGTGGGTGACGTCCAGCGGGCACATCGTCACGTCCAGGCCGGAGGTGAAGACGATGTCGGCGGCCTCGGGGTCGGCCCAGATGTTGAACTCGGCCAGCGGCTGGCGGTTGCCGCCCCGGACCGCGCCGCCCATCAACACGATGTCCTTGATCTTCGGCTGAAGCTCCGGGTGGCGGCGCAGCAGCAGCGCGACGTTGGTCAGCGGGCCGGTCGGGACCAAGCTGATGGGGTCGGCGGAGTTGTTGAGGATGTCGGCCATCAGGTCGACGGCGTGGCGCGGGTCGAGCGGCACGTCGGGCTCGCCGAGGTCGGCGCCGTCCATCGCGCTCTCGCCGTGGACGTCCTGCGCGATCTGGCGCGGCTGCACGAGCGGGACCGCGCAGCCGGCGGCGACCGGGACGTCCCGGATCCCCGCGTGCGTGCACGTCAGCAGCGCGTTGCGCGTGACCGCGTCGAGCCCGCCGTTGCCCGAGACCGTCGTGATCGCCCGCAGGTCGATCGCGGGGGAGCCGGCGGCGAGCAGGATCGCCACCATGTCGTCGTGGCCCGGGTCGCAGTCGAGGATGATCGGCGCAGGGGCGGTCATGTTGTAGCGGTTGCCTCGGCCGCCGCGCGGTCCATGCGCTCGAAGAGGTCGGCGAGCATCCGGGCGGTCGCGCCCCAGACGAGGTGGTCGCCGACGACGTAGGTGTCGGTCCGGAACGGCACGCCGCGGCGCAGCATGCGGCGGCGGTCATGGCCCGCGCGGAGGTCGTCGAGGCGCAGCTCCAGGACCTCGGCGACCTCGGCCTCGGCGGGGCGCCAGGTGGTCCCGGGCTCGATCAGCCCGACGAAGGGGTAGACGGCGAAGTTCGTGGCGATCGTCGGCGTCGGCTGCAGCGCGCCGATCACCTCGACGCCGTCCGGGTCCAGGCCGATCTCCTCCTGGGCCTCGCGCAGCGCGGTCGCGCAGAGGTCGGCGTCGTCGTCCTCCTCGCGGCCGCCCGGGAACGAGATCTCGCCGGCGTGGCGGCGCAGGTCCTCCCGGCGGCGGGTCAGGACGACCCGCGGCGCGCCGTCGGCGCCGAGGAACAGCGGGACCAGCACGGCCGCGTCGGTGCGGCCGTGGACGTCGAGCGCGGCCGCCTCGACGGGATCGAGGAGGACGCCGTCGAGCAGCGCCCGCAGCTCCGCGCGCCCCGGGCTAGCGGGCGAGGGAGACGCGCTCGACACGCTCGTCGAACATGACCTCGCCCTCGAGCGTCCGGTGGACCGGGCACTTGGCGGCGATCACGCGCAGGCGCTCGACCATCTCGTCGGACATCGAGTCCGGGAAGCGCATGACGAGGTTGAAGCGCGTGGGACAGCCGCGCTCGGCGGGCGTGTAATCGCAGGCGACCTCGACGTCACCGACGTCCCAGCCCTTGCGCTTGGCGTACATCTCCATCGTGATGGCGGTGCACGCGGCGAGCGATGCGGCGAGCATCTCCTGCGGGCTGGGGCCGGTGTCCTCGCCGCCCTTGTCCGCAGGCTCGTCGATCGTGAGGTTGAAGTCGCGGATCCGGATGGCCTGGCGCAGGTTGCCGGCGCGGGTGGCGGTGGCCTTCATGGGCATCGATGATGGCAAATGGGTCTAGGCGAGCGGGTTGAACACGAGGCCCGTGGGGACCTTGGGGTAGAAGAACGTGGACTTGGGCGGCATGTTGACGCCCGCGGCCGCGATCTCCTGGACCTGGCGGACAGGGCTTCCCCGCAGGAAGAAGGCGCAGTCGTACTCCTTGGACTCGACGAGCTGGAGCGCCTCCTCGTCGGTGCGGGAGTAGCCGAGGCCGTTGAGGTGGGCGACGTCGTCCTCGGTCATGCCGAGCACGCCCTGGAAGATGAGCGACTCGAGGACCGCGGTGTCGAGGTGGCGGTAGGGCTCGGGCTGGTCCTGCAGCGCGGCGTCCGCCTCGCCCTGGTCCTTGAGCACGAGGCGGTAGGCCTGCTGGTGGAAGGAGTCGATGTAGCCCATGGTCAGCGGGGTCGACGCGGTCGGGTCGTCCGGCGGGCGCAGCTCGGACTTGTCGATCTCGGTGACCTCGAAGTGCTCGCGCAGGTAGCGGCCGAGCTTCTGCTGGACCTCGGCGTCGCTGAGGTTGTTGAGGAGCCGGTGGGTCGGGAAGATCGTCAGGCCCGGGTCCTGGAGCGCGACGAGGCACATCAGGACGTAGCGGTGCTCGCCCTCGCCGCCGATCTCCTCGGCGTAGACGCGCGCGGTCTCGTAGCGGTGGTGGCCGTCGGCGATCAGCAGCTCGGTGTCGCCGAGGGCCATCTTGACGCGGCCGATCGCGGCGCCGTCGGAGATCCGCCAGAGGCGGTTGAGCGTGCCGTCGGCGTCGGTCGCCTCGCCCCACGGGTCGGTGCCGGCGATCTGATCCTGGAGCGCGCGCCAGGCCTTCTGCTCGGGGTCGTCGTAGAGGCTGAAGATCGGCGACATGTTGGTCTTGGTCGCGCGCGTGAGGCGCAGCCGGTCTTCCTTGGGCCCGGGATGCGTGCGCTCGTGCGGGCGGATCTTGCCGGGGCCGTATTCCTCTACACGCACGCGCGCGAAGAAGCCGCGGCGCGTGAGGGCGCGGCCGTCGGGGCCGGTGTAGTCCTGCTGGAGGGCCCAGAGGGCGGGGGTGTCGTCGCGGACGACGGCGCCCTGGCGCTTCCAGAGGTCGAGGAGGCGGGCCGCCTCCTCGTAGGCGTCGCCGCCGAGCGGGGCCTCCGGGAGGTCGACCGTGACGACGTTGTGCTGCGAGCGCGCCGCGAGGGCGGCGCGCTGCTGCGGGTCGATGACGTCGTACGGCGGGGCGATCACCGACTGCAGCGAGCCGACGACGCCGAGGTCGTAGTGGAGGGCGCGGAAGGCTTGGACGTCGGCCATGGGTCGACACACGGTACCCGCGCGCGGTGCGGCTACGCGCGGCGGCCGAACTCGTTGACGTAGGTGGCGCCGGAGACGCCGGTCGGGGCGCCGAGGGCGATGCCGATCCCGATCTCCTTGAAGTGGGCGTCGAGGATGTTGCGGCGGTGCGGCGCGGAGTGCATCCAGGCGTTGACGATCTGGGCCGGCGTCGAGGCCGTGTTCGCGCCCCAGGCGAGGTTCTCGCCCAGCGACCAAGCACGGGTGTGGTGCAGGTAGGCGGTGCGGCCGATGCGCTGGGCCATCGTCGAGCCCGAGGGGGAGACGTGGTCGAAGAAGTGCTTGTGGACCATCAGCCGCGCGTAGTTCGTCGCGGCGTGGGAGAGGCTGCGCTGGGCGCGCAGGCGGCGCAGGCCGTGGAGCGTGCGCTGGCGGTTGAGCAGGCACAGCGTGGCGAGGCGGACCTTCGTGGCCGAGGTGGCGCTCGGCGTGAGGTTGGCGCCGGCGCAGGCGCGGTGCTTCGCAGCGGCGGCGTTGACGTTGGCGTTGGCGGCAGGCGCGGCGATCGCGAGGGTGGCGGCGAACGCGGGCAGCAGGAATCGGAGTCGGCGCATGGAGTCGGCTCAGGCAGGTTCGGAGGAGGGAGGACGAACGGCAGAGGCGGCGCGGCAGAAGCGGGAACAACGCTGCGGCCTCCCTCCTGTTCTCGGCCGCAGCCCGGAGCCCCTGATCCCTCGGCCGGGGGATTCTGGACGCCTGTTCTACTCAGGGTCGGGGCGCTGACCTATCTTCGCGTCCATCTTCCCCCGCCCAGGGGAGGTCCCGTGCTACCCCAGCCCCCTCCACCTCCCGGGTACACTCCCCGCCTTCGGGACGTGGCGCAGCCTGGTAGCGCACCTGCTTTGGGAGCAGGGGGCCGCGGGTTCAAATCCCGCCGTCCCGATCGACGGCGCCGCCGGCCTCCTCGGCGTGGGGCCGAGGAGGTTGGGCGGGCGTGGTGGCGGTTGATCAGCGGCGCTTGCCGTGGTGCACGGAGGCGTCGTGGCCGTGCCAGCCGCCGTCGTTCCAGGGCAGCAGGTAGGCCCGGTAGCTGTTGACGCCGTCGGGGAAGCGGGCGTTGTAGAGGAGGTCGCCGGAGGTGTCGTACTCGGAGAAGTAGGGCAGGGAGCCCCAGCCGATGACGGTGTTGTTGTCGGCGGTCAGCTGGGAGTTGCCTTGGGAGGGGGCGATCTGGGCTTCGGGTTAATTGAAGGAGCTGATGAGGGTCGCGGTGCGGGAGTGGGGGTCCACCTTCACCGTGACTGAGCGGCTGGTGGGGAACTCGGACGCTGCGTCGGTGCCGGTGTTCGCGATCCCTGCCGACTCGTTGTCGAACAACGTGTAGGTGTTGTTCCCGTGGGCCTCGGCGTCGTGCTGCCAGGCGAAGATGGTCCCGGCGGTGTTGAGCTTCTGGCCGGGTGTGGCCTGGAGCTTGAAGTCGCTGGCCTTGCCGCCGAGCTGCCACAACACGCGCCCGCTGCGGTGGTCGACCTTGTAGAAGGTCCAGGTGTTCCGGGCGTCGAGCAGCAGGTTGCCGTCGGTGTCCAGCTTGACGGCGTTGATGTGGAACCAGTCCCACGGCTGGCTCGCCGACGCCGGCAGCGGCTGCTCGCTCTGCCCATAGGGCACGTGGTCGGCGCTGTTCCACTCGAACAGGACCTTGCCCGACCTGATGTCGATCTCCTGCACGACGCCGTTGATGACCGCCTGGTTGGCCGGCCCGCCGATCGACGTGAGGTCGGCGGTGGACTGCGTGTAGGCGAGGATCAGCGCGGTGCCGCGTGGAGTGATCAGGAACTCGTGGCCGTCGGCGCTGTAGCCGTGGCCCGCGTCGACCGTCGCGATCTGGCGGTACTGCGCGTCGTAGATGTAGTTGGTGCCCTTGGCCAGGCCGCCGAGGCCGGTGCCCTGCCACCACGTCAGGACCGGCCGGCCGCCGAGCGTCTGGGTCCGGAAGTCGGCCGCCTCCTGGCCCGCGGGCACGGGGTGGAACCACTGCACGTTGCCGTCCTGGTCGAGGATCTCCGGCCCGTTGGCGTACCTGTCGGTCGCCCCGAACGGCGAGACGAAGAAGCTGCCGTGGCCGACCCTGCCGTGCGTCAGGACCGTGACCGGCGGCGGGGCGGTGGGCGTGTCGGCGGTGGCGAGCGACGCGCCGGCGCCGAGGGCGGCGACCACGACGGTCGCGGCGGCGGCGACACGCCGCCAGCGTGCGATGAGCATGTGCGAGAGATCCCCTTCGTGTGGTGATGTGCGTGTCGATGGGGACAATAGTGACTTCCCTATCAACTTTATAGGAAATGTCCGATGACGGAACGGCGGATGTTCCACAACGGCGTTCGGCGCCGCTGAGGATCCTCCAGTGGCGCGGGCGCGCGTCGCCTAGGTTGCCGCGCATGGCCCACGTGGACGTGCTGGTGGTCGGCGTGGGCGACCTCGCCAAGGAGGTCGAGCGCGAGGTCCGCGCCCGCGGCGCGCGGGTGGCGCGGCTGCCGGCGCCGACCGACCGCGAGCTGACGGCCGGCGTCCAGGCCGGACCGGGGGCCGTCGTGGTCATCAGCCACGACGACATCGTGGCGCTGCGCTACGCGCTGGTCGCCGAGCACGCGCGGCCGGGCGTGGCGCTGCTGGTGACGGTCTTCGACGCGACGGTCGCCGCGCAGATCTTCAAGGTGGTGCCCAACTGCCACGTCGTCTCGCTGGCCGACGTCGCCGCGCCGGTGCTGGCGGCCGACTGCCTGGGCGCCGCGCGGCGGCACCCGCCGGGGCCGGCGCGGCGCGCGCTGGCGGGGCTCGGCTCGGCGCTGCTGCCGTTCGGCGCGTCGGCGCGCCTGCTCGTCTACGGCGTCCTAGGGTTGTTGGTGCTGTTGGTGATCGAGGCCGCGGTCGCGGTGCTCGCGCTCGGCGAGCCTCCGGTCCGGGCGTTGTACGAGGCGACCAAGGCGGTGGCGACCGTCGGCCCGGACCGCGCGGCCGACGACGGGCCAGCGTGGTTCCAGGCGCTGTCGACCGCGTTCATGTTGATGGGGATGGGGCTGGTCGCCGCCGCGACCGCGGGGCTGGTCAACCGGCTGCTCGGGCGGCGCCTGACGGCCATCGCGGGGCGGCGCAGCCTGCCGCGCCGCGACCATGTCATCGTGGTCGGTCTGGGCCAGGTCGGGCTGCGGCTGTGCCTGATCCTGCGTCAGCGCGGCGTGCGCGCGGTCGCGATCGAGCAGGCGCGCGACGCGGGGAACATCCACCTCGCCAAGCGGCTCGGGATCCCGGTCGTCGTGGGCGACGGCACGGAGCGCGGGTTGTTGATGCGGTTGGGCGTCCGGCGCGCGATCGCGCTGGCCAGCGTGACCTCCAACGACCACGTCAACATCGCGGTCAGCGTCGCGGCGCTGGCGGCCCAGGACGACCTGCGGGTCGTGCTGCGCTCGGGCGACGACGACGCGGTGACCGAGACGCGGGCGCTGTTCCCGATCGGCGTCGTGCGCGACGTCAACCGGCTGGCGGCGCGGCGGTTCGCCGACCTCGCGCTCGGCGTGGGCGAGCGGCGCCCGAGCTGAGCTCGCGGGCGATCGCGGCGTCCTCAGCGGTGCTTGACGCCCGGCTGGAAGCCCGGGGCGGGCGTCGGCTCGGTGATCGCGACGCGGGCCAGCGCGTTGTCCATGGCGTCGATCGTCGCTTGGTCGAGGTCGATGTCGGAGGCCTTGACGTTGTCGAAGACCTGCTCGGGCCGCGACGCGCCGATGATCGCCGAGGCGACCTCGGGACGGCGCAGGACCCACGCGAGCGCGATCTGCGCGGGCGTGATCCCGAGGCCGTCGGCGATCGGCAGCAGCTCCTGGACGGCGGCCAGCGCGCGGTCGTCGAGGCGGTTCTTGATGAACGTGGACGGACATCGAGTCGCTCGCCGCGCGCGAGTCGGCCGGCGGCGCCTCGCCCGGCTTGTACTTGCCGGTCAGCACGCCCTCGGCCAGCGGCGACCACACGACCTGCGAGATGCCGTTCTCCTCGCACAACGGGAAGACCTCGCGCTCCGGTCCGCGCCACAGCGCGCTGTACTGCGGCTGCGAGGACACGAACTTGACCGCGCCCTCGACGTCGAGGCCGGCCTGGATCTGCTCCGGGTCCCACTCCGAGAAGCCGATCGCCCGCGCCTTACCGGAGCGCACGACCTCGCTGAGCGCCTCCATCGTCTCCTCGATCGCGACGCTCGGGTCCGGGCGGTGGCACTGGTACAGGTCGACGTAGTCGGTCTGCAGGCGTTCCAGCGACGCGTCGATCTGCTTGGCGATCTGGTCGGCGCTGAGCCCGCGGTCGCTGTCGGACATCGGGAAGTACACCTTGGTCGCCAAGATGTAGGAGTCGCGCGCGTAGTCCTTCAGGATCTCACCCCACGCGGTCTCCGACGCGCCGGTCCCGTAGATGTTGGCCGTGTCGAAGAACGTGATCCCGGCCTCGAACGCGGCCTTGGTGCACGCCTCGGTGGCGTCGCGTTCGACGCCGCCCGAGTACGTCAGCCAAGAGCCGAGGGAGATGGTGCTGACCTGGATGTCGGAGTCGCCGAGGTTGCGGAAGCGCATCCTTCCGGCCTACCCAGGCAGCGCTCCAGGAACCCCAGCTCGCCCGCGACCGCGGCCTCGTGCGCGCTGTCGAACGGCGCGTAGTGGTCGCCCGCCAGCTCCAGCAGCTCGCCGCGCGGCGCGGCCGCGGCGGCCCTGCGCGCCGGGTCGACGAGCACGCTCGTGTCCCGGTCGCAGACGACGACGAGCAGCGGGCAGGCGATCCGGCGCGCCGCGCGGCCGGGCCGGTAGAGGCCCAGGCGCAGCGCCGACGCGGCCGCGATCGTCTGCTCCCACGTGGCCGCGAAGCGCCCGTCCGGATCCAGCGCCGCGCCGCCCCGCGCGCCGTCGGGCGTCGTCAGCGACGCGACCGACCCGCGCGGCCCCGCCAGCGGGATCAGCGCGGCCGGGCGGCGCAGCAGGTGGCGGTTGATGATGTCCTTGGTCGCGCGCGCGTGCAGGCGCAGCAGCGCGCCGGGCGTCATGTACTTGAAGGCGTTGGGCGCGATCGCGGGACCGTCGGCCAGCGGCGTCTGGGCGATCGCGGCGGCCAGCCGCGTGTCGTTCGCCGCCACGTTGAGCACGTGGCCGCCGGCCAGCGAGAAGCCCCAGAGCGCCACGCGCTCGGGGTCGACCTCGGGCAGCAGCGTGCGCGCCGCGCCGATCGCCGCGTGCAGGTCGGCGACCTGGGCGGAGGTCCGGACCACCTGGCGCGGCCTGCCGCCGCTCTCGCCGAAGCCGCGGAAGTCGATCGCCAGGACGCTGAAGCCGGCGGCCTGGAAGCGCGGCGCGAAGCGGTCGGCCGCGACCTCCTTGGTGACGCCGGTGCCGCCGGCCATGACGACGCAGGCGCCGTTGGTCCCGGGGTAGTGGAGGGCGGCGCAGGTGGTGTCGCCGCTGGGGAAACGGAGGGGGATGGGGGTCATCGGCGTATGGTTGCGCAGGAAAACCAGTTGCTCTCACGATCCACCGGAGGAGGCGAACCAGTTGCCCAAGGGGAACCACACGCCGACGGCGCCGCCGCGCGACGCGGTCGAGCTGGCGATGGACGTCCTCAGCGACCGCTGGACGTTCCTGATCCTGCGCGAGGGCTTCTTCGGCGTCCGGCGTTACGGCCAGCTCCAGCGCAACCTCGGCATCGCGCGCAACGTGCTCGCCGACCGGCTGCGCAAGCTCGTCGAGGACGGGATGTTCGAGAAGGTGCGCTACCGCACCGACCCGGACTGGTACGAGTACCGGCTGACCGAGCGCGCGCTCGACCTCTATCCGGTGATCGTCGGGCTGATGCGCTGGGCCGACAAGCACCTGGCGGGCGAGGTCGGGCGGGGCGACGCGATCGCGCTGGAGCTCGTGCACCGGACGTGCGGCGCGTCGGCCGACCCGTACCTGGCCTGTCGCGCGTGCGGGGAGGAGCTGCACGCGCGCGACGTGGACGCGCGCGTGGTGCCGGCGGCGCGCTAGGGCATCTGGTCCGCGTCGAGGCGGCGGCGCCACCAGGTCGCGGCGGCCAGCTCGGCGACGGTGACGTCGACCAGCGAGGCGACGAGGTCGTCGTCGGCGTTGTTGTAGGGGATGTGCTGGAGGGCGGCGAGCCCGGGCGCGGGGCGGCCGATCGTGATGACGCGGGAGGCGCGCTGGGTGAGCCAGTCGATCGCCTCGGCGTCGTAGCGCGAGCCGGAGAACAGGAGCGCCGTGTAGTTGGGGTACTTGTTGAGGTAGACGTCGACGTGGGACCAGTCGCCGGTCTCGGTCGCGGCGGCGGGGACGCGCGGGCCCTCGCGGAGCATCAGCGCGGACTGCAGCGCGGAGGAGATCCGGGCGGCGGGAGCGATCGTGTAGGTCGTGCGGGCCGGGTCGAGGTTGGCGAGCAGTGGGTCGAGCCAGTCGCCGCGCGCGTCGAGCAGCGCCTGCTGGGCGGGCGCCGCGGGGCGGAGGCGGTCGGCGTCGATCCCGGCGGCGAGCAGCAGGACGGCGAGCGTCGCCTGGTAGGTCTTGCACGCGACGCCGCCGGTCTCGTCGCCCGCGTGCAGCGGGACCAGGAGGTCCGCGTGGGCGGCGAGCCTGCCGCCGTCGGGCGCGTTGGTGATCGCGACCGTGCGGCTGGTGCCGTGGTGGGCGGCGAGGGCGTTGACGGTCTCCTCGGAGTTGCCGGTCGCGCTGATGCCGATCGCCAGGACGTCGGGGCCGGGGCGTGTCGGGACGTCGGTCGACGCGTACTCGACGACCGCCGCGACGCCGGCGGCGCGCAGGTGCGCGGCCGCGGTCAGGGCCGCGAAGCGGCTGGAGCCCATGCCGAGCAGGACGACCAGGCGCGCCCTGGCGATCTCGGCGCGCAGCTCGGTCACGTCGGCGGTGGAGAGGACGCGGTCGAGCGTCGCGGGCTCGTCGAGGACGTCGGCGAGGAAGCCGTCGGGGTTCATGGAGGCGTTCCCGGTTGTTGGAGGAGTCGCTGCAGGCCCGCCTGCGGCGCGTAGGCCCACTCGGGCAGGACGGTGTGCGCGTAGACGAGCTCGCGCAGCTCGGAGACCAGCTCCAGCGCGGCGAGCAGTGCGGGGTCGGCGGGGGTGCCCGTTGCGTTGTTGTAGGCGTCGAGCGCGGCCTGGGAGGCGGCGGCGATGAAGGCGTCGGGCGCCGCGGCGTCGGCGCGGCGCGCGGCGGCGGTCCCGATGTGGTCGATCGACCGCAGCAGTGCCGCGAGGTCGCGCAGCGGCGTGTCGGCCCGACGCCGCGCGGCGAGCGGCAGCGTCGGATCGCCCTCGAGGTCGACGATCAGCGTCCGCTCCGGCGTGCGCAGGAACTGCGCGAAGT
Source organism: Conexibacter woesei Iso977N (assembly GCF_000424625.1). Lineage (GTDB taxonomy): Bacteria > Actinomycetota > Thermoleophilia > Solirubrobacterales > Solirubrobacteraceae > Baekduia > Baekduia woesei_A. Next base: position 2,128,451 of record NZ_AUKG01000001.1, read on the forward strand.
GCAAGTCGCCGTGGATCCGCGTCAGCCGCGGCGCGGTGGTCGCGGCGAGGGCGGCGATGCGGGCGCGCAGCTCCGGTGCCGCGGCGGCGGCCAGCGGCTCCAGCGCGGCGGCGCGCGTCAGGACGCCGAGCGCGTTGGCGTGCCAGCGCGCGGGGGCGCCCGCGTCGGGGGAGAAGCCGAGGCGCGAGGCGAGCGCGCTGTGCAGCCTGCCGGCGGCGGTGCCGGCCAAGGCGTAGGGGTCGGTGTCGAAGCGCCCGGAGCGCAGGCCCGCGGCGGCCGCCTCGATCGGCTCCTCCCAGCCGGAGACGGCGCCGGGCACGAACTCCTGCAGCAGCGCGATCGCGGTGTCGGTGCCGCCCGGCCGGATCCAGTGCAGCGAGCCGCCGAAGGCGGGGACGGGAGCGGTGGTCCCGGCCAGCGCCCCGTTGAGCTCGACCTCGGGGTGCACGCCGGGCGCGAGCCTGCGGTAGGCCTTCACCAACAACCTGCTGCCGACCGTGACCAGCGTGTTGCTCTGGTCGGTGGATGGGATCGCCTCCGCGTCGCCGTCGAGCAACCCCTTCAACATGGGGGAGGCGCGCAGCTCGATCCGCCCGTCCGGGCCGTTCAGCGGCGCTCTGCGCAGCAGCTCGGCCCAGCGCAGGTCGTCGCCGAGGACGAGGTACTGCTCCGGCGGCGCGTCGTCCTCGTAGCCGACCCGCACGACCGCCAGCACGCCCCAGTCGGCGACCGTGCGCACGCCGGCGATCCGGCGGTGCTTGCCGGCGAACCACCGCGCTGCGCGGAGCGCTTCTACGTCGATCGGGCTTGACATGAGTTAGCTGATTCCGGTACTTCTGGCGTCGAGAACCTTAGATCACGCAACGAGAGCGCGCCAGTCCTGTGGAATCCGTGAAACTCGACGACGTCGACAAGGGCATCATCGGTGCCCTGCAGGCCGACGGCCGCCGACCCTACAGCCGCATCGCGGCCGACCTCGACGTGTCGGAGTCCGTCGTCCGCTACCGCGCCCAGAAGCTGGAGCAGGCGGGCGTCCTGCAGGTCGTCGGCATCGCCGACCCGCTCCGGATCGGCTTCGACCGCATGGCCTTGATCGGCCTCAAGGTCCGGCCGGGCAGCGTCGGCGACGTGTGCGCCGCGGTCACCGCGTTCCCGGAGACGTCCTACGTCGTCGCGATCGCCGGCTCGTTCGACGTGCTCGTCGAGGTCGTCTGCCGCGACACCGCGCACTTCACCGAGCTGCTCACGCAGCGCCTGCACCAGGTCGACGGGGTCGTCTCCGCCGAGTCGTTCCTGGTGCTCGAGATCCACAAGATGGCGTACGGCTGGGGTGTCGGCCACGTCGAGACCACCATCAACGACTGAAGGCCCATGAGCAAGACCATCATCTTCTTCCCCGAGGGCGCCTACGGCCCGACCAACAACTGCGTCGGGATCGGCGACGTGCTGCGCAAGCGCGGCCACCGCGTCGTGTTCGTCGTCGAGGAGTCGTTCGCCGGGACCCTGGAGGCCAAGGGCTTCGAGGAGCGGCTGATGCGCCTCGGCCCGCCGCCGGAGGTCGAGGAGGAGCCCGGCCAGTTCTGGAAGGACTTCATCCGCGAGACCGCGCCGGTCTTCCGCAGGCCGACGTTCGACCAGCTGCGCGAGTTCATCGCCCCGACCTTCGAGGCGCTGCTGGACGGCGCGCGCTACGTCGACGAGCGGCTGGCGGAGATCATCGCCGAGGTCCAGCCCGACGTCATCGTGGAGGACAACGTCCTGACGTTCCCGGCGATCCTCGCGTCCGGCAGGCCGTGGGTGCGCGTCGTCTCTTGCAACCCGGCCGAGATCAAGGACCCCAACATCGCGCCCGTGTTCTCCGGCTACCCGGAGGACGACCGCTCGCAGTGGGACGCCTACCGGGCCGAGTACGCGGCGGCGCACGGCGAGCTGCACGCGTCGTTCTCGGCGTTCTGCGTGGAGCGCGGCGCGCCCGCGCTGCCGGACGGCGAGCTCGTGCACGAGTCGGACTGGCTCAACCTGTACCTCTACCCCGACGCGGTGGACTACCCGCGCGAGCGGCCGCTGGGCCCGACCTGGCACAACCTCCAGACGAGCGTGCGCGCGACCGACGACGCGTGGGCGGTGCCGTCCGAGCTGGAGGGGAAGCCGGGCAAGTTGGTGTACCTGTCGCTGGGGTCGCTGGGCAGCGGCGACGTCGAGCTGTTCCAGGGGTTGATCGACTCGATGGCCGACTCCGGCCACCGCGTGATCGTCTCCAAGGGCCCGCAGCACGAGCAGGTCCGGTTGCACGACAACATGGTCGGCGCCGAGTTCCTGCCGCAGACGTCGGTGCTGCCGCACGTCGACCTCGTGATCACCCACGGCGGCAACAACACGGTCACCGAGTCCTTGTACTTCGGCAAGCCGATGGTGTTGCTCCCGCTGTTCTGGGACCAGTACGACAACGCGCAGCGCATCCACGAGACCGGCTTCGGGCGGCGGCTGGACACGTACGGCCACACGCCGGAGCAGCTGCGCGCCGCGGTCGACGAGCTGCTCGCCGACGACGCGCTGGCCGCGCGGCTGGCGTCGGTGTCGCAGGAGTTGCAGGCGGCGCCCGGCACGGTCCGGGCGGCGGACCTGATCGAGCAGCTCGTTGCCTGAGCCGCGCGTCCTGGTGAACCCCGCGACCGGCGCCGAGGTGGCGCGGGTCGCGGACTCGAGCGTGGAGGACGTGGACGCGGCGGTGGCCGCGGCGCGGGCCGCGTTGCCGGGGTGGCGCGGCGCGACGCCGGGCGAGCGCGCCGCCGTGCTGCTGCGCTGGGCTGACCTGATCGATGAGCATGCCGATGAGCTCAGCGAGCTGGAGGTCGCCGAGACCGGCAGGCCGTGGGCGACGATGCGCGACGGCGAGCTGCCGTTCGCGACCGACAACATCCGCTTCTTCGCGGGCGCGGCGCGGTCGCTGGCCGGGACCGGCGCGGGGCGCCTGTCGCAGGGCTACACGTCGGTGCTGGCGCGGCGTGCGGTCGGGGTCGTGGGCGCGATCGCGCCCTGGAACTTCCCGCTGGTGATGGCGGTCTGGAAGCTCGCGCCTGCGCTGGCGGCGGGCTGCACGGTGGTCATCAGGCCCGCACCGGGGACGCCGCGCTCGACGGCGCGCGCGGTCGAGCTGCTGCTCGAGGCGGGCCTGCCGGAGGGCGCGGCGTCGGCCGTCTTCGGCGACGCCGAGGTCGGCGAGGCGCTGACGCAGCACCCGGACGTGGCGATGATCTCGCTGACCGGCTCGACCGAGACCGGGCGGCGGATCCTCGCGGGGACCGCGACACACGGCGTCAAGCGGCTGCACCTGGAGCTGGGCGGCAAGGCGCCGGTCGTCGTCTTCGGCGACGCCGACGTGGCCGCCGCGGCGGCGGGCGCGACGATGGGCGCGACCTACAACTCGGGTCAGGACTGCACGGCGGCGACGCGCGTCTACGCCGAGCGCGCGGTGTACGACGATGTCGTCGAGGCGCTGCGGGAGTCGCTCCGGGCCGTGCGCGTGGGTGACCCGCGGGATCCGGAGACGCACATCGGGCCGCTGATCTCGCGCGCTCACCGCGACCGGGTCCACGGGTTCGTCGAGCGGACGAGCGGGCGCGTCGTGACCGGCGGCGTCGTGCCGGACGGGCCGGGCTGGTACTACCCGCCGACCCTTGTCGATGGCCTTGGTCAGCACGACGAGCTGGTGCAGGACGAGGTCTTCGGTCCCGTGCTCGCGGTCCTGCCGTTCGAGGGCGAGGACGAGGCCATCATGTTGGCCAACGACGTGCGCTACGGGCTGGCGGCGTCGCTGTGGACGCGCGACGTCGCGCGGGCGCTGCGCGTCGGGCCGGAGCTGGAGTTCGGCGCGGTCTGGGTCAACGACCACCTGCCGCTGGCCAGCGAGGCGCCGCACGGCGGCTTCAAGCAGTCCGGGTTCGGCAAGGACCTGTCCGAGGAGGCGTTGTTGGAGTACTCGGTCGTCCAGCACCTGATGGTCAAGCACGCCCAGCCGGTCGTGCACGACGGGTTCCGCCCGGCATGAGCACGGCATTCGCGGCGGCGACGGCGCCGGACGTGTGGTGGCTGCAGGAGGCGATGGCGGCGGAGGACCCGGCGGTGGGCGCGCCGCGCGCGCTGAGCTCGGGTGCGCGGGTGCGCGCGGACGTGTGCGTCGTCGGCGGCGGGTTCGCGGGGCTGTGGGCGGCGTATGAAGTGGTGCAACAACGCCCGGACGCGCGGGTCGTCGTCGTGGAGGCCGAGCGCTGCGGGTACGGCGCGAGCGGGCGCAACGGCGGGTGGGTGACGTCGTGGCACGACGAGCTCGACGAGCTGGCCCATCACTTCGGGGACGAGCACGCGGCGTGGCTGGCGGAGCGGTCGTCGTGGGCGATCGCGCGGATCGGCGAGGTCTGCGAGGCCGAGGGGATCGACTGCGGGTTTCGCCAGAGCGGCGGGCTGTGGTGCGCGACCGCGCCGGCGCAGATGGGCGCGTGGGAGCCGCAGGTGGTGGCGGGCGCGCGGCTGGGGCGGCCGGGCTTCGTGGAGCCGCTCGGGGCCGAGGAACTGCGGGCGAGGACGGGGTCGCCGGTGGTGATCGGCGGCGCGCGGCTGACCGATGCCGCGGCGGTCCAGCCGGCGCTGCTGGCGCGGGGGCTGCGGCGCGCGTTGATCGCGCGTGGGGTCGAGGTGTATGAGAACACCAAGATGGTGTCGTTGGACCGGGCGGATGGTGTGGTCCGGTGCGCGGGCGGTGGCGTCGTGGAGGCGGATGCGGTGGTGCTCGCGCTGGGCGCGTGGGCATCCGGGGTCCGGGAGCTGCGGCGGGCGGTGGTCCCGGTCGGCTCGCACATCGTGGCCACCGAGCCGATCCCGGAGCGGATCGCGGAGCTGGGGTGGACCGGCGGCGAGCTGCTGGGCGACACGCGGCTGTTGGTGCACTACGCGCAGGTGACGCGCGACGGGCGGATCGTCTTCGGCCGCGGCGGCGGCGCGATCGGGCCGGGCGGGCGGGTGCTGCGCAGGCACTTCGTCGATCCGGCGACGGTGGGCGTGGTGGCGGACGGGTTCCGGCGCTGGTTCCCGTCGCTGGACGACGTGTCGCTGACGCATGCGTGGGGCGGGGCGGTGGACCGGGCGCCGGGGCACCTGCCGTTCGCGGGGTCGCTGGGGTCACGGGTGCACTACGTGACGGGGTTCAGCGGCAACGGCGTGGGGCCGAGCGCGCTGCTGGGGCGGATCGTCGGCCGGATGGCGCTGGGCGTCGAGGACGAGTACACGACGTGCGGGCTCGTCGGCGGGCCGCCGGCCTACCTGCCGCCGGAGCCGTTCCGGGTGGTTGGTGGTCTCGTGGTCCGGGACGCGGTGCGGCGGGCCGAGGGCGCGGAGGAGCTGGGCGGGCGCGCGGGTGCCGTCAGCGGCGCGCTGCGCAACATGGTGTGGTTCACGATGCCGCGGGCGCTGGAGCCGCGGCTGCGCGGCCGCTAGCTCTTGCCGCGGCGGCCGAGGAGGCCGCGGACCGAGTCGACGAGGCCGCCCTGGCGGCGGATCGACGCGTGCGGTGCCTCGGGCGGCGGCGCGTTGTCGGAGTCGTGCTCCTTGAGCGCGGCCTCGACGCGCTGCAGCTCGCGCTCGTCCTCGACGGGCGTCGGGTCGTCGTCGCCGCCGTCGCTGGGCTCGGGCGTGATGGCGTCGACGAGGTCGTAGTGCTGGGTCGTCAGCCACGCGGTGCCGTCCGCCGCGGCGGCGTGGCGGGCGCGCTCCGGGCGGTACGTGAACCAGGCGGGCTGGACGCGGGCGGGGCAGAGGTGGGCGACGAGCGCGTCGCCCTGCGGCGCGGTGTGGACGAGGCCGGCGGTCCAGGCGAGGACGTCGCCGGGGTTCAAGGTGATGGTGTTGGTCTCGCCGCCGCCGCCGAGCGCTGCGCGGAGCTCGTCCCGGTGGTGCGCGAGGGCCGCGTCGCCGTCGCGCTCCGGGTTGAACGCGGCGTAGCGGCCGGAGAACGGCGTCGTCGCGATGTCCTGCGAGCCGGGGAAGACGTCGATGGTCGTCTCTTCGAGTGCGACCACGATCGTCACCAGCGTGTCCGGCTCGGCGCCGAGCGCGGTGTAGGTGGCGTCGCGGTACGGGGCGTCGTCCGGGCTCCCGGCGGCGGTGCCGGCCGCGTCGAAGAGCAGCGGCTTGTCGCCGTAGGCGCGCGTGAGCAGCTCGACGAGCGCGGGGGCGAGCAGGAGCGTCCGGGCGGGCTCGACGATCGCGTAGGGGTCGACGGCGCCGCCGTCCGGGGCGGCGGTCGCCAGCTCGGCGTGGGGCACGCCGGCGCGGCGGGCGAGGAGGCCGTCGCGGGCGTCCTGGAGCGCCTCCGGGTAGGCGGCCAGCGCCTCATGCGGAGCCGCTTCCGGGAGCAGGACGTAGCCGTCGGGTGCGAACGCGTCCATGGGGAGGACAACCTAGCGGGGCGGGAACCGGTACACCTTGCGCCGTGGACGGACGACAGGTGCGCGAGCTGGTGCGCTTCGGGCTGGTGGGCGGGTTCAACGCCGGGACGTACTTCGGGGGCTACACGCTGCTCGTGGTGCTCGGCGTGCCGTACCTGCTGGCGGCGCTGGCGGCGTTCTTCGTGAGCGCGTCGATCGGCTACTGGCTGCACGAGCACTGGACGTTCAGGGGCCGCGCGCCGTCGTTGCGCGGGTGGCTGTCCTGGCTGGCGGCGCAGGGCGGGGCGACGGGGCTCAACCTGGTGTTGTTGGCCGTGCTGGTCGACGGGTTCGGACTGGGCTCGATCGTGGCGCAGGCCGTGCTGCTGCCGGTGACGCCGGTCGTCACCTACGTGATCGGGCGGCGCTGGGTGTTCAGCCGCGCCGAGGCGTAGTCGGCTGCAGGACCGCGGCGTCGAGGGCCTCGGTCCGGATGTGGGTGATCTGCTGGTAGTCGGGGTCGGCGACCATCGCGGAGAACGCCTGGCGGTTGGGGTAGCGGACGAGCAGGACGGCGTCCCAGGTGGTGTCCGTGTCCGGGTTGACGAGCGGGGTGGCGGCGTCGCCCAGGTACACGACCTCGCCGCCGACCCTGTTGAGGTGGGGGATGATCGCGCTCGCGTATTCGGCGTAGCGCTCGGCGCCGCTGTCGGGCTTGAAGCGCAGCAGGTTGAGCATGACGACCGGCTGGCCGTCGTCCTCCTGGAGGAAGCGCTTGAGGTCCTGGCCGGTCGGGTCGACGCTGCTCACGCGGGCGAGCCTATGGCGTGGTCGGCGGGAGCGCCAGCACGGTGATCGTGCCGGGCGGGACCTCGGTGAGGCCGGCGTCCTCGACCTTGGCGACGAGCCGGTCGCTCCGGCACAGCTCCCGGAACTCCTTCGGGGTGGTGGTGACGGCGCGCGCGGGACAGCCTGCTTCGATCCACGCCTCCACTCGTCCCGTGTAGGACGCCATCGTGGCCGCGTGGGCGACCTGGGCCATGGTCTTGCCGGTCGACATCGCGATGCTCGGGTTGACGACGTACGTCACCTCGTCCGCGATCGCGGTGACACCACGCTCCTCGGCGAGCGGCTCGAGCTCCGACGCGAACGCCTGCAGCTTCTTGGCCAGCAGCTCACTGCGCTCGGACCGCCGGATCGGCGGGAGCGCGAGGACGCTCGCGCCATCCAGACCGCCCGCGTAGGCGAAGTCCTCGGTCGTCAGCACCTCATCCCACTGCCCACCCCGGGCACGCAGAGCGACCTTGCCCGGCCGCCGCCTCCACGCCCGCACCGCCGCCTCACGCTCCGGGTCCGCACCAAACCGCCGCACGGCCGCAACGGCGGCACCACCCGCGAGCACACACCCAACCTCCAGCTCGCCGAACGCACCCCGTTGGGCGACGAGGTACATCCGATACGGATCCTCCATCGTCTGCCACCGTACCTGCGACGATCCGATCGCATTCTCGCCCCCGAGTGCCTGGTCGGCATACTTCCTGATGCTCGCCCCCGTAGCTCAGCTGGATCAGAGCAGGAGGTTTCTACCCTTCAGGTCGCAGGTTCGAGTCCTGCCGGGGGTGCTCGCCGTTCGCCCGCCACCGCAGGGCCTCGCGGTGTGAATCGCCTGCACTGCCGTGCTCTGGGGGCTATCTCGGCCCCGCCGCCAGCCACTTCGGGGCGTTGAGCGAACGGTCCACGCGTGCCGTGACGTTGAAGTACCAGGCTCGTCCGCTGTTGGGGTAACGGTTGAGAAGCGCACGTGCATCGATTGCACTCAGTCGCCGGACGAGTTCGTCAGCCGCTGCAGCGCGGACGCCTACGTGCTGGTGATAGAGCAGCGACCCGAGCTGCTCGGTGTCAAGAATCGATCTGCCAGCCGCTGCGAGATCGCCGGCCAGATCGCTGTCACCCTCGTCTTCGATCAGCCCACTAATCGCCACGTGGTCGCTGCCAAGGCAGGAGATAATTGCTCCGGCGGCCGCTGCGCGGCCATCGGGGTAGCTCTTAGTGGCGGCGGTGACAAGCTCTGGCACATCGTCGGCGTTGCCGAGGTGTCCAAGGACCTTCACGGCCAAAGCGCGGACGACGTGATCCTCGGTGTTGAGTGCATTACGGGCCAGATCACGGTCTCCAGGTTCGGGGTGCTCAGCCAGCGCTGTCAGTGCTGCGATGCGAAACTTGCTCTCTACAAATTCGCGGAGGCTGTCGAGCTGCTCGACTGTCCTCTCCACGGTTGCGACTAGCTTCTTGACGTTCGGTGGAAGCGCAGTATCGGGGGGAAGATCGCGCTTGATTTCGATAGATGGCAGCAGCATCTTGGCTCTGGCGGGATCGTGTAGCCGCTTAAAGCCTTCGGCGAGGTCCGATCTCACTTGAGTTGCCACCTGTGACCAGCACTCCAACGCTTCTGCGGTGTAGGCCTCTGGCCCTTCGGTGCTCAACCAAGAGATTGCGTCACGGCGCGCGGCTGGATTGGCACACCGCAACGCTTCTACAGTCATCGTCGCGCGCTCGCTAGACGTGAACGACAGTGTGTTGTCGTCGCGTAGCGCCGTCCGGATGTCCTCAACGGGCAACTGCCACCTGCGATCGACAGCCGCACGGACAGTCGCGACCCGTACTCGAACGTCAGGTTCGTCGCGCATAAGTGCGACCGCATCACGCTTCTTTAGCGCGCTGCGCTTCGCGGCCACACGCACCCCGACCGCCCGCAGTTGGGGAGCGTCGCTACGCAACATCCGACGCCATACGGCGTCCCCGACTTTGGCCGACCCAGCCACGATGATTTCGGCCACCGGTTGAGATATCGCCGCCGGATGTTCAATGACGAGCTTCAGGCCGTCTCGCCAGCGATCGCGAAGCAGCACGGTCGCTCTCGTACGCAGGACCGCTTCTGCGTCTGTCACACGTTCCAGCTGCTCATCCCAGTGCTCGAAGTCTGAGGCGGCGCCGTGTCGTTCGATCAGTGCCAGTGCAGAGCCGTGCAACCAGCTCAGATCTGGTCTCAGAAGTCGCTCGACGAGGACGATCCGCGCCGGGATCGATGAGCGCCATGGCGCGCTAATCAGCAGGCGCACGGCGCCGCGTCTGACGGCGTTGTTGTTGTCCTCATATGCCAGCCGGCAGAGAAGTGCGTGCAGATCAGCCGCCTTGCGGCGCGGCTGCATAGACCACCCGGGAACGGTCCATGGCTCGGTGTCCGCCAACATTGCGCGTAGGAGGAGGCGTGCCTCGTCGTCCGATGGGCGGATCGCCGGGCGGGCCGCCCAAATGCGATTGACCTCAGTAGCCTCGAGTAACTGGGACTGCGGTCGCCGAGCGTTGTCAGCGGCGACCGCGAGAAGCGCCCGCAGGGAGGTCCAGTCGTCGAGTTCAGCTGTCGAGTTAGCGTCGATCGCGTCGGATAGACGGTGTAGGGCGTCACTACCCTCGGTCCGGCGGGCGCCGCCTTGCGACGGGCTTGCCTGAGCTGGCGCTGAGCGGTCTTCGATAGGCGGAGCAGGAACGGATGGCGCAACCTCAGCCTCCGGCAAGATTTGCCACTCGCGAGCTTGCCGCTCGAACGTGGCGAACGCGGCAGGCAGGTCGTCAAGGTCCAGCGACTCATACGTCGGGTTGACATTGGAGTGCAACTCCACACCGTCGCACCGGAACACAAGGATTCTGTTCTTGAGGTGGTGACGCTCTCGCGCCCGGGCGAGTTCGTCAACGACATTCGGCCGCGGGCGATAACCAGCCGCACCAGTGGGATTTGCGAGCGCGTCGTCTGGTGTTAGTAGCGCGACGAACATCTCGCTGTAATCGAGGTAGTAGTCGACCTTTCGGCTGGGTCCTTCATCAGGCCCGTTCGGTAGGGGGAGATCCCCTACTAGGACTCCGTATAGACCCAGCTGGGCGAGGTGATCAGCAAACGGCTGCCCCGCGCGCTCCTTGTAGCGCCCAGAGTGGGAAAGGAAGACCGCGGGCTTGCCGTGCAGCACACGCTAAACCTACGGATCGTCGCGGTCGGGGTGACCCGCCGACCATCACATGTTGCGTCGCAGTTGGCACGCGCCGAGTTCGTGTCCGGGGAGACGGTCGGCTCCTCAAACGCGTGCCGCGAGCACGTGTCGGCATCTCCGCCTGCAACTAGTCGGCGGGCGTATCCAAGATGGTCTCGCCCTGGTCCGGGAAACGCGAAAGCCCGGCAAGCCGGGCTTTCGCTGTCATTGGGACGTTGTCCCGTCAAGTTCGATGGTCAGAGCGATCCGACCTACGTCGTAGTCTAGCGCAGCGATGCTCTCGTCCGACCCGTTCACCAAGCGCATGGTGGGACGGATGCTGGACTTCTTCGCCGTAGGCACGCCATGGCAGCGCCGTCTGTGGAACGTCAGCACGGGCACGGCGCTGCGAGAGATCGTAGAAGCCAGCGAAGCCGTGCGCGACCGGGCACTGGGCCAGACATCGCTGGATTGGTTTCGCGAGTCGTTCAAGGAGCGCGTAGGGCAGGACCCCGGGATAGGTGACGCGGCGCAGCTAGCTGTAGTGCGCGCCGCGCTGCAGACGAGGCTCGCGGCAGGCGGCGAGAGTCAGCGGCTCCTGCGCCAGGTTGGCGACGACGTCCAGCGCAACTACCTCACGCGGTGGAGCACCGCTCTCTCCGATCAGCACCATGGTCAGCAGCCCGAACGCGTCGCTCGGGCAATCGCCAGCCATCTTCTTGACGCCGGCTTCAGCCAAAACCATTTGCATCGGTGGCTCACGTTCCTTCGCGATCATGACCGAGCGGCCCACGACGCTGTGGGTATCGTCGGTGCAGCTCAGCAACTCAGCACACGGAATCCGAAGGCTTACCGCGTCCTCGTGCTCTTCGAGACGCCGTTTCCCACAAGTATCACCCCGCCTCGCGAGTTCTTGAATCGGTCGGCGGTCGCCCATTGGCTGACCAGCACGGGCCTACACAACCTGCTGGCGAACGTCGAGCAGCGCGGCGGCCTTCTCCTGCGGATTCAGGCGACGGATCCGGAGGCTGCGGTCGAGATGGCCGGGGAGATCGTCGACGCTCTTGCCGCCCGCAGCGCTGTCGGAACGCGTACGTCGATCCGCGCGCATCCCAACTGCGTCGTAGCGAACCAGGCCGATCGCCGTTATCCACTGCGGCGGCGGCGCCGGGTCGACGTTCGCGCGATAGAACGACAGGATCGCCTCACGGATGACATTTATGACATCCACACGAGCCCCATCGACTCGGCCTTGCAGTTGCTCTCTCACCTCGACGCGAGCTCACCGGAGGTCGCGGTGGCCGGTGGCTGGTCGGCTATTGAGTCGCTGTTGTCGGCGCCCGGGGACGACCAAGGCAATGTGCTTGCCGCAGACCGGATGGCAGCGCTCGTCGCTTGTGCCTGGCCCCGCGCCGAGCTGACCACACTCGCCTGGCGGCGGATCGAACAGGTCGACGATGAGCTGTCCGCCCGGCTCGAGTCGTTGCCGACGAACGAGGAGCGTGCTGCGCTCATCGCTCAAGAGATCAAGGCCGAACGGTGGCTGAAGCTCGAAGACCCGAGCGATGACGCAGCGGAACGGCGGATCAAGCGTCTGCTCCACGCTCCGGCGATCGCGCTGCGCGATGTCGAGGCTCACGCCGGCGTTGCGTTCCGACGGTTCTACCGCCAGCGCAACCTCGTGCTGCACGGTGGCCAGACGGGGGCGGTTGCGCTGCGGGCTTCCTTGCGAACGGTGGCGCCCTTGGTTGGCGCCGGGATTGACCGAATCGTCCACGCCCATCTCACAAGCGACACCCATCCGCTCGACCTCTCCGTGACGGCAAGGCTCGAGATCGCTCGAGCTGGCTCACGGGACGCTACGTCCGTAACGTCACTCCTCGAGTGAGAGGAGACCCCCGTCGATGGGTGTCCACGAGCGGTGGGGGTGGCTCGCAGAGTCGGCATCGTGGCCGGCCTGAGACGGCGGCTGACCGGGGCAGTCGGGAATTGCCCGAGATGTTCGGACGGCTGAGGCGAAACGATGCGCTGCCTCAACTAAGCCAAGTCCTCCTCACCTATCAACGCCGCGTAACCCGTGGCGTTCGAGGGCGTCGAACCCGCAGGTCGCAGGTTCGAGTCCTGCCGGGGGTGCTCGCCGTTCGCCCGGTGCTGCCGGGCCTCGCGTCAGCTGATCAGGACGCGACGATCACGTCGCTGAGCTGGACGATCGGCGCTTCGCTCGAGTAGTTCGCCACGTCGTTGCGGATCTGCTCGCCGACCGGGCCCATCGCTTGTTGGTATGCCTCGACGGATCGAAGCGCAGATGGCACAGCACGGCGAACTCCGCCTTCGTGCCGGGCTCACGGCCGCCGAGCCCCTGCTCCACGATGCAACCCTTCAGCGCGCTCCCGAGCTCGCGGTGCAACATCGGGATGTGCGACCTGAGGTAGTAGTCCATGTCGAACTTCCGCGCCGTCCTTGTTCGGATAGAGCACGTTCACGGTGATCATCGGTTGCTTCCTTCGTCGTGTGAGCGACGCACGCTAGGCGCCCTGCCCCGCCCCGGCCTGACGCGTTAGCGTCCTCGCGCGTGCCCCGCCTCGTGCTCGGACCGATGGTCCGCTACGTCGACGACCGCGTCGCGACGATCTGGATGCAGACCGACTCCGCCTGCGCGGTGGAGGTGCTCGGCGCGCGGGAGCGCACGTTCTGCGTCGACGACCATCACTTCGCGCTGGTCGTCGTCGAGGACCTCGCGCCGGGCATCGACCACCCCTACGAGGTGCTGCTCGACGGCGAGCGCGTGTGGCCGGAGGCGGGCTCGGCGTTCCCGCCCAGCACCATCCGCCTGCTGGGCGACGGGCCGGCCGACGTCGTGTTCGGCTCGTGCCGCGTGTCGCGACCGCACGAACCCCCGTACGTCCTGCGCGCCGACGAGGACGACGAGGGCCAGGGGGTCGACGCGCTGCGCGTCTACGCGCAGCGGCTCGCCGCGGCCGGGGGCGGGGCGGCCGGACCCGACATGGTGGTGATGCTCGGCGACCAGATCTACGCCGACGAGCCGTCCCCGCAACTGCAGGAGGCCCTCGCCGAGCGCCGCCGCCCCTCCGGCGTCCCGGAGGACGAGCTGGCCGACTTCGGCGAGTACGCGCTCGCCTACAGGGAGGCGTGGTCGGACCCCTCGATCCGCTGGCTGTTCTCGACCGTGCCGATCACGATGGTCTTCGACGACCACGAGATCCACGCGGAGTGGCGGATCTCCCAGGGCTGGATGGACGAGATGAACGCCGAGCCCTGGTTCGACGACCACATCCGCGCGGGCCTGATGGCCTACTGGGTCTTCCAGCACGTCGGCAACCTCGCGCCCGGCGAGCTGGCCGCCGGCGGCCTCTACGACCAGGTGCGCGCCGCGCCCGACGCGGCCGCGCTGCTGGCCGCGCGCATGAGCACCGAAGGCCGCCAGCAGGGCCACAGCCGGTGGAGCTTCGCGCGCGCCATCGGCGACGCGCGGCTCGTCGTCATCGACTCGCGCGCCGGGCGCGAGGTGACGCCCGGGCGGCGCGTGCTCGTCCAGGACGAGGAGTGGGAGTGGATCCGCGAGCAGGCGACGCAGCCGGCCCGGCACCTGCTGCTCGCCAGCTCGGTGCCGTTCCTGCTGGCGCCCGGGCTGCACCACGCCGAGGCCTTCGACGAGGCGCTGGCGGACGGCGCCTGGGGCCGCCCCGGCGCGTGGCTCGGCGAGAAGCTGCGCCGCGTCGCCGTGATGGACCACTGGGCGTCGTTCCAGCGCACGTTCCGGCAGCTGGCCGAGCTGCTCGACGACGTCGCCCACGGTCGCGCCGGAGCCGCTCCCAAGTCGATCGTGATGCTCTCCGGCGACGTGCATCACTGCTACCTGGCCGAGGTCGGGTTCCCGTCCGGCGGGGGCGACCGTGCCCCGGTGTGGCAGGCCGTCTGCTCGGCCTTCCGCAAGGAGCTGGCCGTCCACGAGCGCCGCATCCTCGCCTTCGGGCACACGCAGCTCGGCGAGCGTCTCGCGCGCCGGCTCGCTCGCGCCGCCGGCGTGGCGCGCGTGCCGCTCGACTGGCGCGTCGTCGACCGGCCGGCCTACAACAACCAGGTCGCGACGCTCAGCCTCGACGGCGACCGCTCGCGCGTGACGGTCGAGGCGATCGCCGGCCCGTGGGACGCCGCCCGGCTGGAGGTGGCGTTCGCGCGCGATCTGTCCTAGGGCCTCGGAAGCGCTCATCGGTCCGTGTCGCGCATCAGCGCGCCCATCCGCGCGATGACGGCCTTGGTCCCACTGAGCGGGCGGACCATGATCATCATGTCGCTGACCGCGCCGGCGTCGTCGTGGCGCTCGTCGACCATGACGTCGACCGTCTCGTCGCCGCAGCGCCCGCGGAGGAGGACGGCGACCTCGTCGTCGTCGCCGCGCAGCTCGCGGACGACAGCGAGCTCGTCGAAGACGTCGGGCATGACGGCCAGCAGCGGCGCGACGCGCTCGGCGCCGGCGTAGTCGGCGAACGGGCTGGCGAAGCGGACGCCGGCGGCCAGCGGCGGGAGGTTGCGGTGGAGGAGGTTGTCGACGACGAGCGAGGGCATGGCCGGTAAGGTACGTGGGCGTGCTTCGAAAAGCAAAGCAACCATGACGAGTTCCGGGCCTCGTCCCGGCAGGCCCGTCCGCGGCTCGCGGACCGGTCGCCCGGTCATGGCGTTGCTGGACCTGCTCGGCCGCCGCTGGGCGCTGCGCGTGCTGTGGGAGCTGTCGCGGGCGGAGGCTCCGCTGACGTTCCGGGAGCTCCAGGCACGCTGCGAGGACATGTCGTCCTCGGTGCTGTCGGCGCGGCTGCGCGAGCTGCGCGAGGCCGGGCTGGTCGAGACGTCCGATCCCGGCCTCGCGCTGACCGCGAGCGGTCGCTCGTTGCTCGAGGTCCTGGCGCCGGTGTCGGCATGGGCGGACCGCTGGGGTCGGAGTACAGGCGGCCGTGTCCGCAGTCCATGACGTCAGCAGGCTGACGCGTGGGCGCGTCGGCGTTCGCTGGTCTTGCGACGCCCCGCCGGGCCCGCCGATGACGGTGGCCATGAGCAGTGTGTGCGAGGAGATCGCGGGCGTCGTCATCGCCGACGCCACCGTGCAGGGATACCCGCTGACCTACGTCAGCCCGGGCTTCGAGCAGCTGACGGGGTACCGCGCGGCCGACATGCTGGGCCGCAGCTGCGGCCTGCTCGCCGGCCCGGAGACCGACCCGGGCGCGACCGAGGTCCTGCGCGAGGCGCTCGCCGCCGGGCGCGAGGCCTACGTGACGCTGCTGAACTACCGCGCCGACGGCTCGACGTTCTGGAACGAGGTCGCGCTGGCGCCGCAGCGCGACGCCTCCGGGCGGCTCGTGCAGTACCTCGGCGTCCAGAAGGACGTCACCGAGCGCCGCGCGGCCGACGCGCGCATCCACGACCTCGCCTACTTCGACACGCTGACGCGCCTGGCCAACCGCGCCGCGCTGCACTCCGAGCTGCAGCGCGCGCTGCGCGACGCGCGGGCCGGCGAGACCGAGCTGGCGCTGCTGTTCGTCGACCTCGACGACTTCAAGCGCGTCAACGACGCCCACGGCCACCACGCCGGCGACGCGCTGCTGCGCGCCGTCGCCGACCGCCTGCGCGCCGTCGTCCGCCCGCAGGACCTGCTCGCCCGCCCCGGCGGCGACGAGTTCACGCTGCTGATCCGCGGCGTCGCCCGTGACGTCGCCGGGCTGGCGACCGACCTCGCCGCGCGCGTCAACGCCGCGCTGCGCGAGCCGTTCGAGATCGACGGCGTGCCGCAGGACGTCCGCGCCAGCGTCGGCGTCAGCACGTTCCCGCGCGACGCGACGACCGCCGAGGACCTGCTGCGCCACGCCGACGCGGCGATGTACGTCGCCAAGGGCGGCGGCAAGGACCGCTTCCACGTCTACCGCTCGCGCTCGGCGGCCACGGGCCGCGAGGGCGGCGACGACGGGTTCGCCCCGCACGCCGCGGTCGGCGAGCTGGAGCGGATCCTCGCCGAGCACGACCTCACCGCGGTCTTCCAGCCGATCGTCGAGATCGCCAGCGGCACCGTCGTCGCCTACGAGGCGCTGACGCGCGGGCCGCAGGGCTCGGTCCTGCAGCGCCCGGACCGGCTGTTCGCCACGGCGGCCGTCGCCGGCCGCATCGACGAGCTGGACTGGCTCTGCCGCGCCACCGCCGCGCGCGCCGCGCTCGACGCGCGCCTGGGCAAGTCGGCGTCGTTGTTCATCAACTGCGAGCCGAGCACGATCGGCTCGGCCTGCCCGGACGCGCACCGCGACGTCTGGGACCGCGCCCAGCGCGAGCTCGACCTGGTCCTGGAGATCACCGAGCGCGCGGTCACCGACCGGCCCGCCGAGCTCGTGCGCGTCATCGGCGAGCACCGCGGCGCCGGACGCGGGATCGCGCTCGACGACGTCGGCGCCGACGACCGCTCGCTGGCGCTGCTGCCGCTGCTGGAGCCCGACGTCATCAAGCTCGACCTGCGCTTGGTGCAGGACCGCCCGTCGACCGACCAGGCCGCGATCGTCAGCGCCGTCGCCGTCGAGCGCGAGCGCACCGGTGCGCAGATCCTGGCCGAGGGGATCGAGAACGAGCAGCACCTCGCCGTGGCCCGGTCGCTGGGCGCGACGCTCGGCCAGGGCTGGCACTGGGGCCGGCCGGGCCCGCTGAGCCCGGCGCCGGGCAGCCACACGCTGCACCGCCGCGCGAGCTGTGGCCGGCGCGTGGGGGCGACGCCGTTCGAGGTCGTCACTGCCGAGCGGCCGACCGCGTCGGCGACCAAGGCCCTGTTGCTGCCGATCAGCCACCACCTCGAGCACCGCGCGCTGCGCATCGGCGAAGGCGCTGTGATCCTCTCCGCGTTCCAGGAGGCAAAGCACTTCACGCCGAAGACCTTGCGGCGCTACGAGACGCTCGTGCGCGGGGCGAGCCTGGTCGCCGCCTTCGGCGTCGACCTCGGCGACGAGCCGGTGGCCGGCGTCCGCGGCGCGCACATCGACGCCGACGACGCGCTGGCCGGCGAGTGGAGCGTCGTCGTGCTCGGTCCGCACTTCGCCGGCGCGCTGGTCGCCAAGGACCTCGGCGACACCGGCCCCGACCGCGAGCGCCGGTTCGAGTTCGCCACCGTCTACGACCGCGGCCTGGTCGTCGCCGCCGCCCAGACGCTCCTGGCGCGCATCGCCCCGACGCGGGCGGGCTAAGGCTGCGGTGCGGCGCGGAGCAGCTCCAGGCGCTCGGGGGCGATGGGCTCGGGAGCGATCGCCCAACCGTCTTCGAGGCCGCCGCTGGCGTTCGGGTCGCTGATCAGCCAGAGGCCGTCCACAGCCACCTGCCAGATGTCGGCGTCGCCGTCGGCCATGTCGGCGAACCACTGCGCTCCTTCGAGGCCGTCGACGAGGAACACGCCGGGCCATTCCGGTCGGCGGCTGCCGGCGACGCCCGGGCCGGCCATGCGCCGCCAGTCGAGGCCGTGCTCGGCGATCGAGTCGCGGTTGGCGGCGCGGCTGGCGTGGAAGCGCGTGCCGGCGCCAAGGTTGACGACGAGCCCGACCCGTCCGGCCCCCGCCTCCTGGTCGCCCGCCACCGCACGCAGGACGACGTCGCGCCACTGCGGATCGGCATCGGGGCAGACGGCGTCGAGCACGTCGCGCAGCGACCCGATCGAGGTCGCCGGAGAGAGCTCTCCGAACCACTCGTCGCCGGCCGCGTCGAGCTGCTCCAGGCGGACGGCCTGCTCGCCGCGGTACAGCGTGAGCTCGCGGGGTGGCGGTTGCACGCCACAACACCTATCGCACCGAGGTCCTCGGGAGCGTGGGCGGCTCAGGTGCCGTAGGCGCGGAGGAAGCGCGCCACGACCGGTGCCGCGACCGCGCCGCCGGAGCTGCCGTGTTCGATCAGGACGGCGATCGCCAGGTCGCCGCGGGCGGCGATGAACCAGGCGTGGGTGGGTGGTGGGTTGCCGGTGCCGTACTCGGCGGTGCCGGACTTGCCGATGGGCTCGCCCGGGGTGGAGGACAGGGCGGAGGCGCCGGTGCCGTGGGTGATGACGCCGCGCATGAGGCTGCGCAGGGGTGCGAGCTCGTCGGAGGGGAGACGGGGGCCGGTGGTGGAGCGGTCGTCGGACAGCAGCCGGGGCGCGTGCCAGCGGCCGGCGCTGACGGTCGCCGCCACGCCGGCCATCGCGAGCGGTGTCGCGGTGACGCGGTCCTGGCCGATCATCGCGGCGGCGTGGGCGACCGCGCCGGCGGGTGCCGGGACGCGGGAGCGGGCGATCGCGACCGCGGAGGTGCTGTCGCGGCCGAGGCCGAAGTCGCGCGCCACGCTCGTGAGGTCGCCGTCGTGCAGGCGGCCGGCGAGGCCGATGAAGGCCGTGTTGCACGAGATCGCGAAGTCGTCGGCGAACGACGGCGACCCGCCCGCCTCGCCCTCGAAGTTCTTGAACGACCGCCCGTCGACCGTGATCGTCCTCGGGCACGGGACGGTCGCGCCGGGGTCGAGCCCACGCCGGAGCAGCGCCGCAGTCGTCACCACCTTGAACGTCGAGCCCGGCGGGTAGATCCCGCCGAGCCCGCGGTCGAACGTCATGTCGGTCGGGCGGTTCGCGACGGCGAGCACGTCGCCGCTGGAGGGTTGGACGACAACCACTGCGGCGTTGCCCGTCACGCCCCCGAGCGCCGACTCGGCGGCGGCCTGGGCGCGCTGCGACAGCGTCGTCCGGACCGCGCGCGGCGCCCGGCCCGGCACGCGGTGCAGCGTCGCGACCACGTCGCCGGTCGCCGCGTCGCGCGTCACGACCGAGCGCGACGCGCTCCCGCGCAGCTGTCCGTCGAACTGCTGCTGGAGCCCCGACTGCCCGATGTCGTCGCCCGCGGCGATCGTGCCGCCGGACCTCGCCACCTGCTCGGCGGTCGCCGCCCCGACCGTGCCCAGGAACGCGCGCGCGAAGGCGCGGGTCGGGGCCAGCGGCGCGCGCCCGTCGACCGTCTGCGCGCCCGGCACGGCCCGCACGCGCGCGGCGACCTTCGCGAAGTCGCCGGACCGCAGCGTCACCGCCTCCACGAACTGCTTGGGCCCGGCGCCGCGGACCTGCTCGATGTAGGCGTCGGGGTCGATGTCCACCATCTTGGCCAGCGCACGGGCGCTCGCAGCGACATCATGCACTTGGTCGCGCTCCAGCCCGACCGCGACGACGGCGCGCTCGCGCACGATCGCCTGGCCGGCGCGGTCGAGGATCGACGCCCGGGTGGGCGCGGTGGCCGCGGTGCCCAGCCGCGTGCCCGCTCGGAGATGGCGATCGATCAGCGTCGGCGAGTACACGACCCGCCAGTCGCCCTGCTCGTCCCTGCGCAGCGTCGCGGTCGCGGTGCTGCGCCAGGTCCCGATCGCGGGGATCCGCCAGGTCACCGCCAGCGGCGCGCGGGCGCGCCCGTCCTCCAGCAGCATCGCGGCACCGGCGCGCACCGCGACGCGCGCGCCGTCGAGGCCGCGGCGGTTGGCCACCAGCGCGCGCCGCGCCACGGCGGGCTGGTTCGTCGCCGCGGCCGCCGCCGCGTCGCGCCCCGCCGACCAGTCGGTGGCAAAGCGCGCCACCGCCGCCTGGGCCTGGGCGCGCGGGTCCGGCCTGCTGCCACCGCCGCCGGCGACGAGGAACACCACCACCGCCACCGCGGCGACCGCGGCCAGCAGCGCGGCGAGCGCGAGGCCTCGGCGGGGAGCGCGGCGCGGCCGGGAGGAACGAGAGGGCATCGCCGTCCATCTCAGCGCTCCCGCTCCGAGATGTCCAAGGCCGATATCGCACGGTCAGCGATGCGCGAACTGCTATCAATCCCTCCCGACGTGGACCTCCTCGCCCACCTGCGCTGCTTCGTCGCCGTCGCCGAGACCCAGCACTTCGGCCGCGCCGCGGAGCGCCTGCACGTCACGCAGCCCGCGCTGTCGCGGACGATCGCGCGCCTGGAGCGCACGCTCGGCGCCCAGCTCTTCGAGCGCACGTCGCGGACCGTGAGCCTCAGCAGCGCCGGCGAGGTCCTGCTGGCCGACGCCGAGCACCTCGTCGACCGCGCCGATCGGTTCCTGGAGACCGCCGCCCGCGCGCGCCGCGGAGAGATCGGCACGATCCGCGCCGGCATCCCGCTCGGGCTGCCCGCCGCGACGGTCGCGACGCTCGCGCGCAGCTTCCGCGACCGCCATCCGGGCGTCGGCCTCGACCTGCGCGAGCTGCCCGCCGACGCCCGGCTCGGCCCCGGCCTGGACGCCGCGCTGCTCGTCCCGGAGCCCGGCGACGGCGCTAGCGGCGGCGGCCGCGCGAGGGTCCACCGCGGCCCGGCGCTGGTCCAGCCGCTCGGCGTGCTCGTCCCGGCGGCGAGCGCGCTCGCCGAGCGCCGGGAGCTCCACCTCGCCGATCTCGCCGGCCACGCGCTTGCGCTGCTGCCGATCGACCGCGCCGGATGGGACCCGGACCTGCTGGGCGCCTGCCGCCGCGGCGGCTTCGAGCCGGTCGCGATCCACCGCCCCGAGCAGCCGGCGTTCGCGCTCGGGCTGGTCCTGGCGGGCGAGGCGATCGCGTTCGGCGACCCCGGCCAGGCGCACGACGACATCGTCTGGCGCCCGCTCGTCGGCGCCCCGGTCAGCCGCCGCCTGCAGCCGGTGTGGCGCGACGGCGGCCGCGGCGCGCTGTTCGCGCAGGCGGCGGTCCGGGCGCTGCGCGAGGGCGACGCGTGGCTCCGCCAGGACGACGCCGCGGCGCCGCCCGCCGCCCAGGCCTCCCCGCGACCGGGGTCGTTCGCGTGAGCGGGCGCAGCGCCGCCGACCGCCTCGCCGCCGGCCTCGCGCCCGGCCAGCGCGCGTGGATCCACGCGCGCGACCTCGACAGCGACCGCGAGGTCGGCCTCGACCCCGACCGCCGCGTCCCGGTCGCCTCGATCGCGAAGCTCGCGCTGCTCGTGGCGCTGCACCGCCTCGCGGACGCGGGCGAGGTCGACCTCACCGCGCAGACGACCGTGCCCGTCGCCGGCCGCACGCTCGGCTTCACCGGCCTGTCGGTGCTCTCCGATCCGGCGACGCTCAGCCTCCGCGACCTGTCGTTGTTGATGATCACGGTCAGCGACAACGCCGCGGCCGACGTCCTGTTCGGCGTCGTCGGGGTCGCGCGCGTGGGCGAGGAGCTGGCGGCGCTCGGGCTGCCCGGCATCGCCGTCCGCCAGACGCTGCGCGAGATGTTCATCATGTTGAACGAGGACACCGGCGGCGCCGGGCCCGCCGACGCGGCCGCGCGCATGAGCGACCCGGCGCGCCTGCGCGTCCTGGATCCGGACCTGACCAGCAGCGCCTCGCCGCGCGACCTGACCGCGCTGCTGGCCGCGATCTGGCGCGACGAGGCGGCGACGCCGGCCGCCTGCGCCGAGATGCGCCGCGCGCTCGGCCTGCAGGTGTGGCCGCACCGGCTCGCCTCGGGGTTCCCGTCCGACGACGTGCGCGTGAGCGGCAAGACCGCGACGCTGCCGACGATGCGCCACGAGATCGGCGTCGTCGAGTACCCCGCCGGCGGCCGCTACGCGGTGGCGGTGCTGACGCAGACCGGCTCGCCGGCGCCGACGCAGCCGGGCGCGGACGCGGCGATCGGGACCGTCGGCCGGACGGCGGTCGAGCTGCTGCGCGGGTAGGCACGACGCGGTTCGGGCGCCGTTGCCACTACCGTGCGGCGCATGGCTTCTGGCGATGGCGTGCGTTCGGTCAAGATCGGTGCGGATGAGCGGACCGGGTGGTCGTCGGAGCGCCCGGAGCGCAAGACCTCCGGGCCGGGGCGGCCGCCGCGGCCGGAAGGGCGGGCGCTGAACGTCAAGGCGTCGGACACGCTGAGCTTCCCGAACGGGTCGCTCGTGGTGTTCACGGGCGCCGATCCGATCACGGTGCATCGTCTCGTCGCCCGGATGCTCCCGCGGCCCGCGCTGATCTCCTACGACGCGCTCGCGCGCCAGGTCGCCGAGAAGGTCCCGGCCGAGCAGGTCGGCGAGGTCACGCTGCGGCTGATCACCAAGCGCGTCGAGGAGCGCAAGGCCGAGGGCCAGGCGACCGTCATCGAGACCGGCGACCTCTCCACCGAGCTGCGCACCGCGCTCACCAAGCTCGCCGACCGCAGGGCCGGCTCGCACCTCGTCGTCCTGGACTCCGGCCGCAAGGCCGTCGGCGACGACGAGCGCTTCGAGGCGCTCCGCACCGTCGTCTCCGGCGCCCGCAGCGGCGAGATCGGCTCGGAGGGCTTCTCCACCGCGATGGTCCTCGGCCGCGTCGACCTCGACAAGGTCACGGCCATCGAGTTCGTCGCGCCCCGCCAGCGCCGACGCTGACCGCGCCGGGTTGCGGCGGCCGCCGCCGCGGGGGCGTAGCCTCGCGGCATGGCGGAGAACGGGTGGCCGGCGCTGCGCGTCGAGGACTGGACGGCGACGCGCGAGACGCTGCACCGCTGGCTGCAGGTCGTCGGGAAGGTGCGGCTGGCGCAGGCGCCGATGGTCAACCACTGGTGGCAGGTCACGCTGTACGTGACGCCGCGCGGGCTGACGACGTCGGCGATGCCCGCCCCGGACGGCGCGAGCTTCGAGATCGAGTTCGACTTCTGCGCGCACCGGCTGGTCATCACGCTCGAAGGCGGCGAGCGGCGGGAGATCGCGCTGGCGCCCAAGAGCGTCGCCGCGTTCTACGCCGAGGTCGTCGACGCGCTCACGTCGCTCGGGCTCGACATCCCGATCTGGCCGGTGCCGGTCGAGATCGAGGACGCCGTCCCGTTCGACCAGGACACCGCGCACGCGAGCTACGACCCGGCGGCGGCCCAGCTGTTCTGGCGCCAGCTCGTCCAGGCCGACCGCGTGCTCTCCGCGTTCCGGGCGCGGTTCGGCGGCAAGGTCAGCCCCGTGCACTTCTTCTGGGGCGCGATGGACATGGCGGTCACGCGCTTCTCGGGCCGGCTGGCCCCGCGCCACCCGGGCGGCGCGCCCAACTGCGGCGACTGGGTGATGGTCGAGGGCTACTCGCACGAGCTGGCCAGCTGCGGCTTCTGGCCCGGCGGCGGGGAGGAGGGCGCGTTCTACGCCTATGCCTACCCGGAGCCCGGCGGCTACGGCGACGCACCCGTCACCCCGGACGCGGCCTTCTACTCCGCGGACTTCCAGCAGTTCCTGCTGCCCTACGAGGCGGTCCGGACCGCCGCCGACCCCGACGCGACGTTGTTGGGGTTCTTGCAGACCACCTACGGCGCGGCGGCCGACCTGGGCCGCTGGGATCGCGCCGCGCTGGAGTACGTGCCGGTCGAGGGCGCGCGGCCGGGCGGCGCGGCGTCGTAGTCTCGGGGGCATGCGTTCACGGAAGCTCGGCAGGACCGGTCACGACGTCTCGGAGGTCGGGTTCGGCGCCTGGCAGATCGGTGCCGATTGGGGCGATGTCGCCGACGATGACGCGATGGCGACGCTGGAGGCGGCGGTCGAGGCGGGGGTGACGTTCTTCGACACGGCCGACGTCTACGGCGATGGGCGGTCGGAGCGGCTGGTGGGGCGGTTGCTGGCGGAGCATCCGGAGGCGGGGTTGTTCGTCGCGACCAAGATGGGGCGGCGGCTGGACCAGACGGTCGCGAACTACTCGCCGGAGCACTTCCGCGCGTGGAACGACCGCTCGCGCGAGAACCTGGGCGTCGACACGCTGCCGTTGGTGCAGCTGCACTGCCCGCCGACCGACCTGTACTACCGCCCGGAGGTCTTCGAGGACCTCGACGCGATGGTCGCCGAGGGCCGGATCGCGGCTTACGGCGTCAGCGTCGAGCGGGTCGAGGAGGCGCTGAAGGCGATCGAGTACCCGGGCGTCGCCACGGTGCAGATCATCTACAACATGTTCCGCCAGCGGCCCGCCGCGCTGTTCTTCGAGGAGGCGGCGAAGCGGGGCGTCGGCGTGATCGTCCGGGTGCCGCTCGCGTCCGGGCTGCTGTCCGGGAAGTACACGCGTGAGACGTCCTTCGCGGCCGACGACCACCGGAACTTCAACCGCCACGGCGAGAGCTTCGACGTCGGCGAGACGTTCGCGGGCGTGCCGTTCGAGGTCGGGCTGGACGCCGTGGAGGAGCTGCGCGGGCTCGTCCCGCCGGATGCCGCGCTGGCCGCGTTCGCGCTGCGCTGGATCCTCATGCACCCCGCGGTCTCGACCGTCATCCCGGGCGCGCGCTCCCCGGAGCAGGCGCGGGGCAACGCCGCGGCGGCGGACCTCCCGGCGCTGGACGACGCGACGCTCGCGCGGGTCGCCGCCGTCTACGACGAGCGGATCGCGCCGTACGTCCATCAGCGCTGGTAGATGCGGCGCCTCGCGCTCGCATCGCTCGCGGCGTTCACGCTCCTCGGCGGCGCCAGCGCCCAGGCCAGGACGCTCGCGGTCGGCCCGGGTAAGACCTACAACAAGCCCTGCGCCGCGATCGCCGCGGCGCACCCCGGGGACACCGTCCAGATCGACGCGCGCGGCAACGGCCGCTACGACGGTGACGTCTGCGCGTCGTCCACCGCGCGCCTGACGATCGAGGGCGTCCACGGCCGCGCGCGCATCGCCGCCGCCGGCGCCAGCAGCCAGGGCAAGGCGATCTGGGTGCTCTCGGGCGCGCACGTGGTCGTCCGCGACGTCGAGCTGTCGGGCGCGAGGGTCCCGGACCGCAACGGCGCCGCCATCCGCCTGGAGGGCGGCTCGCTCACGCTCGACCGCGTGTACTTCCACGACGACGAGGACGGCATCCTCGTCGCCAACGACCCCAGGATCGACCTGACGATCACCCGCTCGCAGTTCGCCCGCAACGGCGCGGGCGACGGGTACTCGCACAACATCTACGTCGGCGCGATCCACCGCTTCACGCTGCGCGACAGCTGGTCGCACGACGCGCGCGTCGGCCATCTCGTGAAGTCCCGCGCGGCGATCAACGACATCGTCGACAACCGCCTGACCGGCCGGCGCGGGACCGATTCCTACGAGCTCGACCTCCCCAACGGCGGCCGCGCGCGCGTGACCGGCAACGTCATCGAGCAGGGCCCGAGGACCGAGAACCCCAACATGCTCGCCTTCGGCGAGGAGGGCGCGGTCGCGGGCTCGCAGCTGACGCTGAGCGACAACACGTTCGTCAACGACCGCCCGGCCGGCGGGACGGCGGTCCTGATCGCCCCGAGCGTCACCAGGCCCGCGATCGTCACCGACAACATCGTCACCGGCGCGACGACGTTCGTCGCCCAGACGACGCCGAAGCCACGCCTGCGCAGGAACTGCCTGGCGCGCGACCCGCGCTTCAGGAATCGCAAGGCCTATGACTACCGGCTGAGCGCGGGCTCGCCCTGCCACGGCCGCGGCGCGCCCGCGGCGGTCGCCAGGCCCTAGCCGACCGGGCCGTTGTGGGTGTCGAAGCGTGCGACCTTGCCGTGCTCGACGATGACGTCGACACGGTCGAACCGCAGGTCCATCGTCAGCGCCAGGCTCTTGCCGTCGGTCGTCGTCGCGCGGACGTTGCACCTGTGCGCCGTGCCGAGCCTCACCGCGTCGTCGAGCGAGAGGCCGAGGACGCGGCGGGCGTCGAACGTCCCGCGTGGATGTTGCACCCTGCCACCCATCTTGACCTCGGCCGGGCACCAGATCGGGTGCGCCGGACGCACGACGTGGACCCTCGGCGACGAGCCGCCGCAGCCCGCCGCCGCCGCGACGACGAGCAGCGCCGCGGCCGCCGCGGCGCGCGTCCTCACCCGAACACCGGCCGCAGGAACGTGCGGTCCCAGCGCCTCACGCACCCCGACTCGTCGCGGATCCGGTCGGCCTCCAGGAACTCCGGGTCGCTCCCGAACCCCTCGCGGTACTCCTCGTAGGCCGCCAGCGACGGGAACGTGAACAGCGCGTAGGCGACGTCCGACGCGCCCTCCGACGGCAGGAAGTACCCATGGTGCTGACCACCGGACTTGTTCACCAACCTGATCCACGCGCGGCCGAAGCGTTCGAAGTCCTCCACCTTGCTCGGGTCGATCTCGTAGCGCAGGTGGCAGGTCACGGGAGGCATGGCGCCCTTGTACCAGATCGCCCGCATCCCACCCGAACGGCGGGATGCGGGCATTGATCGTTGAGCATCGGTGTGGAACGCTGCCGCGACCGATGCGGACGACACCCGCGCGCGCCGTGCGCCGCCTGAAGGAGATCTCGCTCCCGCCCGCCCACCGGACGCTCGCTGAGGCGAGCGGCGCGCGCTGGCGGGAGGTCACCGCGGCGGCGCCCTATCCCGTGCCGCCGGCGACCCGGTTCGGTACGAGGGCGATCGACTTCGTCGCCCGGCTGGAGCCCGTGATGCCCGCGCTCGGCGTGCTGGAGCTGCCTGGCGCGATCGTCTTCGGTGGCGATGGCTGGGTCTACGACCGCCAGGCCGGCCTCGTGACCGAGCTGTCGTGGTACGGCGGCCGGCGCGACGAGGTCCGGCGGCGGGAAGGGCTGCCGCGCTCGCCGCGCGTGACGGCGACCCTGCCCGGCACCTCCGTCACGCTCGGGACCAACTGGGGTCGCCATTACGGTCACTTCCTCGGCGACGCCCTGCCGCGGCTGGCGCTCGTGGGCGCGGCGGGCATCGACCTCGCCGACGTCGACCACGTCCTGATGCCGCCGGCCCCGGAAACGGCGCGCGCGCTCGTGGCGCGCGCCGGGATCGACCCGGCCAAGGTCCGCGAGCTGGCCGACGGCGTCGCCTACCGCACCGAGCGCCTCCACGCCCCGACGCTGCCCGGCGCCCGGCGCCAGTACGCCGCGCTGGTCCCGGACTTCCTGCGCACGCTGGGCGCCGCGCCCCGCCGGCGCGACCGGCGCCTGTTCGTCACCCGCCGCGGCTTCAGGCGCAATCCGGTCGAGCAGGAGCAGCTCGAGCGCATGGCGCAGGACGCCGGCTTCGAGATCTACGACCCGCTGGCCGCCGGCGACCAGTCGCGCGACTTCGCCGAGGCCGAGGCCGTCGTCGGCGCCTCGGGCTCGGCGCTCAACAACATCGCCTTCTGCGCGCCGGGGACGGCGGTCGTCGAACTGCTCAGCGAGGCGCACACGTACCCCTACTACTTGACGCTCAGCGCCGCGGGCGGCCTGCGTTACGGGTACATCGCCGGGCGCTCGCGCGACAGCGCCAGGAGGATCGGCGCGAGCCTCGCCGACTTCCACGTCGACCCGGACGCGTTCGCGCAGGCGCTCGACTGGTCGACGCGCTAGACGGGGTTCACGTCAACGCCCGGTTATCGTCTCGTCAATGGCGTGGAGGGTGATCAGGTGGGCGGCGGTCGTCACGTGGGTCGTGAGCCTCGCGATCAGCTGCGTGATCAACGGCCTGCCGCTCGAGCACGCCCAGCTGTTCTTCTGGATCGTCACCGGCCTCGCCGCGTTCTCGATCCAGGCGTGGCGCGGCTGGGGCCGGATGGTCCTGGAGTGGCTGCCGCTCCTGGCGCTGCTGATCGTCTACGACTACCTCCGCGGCGCGGTCAGCGTCGGCGACGCCGACGCCCACGTCGGGCCCCAGCTGGCGATCGACAGGTTCATCGGGCTCGGTCACGTCCCGACCGTCTGGCTCCAGGACCACCTCTACGACCCGGACCACCTGCGCGTCTGGGACGTCGCGATCTGGCTGACGTACCTGTCGCACTTCTTCACGATCTGGATCGTCGCCGCGCTGCTGTGGAAGCTGCGCCATGACCGCTTCGGGCGCTACGTCGCGACCGTGGTCACGCTCACGTTGATGGCCTTCCTGACCTACTGGCTCTACCCGGCCCAGCCGCCGTGGCTGGCCGCCAACCTCAACGAGATCGGGCCGGTCGACAAGATCGTCCCGACCGTCTGGAACCACCTCGGCGTCCGGACGGCGGGCGACCTGTTCGAGACCGGCGACGGCCTCGTCAACCTCGTCGCCGCGATGCCGTCGCTGCACGCCGCGTACCCCATGATGTTGCTGCTGTTCTTCTGGCGCGACGGCCTCAAGTACCGGATCGGCTTCGGGTTCTACACGTTGATGATGGGCTTCACGCTCGTCTACGGCGGCGAGCACTTCGTCACCGACGTGCTCTTCGGCTGGCTCTACGCCGGGATCGCCTTCGGGTCGATCAGCACCTTGGCGTGGGCCTCCGGATCGCTCAGGGCCTCGAAGGCGTCGTCGACGCCGTCCAACCCGACGGTCCCGGTGATGAGCGGGCGCGGGTCGAGCTTGCCGTCGGCGAGCATCATCAAGGTGTCGCGGAACTCCAACGGCGTGTAGCCGAAGACAAACCGCAGGTCGATCTCCTTGTTGATGGCCATCGCCGGCGTGAGCTGATCGGTCCCGACGCACACGCCCGCCACGACCACGCGCGAGTACAGCGGCGCCTCGTCGATGATCGACCCGATCATCCCCGGCACGCCGACGCACTCGAAGATCACCGGCCGCCTCGGCGCGGCGCCGAGCTTCTCGGCCAGCCGCCACGTGTGCCACCAGTCGATCGGCAGCCTGCCGAGCCTCTCGCGCGTGTCGAGGCCGAGCTCGAAGGCCTGCTCGGCCTCGACGAGGTGGCCGCGCTCACGCCCGCCGGCCCACGGCGACGTCACGCCCGGATCGACGACGACGTCGGCGCCGCAGCGCACCGCGAGCGCGCGGCGGCCCGCGCTGAAGTCGGAGGCCACGACCTGCTTCACGCCCTGCGCCTTCAGCGCCAGGATCACGCCGAGCCCGACCGGGCCGCAGCCGATCACGATCGCCACGTCGCGCTTCTTGACCTCGCCGCGCCGGACCGCGTGCCAGGCGACGGCCATCGGCTCGGTCAGCGCCGCGACGTCGGTCGGCAAACCGTTCGGGACCGCGAGCATGAGCGACTCCTGAGCGATCACCTGCTCCGCGTAAGCGCCGTTGGCGTAGGACGACAGCCCGGTCGCGTCGATCCCGTGCAGGTTGCGGATCAGCGGCAGCGCGACGACCGGCGTGCCGGTCGGGATCTCCTGCCTCGTCTTCGGCCCGTACTCGGCGACGCGCCCGCTGAACTCGTGGCCGAACACGAGCGGCTCGGTGCTCTTGCCGAAGCGGTCGTAGCCGGTCTTTGCGGCCATCTCGGCCCACG
Source organism: Conexibacter woesei Iso977N (assembly GCF_000424625.1). Classification (GTDB taxonomy): domain Bacteria; phylum Actinomycetota; class Thermoleophilia; order Solirubrobacterales; family Solirubrobacteraceae; genus Baekduia; species Baekduia woesei_A. Next base: position 2,158,022 of record NZ_AUKG01000001.1, read on the forward strand.
CGTCGATCCCGTGGCGCGCGTGCAGGTCCGAGCCGCAGATCCCGCAGCGCTCGACGGTCAGCCGGACCTGGCCGGCGGTGGGGTCGGGCTCGGGTAGGTCCTGCACCCGCAGCTCGGCGTTCTGGCAGACGACGGCGCGCATGCCGCGCAGCCTACGCCTCCAGCTCGTCCAGGACGCCCGCCAGGACCGTGCGGCGCACGCGGCCGAGCTCCAGCTCGTCGGCGACGACGTGGGCGTAGGTGAAGGACTCGGGTGGGTCGCAGAGCGCGTCGACGAACCCCTCGGCCCAGGCGCCGCGGGCGTCGATCGCGGCGAGCAAGGACAGGAACTTGGTCCCGGAGCGGTCGAGGCGCTCGACGCGCGTCCCGGAGCCCGGGCCGTCGTAGGGCTCGCCGGCGATCGCGGCCGTCCAGACCTCGGGCGTCCGGACCAAGTGCTCGCACATGGTCGCGGCGTCGGGCTCCTCGCCCTCGTAGGCGATGACGACGAAGCCAGGGCGCAGCGGGCGGGCGAGCTGCGCGGGGGTGAGCGCGGCCGCGCGCAGGAGGAGGGCGCGCGCGTCGGCCAGGTGCGCGCGCAGGCGGCTCAGCGCGTCCGGTGGGGCGGGGGAGCCGTCGCCGGGGAGGCTGACCGCGCCCGGCGGGTGGAAGTGCACGCCGTTGGGCGCGGGGAGCAAGATGGTGTGGTCGCTGCCGACGACGCTGGGCGGGACCCCGTGCGCCCGCGCGAACGCGCGCGAGAACGCGGCCAGCGAGCCGTAGCCCGCCGCGCTCGCGGCCTCCGTCGGCGTCGCGCCGCCGCGCGCGAGCTGCCACGCCGCGCGCTCCAGCAGCAGGCGCCGGCGCAGCGCGACCGGCGACTCGCCCGTCGCGCCCGCCAGCAGCCGGTCGAGGTGGTCGCGCGAGAAGCTCGCCCGCTCCGCCAGCGCCCGCCCGTCGGCGCCGGACTCGTCGAGCGAGCCGACGACGAGGTCCAGCAGCGCGCGCAGGCGATCGGGCGGCGGAGGCACCGCGCCATCATCGCGGTCGCTGCGGCGGGGAGCGGCGGCGCGGCGCCGCGAGCGGCGGCGGCTTGATCGGATTCGACGCGTTGCTCGACGGCGCCCCCGCTGCGCGCGACGCTGCGTGGCGATGCCCTCCTTCTCCGAGTTCGAGGCGGCCGCGCCGGAGCTGGCCGCCGCCGTCCGCAGGCACCTCGAGGCCCGCACCCACCACACGCTCGCGACGCTGCGCGCCGACGGCGGACCGCGGATCTCCGGCACCGAGTGCCGGTTCGCCGACGGCGAGCTGTGGATCGGCTCGATGTGGCAGGCGCTCAAGGCCCGCGACCTGCTGCGCGACCCGCGCTACGCGCTGCACGCCGGGACCGACGACCCGCCGGCCTGGACCGGCGACGCCAAGGTCGCCGGCACCGCCGAGGCGATCACCGACCACGACGCGATCATGAAGCACAACGGCGAGGCCGCCAACGACGGCGAGTCGCACCTCTTCCGCCTCGACGTCACCGAGGCCTCGACCGTCCACGTCGACGAGGCCGCCAGGCTCCTGATCGTGGAGGTGTGGACGCCGCACGACGGTGTCCGCCGCATCGAGCGCACTTGACAAACGCATTCCGATATCGGAATATGATTGCCAAGACATGGCACGGGCCGCCACCACCACCGACGCGTTCAACGCGATCGCCGAGCCGAGCCGGCGGGCGATCGTGGATGCGCTGGGGGCGGGGGAGCGGCCGGTCAACGACCTGGTCGCCGCCGTCGGGCTCACGCAGCCGCAGGTGTCCAAGCACCTGCGCGTCCTCCGCGAGGCGGGCGTCGTCGACGTGCGCGACGAGGGTCGCCGGCGCCTCTACCGCCTCAACCCGCAGGCGCTGAAGGACATCCACGACTGGGTGTCCCCGTTCCAGCGCCTGTGGGAGGAGCGGTACGCGGCCCTCGACGACGTCCTCGCAGGTCTCAAGGACAGCACCAGCACTCCCCAACCCCAAGGAGACGATCAGCGATGATCACCACCGGCACCGCCACCGTCACGCTCCCCGCCGACGACCAGATCCTGATCACTCGCGAGTTCGACGCGCCGCCCGCGCTCGTCTGGCGCGCGATCACCGAGCCGGACCTCGTCCGCCAGTGGTGGGGCGCCGGCATGGGCGAGATGACCGTCTGCGAGATCGACCTGCGCGTCGGCGGCAGCTGGCGCTACGCGCAGACCGCGGCGTCGCACGGCCAGACCGTCGAGTTCTACGGCGAGTACCTGGAGCTCGAGGAGCCCTCGAAGGTCGTCAACACCGAGATCTTCGCGCCGTTCCCCGACAGCCCGTCGACCTGCACGGCGACGCTGACGCCCTCGGCCGACGGCACCAGGACGACGTTCGCCAACCTCGTCCAGCACACCACGCAGGAGGCCCGCGACATGCACATCAACTCGGGCATGGAGGTCGGCATGCAGAGGTCCTACGACGCGCTGGAGCGCACCGCGGTGGACCTCGTCAACTAGTCCAGGGACCGGGCGCAGGCCCTGGTCGGCACGCCGGCCGGCAGGTACGCTCGCCCCATGCGCACGCGCGTGGGGAGGACATGGGCGTACCTGCTCCGGGGCCTCGGCCTGGCGATCACGCTGGGGGGCCTCGTCGTGGCCGTCGCGTCACTGTCGCGGACCTGGGTCAAGGACGGCCCGAGCCGCGGGGTGGAGGTGCCCCGGACGGGCTGGGACTGGCTCGGCCCGTGGGCCGCGCTGCTGCTCGCCGCGGTCGTGCTGACCGCGATCCTGGCGATCGCCCTGACCGCCGGGCCGCGCTCGCGCAAGGTGTCGCGCACCGCCGGCGGCTTCGCGCTGACGATCCTCGCGCTCGCGATCGCCGCGGTCGGAGTGGTCGACTGGATGGTCGGGCTCGACTTCTCGTTCTTCACCGACAACGACACCAACTACATCGTCGGGCCCGGCTTCCAGGCCGCCGCGATCGGCCTCGGTGTGGCGGTCTTCGGGCTGCTCGTCCTGCTCGCCGGCCGCTGGGACGCGCGCACGCGCGCGTCCCTCAAGCGCGAGCGGCGCGGCCGCGAGGCCGCGGCGGCCTAAGGGGCCGCCGGGATCACCACGACCGGGCCGTCATCCCCGCCGGCCTGGTCGGTGTCGAACGACGCGCCGTCGAGCTTGACCACGTGCCTCGCCTGCGCGGCGAACGCGTCGACCGGGTCGAGGAAGTCGATGCGCTCGGTGCGGTAGTGCATCGGGACCGTGATCCGGGCGCTGGTCGTCGCGGCGATGTCGGCCGCCTGGTCGGCGCCGATCGTCGGGCCGCCGCCGACCGGGACGAACAGCAGGTCGACGGTCCCCAGCGCGGCCGCTTGCTCGGGGCGCAGCTGCGCCTGGCCGAGGTCGCCGAGGTGGGCGACCCGGAGGCCGCCGAAGTCGAAGACCAGCAGCGTGTTGGGCCCGCGCTGCGTCCCGGCCGCCTCGTCGTGCTCGGAGGCGATCGCGACGACCGGCCCGAGCGGCGACTCGTGCGTCCCGGCGGTCGAGCGCACGATGACCCGATCCCCGCCCGCCCCGCCGCCGACGACGTGCACCGCGTTGTGGTCGCCGTGCTCGTGCGTGACGAGCAGGACGTCGGCGGTCGTGTCGATCGCGGGGTAGTCCCAGCGGGTGCGCGAGCGCAGCGCCTCGGCGTCGAAGGGATCGATGACTACCGTGCGGTCGCCGTCGCTGAGGCGGAACGCGGACTGGCCGTACCACTCGACGTGCATGGGGCTCCTTCGGGTCGTTGAAGTTCTTGGTCCTGCGCCGCGTCGTCCTCGTCCTCGTCCTCGTGGACCATCCGCCCGCCGCGCAGCAGCGACGCGGCCGCCGCGACCAGGCAGGCCACGATCGCGAACGTGAACGCCGCGTGCAGCCCGTCCTTGAACGGGCCGCTGATCAGGTGCGGGAAGAACGTCGGGCCGGTCAGCGCGCTGCGATCGCTCGCGGAGATCGCGCCCAGCGCGTGCGGTCCGACGAGGTGCTGGATCGGGTTGTACCCCAGGAACGCCGCGAACAGGATCGACACCGGCGGCAGGTTCGCGACGCTGTGCGCGGTCGCGGGATCCACACCATGCTGCTGCAGCCCGGCGCTGAGCGTGTGCGGCAGCGTCGCCGACAGCCCGATGATCATCAGCGTGAAGAACACGCCGATCGACAGCACCTGCGCGGAGTTCTGGAACGTCTGGTTCATCGCCCCGCCCGCGCCGCGGTCGGCCTTCGGCAGCGAGTTCATCACCGCCGCGCGGTTGGGCGACGCGAACAGGCCCATCGACGCGCCGATCAGGAACAGGATCGCGCCGAAGACGGGGTACCTGAAGTCCGTGGGCAACAGCAACAACAACCCGAAGCCGACCGCGGTCAGGACCATCCCCGACGTCGCGAACGGTCGCGCGCCGAAGCGGTCGCTGAGGATCCCCGACGTCGGCCCGGCCAGCAGCAGCCCGATCGTCAAGGGCAACATGTAGATCCCGGCCCACAGCGGCGTCTCGGTGAACGAGTAGCCGTGCTGGGGCAGCCAGATCCCCTGCAGCCAGATGATCAACATGAACATCAGGCCGCCGCGCGAGACCGCCGACAGGAACGTCGACAGCGTCCCGAACGTGAACGCGCGGATCCGGAACAGCGGCAGCCGGAACATCGGGTCCTCGACGCGCGACTCGACGACCAGGAACGCGACGAGCGACGCCGCCGCGCCGGCCAGCAGCGCCAGCACCTTCGGCGAGCCCCAGCCGATCGCGTGCGAGCCGTACGGGCGGATCCCGTAGGTCACCGCGACCATCAGCAGGATCAGCCCGAGCGCGAACGTGACGTTCCCGAGCCAGTCGACCTTCGCGCGCCTTGGCGTCGACAGCTCGCGCAGCGCGACGTAGGCCCAGATCGTCCCGAAGATCCCGACCGGCACCGAGATCAGGAACACCAGCCGCCAGTCGATCGGCGCCAGGATCCCGCCGAGCACGAGCCCGATGAACGTCCCGGACACGCCGACGATGTTGTTGATGCCCAGCGCCATCCCGCGCTGGTTGGCCGGGAACGCGTCGGCGATGATCGCCGCGGCGTTGGCCAGCAGGCACGCACCGCCGACGCCCTGGACGAGCCGCATCACGATCAGGTACGTCGCGCCCGCGCGCCCGTCCATCCAGTCGACGGCCAGCAGCAGCGACGCCACCGTGTAGATGACGAAGCCCAGGTTGTAGATCTTGACCCGGCCGACCATGTCGCCGAGCCGGCCGAGCGAGACGATCAGGACGCTGGTCACGACCAGGTAGCCGAGGATCATCCACAGCAGGTAGAAGGAGTTGCTGGGGATCAGCGGGTCCAGGTGGATGCCCCGGAAGATGTCGGGCATCGCGATCATCGTGATCGAGCCGTCCAGCGTCGCGAGCAGCACCGCGAGCGTGGCGTTGGACAGCGCGACCCACTTGTAGGGGAGGGTTCGCACGGCTCATGTCAACTATACAGGTGACCTGCATGTTAGGGTCCCCAACCACACGCCGCCGCCGTCTCCGGCATGATGGGGCGATGCCCGCCGCGCCGGCCAAGTCGACGTTGTTGCTCGCCCATGACCTGCGCGAGACCCTCGGCAAGCTCGTTCGCCGCATCCGCGCCGAACCGGGCCCGCCCGTTCACATCCTGGCGGTGCTCAGCCGCCTCGATCGCGAGGGGCCCGCCGGGGTCAGCGATCTCGCCCACGCGCAGAAGATGCGACCGCAGTCGATGGCCCAGACGGTCAAGGAGATGGAGTCCTCCGGCCTCGTCTCCCGCCGCCCGGACCCCGACGACGGGCGCCGCGCGTTCGTCGAGCTGACCGCTGAGGGCAGGGCGAAGCTGAGGGCCACGCGCGCCGCGCGCGAGGACTGGCTGGCCCAGGCGCTCAACGGCGAGCTCGACGCGAGCGAGCGCGAGCAGGTCCGCGCCGCGCTGGCGCTGCTGGCGCGCGTCGCCGAGAGCTAGACACCTCATCGGCAACCGAAACAGAGACGGGACCGTGTACGCACCGATAAGGTGCGTCTGACCAATGTCGAGCCCGCGCCCGCGGCTCCGACCCCCGGACATGAGCACGAGCGCACCGATGAGTTCCAGAACCGGCCGTCGTCCCGATGGCATGAGCACCGCAGAGCTGACCGACCGGCAACGCTGGACCGCCCTCGTCGTGCTGTGCGTGGGCATGTTGATGATCGTGCTCGACACGACGGTGGTCAACGTCGCGCTGCCGTCGATCCAGAACGACCTGGGGTTCAGCAACTCCGGGCTCGCCTGGGTCGTCAACGCCTACCTGATCGCCTTCGGCGGGCTGCTGCTGCTCGCGGGGCGCCTCGGCGACCTGCTCTCGCGCCGCGGCGTGTTCCTCGCCGGACTGGCGGTCTTCACGGTCTGCTCGATCGTGTGCGGCGCGTCGACGTCGCAGGCGATGCTCGTCGGCGCGCGCTTCGTCCAGGGCGTCGGCGGGGCGCTGACCTCGGCGGTCGTCCTCGGGATGATCGTGACGATGTTCCGCGAGCCGGCCGAGCAGGCCAAGGCGATCGGCGTGTTCGCGTTCGTGGCGAGCGCCGGCGGGTCGATCGGCCTGCTGGCGGGCGGCGTCCTGACCGACACCATCAACTGGCACTGGATCTTCTTCATCAACGTGCCGATCGGGATCGTCACCGCGTTCTTCGCCGCCCGCCTGCTGCCGCACGACCGCGGCGCGGGGCTTAGGGCGGGCGCCGACGTGATCGGCGCCGTGCTGATCACCAGCGCGCTGATGCTGTTGGTGTACACGATGGTCAAGCCCGCGGCCGACAAGGGCTGGGGCGCCAGCGAGACGCTGACGCTGGGCGCGATCGCGCTCGGGCTCGTCGCGCTGTTCGTCTGGCGCGAGGCGCGCGCCGCGACGCCGCTGGTCCCGCTGCGGATCTTCCGCTCGCGCAACGTCAGCGGCGCCAACCTCGTGCAGGTCCTGTCGGTCGCCGGGATGTTCGGCGTGTTCTTCATGGGGACGCTCTACCTGGAGCGCGTGCTGGAGTTCAGCCCGCTGCAGATCGGCTTCGCGTTCCTGCCGGCGACGCTCACGATGGGGGCGCTGTCGATCGGGTGGGCCGACAGGCTGATCCTGCGCTTCGGCGGCCGGGCGGTCCTGATCGCCGGCATGGCGATGATCTGCGCCGGGCTGGCGTGGTTCACGCAGATCAGCGCCGACGGCAACTACTGGGTCGACGTGTTCCCGGCGATGGCGGTCTTCGGCCTCGGCGGCGGCACGGCGTTCCCGGCGCTGATGACGCTGGCGATGAGCGGCGTCGAGCCCCAGGACGCCGGGCTGGCGTCCGGCCTGGTCAACACGACCGCGCAGGTCGGCGGGGCGCTCGGCCTCGCGATCCTGGCGACGCTGGCCTCGACGCACTCGGCCGCGCTGCGGGCGTCCGGAAGCGCGGAGGCCGAGGCCCTGACCGGCGGCTACCGGCTCGCCTTCGTCGTGGGGCTCGGCTTCGCGCTCGGCGCGCTGCTCGTGGCGGTCGTGGTGATCCGGCCGGCCGGCGCGCCGCAGGGTGCGCCGGCGCACGGGCACGCCGGGGAGCCTGAGCGCGAGCCGGTGCTGTCGTCCTGACGGCCGTCACCCGCTGACCGGGTGCGGGTTTCTACGGATCGGGTTCGGAATCCGGTCCGGATGTGGAACGCTGGACGGAGAGACACCATGGCTGACATGACCCCTCCCGAAGAGACCGTCCACGACGAGGACCTGCTGGAGCACGTCGACGACGCGCCCGAGCCCGACGCGGCCGGCGCCGCCGAGGTCGAGGCCGAGCAGCAGAAGGTCCCGCGCACCGGCCCGCTGCGCTTCGCGCGCATGACCGGCAACTCGATCGCCGCCCGCGACGCCGCGCCGTGGGTCACCGACTTCCTCAACGCCGCCTACTACCGGCGCGCGGTCGACGACCGCGAGGTCGACGACCTGCGCTTCGCGTTCAGCGTCCTGACGACCTACTGGTACAACAAGGACACGCAGCGGCGCCTGCACGCCAACGACCTGATGGCCTTCCACAAGGCCTACGGGTCGGAGCGCTTCCACACCGACAAGTCGGCGCGCGGGACGCTCTCCCGCGCGCAGCTGGAGGAGGGCGCGGCGAGGCTGATCGGCGACTGGTTCCCGGACGCCTACCGCGACGACGCGCGGCGCGGGTGGGGGATCGGGTTCGAGACGGTCGCCGCCAAGGCGGAGTACAACCCGGAGCGCCGGCGGGTCCTGGCCAAGTTGGGGCCCTTGACGCCGGAGAGCGACCCGCTCGACGAGCAGACCTGGCACACCTACCCGCCGGTCGCGATGCCGTCGGTGGAAGGCGTCGTCGCCGCGCTGACCGCGCCCGAGACATGGCCGGACTACGCGAGCGAGATCGGGCGCTTCACGCCGCTGCGCGAGGGCGGCCTGGACGGGCAGACGCTCGAGATCGAGGTCGCGGCCGGGACCGACTCCGGGCGCCCGGTCTTCACGCGCGGCTACGTGACGATCACGCAGCTCGTCACCCCGGACGACCCGGAGGCGCTGGCCAGGTACTTCGCCGACCTCGAGGCGGGCCTGGCCAAGTACGGCGACGGCGAGCCGCGCGCGGTGCCCGAAGGCGGCGTCCCGGTCGTCGGCTTCGACCTGACCACGCACCAGGGCCACTTCATGGGCAACGGCCACAACCGGCTCATCTTGTACACCTTGGACGGCAAGGCCTACGTGAAGGCCGCGGGCACGTGGGACAGGATGCCCTGGCACATCGACCGCGCCTACCGGCTGGCGGGCTCGCAGGCGCAGCACGCGTTCTGGGGGCAGGGCGAGGTCGTGCGGCTGTCGATGCTGCACCAGCTCGCGCTGGCCGTCGCGGCGAAGGAGCGCGCGAGCGCCTCGTGACCTCCTTCGACGCCGTCGTCATCGGGTCCGGGCCCAACGGCCTGGCCGCCGCGATCCGCCTGGCCGAGGCCGGGCGGTCGGTGGTGGTGCTGGAGGCCGCCGACCACTACGGCGGCGCGGTCCGGACCGAGGAGCTGACGCTGCCGGGCTTCAAGCACGACACGTTCTCGTCGGTCTACCCGGCGGGCGCGGCGTCGCCGGTGTTCGGCCGGATGCCGCTGGCCCAGCACGGGCTGGAGTGGGTCCATCCGGCGTCGTGCTACGCGGCGCCGCTGCCGGACGGGGTCCCGGCGGGCGTGCTGTACCGGTCGGTCGCCGAGACGGCGGCATCACTGGACGCGATCCGGAGCGGCGACGGCACGGCGTGGGCGGAGTTCGCCCAGCCGTTCGTCGATGCGTGGGACGGGCTGCGGGCGACGATGTTGTCGGGGTTCCCGCCGGTCGGCGGGCCGCTGAAGCTGCTGGCGCAGGCCGGGCCGATCGGGACGCTGAAGTTCACGCGGCTGCTGGCGGAGTCGACGGTCGGCCTGGGGCGGCGGCTGTTCGACGACGGCGGCACGCGCGCCTGGCTGTACGGCGCGGCGATGCACGGCGACACGCCGCCGCAGGCGCCGGGCGGCGCGATCGCGGCGGCCTACCTGAACCTGCTCGGGCACACGGTCGGGTGGCCGTCGCCGCGCGGTGGGGCGGGGCGGCTGGCGGACGCCTTGGTGGGGTACTTGGGGTCGTTGGGTGGCGAGGTCCGGACGGGCGCGCGCGTGGAGCGCGTCGTTGTCCGTGATGGTCGCGCGGTTGGTGTCGGGGTGGCCGGCGGGGAGGAGATCGGCGCCGCGATCGTCGTCGCCGACGTGATGCCGAAGGCCCTGGCGGCGCTGACCGGCGACGCGCTGCGCGGCTGGTACGGCGCGATGATCAAGCGCTACGTCTACGGCGCGTCGACGCTGAAGCTCGACTGGGCGCTGGACGGGCCGATCCCGTGGACCGATCCGGGCGTGCGCGGCGCGGGCACCGTGCATGTTGGTGGACTCGAGGACGAGTTCCTGGAGACGATCGCCGAGAGCGAGCAGGGGCTGGCGAGGAGGCCGTTCCTGCTGCTCGGCCAGCAGTCGGTCGCCGACCCGACGCGTGCGCCGGCGGGCAAGCACACCGCGTGGGCCTACACGCACGGGCCGCGGGACCTGGAGTGGACCGAGGACGCCGTCGCGACGCAGGTGGAGCGCGTCGAGGCGCAGGTCGAGCGCTACGCGCCCGGGTTCCGGGACCTGATCCTCGGCCGCCACGTGCTCTCGCCGTCCGGGCTGGAGGCGCGCAACGCGAACCTCGTCAACGGCGACGTCGGCGGCGGGTCCTACCTGCTGCGCCAGGTGATCTTCCGGCCGCTGCCGAAGCTGTCGCCCTACCGGACGCCGGTCAAGGGCCTGTTCCTGGGCAGCGCGGCGACGTTCCCGGGCGGTGCCGTGCACGGCGTGCCGGGCGACGCGGCCGCTGCGGCGGCGCTGCGCAGGTTCCCCTAGGCGACGTACTGCGAGGTGGGCTTGGCGAGCGCGGACGTCGGTCCGGGCTTGCCGAGGAGATAGCCCTGGCCGAGGTGGATGCCGAGCTCGCGGACCGTCGCCAGCTCGGCGTCGGTCTCCAGGCCCTCGGCGACGACCTGCGCGCCGGTCTGGTGGGCGAAGTCGACGAGCGCGGCGGCCAGCGCCCTGCGGACGGGGTCGGCGTCGATGCCGCGGGCCAGGTCGCGGTCGAGCTTGATGATCTCCGGCGACAGCTTGAGGATGTGGGCCAGCGAGGCGAAGCCGGCGCCGGTGTCGTCGATCGCCAGGCGCGCGCCGGCGCGGCGCAGGCCGCAGAGGGCGGAGCGCAGGCGCTCGTAGTCCTCGACGGCGAAGTGCTCGGTCAGCTCGATGACGAGCCGGTCGGCCTCGGCGTTCTTGACCAGGTCCATGAACTCGGGCGTCGCCAGGACCTCGGGGCCGATGTTGACGCTGAGGTAGGCGTGGGGCGGCAGCTCGTCGAGCAGGTCGATGGCCTTGCGCGCGGCGGCCAGCTCGAGCTGCGCGCCGAGGCCGGCGGCGTAGGCGTCGGCGAACCAGCGGTCCGGGCCCTGGGCCGGCGGGCTCGGGAAGCGGGCGAGCGCCTCGGCGCCGACGAGCGCGCCGGAGTCGAGGCGGACGATCGGCTGCACGACGATCGCGAAGTCGTCGTCGATGAGCACGCGCTTGATGCGCTTGCGCGTCGTGAGGTCCTGGAAGATGCCGGGCTCGAGGACGTTGGCGACGAACTCGGCGGCGGGCCAGTCGCGCGCCTCGGTCGCCACACGGGCGATGTCGGCGGCGGCGGCGATCGAGACGGTGATGAACTCGGCGAGACCGCTGAGGATCTCGAAGTCGTCCTCGTCGAAGGCCAGCGGCTGGGCGGCGGTGACCTTCAGGATGCCGAGCGGCTCGTCGCCGCGACGCAGCGGAACGCAGATCAGTGAGCGTGCGCCGACGGTCCGGCAGGCGGGGAGGTTGACGCGCTTGTCGACCTCGGAGTCCGCGCAGTACTGCGTCCTGCCGGTCGTGATCGCCAGGCCGGAGAGGCTGGCGGCGGCGGGCAGGCGCAGGCCGATCTGGGACGCGAGCGTCCCGTGGGTGCAGACGTAGTCGAGCTGGCCGTCGCGGTAGAGCTCGACGGCGGCGCCGTCGGCGTGGGGGACGACGTGGAGCGCCTGCTCGACGACCCGGCGCAGGACGACGATCGGGTCGGTGACGTCGTGGATGATCTTCTGAAGCTCCAGCATCTGCTCACCAAAGCATCGGTGTGAGCGGGTGCGGGGTTGAGCAGGGGTGGTCGTATGCGAACGGAGTCGAGCCGAACGGTCTAGCCGCCGGCCGCTAGCCGACCGTGGCGCCCTTGGCGCGGTTGCAGTCGCCGCAGAGGACCTGGAGGTTCTCGAAGGTGTTGGCGCCGCCGAGAGCGAGCGGGACGACGTGGTCGAACTGCAGCTCGAACTGCTCGCCGCAGTCGACGCAGGCGCCGCCGTCGCGCTCCCAGACGGCGCGGCGGAGGTCGCGGGGGATGGGCTCGCGCCTGCGCTCTTCCGCTGCCGCGCCTTCGAGCGCGGCGTGGGCCTTGGCGAGGCGGCGCTGGGCGCGCTGGTGGCGCTCGGTGACGAGCGCGAGGACGTCGCGGGCGCCGAGGCCGTCGTCCTCCCACCAGAAGCGGTCCTGGCACCACCAGTAGGTCCGGCCGTGCGGCGCCTCGAGGACCGCGACGGCATGGGTGCGCTGCTCGCGCTGCAGTTCGGCGTGCTCGGCGGGGCGCAGACCGCGCTTGGCGACGAGCTTCCCGGCCGTGAAGACGTGGCGGCGCAGGAGGATCCCGTGGCGGACGAACGCGCCGTTCTTGGCCTCGCGGAGCATGCGGCGCGGGAAGGTACGGCGTGCGGCGGACGGCGTGCAACGCGGGTTGCCGCGGTCAGGCGGTTGACGTGGGGGCCTCAACGCGGGGCGGTGAGCTGCCGACTCTCCTGGACATGTTCCCGCGCGCGTGTGTCGTCGCAGTGGTCTCGCTGGCCGTCGGGGTTCCGGCGGCGCAGGGCAAGATGTTCGTGTCGTCGTCGGTCGGCGCGGATGGGGCCGGGCACGTCGAGGGCTACGCGGTGGACCTGTCGCTGGCGACGCCGGCGACGATCAACGACAACTTGACGCTGGACGTGCAGCGCGGTGGCGTGTCGGCGGGGAGCGCGTCGGGCGTGGGCTACGCGGCGCTGCCGTCGCTGGCGCTGGTGGCCGGCGACGTGGTGACGCTGACCGATGTGGATACGACCGAGGGCCACTCGTTCGCCTACACGGGCGCGCCGGCGCTGGCGCTGGACGGGCTGTGCGGCGGGAAGTTCACGGGTGTGCGCGACGAGGGCGCATCGGTGAGCGTGAGCGCTGGGTCTTCCGGTGGCGGCGCGGTGGCGGGTGCGGTCGTCGCGTCCGGGCCGGGGACGTCGTTCGCGGGTGGGTTCACGACGCCGCTGAGCGGTGGGTGGACGCTGAAGGCGTCGCAGACGGTCGCGGCGGACCCGGCGTTCACGGTGTTCGCCGACGTGTCGGCGGCCGTGACGGACTGCCCGCCGGCGGTGGTCGCGCCTGCTGCGCCGGCTCCGGTCGTGACGCCTGCGCCTGCGCCGGCTCCGGCGCCCGCGGCTCCGGCTCCTGCGCCTGCGGTGGCGCGCGACCTCGTCGCGCCGACCGGCACGTTGAAGCTGAAGACGCTCAACGCCTACCGCGCGCTGCTCGGCGGGACGTTCGCCGACGCGGTGACGACGACCGAGCCGGGGACCGTCGCGCAGACGCTCTACGCCGGGAGGGTCGTGGTCGCGACCGGCAGGGCGAAGCTCGCGCGCGCTGGGTCCGCGAAGGTCGTGGTGAAGCTGACGAGGTCCGGGCGGTCGCACCTGCGCAGCCACAGGGCGACGCCGCTGCGGTTGGTGACGACGCTGACCGACACGTCGGGCAACGCGCGCGTCCTGACGCCCAAGCACTTCACGATCAGGCGCGGCCACTGAGTAGCGTGGCGCGGGTGATCACCCGTGCCCTGATCGTCGTGCTGGCCGTCGGAGTCCTCGCGGGCTGCGGCGGCGGGTCGACGGCGGCGACGACTCCGGGCGCGGCGACCGCGACCGCTCCGGCGCGCCACGCCGCCGTGCAGCCCGCGCTCTGCGGGAGGCTGCGGGCGACGGTCGTCGGCCGCGCCGACGACCCCGCGGCGACCGAGCTGTCCGGGCTGGTCGTCAGCGCGTCGCAGCCCGGCGTGCTCTGGACCCACAACGACTCCGGCGACCGCGCGCGCATCTTCGCGCTGCGGGCGAGCGACGGCCACGTGCTGGCGTCGCTCGACGTCCCGGGCGCGCAGGCCGTCGACTGGGAGGACATCGCGGTCGGGCCCGGCGGCGACCTGTTGTTGGGGGACATCGGCGACAACGACGCCAAGCGTCCCGACGTCGTCGTCTACCGCATTCCCGAGCCCAGGCTCGCAAGCCACCCGACGGCCACCGCGCCCGCGCAAGCGCTGACGCTCACCTACCCCGACGGGGCGCACAACGCCGAGACCCTCATCGCCGACCGGCGCACGGGTGAGCTGATCATCGTCACCAAGACGCTGAGCGGCCACTCCGCCATCTACTCGGCGAACGTCTCCGGCGGCGCTCGCCAGGTCCTGAAGCTCCGCGGCCACATCAACTTCGGCCTGGCCGGCCTCACCACCGCGGGCGACATCTCCGCGGACGGCACGACCGTCGCCATCCGCACCTACTCCGACCTCTCCATCTGGCACCGCCGCGCCGGTACCTCGATCGCCGCCACCCTGACCGACGGCACCCGTTGCACGACGACCCTCGCCGCCGAAGGCCAAGGCGAATCCCTAGCCCTTACGACCCACGGCACATCCTTCTACACCATCCCCGAAGGCCCCTCTCCACCCCTGCGCCACTACTCCTCTACACTCCACCCCTGACTCGGTGGGTGTAGCTCAGTTGGTAGAGCTCCTGGTTGTGGTCCAGGCGGTCGCGGGTTCGAGTCCCGTCACTCACCCCTAGTCGAAAGGCTCGCACTTGCGGGCCTTTCGCATTTCCGGGAAGGCGTAAAAGCGTCATGTAGGTCTTCTCGATTTCAGGCACTAGTGCCTGAACCGCCGGAAATCGCCCTCGATCGCAGCCAGCCTCCGCGCGCGATGCGATCGGCGCGGCCGTCAACCGAGCCGGTAGAGGGTCCGGTCCGCTGCGCATCCGACGAGCATGCTGACGTCCTGCTCTTCGATGCGGTCCTGGAGCTGGGTCATGTGATCGCGGATGCACTCGTCGGCGCTGGCCGGGGGTCTGAGGAAGGTTCGCCTCGTCGTGACCGGTGCGGTGTCGTCGAAGGACAGGCGATGGGTCGAGGCGGAGGCGTCGCCGGGCCAGCCCAGGTAGGACGACACGAGCCGGAAGCCGCGAAGCTCGGGAACGCGGGTGTCGACGACGACGCAGAACGCGCCGACGCCGACCGTGGTCAGGTAGGTCGTCGACGGCGTCGGCGCTCCGTCGACGTGGATCGCGAGGTCGAGCTCGAAGCGTTCCGGGTACATGCGCGAGCCAAGTAAAACAGAACCTTGGTTCGTGTTCTAATATGCCCTTCAGGCGAACCAGGAGGAGACCCGTGGGGACCATCGTCACCGAGCGGCTGGGCGACGTCGCGCGCATCGCGCTCGACCGGCCCGAGCAGCTCAACAGCCTCGACCTGCCGCTGCGCCAGGCGCTGCTCGAAGCGCTCCGTGCGGCAGCCGGCGACGACACCGTGCGGGCGGTGATCCTGACGGGCACCGGCCGCGCCTTCTGCAGCGGGCAGGACCTCGGCGCGGCGGAGGAGCTCGTCGACGCGGGGGCCACGGTGGCCGAGTCCTACAACCCGATCGCGCGCTGCCTGCGGGAGATGGACAAGCCGGTCGTCGCGGCCGTCAACGGGCTCGCCGTCGGCGCCGGCATGGGCCTCGCGCTGTGCTGCGACGAGATCGTGATGAGCGAGAAGGCGTTCTTCTCGTGCGCGTTCGTGCGTGTCGGCCTCGTGCCCGACACCGGGGTCACGACGGCGCTGGTCCGCACGCTCGGCCACGCCCGCGCGTTCGAGCTGGCGCGGACCGCGCGCCGGGTGGGCGCCGAGGAGGCGCTCGCGTTCGGGCTGGTCAACGAGGTGGTCGCCGCCGAGGCGCTCGACGACGCCGCGCTCGCGCGGGCCCGGGAGCTGGCGGCCGGGCCGGCGCTCGCGCTCGCCCTCACGAAGCGGCTGCTGGTCCGCGCCGCGCACGAGGGGCTGGAGGTGATGCTCGACCTCGAGGCCGAGGCCCAGGGCGTCGCCGCGACGGGCCCGGACCATGCCGAAGGCGTTGCGGCCTTCGACGCCAAGCGCCCGCCGGTCTACACCGCGCCGGGACGCCCGCCGGCGAGCCTGGCGCGCGCGTGATGGTCGCCGAGCGCACGGTGGTCGTCACCGGAGCGGCGGGAGGGATCGGTCGTGCGTTGGCGCTCCGGTGCGCGGAGGCCGGCGCGCGCGTCGCGCTCACCGACGTCCGGGCCGACGACCTGGCGGCGGTCGCCGCCGAGCTCGGCGGCGGCGTGTTCGCCGCCGCGTGCGATCTCCGCGACCCCGACGCGCTGCCCGGCTTCCTGGCCGACGCCGCCGACCATCTCGGCCCAATCGACGTCTTCGTCGCCAACGCGGGCGTCGCCGTCGGCGGCGACCCGATCGACACGCCCGCCGGCGTCTGGGACCTCGCGCTCGACGTCAACCTGCGCCAGCACGTCGCCGCGGCGCAGGCCCTCCTGCCCGGATGGCTCGAGCGCGGCGAGGGCTGGTTCGTGTCGGTCGCCTCCGCCGCCGGCGTGCTGACGCAGGTCGGCTCGGCGCCCTACGCGGTGAGCAAGCACGCGGCCGTCGCGTTCGCCGAGTGGCTGTCGGTGACCTACGGCGATCGCGGGGTCCACGTGAGGTGCGTGTGCCCGATGGGCGTCGCGACCGACATGCTCGAGCCCGGTCGCCCCGGGGCGCTCGACGACCTCGGCGCGCGCATCGTCAAGGACGCCGGGGAGGTGCTCGCGCCCGACGAGGTGGCCGCCGCGATCCTCGACGGGCTGGCCAGCGACGCGTTCCTGATCCTCCCGCATCCCGAGGTGCTCACCTTCATGCAGCGCAAGGCCACCAACTACGACCGCTGGCTGGCCGGCATGCGCCGCCTGCAGGGGCAGGTCGCATGAGCGCCGCTGCGGCGCCGCGCCGCATCGTCACGGGCCACGACGACCGAGGCCGCTCGGTCGTCCTCTCCGACGGCCCGGCGCCCGTGTCGCGCACCGTCACCGACGACGGCACGGCCTTCCACGAGATCTGGAGCACGGCCGGCGCGCCGGCGCCGATCCCCGCGGCCGAGGAGCGCGACCCGACGCAGCGGCCGCTGCGCGTGCCGCCCGAGCCCGAGGGCACGGTGATCCGCGTGGTGGACATCCCGGCCGGGGGACGGTCGCCGATGCACCGGACCGAGTCGGTGGACTACGGCGTCGTCCTGGACGGCGAGCTGCACCTCGTCCTCGACGACGGCAGCGCGACCGCCCTGGCGCCCGGCGACATCGTGGTCCAGCGCGGCACCGACCACGCCTGGGAGAACCGCTCCGGCGGCCCGGCGCGCATGGCCTTCATCTTGGTCGACGGCCGCTTCGCCGACAGCCTGAAGACGAGGCTGGCCGAGGCCGTCGCGCTCTACGACCACGAGGTCGGACCCGCATGAGCGGCGCCTGCGGCGGCCGCGTGGTCCTGGTGACCGGCGCCGGCGGCGGGATCGGCTCGGCGACCGTCGCGGCGCTGCGCGCGGCGGGCGCCGACGTGGTCGGCGCCGACATCGCCGGCGACTGCGACGTGCGCCTCGACGTCACCGACCCGCTGTCGTGGCAGGAGGCGGTCGAGGCGGCGCTGGCGCGGGGCGGCCGGATCGACGGGCTCGTCAACGCCGCGGGCGTCACGCACCGCGCGCGCATCGACGACGTCGCGATCGAGGACTTCAACAAGACGCTCGCGGTCAACCTCACGGGGCCGCTGCTCGGCATCCAGTCCTGCCTGCCGCACATGGGCGACGGCGGCTCGATCGTCAACGTCTGCTCGCTGGCAGCGCTCACCGGTCACTTCCCGGTGGCCTACACGTCGAGCAAGTGGGCGCTGCGCGGGCTCTCGCGCGTGGCCAGCATGGAGCTGGGCGAGCGCGGCATCCGCGTCAACGCGGTCTTCCCCGGCTACATCGAGACGGCGATGACGGCATCGGCGGCGCCCGCGTTCCTCGGCGCGAGCATCGACGCCGCGCCCCTGGGACGCGCCGGCCGGCCGCAAGAGGTCGCGGAGCTGATCGCGTTCCTGGTCTCACCGGCGTCGTCGTACATCAGCGGCGCGGAGATCACGGTCGACGGCGGCACCGCCGCCCACGGCGGGGCCAAGCTGCTGTCCGACGCGGTCAGGCCACCCGCAGCGCAGCCTGGATGATCGTGTCGGGCGCCTCCCACGGCACCTGATGGGCCGCCGTCTCGACGACGGTCGTCCGCGCGCCGAACCGCTCGCCGAGCTCTGTCATGAGCGGCGGCCCGACCAGCCGGTCGCGCGCGCCGCAGACGACCTCGACGCCGGCGACCGGTCCGTCCGGCGCGGCGAACGCCGCGCACGCGCGAAGGTGCGGCTCCAGCGCGTCGCGGTGGCGCAGCACCATGCGCTCCATCCGCTCGGCGACCGCGGCGCTGCCGGGCTCCTCGGCGACCGCGCGCCGGCCACCGGCGGCGGCGACGGCGAACTGCGTCGCGAGGGCCTCGGCGCCGCCTTCGCGCAGGGTCGCCCAGGTCGCGTCGTGGACCGGGAGCATCGTGCCGCAGGACACGACGACCCAGCCCGCGGCCGGCGTCGACCCTTGCGCGGCGAGCAGCGCGGCGACCGCGCCGCCGAGCGAGTGACCGACGACGACGTCGCCCGCCTGCACCTGGCGCGCGACGTCGGCGACCAGCGGCCCGAGCTCGCCGGTCGGCGCCAGCTCGACGACCAGCGTCGGCACCGGGCTCAGCGCGACGACGTCGGCCCACAGCTCGGCGTCCTCAGCCGCGCCGCAGACCAACACCATGCGGTTGGCGCTCACGACAGCGCCGGCTCGTGGTGCGCGCTGCGGACCGCGCCGTGGGCGGAGTAGCCGCGCTCCGCGTAGGGGAAGCCGTCGAGCTCTGCGTCGGACGGCTCCTGGCGGTAGTAGGAGCGGATCTCCGCGATGCCCCCGTCGCGCAGCACGAACCACTCCGCGCCACGCGTCACCACGCGCTCGCTCGCGCCCGGCGGCAGCCAGAACATGCTCCACTCGATGACGGCCTCCTCGTCCTGGACGATGCCGTGGTCGACGACCCAGACCGGTGAGATGTTCCCGTGCACCTTGCGCCAGTAGCGGCCGAGGTGCTCGCCGCCGCGCACGGGCGTGGAGCCGAGGTTGGGCGCGAGGAAGTAGTGGACGACGTCGGCGGTCGTGGTCGCCGTCACGCCCTCGGCGTCGCCGCGGCTGCAGGCGTCGTAGTAGCGCGCGATGAGCGCGAGATGGTCCGCGGGCACGGCTCCTCCGGGTCTGGGAGATTGAAAACGAACAGCAATTCGTGTTCTAATACTACGGCGGCGCTCCCGCCGTGTCGACCACGCAACCGAGGCTGGAAGAGGCGCATGTCCGAGACATCATCGTTCGTGGAGGGAGCCGCGCTGGCGGACGACCTCCTGGCCCCGCTGCTGCGCGACGCCGTGGCGCTCGAGCGCGACGGCTTCGCCTCGCCCGCCGACATCGACGCGGCGATGCGGCTGGGCGCCGGGCATCCGCGCGGCCCGCTCGCGGTGCTCGGCCGGGCGGTCGAGACCGTGCCGCCGGTGGCCGCGGTGACGCCGGCTCCGCTGGGGCGCGTCGGGGTGGTCGGTGCCGGCACGATGGCCACCGGCATCGCCGAGGCGATCGCCAAGGGCGGGGGCGAGGCGGTCCTCGTCGCGCGCAGCGCAGCGGGCGCGCAGCGCAGCAAGGACGAGATCGCCGGGCGCGCGGCGCGCTCCGTCGCCCGCGGGAGGCTGACGCAGGACGCCGCCGACGAGCTGGTCGCGCGTGTGATGACCGGCACGTCGCTGGAGGCGCTGGCCGGGGTCGAGCTGGTCGTGGAGGCGGTCGTCGAGCGGCTGGAGGTCAAGCAGGAGCTGTTCGTGCAGCTCGAGCGCGCGGTCCCGGAGATCCCGCTGGCGACCAACACCTCGTCCTTCCGCGTCCGCGACGTCAGCGCGTCGATGGAGGATCCGGGGCGTGCGCTGGCGCTGCACTTCTTCAACCCGGCGGCGGCGATGAAGCTCGTCGAGGTCGTCGGCCACGAGCAGACCGACCCGCGCGGGCTCGAGCTCGGCGGCGCCTGGGCGCGCAGCATCGGCAAGCAGACCGTGACCTGCGGCGACGAATCGGGCTTCCTGGTCAACCGGTTGTTGATCCCCTACCTCAACGACGCGGCGCGCACCTGCGCGCAGCGCGGCGTCTCGCCGGCGTCGGCCGACGAGGCCGTCGTGGCCCGGCACGGTCACCCGATGGGGCCGTTCGCGCTCATGGACCTCATCGGCATCGACGTCATGGTCTTCGCGCTGGAGACCCTCCGCGACGCGTTCGGCGCGCCGCGGTACGCGCCGTGCGAGGCGCTGCGCGGGCTTGCGGCCGAGGGGCGGCTCGGCCGCAAGACCGGCGAGGGCTTCCTCCGCTACGGCTGAGGCGTCGCCGCGGCCGGGGTCGCCGGCCGCGCCGCCTCGACCTGGTCGATCTCGGCGAGCTGGGACAGGATGTGGTCGGGCGTGGCGTCCCCGACGACCTTCTGCAGCATCGGCGTGTGGTCGTAGACGAGGTCGCGCAGGGGCCGCAGCGGACGCGGGATGCGGTGGAACGCGTAGCCGGTGAAGAACGCCTGCTGGCTGACGCGACGGGTGTGGGGCTTGCGCCGGTCCTCGAAGGCCTGGAGCGCGCGGCGGACGGAGCCGAGGTCGTGGACGTCGATCCGCTCGAGCTCTGAGGCCAGGAAGTAGCCGTCCTCGATCGACATCCCGGCGCCGTAGGCGGCGTACGGCGACGTCGGGTGCGCGGCGTCGCCGACCAGCGTCACGCGACCCTGGGACCACTGCTTGAGCGGCCTGCGGTCGCGGATCTCCCAGCGCTGCAGGTTCTCGGCCGGCGTCGCGTCGATCATCGACCGCAGCTTCTCCGAGAAGCCGGCGGCGCGCGCCCGCGAGAACGCCATCAGGTCCTCGTCGAACGGCGCCGACGGGTCGCAGGCCTCGAGGACCCACCACTCGTAGCCCCACTGGCCGTCGTGGAGGATCGGCGTGTAGCTGGCCTGCGTGTTGCGGTTGTGGGCGATCACCGAGTCCGGTGGCCGCTGCGGATCGTCGACGTAGAGGTAGCCCCCGACGAGGTGCAGGTGCTGATGGCGGATCGGCTGGTCGCCCCACAGCTGGCGTCGGACGGCCGAGCGCAGGCCGTCGCCGCCGACGAGCACGTCGGCCTCCACCGGCTCGCGGTCGGCGAGATGGACGACAACTCGATCGCCGTGGTCCTCGAAGCGCGTCATCTCGTGGCCGAGCTTGAGGACGCCCGGGGGGAGCGCGTCGAGCATGCGCTTGTACAACCCCCAGCGCAAGAGGCCGATGAAGCCGCCGCCGTACTCCGTGACGACCTCGTCGGGCAGGCGCACGGTGGCGCGCAGGTGCCCGTCGGCGCGCCGGAACGTCGTCAGCGCCGGCGCCCCCAGGTCGGTGGTGTCGACGCCGATGAGCCCGAGGACCTTCTGCGGCGGCGGCCACAGGTTGAGGATGTTGCCCGCGGGCTTGACCTCGGGGTAGCGCTCGTAGATCGACACCTCGAAGCCGGCGCGGTGCGCGGCCAGCGCGGTGGACATGCCGCCCGGTCCGGCGCCGATGATGGCGATGCGGCCCTTGCTCATCGTGTTGCCTCCTGGTCGTTCGACTGCAGCGCCGCGACGAGACGCGGCACGAGCCTCGCGGCGTTGCCGGCGTCGACCTGCGCGCGGCCGGTGCCGAGGAAGGCCAGCTCGGGTGCCGGGTCGCGGCCCTCGGGCGGCAGCGCGGCGTACGGGTAGTCGGTGCCGAACACGACATGGTCGAGGCCGGTGACGTCCAGCGTCGTCTTGACGGCGAGCTCGTGGTTGGAGAGCCCGGTGTCGTAGTACTGGCG
Source organism: Conexibacter woesei Iso977N (assembly GCF_000424625.1). Taxonomy (GTDB): domain Bacteria; phylum Actinomycetota; class Thermoleophilia; order Solirubrobacterales; family Solirubrobacteraceae; genus Baekduia; species Baekduia woesei_A. Next base: position 2,179,668 of record NZ_AUKG01000001.1, read on the forward strand.
GCGCAGGTACTCGAGCGCACCCGCCGGGGCGGCGGTGGCCAGGCCGGCCTCGCGGTCGGCCAGCGACGCCAGCCGGTGGGCGAGGAAGGGCGCGGTGCCGCCGAGGTGGGCGAACTGCATCTTGATGTCCGGGCAGCGCTCGAACGTCCCGCTGTAGATCAGGCTCGCGATCGCGCGCGTCGTCTCGAACGGGAACTCGTAGAGCCACACCGGGTGCGGCGCGGGCGGGGCGTAGGGCGGCAGCGCGGGGTGGACGAAGACATAGGCCTTGCGTCGGTGCAGCTCGTCGAACAGCGTGTCCCACGCGGGGTCGCCGAGGTAGGTGCCGGCCACGTGGGAGGGCAGCCAGACGCCGTCCATGCCCAGGACGTCGAGCGCGTGGGCCAGCTCGGCCAGCGCCGCGCCGACGTCGGGCAACGGCAGCGTCGCCAGCGCGGCGAAGCGCGCGGGCGCGTCGCGGGCGATGCCGGCGAGCACCTCGTTGACGGTGCGGGCCAGGTCGTCGGCGCGGCCCTGGTCGCCGAAGAACACGCCGGGCGGGCCGGGGGAGATGACCGCGGCGTCGATGCCGTGGCGCTCCATCGTCGCGGTCAGGCCCTCGACCGTCGCGGGCGGCAGCGGCGGCAGCGAGCCGTCGGGCAGCCGCAGGCCCTCGAGGTACTCCGGCGGCGTGACGTGGGCGTGGAGGTCGATGCGCGTCATGCCGCCACGCACCGGTTGCGCTGGGTGCCGAGGCCGGTGATCGACCCTTCCATGACGTCGCCGGGCACGAGCCAGCGGTTGTCGTGGTGGCCCGCGTTGCCGGCAGGAGAGCCCGTCAGCAGCAGGTCCCCGGCCTGGAGCGTCACGACCGTCGAGGCATAGGCGATGAGCCGCTCCACGCCGTAGATGATGTCGTCGACCCCTTCATCTTGCATCGTCTCGCCGTTGACCTTCAACTCGATGCGCAGCGCCCGGTAGTCCGGGACGAGCTCGCGCGGCACGATGTAGGGGCCGGTGGGGAAGAACGTCGGGCGGTTCTTGGTCATCAGGAAGTCGGTCATCGGGAACCCGGGCCGCTGCATGACGTCGCGCGTGCTGATGTCGTTGCTGATCGTGTAGCCCGCGACGTGCTCCATCGCCTGCTCCTCCGGGATGTCCCGGCCGCCGCGGCTCAGGACCACGGCCAGCTCGAGCTCCCAGTCGTGCCGCACGCCCGGGCCGCGCAGGACGACGTCGTCGGTCGCGCCGGTCAGCGCGCTCGGCAGCCCGGCGAACATGTACGGCTCCTCGGTGGTGGCGCGCCGCGCGGAGATGTCCTCGGCCTCGGCACGCACGTCGGCCTCGGGCCGCTCGTCGCCGCCTTGGCGCAGGAAGCTGTAGGCGATCTGGCGCACGTGCTTGAAGTAGTTCGCGCCCGCGCAGAGGATCTGACCGGCCGGCGAGACCGGCGGCAGCGGTCGCAGCTCGGCGTACGCCGAGATCGGGCCGACCGGATCGGCGGCCAGGTCTCGGAGGCGCGGCAGGCTCGCGTCCCAGTCGCGCAGCAGCGCGAGCGTGGTCACGTCGTCGCCGAACGCGGCCCGCAGGTCGAGCACGCGTTCGGCGCCGCCGAGGACGAGGCCCGGGAACGGCGCGCCGTCGCCGCCGGAGAACGTGCCGAGGCCGAACGGCTCGGTCATGCCGCGACCTCGAGACCGAAGATCGCCACGGCGCGGCACCAGCCGGCGCTGGCGCCCTTGATCTTGACCGGGAAGCAGGCGACGTAGAACCCGCGCGCCGGCAGCTCGCCGAGGTTGGCCAGCTTCTCGATCTGGAAGTACTCGTGGTCGATGCCGACCCGGTGAGCCTCCCAGAGCAGCGACGCGTCGCCCGTCTCCTGGAAGTCGCGCGCCATGTAGGGGTTGCCGCGATCCAGGCCGGGCGCGTCGGTCCCGATGACCTTGATGCCCTGGCCGATGAGCCAGCGCGTGGCCTCGGCGCCCAGGCCGGGGTAGTCGTCCCAGTAGTCCCTGGTGCCGAAGCGCTCGTCGTGACCGAACCACAGGCAGACGATGTCACCCGGTGCCAGCGGCGCGCCGGTGCGCTGCACCGCGGCCGCCAGCTCGTCGACCTCGATGCGGTCGCCGGGCGCGTGGCCGCGGAGGTCGACGACGACGCCGGGGGCGAAGAAGTGCTCGAGCTCGAGCTGGTCGATCGTCCGCGCGGGCTTGCCCTCGCTCGTCGGGTAGTAGTGCCACGGGGCGTCGACGTGCGTGCCGGCGTGCGCGGTCAGCTGCAGCTTCTCGGCGCCGATCGCGAACCCGCCGGGCATGTCCTTCTCGGTCGCGCCACCGAACATCATCCCGAACTCGGGGCGGGTCTCCTCATGGCTCTGGTACTCGATCGAGGCGGCCAGGATCGCGCCCATCCCGCCGTTGAGCTCGCCGGGCAGCGGCTCCTGGATCGGCACGTTGAGGTCGACGAAGCGCAGGCTCACGAGCGTGCCTCCGCCGTCGCGGCCGACCGCGTGGTGCGCGCCGGCGGGAACTCCAGCGGCGCGACGGTCTGGGCGACCACGGTGTTGGTCAGCGTGCCGATCCCGGCGACGTCGAGCGTGACGACGTCGCCCGGTTGCAGCGGCGGCGGCTCGAGCGCCTGCGCGTGGCCCCACAGCTCGTAGAGGCAGCCGCCGCCGCAGGTGCCGCTGCCGATGACGTCACCGACCGCGACGCTCGCGCCCATCGAGGCGAAGGCGACGAGCTCCTCGAAGCTCCACGCCATGCTCGCCAGCGTGTCGCCACCGAGCTCGGCGCCGTTGATGGTGGCCTTCATCGCGAGGTCGAGCCGGTCGCCGTCGCGGTAGGGCTCCAGCTCGTCGGGCGTGACGATCCAGGGGCCCAGGGTGTTGGCGAAGTCCTTGGCCTTGCAGAAGCCGAACGGCAGCCGCAGCTCGCGTGCGGCGAGGTCGCGCGAGGACCAGTCGTTCCAGATCGTGTAGCCGGCGATGTGGGCAGCGGCGTCGCCGGGCGCGACGTCGCGGCCCGCCCGGCCGATGATCGCCGCGACCTCCAGCTCGAGGTCGAGCTGGACGGAGCCGGGCGGCGCCGCGATCTCGGCGTCCGGGCCGCTGACCTCCGTCGGGTTGGAGAAGTAACAGAACGGCCGCTCGTACCAGATCGGGAACACCTCGGCCTCGGGGCCGCCGGTGACCTTTACCGCGCCGGCGACGTGGGCCTCGAAGACCGAGAAGTCGCGCATCGACGGCGGCTGGACGGGTGCCAGCAGCCGCACCTCGTCGAGCGCGAGCTCCGTGGTCGCGCGAGCGGCGAGCCGCTCGCGCTCCGCCGGCTCGGCGCCCAGCAGGTCAAGGACCCCAACTTCCTCAGGCAGCGGCCGGACGGCTCCGTCGGCGACGATCGCCGCGCGGGCGGCCCCGTCGAGATCGATGCGTGCGATGCGCATGGCTACTGCCCCTTGCTGGTCGTGGTGAAGAACGCGTCGAGGTCCTTCGCGGGAAGGAAGTCGTCGGGGTGCCCGGAGACCGTGCCCGGCGTCTGCAGCGTCCAGCTGCTGTCGGCCCAGTCGCCCAGGTTGGCGTCGGTGACCAGCGGCGTCTCGCCGACGATCGTGTTGAGCTTCACGCCGTCGCCGGCGAGCATCCGCCCGATGATCTCGGCCGTCGCGCGGCCGGCGGAGACGGGGGTCAGCGACGACGACGCGGCGTCATAGGACGCGTCGTTGGCCCGCCAATATCCGAGGAAGCCCTTGTCCAGGCCGATCTCCGCCGCCGGCGGAACCGGGCGACCCACCTGCTTGAACGCCTGGAGGACACCGGAGCTCTCGCCCGGCATCGCGGTGAGGCCATCAAGCTTCTGCGGGTGGGTGCCCAGCCACTTGAGCATCTCGGACTTCGCCTGGGCCTCGGAGAAGGCGCCGAACACCTCGCCGGCGTTCTTCATCTGAGGGCAGCCGGCCAGGACGCGCTTCCACGCCGTGGCGATCTGGCTGTCGATCGACGCGGTCGCCAGCGCGCGGACCAGCACCACGTTGCCCTTGCCGCCCAGCACCTTGGTGAGGTAGGAGGCCGTCTGCCCGGCCGCGAGGTAGTTGTTGCTGTCGACGTTGACCGCACCGTCGACGGGCACGGGGGACAGGAGCGTGACGGTCGGGATGCCCTGCGCCGCGGCCTTCTGCACGGGTCCGTCGAAGGAGTCCGGCGAGGGCGTCTCGAGCAGGATGACGTCGGGCTTGGTCTGGACGAGCGCGTTGTACTGCTGCAGCTGCTGGGCGATGTCGAGGTTGCTGCCGGTCGTGCGGACGTCGACCTGACCGACGCCCTTGGTCGTCTTGAGCTGCTGCTTGAGCTGAGCGACGGTCTGGACCTGGAAGTCGCTGACGAGCTGACCCCAGGAGACGGCGACGTGGAACGGGCCGGAGCCGTTGGGCTTCCAGGTGGCCCAGCGGCTCTTGACGACCTTGACGGTCGAGCCCTGGTAGTCGGCGTAGCCGCCGAGCGCCGCCTGCTGCGCCTTCGGCAGCGTCGCGATCACGCCGTCCGGATCGGCCGGCGTCTTGGCGGCGAACGATCCGCAGCCCGACGCGGGCGGGGTGAAGTTGGCGGCGAACGCCGGCACCTTCGCTCCCGTCGCGCCCGATCCCCCTCCGCCGCCGGTGCTGCTGCTCGCGCCGCAGCCGGCAGCCAAAGCCGCCGACGCCGCGAGCGTCACGGTCCAACCCAAGACCCTCATCGCTCTCCTCCAGCTTCGTTGCGTGGGGTCGAGCGTAGATCTCCACAGAACCCGAAGTCAAGTTCGTGTTCGTATTTTTCCCGAAGTGTCGTTCTGCTTCGGTACTCTCGGCGCATGGCACGGTCCGCCCAAGGCGCTTCCACCGACAGCGCGCTTCGCCCACCGCAGCAGAACCGCAGTCGCGCATCGCTCGACCGGGTGCTCCAGGCTGGGCAGGAGCTGTTGGTGGAGAAGGGCTTCGACGGCTTCACCGTCCAGGAGGTGAGCAAGCGCGCCAAGGTGTCGATCGGCTCGATCTACGCACGCGCCCCCAACAAGGACGCGCTCGTCTTCGCGGTCTACGACCACGCGGTCGCGGAGCTGCGCGACGAGCGCCAGGCCTTCGACGACCCGACGCGGTGGGAGGGCCTGACCTTCGACGCCCTCGTGCGCGGCGCAGTGCGCGAGTGCGCCGAGACGATGTTCCGCCACGAGGACGTGCTGCGGATCATCATGACCCGGGCGGCGATCGACCAAGGCGTGCGCGAACGCGGCGCCCAGCAGATCTACGACGTCGCGCGCCAGTGGGAAGAGGTCGTCCTCGCGCGCCGCGAGGAGATCGCGCACGCCGATCCCGAGCTCGCCGTCGAGATCGCGTTCCGCATGTTCTACGCCACGCTGGTCCGCCGGATCTCGTTCGGCCCGGACTTCGGCGCCTACAAGCAGATCGACGGCGACGAGACGCTCATCGAGGAGATGGGCGCAGCGGTGACCGCCTACCTGACCACCGCGAGCGCGGTGGTGGCCAAGCCCAAGCGCGCGCCGGCGCGCAAGCCGGCCCGACGCCGCGCCAGGGCGGCGTAGCGGTGATCCTGCGGCCGCCGCTGACGGCCGCAGGACCCCCGAGCATCAGACCTTGATGCTGCCCTTGTAGACGAACTTGGCCGTCGAGAGCTTCCCGGCGAAGGTGCCGCTGCCCTTGGCGCCCTTGAACTTGCCGGTGCCGCCGGAGACCTTCCAGGTGCCCTTGGCGTCGTCGGAGGCGCCGGTGGTGCCGTGGCCGGTGAGCCTGAACGTCCCGCCCTTGCACTTCCAGACCTGCTGGGTGTCGGGGATGACGAGCTTGCCGGTCATCGTGCACCTGCCGAGGACCGGGTCGGTGATCCTGGCCGAGAGCTTGACGCCGACCTGCTTGCCGACGGACCTCGCGTTCATCTTGTAGGTCTTGGCCTCGGCGACGCCGGTCAGCGCGAGGCTGGCGACGGCCGCGAGCGCGAGGGTGGTGCGGATCCTGCGAGTCATGGGGCTCCTCCTGTAAGGGACATGCGTGTGCGCTTCAGACGCGGTCCTGCAGTCGCCGGTCGCGGCCGTAGCCCGCGACGACGAGGAGGATCAGCACGCCGAAGATGATCTGCTGGTCGGCGGGCTGGAGGCCGCGACCGACGAGCACGGTGGTGAGGACGGTGAGGATCAGCGCGCCCACGACCGTGTGGGTGTAGTCGCCGCGGGCACCCATGAAGGTCGTCCCTCCGACGATCACAGCGGTGAGCGCGCTGAAGAGATAGGGATCGCCGAGCGTCTGGTCGGCGCCGGCGAAGCCCGCCAGCAGGGCGCCGACCAGGGCCGAGCACACGGCGCTCGTGGCGAACACGCAGATCCAGACCTTCTTGGTGTTGATGCGCGCCAGACCGGCGGCGCGCGGGTTCGCGCCCGTGGCGAAGAACCGGCGACCGGCGACCGTGCGGTGCAGGACGACGGCGACGACGATCGCCAGGACGCCCCAGATGACGACGACGGGCGGGACGGCGATGCCGAACGTCGTGCCCGACGCGGAGGTCAGGTCGGTCAGGAACGGCGGCGCCTGGCCGTTGAGCTTGCCCTGGGTCCAGGCGACCGTCGCCCCGGAGGCCATCGAGCCGATGCCCAGCGAGACGACCAGCGGCTGGATGCGCCAGCGGTGGCAGATCCAGCCGGTGGCGGCACCGAGGATCGCGGCGATCGCCACCACCACGGCGATGGCTCCCGCGCCGGAGACACCCTCGGTGCCGTAGAGCTGGCTGGTCAGGATCGCGCCCATGACGATGTGACCCGGGACCGAGAGGTCCAGGCCGCCGAGGATCAGCACGAGCGTCTGGCCCAGCGCCGCCAGGCCCAGCAGCGACGCCAGGACGAGCATCGAGGTCAGCGACGTCCTGGCGCTGAAGCCGGCGATGGTCGCCGACCCGTAGACGAACAGCGCGACGAGGGCGACGAGCTGGAAGACCGGCGCGCGGCGCTGCAGCGAGATGATGGTGGTCATGCCTGAGCGCTCCGGGGCTTGAGGGTGAGCATCTGCGCGCCGACGACCACGCCGGTCACCAGCAGCGCGCCGTAGACGAAGGTCAGCCAGGACGACGACACGCCGACCGCGCCGAGCAGCGTCTGCATGAGGTAGATGCAGCACGCGCCCAGCAAGGACGGGATCAGCCCGCCGCGCCCGCCGCCGAGCTGGGTGCCGCCCAATGCGACGGCGGCCAGCGCGATCAGCGTGTACTGCGAGTAGCCGGTGGCCTGGGTCGATTGGACGAGCGCGGTGAGCGCGACGCCGGCCACCGCGGCGAAGCACCCGCCGAGCGCGTAGGCGGCGATGCGCGTTCGCGTGACGTCGACACCTGCGGAGAAGGCGGTCGCGTCGTTGCCGCCCACGGCGTACAGGTTGCGGTGGAACGCGGTTCGCGACAGCGCGAACCAGATGGCCAGCGGGATCGCCAGCAGGATCAGCGCGCCGGGGATCGGGCCGACCTTGTCGGCGAAGTCGGCGGTCCAGTTGGCGGCCGGGGTGGAGGCGTTGGCGGGCGCGATCTTGGCGATCACGCCGGCCAGCACGAAGAACGTGCACAGCGTCGCGATGACCGGCTGGTAGCGCAGCAGCGTGACGAGCACGCCGTTGAGCGCTCCGACCACCAAGCCCATGACCATCAACAACGGCAGATCGACCCACACGCTGCCGGGCAGCAGCCATTTGACGAGCACGACGTTGGCCAGCACCGCGATCGGGCCGACCGAGATGTCGAGACCGCCACCGCCGGACACGATCGACGGGGTGGAGGCCATGGCGACGATCGCGAACGGCACCAGGGTCGCCAGCTCGGTGGGCCAGTTGCCGGGCTTGCCGAAGGCCGGCTCGGCGAGGATGTTGGCGACGAGGAGGACGAGCGCGAGCCCGGCCGCGAAGACGAACGGGCGCGTGCGCAGCAGCTCTCGGAGATCAGGCATCGACGGCCTCGCCGAAGAAGGCGGCCACGAGCGCCTGGCGGGTGAGGGCGGCGCGCGGCAGCTCGGCCGCGACCTTCCCTTCGCGGAAGACGACCACCCGGTCCATCAGCTCGACGTGCTCGTCGACCTCGGTCGACAGCATCACGATCGCCATGCCGCCGGCGGCCAGGTCGAGCAGCAGGTCGTACAGGTCGCGCTTGGCGTTGATGTCCACGCCGCGCGTCGGGTCGTTGAGCAGCAGGACCTCGGGCTCGGTGGCCAGCCAGCGGGCCATGACGACCTTCTGCTGGTTGCCGCCCGAGAGCGTGGTGATCGCGTCTTCAGGATCGCCGAGCTTGATCCGCAGGCGGTCGACGTACTCGCTCAGGCGCGCTCGCGTGCGCGCGGGCGAGAGCAGCCCGCGGCGCGCGTCCCGGCCGAGGGTGACGATGCCGAAGTTCTCGCGGATCGACTTGGACTCGAACAGCGACTCGGCGCGGCGCTCGCGCGGGACGTAGGCGGCGCGCGCGCCGGCGCTCGCCGCGAGCGCGCGCAGGAACGCGTCCTGGCCGTGGCCTTCGAGGCCGGCCAACCCGACGAGCTCGCCGGCGCGCAGCGTGAAGCCCTCCACCTCCAGGACCACGGGGCCGGGCGCCACGTGCGTGCGCTCGGCCGCCTCGGCGGCCAGGTGATCGGCGCCGGTCATCAGCCGCACGAGCTCGCTCGCCGTGGCCTCGTGGCGCTGCAACGTGGCGACGGTGTCGCCGGAGCGCATCACCGTGCAGCGGTCGCCGATGTCGGCGATCTCGTCCATGCGATGAGAGATGAAGATCACCGACGTCCCGGCCGCGGTGCGCTCGCGCAACAGGGCGAAGAGCCGGTTGCGCGTCTCGATGTCCAGCGCCGAGGTCGCCTCGTCGAGGATCAAGACGCGCGGCTCGCGGACCAGGGCGCGCGCCAGGCAGCACGCCTGCCGCTCGCTGAGCGTGAGGTGCTCGACCGGGCGGTCGAGGTCGGGCGCGGTGCCCAGCAGCCGCTCGAGGATCGCGCCGGCGCGCGCACGCTTCTCGTCGATCGCCACCGCCGTGCGCAGCACCCCGTCGACGCCCATCCACACGTTCTCGAGCACCGACCGCGGCTCGACGACGAGCACCTCCTGGAAGACCGTCGCGATGCCGGCCCGCGCCGCCTGCGCGGGGGAGGTGAGCTTCGCCGCGTCGCTGTCGGGCAGGTCGAGCTGCCCGCTGTCGGGGCGGTGGATCCCGGAGAGGATCTTCACCAGCGTCGACTTGCCCGAGCCGTTCTCCCCGACGATGCAGTGCACCTCGCCGGCGCGCAGCTCGAACGAGCACGATCGCAGGGCCTTCGTGGCCCCGAAGGACTTGGCCAGGTTGTCGGCTCGCAGCGCGACGGGGCGCTCGGTTCCTGTCCCGAGCGTGGGATCCGTCGCGCTGGCCGGGCGCACTCCGCTCACCAGCATCAGCTCTCCTCTCCTACGAACCGCCGCGGTGGACCCGAAGGCGCGTTCTAATTCGGCATGTGTACCGGAGTCGTGCGGGTGAAGTCAAGGCAAACCCGAATCGTCGTTCTAACCCTTGACAGCGACGGTTCGTTCGGCCTAGTCTCGAATTAGAACGACGGTTCGTGTTACTTCAGGAGGAGAGACCTAGATGTCCGAAGTGCTGCTGTCCCAGCTCGCCTATGCCGAGCTCATCAGCCCCAAGCCCGAGGAGACCGTCAAGTGGATGGTCGACGTGCTGGGGCTCGAGGAGACCCATCGCGAGGGTCAGTCGGTCTACCTCCGCGGCTGGGCGGAGTGGCTGCACTCGAGCCTGATCGTCACCGAGGGCGCCGAGCCCGCGCTCGGGGCCACCGGCTGGCGCGCCTATGGACCCGGAGATCCTGAGATCGTCGCCAAGCGTGTCGAGGCCGCCGGCACGGGGGTGGGCTGGGTCGCGGAGCGTCCGGGTCGCGGCGCGGCCTACCAGTACCGCGCGCCGTACGGTCAGCACCTGCACGAGGTCTTCTGGGAGGTCGAGCGCTACCAGGCACCCCCGGAGAAGGTCGACCACGGCCTGCTCAACCGACCGCAGAAGAACCCCGGCCGTGGCGCCCAGGCGCGCTACATCGACCACGTGACGATCGCGTCGCCCAAGATGGTCGAGGACATCGAGTTCTACAAGACGCTCGGCCAGCGCCACACGGCGATCATGCATGTGGAGCCCGGCTTCAACGTGTTCGCGACGATGACGTGCAACGGCATCCGGCCGACGCACGACCTCGGCATGGTGCCGGACTTCTCGGGCGCGACCGGGCGCGTCAACCACATCGCCTTCCGCGTCGACCAGCGCTCCGACGTCGAGCGCGCCGCCGAGGCGTTCCTGGCCGCCGACACGCCGATCGAGTTCGGCCCCGGGATCCACGGCATCGACGAGATCACCTACCTGTACGTGCGCGAGCCCGGCGGCATGCGCATCGAGATCAACGCGGGTGGGTGGGTCAACGCCGAGCCGGACTTCGAGCGCAAGGACTGGCACGTCAAGCAGGGCGGCACGACGGTGTGGCAGAACCTCGAGATGCCGCAGTCGATGATGGAGTGCTGGCCCGAGGTCCACGGCGAGCAGGCCGAAGTGGGCCGCGAGGGCTTCGAGTCGACCGACCTGTTCGTCCCCGGCAGCTAGCGTCTCGCCATGGCTGACATCCAGAAGGCCCTTGTCGTCGGCGGCGGCGTCGGCGGCCTGACCGCGGCGATCGCGTTGCGGGGCATCGGCGTCGACGTCGACCTCGTCGAGAAGAACCCGCGCTGGGACGTCTACGGCGTGGGCATCATCCAGCCGCCCAACGCGCTGCGCGCGCTCGACGCGCTCGGGCTCGCGGAGCCGTGCGTCGCGGCCGGCCATCCGATCCTGGGTGGGCGCAACCACCTCGCCGACGGGACGGTCGTCGCCAACGACGACTACCCGTCGGTCGACCCGCGCTTCCCGCCCATGAACGGGCTGACGCGGCCCGCGCTGCACGAGATCCTGAAGGCGCGGCTGCGGGACGAGGGCGTTGCGGTGCGCGTCGGAGAGGTCGTGAGCCAGCTGACGCAGCGGGCCGACGGCGTCACGGTGGCGTTCAGCGATGGCACGACCGAGGACTACGACCTCGTCATCGGGGCGGACGGCCTGTACTCGCAGATCCGCACGATGCTGTTCGGCGACGAGCTGCGCCCGCGCTACACCGGTCAGACCGCCTGGCGTTACAACCTGCCGCGGATCGACGACCTGGACCGCATCCACGTCTACATCGGCGGGGCAGGCGGGACCGCGGGGCTGGTCCCGCTGTCGGACTCGTTGATGTACGTCTTGTACATCACCAAGTGGCCGCAGGACCGGCTGAAGATCCCGGCGGAGGAGCTGCCCGCGCTGATGCGGCAGCGCTTGGAGATCTTCGGCGGGGAGATCGCCGAGATCCGCGACCAGATCACCGACCCGGAGGGCGTCGTCTTCCGGCCTGTCGACAACATCCTGGTGCCGCGCCCGTGGTACCGCGGCCGGGTGCTGCTGATCGGCGACGCCGCGCACGGCACGTCGCCGCACGCCGGGCAGGGCGCGGCGCAGGCTGTCGAGGACGCCCTCGTCCTGACGCAGGAGCTCGAGGGCGGCGGCGGGATCGACGCGGTCCTGGAGCGCTTCATGGAGCGGCGCTTCGAGCGCTGCAAGGCGGTCGTCGAGCTGTCGGCGTCGATCGGCGCGTGGGAGCAGAACCCCGACCCGTCGATCGACCCCAACGACATCCGGCACGAGCTCATCGCGCTCTGCGCTCAGCCGGTCTGAGCGGCTCGCTCGCCGGCGCCTACCACGGCGCCGGCGACCGTCCGGCCGGCGTCAGCGTCAGCTCGTGGGTGCGCCCCGCGCGCCGGCGGGGGTCGCCAGCACCGACACCGCGTTGACCATCGGGTCGATCGGACCGTTCTCGGTTGTGGCGGCATCGAGGGCTGCGCGCAGTTCGGTCGGCGATCGACCCGCCCAGGTTCCGCGCTCCGACGACGACGGCATGCGACATGTGCCTCTCCCTTGACTAGAATACCAATTCGTGTTCTAGTCGTCGTATGACGCTGGTCACGTCGCCTCCAAGGACGATCGCGCCGCCGGTCACGGCCCGCCGCTCGTCGTCTGCGCTCGTCGTCGCCGACGAGGAGTCCTGCGATCGCGCGCTCGCCGTCTTGGGCGAGGCGCTCGAGCTCACCAGCGCCCGGGTCGTGATCGCCACGATGCCGATGGCCGTGCCCGCGATGGTGTCGGCCTTCGCGCCGCTCTCCGGCATGACGACGCACGAGCGCCTCGTCGCCGAGTCGCTGGAGCGTGCCGATCTCGCCGCGCGGGCCGCGGCGCTCAGCCTGCCCGCGGCCTGCGTCACCTACCGGACCCTGCGTCGCTGGTCGCAGGTGACCGACCTGCTCGAGGACGCGTGGCACGACGTCGTGGTCCTCGGCTGCGTGCCGCGGCGGCGACCGCTGCGCCGCATCGTCGCGGTCAGCGGGGCCTCCGAGACCGCACTGCTCTTCGCACGACCCGCCGCGACGTGGCGCTGATCCCGGACGAAGTGGAGCTGGTCTCGGCGGCGAGCGCCGGCGACGTGCTGGCCGACCTCGGCGTCGTCGCGCCCGGCACGCCGGTCAGGGCACGGGCGCTGTCGGGCGGGATCTCCAACGTCGTGCTGGCAGTCTCCTGGGACGGGGGCCGCGCGGTCCTCAAGCAGTCGCTGCCGAAGCTGCGCGTCGCCACCGAGTGGACGTTCGACCGCGGGCGGATCCGCAACGAGCGCCGCTGCATGGAGCTGCTCGGCCAGCTGCTGCCGCCGGACTCCGTGCCGTCGGTGCTCGGCCATGACGACGAGCGGTTCCTGTTCCTGATGTCGCACGCGCCCGGCGGCGGGGCCAACTGGAAGGACGAGCTGCTGGCCGGGCACGTCGACCTGCAGACGGCGGCCCGGGCCGGAGCGCTGCTCGGCACGATCCACGCGCGGACCGCCGGCGACGCGGAGGTCGCCGAGCGGTTCGCCGACCAGACGCCGCTGCTGCAGGGCCGGGTCGATCCCTACCACCGCACCGCGGCCGCGCGGAACCCGGATCTCGCCGACGCGGTGCTCGGCGAGGTCGATCGCCTGCTGGGCACCCGCCGCGCGCTGGTCCTGGGCGACTGGTCCCCCAAGAACCTGCTCGCCTACCCCGACCGCGTGCTCGCCCTCGACTTCGAGGTCGCGCACTGGGGCGACCCGGCCTTCGACGTCGCGTTCCTGCTCACGCACCTCGTCCTCAAGGGTGTGCGCCGGCCGCAGGACCGCCTGGTCCTGCGCGCGGCGGCGGGTGCCTTCGTCGATGCCTACATGTCGGAGGCGGGCGCCGTGGCGCCGGGCGACGCAGACGTCGTCGCCGAGCTGGGGTGCCTGCTGCTGGCACGCGTCGACGGCAAGTCGCCGGCCGAGTACCTCGCGGGCGAGATCACCACCGGCCGGGTGCGCGTCATGGCCCGCGACCTCCTGCTCGGCCGAGGACGACACCTGGATCCTGTCCTCGACCACCTCTTCTCATGACCACCACCATCACATCTCTGCACGCCCGCGAGGTCCTCGACTCGCGCGGCCGACCCACCGTCGAAGTCGACCTGATGCTGTCGGACGCGACGAGGTCGCGGGCCAGCGTCCCGTCCGGTGCCTCCACCGGCCGCCACGAGGCGGTCGAGCGCCGCGACGGCGACCCGGATCGCTACCGCGGCCGCGGTGTCCTGGATGCCGTCGCCTCCGTCAACGGCGAGATCGCCGCCGCGCTCGCCGGGGCCGAGCCGGACCTCGCCTCCGTGGACGCGCGCCTGATCGACCTCGACGGGACCCCCGACAAGTCGCGGCTGGGCGCCAACGCGATCCTCGCGGTGTCCCTCGCCACGGCGCGGGCCGAGGCGGCGCAGGCCGGCGTCCCGCTCTGGCGCCACCTCGCGGGCGCGGCCGAGCCGGTGCTCCCGATGCCGATGGTGAACATCATCAGCGGCGGCCTGCACGCCGGGCGCCAGCTCGACTTCCAGGACTTCCTGATCATGCCGGTCGGCGCCGGCAGCTACCGCGAGGCGCTGCGCTGGATCGTCGAGGTGTACGAGTCGACCGCCGACGTCCTGCGCGAGCGCGGGCTGACGGCGCTCAAGGCCGACGAGGGCGGGTTCGGCCCGCCGCTGGCGTCGCACGCCGCGGCGCTGGAGCTGCTCGACACCGCGGTGCAGCGCGCGGGCCTGCGGCTCGGCGACGACGTGGCCTACGCGCTCGACATCGCCGCCACGCACTTCTATGACGCGAGCACCGGCCGCTACGTGCTGGCCTCCGAGGACCGGACGTGCACGCCCGACGAGCTCGCCGCGCTGATCGGCGACCTCGCCGCCCGCCATCCGATCCTCTCGGTCGAGGACGCGCTGGCCGAGGACGACTGGGACGGCTGGACCGCGTTGACCGAGGCGCTCGGCCCGCGGATGCAGGTCGTCGGCGACGACTTCTTCACCACCAACATCGAGCGGCTCGAGCGCGGGATCGAGACCGGCGCGGCCAACGCGGTGCTGGTCAAGATGAACCAGATCGGCACGATCACCGAGACGCTGGCGGTCGTCGAGCGCGCCAAGCGGGCGGGCTACCGCACGGTGATCTCCGCGCGGTCGGGGGAGACCGAGGACCCGGGGCTCGCCGACCTCGCCGTCGGCACGGCCGGCGGCCAGATCAAGGTCGGCTCGGTCGCGCAGTCCGAGCGCCTGGCCAAGTACAACCAGCTGCTGCGGATCGAGGAGGCGCTCGGCGGCGACGACGCGCCCTACGCAGGCCGCGAGGCGCTGGCGCTGGAGACGGTGGCATGAAGGTCCTGATCACCGACATCACGTGGGCCGACACCGCGATCGAGGACGAGGTGTTCGCGCGCGTCGGCGCCGAGACGGTCCTGGCCAAGACCGGTGAGGAAGACGAGCTGGTGGAGCTCGTGCGCGACGCCGACGCGATCCTCACCTGCTTCGCGCACGTCACCCCGCGCGTCATCGCCGCGAGCAACCGCCTGCGCGTCATCGGCCGCTATGGCGTCGGGACCGACAACATCGCCGTCGAGGCAGCGACGCGACGAGGGCTGCCGGTGACCAACGTCCCCGTCTACTGCACCGACGAGGTCGCCGAGCACGTGCTGGGCATGCTGCTCGCGCTCGTTCGCGGCTTCGCGCTCTACGACCGCGCGGTCCGCGTCGGCGACTGGTCGCTCGGCGTCGGCCTGCCGACCCGGCGCGTCGCCGGCTCGACGCTGGGCGTCGTCGGTTTTGGCGCGATCGGTCAGACGGTCGCCCGCAAGGCCCAGGGGCTCGACATGGAGGTCATCGCCCACGACGCCGACGAGGTCCGCGTGCGCGCGGCCGGCGTCGAGCCCGTCGCGCTCGGCGAGCTGGCGCGGCGCGCCGACGCGGTCTCGGTCCACGTGCCGCTGCTCGACGGCACGCGCCATCTGGTCGACGCGGAGTTCCTGAAGGCCATGAAGCCGACCGCGTACCTGCTCAACGCAGCGCGCGGCGCCATCGTGGACCTCGACGCGCTCGCGCAGGCGCTGGCCGACGGCACGATCGCCGGCGCGGGGATCGACGTCTTCGAGCCCGAGCGGCTGCCGGCCGACCACCCGCTCCTGGCGCAGGACCGGCTGCTCGCCACGCCACACACCGCGTTCTACTCCGAGGAGTCGATGCGCGACCTCGCGCGCCAGGCAGCCGAGAACGTCGCCGCGGTGCTCGCGGGCGAGCAGCCCGCGGCCGTCGTCAACCGCGACGCGCTCGCCTCGGTCGGCTGATGCGCTTCGACCATGTTGGGGTGGTCGTCGAAGACCTGGAGTCGGCGTGCGCCTTCGCCCGCGACGTGCTCGGGCTGGGCGCGCCGGCGACCGAGGTCCGCGTCGACGACTTCGGGCTGACCGCCGCGTTCTTTGCCCTCGGCGCCGGCCGGCTGGAGCTCGTGCGCTTCGACGAGGCCGGCGAGCGGTTGCCGGCCGGCCAGGCGGTCCGGCTCGATCACGTCGCGGTCGAGGTCGACGACCTCGACGCGACGGCCGCGCGCCTGCGCGCGCAGGGCGTGCGCTTCCAGGAGCCGGTCCGGCCGGTGGAGGTCGCCGAGCCGGTCGTGATGCGCGGGCGGCGTCATCTCTGGACGGTCCCCGAGACCTCCGGCGGCTTCATGTTGCAGTTGACGGAGGGGCAGGCGCCGTGAGGGCCAGCAGCTCGCGCAGGTCGGTGGCGTCGTCGGCCACGTCCTCGGGGCGCGGCGAGAATCCGGCCGCCAGGAGCTTGCGCGCGGCGAGGTGGTCGCGCGGGCGGTTGATCGACTCGACCGCGACGAGGCGCTCACCGCAGTAGCAGAAGACGGAGTGGCCGTCGGCGTCCGGATCGCCGCGCAGGACGGTCCGGTCGTGGCCGTCGAGGAGGCCGGCGATCTGGAGCTTGGCGTCGTGCTGGTCGGTCCAGAACCAGGGGACGGCGTCGTAGGGGGCGGCCTCGCCGGTGATCGCGGCGGCGACGGCGCGCGCCTGGTCGGTGGAGTTCTGCACCGACTCGAGGCGGACGCGCCGCCCGGACGGCAGCGGGAAACGGCAGCAGTCGCCGATCGCCCAGATGTGCGGGTCCTCGGTGCGCAGGGTGGGGTCGACGAGCACGCCGTCGGCGACGGCCAGCCCGGCCTGCTCGGCCAGCTCGGTCGCCGGCGTGACGCCGACGCCGACGACCACGAGGTCGGCCGGGATCCGCTCGCCGCCGGCGAGGACGACCCCGGTCGCGCGGCCGTGGCCGTCGCCGGCGATGCGCTCGATCGCCGCGCCGGTCCGGATCGACGCGCCCGCGCGCTCGTGGCGGCCGACGAGGTGGGCGGCCGACGCGGCCGACAGCGCGCGGCCCATCACCCGAGGCGCGACCTCGAGCACCGTGACCTCGGCGCCGTGCCTGCGTGCGCCGGCGGCGACCTCCAGGCCGATGAAGCCGGCGCCGATGACCACGACCCGCGTGTCCGCGGTGATGCGGTCGCGGATGGTGACGGCGTCGGCGAGCGTGCGCAGCGCCAGGACGCCGTCGCGCTCGGCGCCCGGCAGGGGCAGCGGTCGCGGGCGCGCGCCGGTGGCCAGGACGAGGTCGGCGTAGGCGAGCGCCTCGCCGGAGGCCAGCGTCACCGCGCGCCGATCCCGGTCGACCCCTACAACCTGCTCTCCGGAGCGCAGCGCGATGGCGTGCTTGGCGAAGAACGCCTCGGGGCGCAGCGCCGTCGTCTCGGGTGCGCCGGTGCCGGCGAGCACCTCCTTGGACAGCGGCGGGCGCTGGTAGGGGAGGCCGGGCTCGTCGCCGATCAGCGTCACCGGTCCGTCGTGGCCGCGCTGGCGCAGCGACGCGGCGACCTGGAAGCCGGCCTGGCCGGCGCCCACGACGACGACCGGGCCCGTTGTCATTCCTGCGCCTCGGGCAGGCGTACGACAAGGCCGTCGAGGTCGTCGCCGACGGCGACCTGGCAGCCGAGCCGGCTCGTGGCCTCGCGCGGCGAGGCGGTGTCCTCGAGCAGCTCGTCCTCGACCGCCTCCATGGCGGGAAGCCGTTGCGCCCAGGCGGGGTCGACGTAGACGTGGCAGGTCGCGCACATCGCGTTGCCGCCGCACTCGGCGACGATGCCGTCGATCCCGTTGGCGATCGCGGCGTCCTTGATCGTCGTCCCGGCCGCGACGTCGACCTCGTGCTCCTCGCCGCCGGGCTCGATGTAGGTGATGGTCGGCATCAGGCGGCCTCGACGCGGAGCGGGAGGCGGTCGAAGCCGCGCAGCGAGTTGTTGAGCTCGCGGACCGGCTCGCCGTCGAGCGTGAGCGTCGCGCAGCGCTCGGCCAGCACGGAGAGCACGCACTCGCCTTCGAGGCGCGCGAGCATCTGGCCGACGCACGCGTGGATGCCGGCCCCGAAGCCGACGTGCCCGGCAGCTGTGCGGGTGATGTTGTAGCGGTCGGCGTCCTCGCCCCAGCGGCGGGGGTCGCGGTTGGCCGCGGCCAGGAAGAGCAGGACCTTGTCACCGTCCTTGACCGTGACGTCGCCGAGCGCGACGTCGCGGGTGGCCGTCCGGAAGAACGTCTGCACCGGCGACTCCAGGCGGATGGCCTCCTCGAACGCGGCGCGCGCCAACGACGGGTCGGCACGCAGGGCGGCCCACTGCTCGGGATGGGTGGCCAGGCAGAAGAGCGTGTTGCCCAGGCCGTTGACGGTGGTGTCGACGCCGGCCGAGAGGAACGAGCGGACGATCATGCCGGCCTCGTCGTCGCTGTAGCCGGCCTCGGCGGCGAGCTGGTGGACGCGCTCGCCCAGCCCGCCGGGCCGCAGCGCCTCGCGCCGCGTGTGGGCCATGATCCACTCCGCCGTGCCGGCGGCCTGCTCGGCTGCGCGGCGGAAGCGCTCGTTGTGCGGGCCGAAGGCGTTGAAGACCAGGCCGCCGTAGAGGATCAGCTGCCGGCGCTCCGGGCCCTCCTCCAGGCCGAGCTGGTCGGGGAAGACCTTGAGCGGGTAGGGCTCGGCGAGGTCGGTCATCGCGTCGAAGCGACCGCGCTCGATCAGCGGGTCGATCATCGTCTCGGCGACGGAGCGGAACGTCTCGCGCATCGCCTTGACCGCCTTCGGGCCGAGGACCTTGGTGATGACGCCGCGCGCCTTGGTGTGGTCGGGCGGGTCGGCTTCGAGCAGCAGGCTCGGCGGGCGGAACGGCTTCTCGCGCGAGAAGTCCTGGATGCCGACGCCGCGGCCGGAGCAGAACGTCGCCGCATCGCGAAGGGCCGGCTCCACGTGCTCGGCACGGGTGATCGCCCAGAGGCCGTAGCGCTCGAGCCAGACCGCGTCGCCGGCGTCCCGCATCGCGTCGTACTCCGGATACGGGTTATCGAGGAACGCGTCGGAGAAGGGATCGACGTCGCTCGTCGGCACCGCGGGACCCACCGTGGCAGACATGGTGCGAGTGTCTTCCGGCCGAGGGGTGCCCGTAAAGCAGGACTTGCTTGCGAAGTCCATGAGCGATGCTCATGATGTCTGGGGCGTGTTGAACCTCCGTCAGCTCGAGTGCTTCGTGACCGCGGCCGACGCCGGGACGATGACGGCGGCGGCAACCAGGTTGTACGTGTCGCAGTCGGCGATCTCGCTGGCCGTCGGCCAGCTCGAGCGCTCGCTCGGGACGCAGCTCTTCATCCGCGAGAAGGCGCGCGGGCTGCGGCTGACCGCGGCGGGGCGGCGGTTGCTGCCGGAGGCGCGCAGCCTCCTCGCCCACGCGGAGGACGTGCGCACCGCGGGGGAGGAGGCCGGCGTCGGGCTGCGCGGGTCGCTGACCGTCGGGTGCTTCCGCACCGCCGCGCCGTTCGTGCTGCCGGAGCTGCTGGAGACCTTCGCGAGCGAGCAGCCCGACGTCGCGCTCGACTTCATCGAAGGGCCGTCGGACGAGCTGGCCGACGCGCTGCTCGAGGGCCGCTGCGAGATCGCGTTGTTGTATGACCAGGGCCTGCGGCCCGGGATCGCGACGGAGCTGGTGCGGACGATGCGCCCCTACGCGCTGATGTCGCCCGAGCACCCGCTGGCCCGGCGCGCGTCCGTCGCCGTGGCTGAGATCGCGCCCCACCCGATGATCATGCTCGACGTCCCGCCGAGCAAGGACTACTACAACGACCTCTTCCGCCTGGCGGGCGTCGAGCCGAACGTCCGGCACTACGCCTCCAGCTACGAGCTGGTCCGCGCGCTGGTCGGTCGCGATCTCGGCTGGGCGCCGCTCCTCAGCCGCCCGCAGGTGGACCGCAGCTACGAGGGGCGGCCGCTCGTGCAGGTGCCGTTCGACGACGAGCCGCTCGCCAACCAGCTCGTGCTCGCCTGGCCCGACGGCATTCGCCTGACCCGGCGCGCGCGAGCGTTCGCCGAGCTGTGCCGGCGCGTGGTCAGCGACCCTCCATCGTCGCCTGCAGCCGCTGCTCGGCCGGGCGGAAGCCCGTATCGATCGTGATGGTGCCGCCGACGGCGCGCGACACGCAGGCGCAGAGCGTCGTGGCCTCGTGCTGCTCATCGTCGGAGAGGAACACGTCGCGGTGGTCGAGATCGGTGTCGCGGTCGACGACGGTGACCGCGCAGAGGCCGCACTCACCGCGCAGGCAGTCGGCCATCACCTCCACGCCGGCGGCCTTCAGCGCCGACAGCAGCGTGCGGTCGGCGGGCACGGCGATCTCACGCTCCTCGTGGTCGCGGACGCGGGCGACGAACGGCTTGGCCGGGAAGCGCCCGGCGGTCCCGAACGTCTCGAAGCGCAGCCGGCGGGCGGGTCGGCCGGCGGCGCGCCACGCGTCCTGCGCGGCTTGGCGCAGGCCGGGCGGGCCGCAGACGTACAACTCGCCCTCGGGATGCAGGCGCGCGATCTCGCCGTCGAGGTCGACGCGCTCCCCGGCGTCGTCGGCGAAGCGCGCGTAGCGCTCGCCAAGCAGCGCGCCGAGCTCGTCGGCGAAGACGTGCTGGCCGGCGCTGCGCGCGGCGTGCAGGAGCCGGACGTCGGCGCCCGCGCCCTGCAACGCCTGGGCCATGCCGACCAGCGGCGTGATGCCGATGCCGCCGGCCAGCAGCAGGTAGCCCGGGCGGCCGTGGGTCAGCTCGAAGTGGCTGCGGGGCACGGAGATGTCGACCGCGTCCCCAGGCTGCAGCGTGTGGATCCACGCCGAGCCGCCACGGCCGTCGGGCAGGCGCTTGACCGCGATCCGGTAAGCGCCCTCATGCGGTCGCTCACCGATCAACGAGTAGGAGCGCAGGTCAGGCAAGCCGTCGAGCACCACCGCGACGTCGAGGTGGCTGCCGAGGGGATAGGGCTCGGCGCCCGCCTCGGGGACGAGCTCCAGCAGCCGGACGTCGTCGGCCAGCTCCTGGATCGCGCGCACGCGCGCGGGCCCGAAATGCCCGGGGGCGCCGATCATCAGACGCCGAGCCGCTCGGCGTCGGCCGCGGTCGCCTCCACGCGCGCGCTCCGCGCGCCGCCGGCGGTGTGCTGCGCCGCGGCGGCCGCGGACGCCCGGTAGCGCGGGTCGTCGCTCTCGGCCGCGATCATCGTGTCGATGAGGCGCCGCGCCCACATCGCCCCGCCGTCGATGTTCAAGTTGTAGAACTGCTTGCCGGGGTGGGCGTCGATCGCCTCCTGCTGGGCCTTGAGGACCACCTCGTCCTCGCCGAACACGCCCGTCACGCCCTCGCGCAGGAGGTGCGTGATGCGCTGCTCGCCGATGTTGTAGTTGCGGCAGAAGGACCAGAAGTAGTGGCAGGTCCTGTCGGTCTCCGGGGTCATCGTGTTGAGCACGTAGCCGTTGACGCCCTGGGACCGGTCGCCCTCCGGCGCGCCGGTGCCGGTGGGCGCGACGCCGACGTCGATGGCGACCGTCGACGGGGCCTGGAAGTGGATGATCTGCCAGCGGTCGACGCGCTCGGTCGGCCGGCCGCGCTTCCACTCCAGCTGCATGCGCCAGAACGGCGGCGGCTCGACGTCGGTCATCCAGCGGCTGACGGTCGCGAAGTCGGGACCGTGCGTGACCTCGAACGGCACCTCGGCGATCGAGCGCTGGCCGATGCTCGAGCCGTGCACGAACGTCTCGTGAGTCAGGTCCATCAGGTTGTCGACGACGAGCTTGTAGCCGCACTCCGCATGGATCAGCCGGCCGTCGCCGGCCCACTCCGGGTCGTCGTTCCAGTGCAGGTCCGGGATCAGCTCGGGGTCGGCGGACGCGGGGTCGCCGGTCCAGACCCAGACGAAGCGGTGGCGCTCGACGGCCGGATAGCTGCGCACGCGCGCGCCCGGGTTGATCGTCTTCTGCGAGGGCATGAACGTGCAGCGCCCGTCGCCGTCGTAGGCGATGCCGTGGTAGCCGCAGACGACGTCGTCGCCGTCGAGGCGGCCCTCCGACAGCGGCATCAGCCGGTGCCAGCAGGCGTTCTCCAGCGCGACGGGGGAGCCGTCGGTGCGCCGGAACATGGCGAGCGACCTCCCGCAGATCGTGCGGGCCAGCAGCTCGTGCCTGAGCTCGACGTCGTAGGCGGCCGCGTACCAGGCGTTGCGCGGGTAGTCGGGCAGCGCGAACGTGTCGGGCGCGCGGACGGCCTCTCCTCCGGAAGCGTGCATGGTGATGTTGTATACAACTCGGGCGCCCGGAAGGCAACCCGCCGTGTCGCCTCAGTCGGCGAGGCGCAGCAGCGAGGCGCCCGGGAGCGTCGCGAGGACGTCGCGGTGCTCGAGCACGATCTCGAGGTTGCGCAGGGCCAGGTGCGCGTGCTCGCGGCCCAGGGTCTCGGCGCGCGCGCCTTCGCCGCGCTCGATCGCGCGGGCGATCTCGCGGTGCTGGTGGTGGGCGATCACGAGGATCTCACGGGATTCCGGCAGCTCGGCCTCGGCCAGCACGAACGCGTTGGGGGAGGCGAACGGCAGCGCCATCACCTGCTCCAACGACCGTTCGATCACGGGCGACCCCGCGAGGGCGATCAACTCCTGGTGGAAGCGCTCGTTGAGCTCCAGGTACCGCTCGAACGTGGCGAAGCCGCGCGCGTGCACCACGCCGTCCAGCTCCCCGTTGATCGCGTCGAGCACCGCGACGTCCACGTCCCGGCGCTCCGCCGCCTTGCGCGCGAGCGTCCCTTCGAGCACGCCGCGCAGCTCGATCGCGTCGGTGACGTCGTCCCGCGTGAACGCCCGGACCGCGTAGCCGCCGCTCGGCAACAGCTCCAGCAGCCCCTCGTAGGCCAGCGCCGACAGCGCGTCGCGCAGCGGCGTGCGCGACACGTCGAGCCGGTCGACGAGCGCGAGCTCCGCCATCCGCGTCCCGGGCGCGAACGCGCCGTCGAGCAGCAGCTGCCGGAGCCGCAGCAGCGCGCGCGTGGATTGAGAGGTGCGACGATCGGCCATTGGATCCGCACCATGTATACAGCGTGGGGAGGACCGCATGTGGACCCCCAGCTCGGGGAGCGCGTCGGCAATCGGGCCTTTCGCATTTCCGGGAAGGCGTAAAAGCGTCATGTAGGTCTTCTCGATTTCAGGCACTAGTGCCTGAACCGCCCTGGATCGTGGCCGAACTGCGGTTATCCGTGCCGGCGAGGTTCTCGAAGAACGTGCCGAGATCCGTGCCGTCCAGGTCCCCGATTTCCACCTGATCGGCCACACCTGAGAAGGGGGCCTGGTTGCTCGGACCTCGCCGCCCGTCCAACGTGTTGTGTAGGCCGCGGCTCACCGAGTGACCGCCACCGGGCGCGCAACTCATACAACAACCGCAGGGCGGTCGACTTGCCTGCGTTGTTGATCCCGACAAAACCGATCACCCCGTCACGGACGCGGATCCGCGCCGGGCGTTCGTCGGTGAAGCAGCGGTAGTTCTTGATCTCCAGCTCGACGTCCACGCAGGAATCCTAACCGTCGGTCCCGGACAACCCGACCCCGACGAACCACGGTCCTCCAGGTCGGAGCTGCAGTGGAAGGCGCCAGGGCGTCCGTTCGCCATCCGCGGCGGGCGCATGACCGCCGCGGATGCCTAGCCTGCAGCGTATGAGCGTCGCCGCCCCGCCGCTGTTCGCCTTCGACAACACGTTCGTCGAGGAGCTCGAGGGTCTGTACGTGCCCTGGCAGGGCGCGCCCGCGCCCGCGCCGCGCCTGCTGGCGCTGAACGTGGAGCTCGCCGCCGAGCTGGGCGCCGACCCCGACGCGCTGCGCAGCCCCGAGGGTCTCGCGGTGCTGGCCGGCAGCAAGGCGCCCCAAGGCGCGCAGCCGGTTGCGATGGCGTACTCCGGCCATCAGTTCGGCGGGTTGTCGCCGCGTCTCGGCGATGGCCGCGCGCTGCTGCTGGGCGAGGTGCTCGACCGCGCCGGACGCCGGCGCGACCTGCACCTCAAGGGCTCCGGACGCACGCCGTTCGCCCGCGGCGGCGACGGCAGGGCGGCCGTCGGGCCGATGCTGCGCGAGCACCTCGTCGGCGAGGCGATGCACGCGCTCGGGATCCCGACGACGCGCGCGCTCGCGGTCGTGGCCACGGGGGAGGACGTGGCGCGCGAAACGCTGCTGCCCGGCGCGGTGTTGACCCGCGTCGCCGCCAGCCACCTGCGCGTCGGGACCTTCCAGTACGCCGCCCTGCTGCGCAACGAGGCGCTGCTGCGCCGCCTGGCCGACTACGCCATCGCCCGCCACCACCCGGCGGCGGCCGCGGCCGACAACCCCTACATCTCGTTCCTCGAAGCCGTCGTCGCGGTCCAGGCGGAGCTCGTCGCGCGGTGGATGCTCGTCGGCTTCGTGCACGGCGTGATGAACACCGACAACATGACGATCTCGGGCGAGACGATCGACTACGGCCCGTGCGCGTTCATGGAGGCCTACGACCCGGCGACCGTGTTCAGCTCGATCGACCACGGCGGCCGCTACGCCTACGGCCAGCAGCCCGCGATCGCCCAGTGGAACCTCGCGCGGCTGGCCGAGACGCTGCTGCCGCTGATCGGCCCTGACGCGCAGGCGGCCGCCGCGCAGGCCATGGCGGTGCTCGAGGGCTTCTGGCCGATCTTCGACGCGGCCTGGCTGGACGGCATGCGCACCAAGCTCGGGCTGTCGCCCGACGGGGCCGACGACGAGCTCGACGGTGCGCTGATCGCCGATCTGCTCGAGCTCCTGCACACCCAGGGCGTCGACTTCACCACGTTCTTCCGCGACGCCGCCGCGACGCTGCGCGGCGACCCGGCGCGCGACGCCCGCGGGCTTTTCACCGACCTCGCGGCCTGGGACGGCTGGCTCGCGCGCTGGCGCGAGTGCCTCGGCGCGGCGGCCGGCGCCGACATGTCCGCCACCGCGGAGGCGATGGACCGGATCAACCCGGTGTACATCCCGCGCAACCACGCGGTGGAGGACGCGCTGGCCGCGGCGACGGCCGGCGACCTCGCGAACTACGAGCGGCTCCTCGACGCGGTCACGCGCCCCTTCGAGGAGCGCGACGGCCTCACCGACCTCGCCACGCCCGGCCCGGCGAGCGACACCTACATCACGTACTGCGGCACCTAGCCGGCACGCCGCGCGCCGGGATGAACCAGCGCTGAGCGACATGATGTCCTTGCTCGCGACGGTGGCGGAGGTCGTCGAGCAGCGCACCGACGGCGAGGTCGCGGTGTTGGAGCGGGAGGGATCCGCCGCGTTCTCGGCCGAGGAGCGTGGCGCGCTGATCACGCTGCTGCGGCGCGCCACCGACGTCCTCGTCGCCCAGACGGGCGGCCGCTCAGTGGCAGCAGTCCGCAGGGCCGGCTGCCACCTTGGCGCTCCCGAGGTCGTCGTCGTGGCCGGCGGCGATGCGTGACCATTGCGCCGTCGGGCGTCCATCCTGGCGCAGCTGTTGGCCGGCGCTGGCGTCGAACGGCTGCGGCCACCCGGCGGGCGAGTCCTCCCAGTGCTCCTGCCGCCCGTAGACCATCATGTCGAGGATCCCGTAGGACGATCCCATCGGCTCGACCCCGCGCCCGGTGGTCCAGTAGGTCTCATAGACGCGGTCACCGTCGCGCAGGTAACACGCCTTCATGCCGAAGTAGCGGCCCGCGAGGAGCGCGTCGCGCGACCCGGCGGGCACGGCGTACCACGGCATCTCCCAGCCCATGAAGCGCCGGTAGCGGTCCGACGCCTCGAACGGCCCGTCGCAGAAGACGGCGAAGGTGACGTCGCGCTGGTGCAGGTAGGCCAGCTCGAGCACGTGGCCGGTGAAGAACGTGCAGCCCTCGCACTGCCCGGCGGCCGGCTGGCCGTCGTGCCACATGTGGTAGGACGCGAACAGCTGGGCGCGGCCCTCGAAGGCGTCGATCAGCCGGACCTCACCGCCCGCGCCGACCAGCGGCGTCGACGGGTCGACCTCCGTCATCGGCAGCCGCCGCCGCGCGGCCGCGATCGCGTCGCCCTCGCGGGTGTGCGCCTTCTCGCGAGCGCGCAGCGTGTTGATGCGGTCCAGCCACTCGCGGCGTCGGACGACCGGAGGCGTGCTTGCAGCAGTCATGGCCCTTCGACTCCGCGCACCATGAGAAGTCATCGCTGGGCCGAACTCGTTGGACGCGACGACGGCACGATCGCGACGCGGTAGCCGGCGTCCCGCTGCCGTTGCGATGGGCTGAGCCTGTGCCGATCGCAGCACCTGCGCGGCTACTTGTAAGTCGACTCCGGGACGCGATGTGCAGCTACCGGCCCGGTTCCGGAGCCGGTTGGAAGCGACCTGTAGGCCTACTCGAACTCAGGCACGAGTGCCCGAAACGCCGTGAATCGTGCCAGAACCGCCGGCTTATCTGCCGGTTGTGAGGTCGTCGGCGAGCCGGTCAGCCGGTGGGCGCCTGGCGGGCGAACGGGGCCATTCCGGCCAGTTTGCCGCCGTCGATGAGGATCGTCGCGCCGGTGATGAACGAGGACTCGTCGCCGCAGAGCCAGGCGACGACGTCGGCGACCTCGTCGGGTTGGCCGACGCGGCGCATCGGCATCGCCATCGCGGCGGCTTTGAGCCCGGCGTCGCCGGCGCGCTGGAGCTGCTCGGTGAGGATCGGGCCCGGGGCGACGGCGTTGACGCGGATGCCGCGGGCGGCGTTCTCCAGCGCGGCGACCTTGGTGAGCCCGACGATGGCGTGCTTGGTGGCGACGTAGCCGGCGAGGCCTCCGACGGCCTCGAGGCCAGCGGTCGAGCTCATGTTGACGATCGCGCCCGAGGGTCCGCCGTCGTTGTCGATCATCGCCGCGATCTCGTGCTGGAGGCACAGGAACGTGCCGCGCAGGTTGATCGCGTAGGCGCTGTCGAAGTCCTCGAGGGCGACGTCCTGCAGCGGCGTCGGCGGATGGCCGCCGCCGGCCGCGTTGTTGAAGGCGATGTCGAGGCGGCCGAAGGCGGCCACCGTGTCGGCGACCAGGCCGGCGACCGCGGCGGGATCGCCGATGTCGGTCGGCAGAGCCAAGGCGGTGCCGCCGGCATCGGCGATCTCGGCCGCGAGGGCCTCGAGGCGGTCGGCATCGCGTGCGGCGAGGACGACGCGCGCACCGGCGCTCGCGAGCGTTCGCGCGGTCGCGGCGCCGATGCCGCGGCTGGCGCCGGTCACGATCGCGACGCGGCCATCAAGTGAGGTGGGCATGTGCGGGGTCCTTGGTTGTTGGGGTGGTTGCGGGGAGGAGGGCGGCGGCCAGGACCAGCCAGATCAGCCCGCCGAAGCGGGCGATGGGGAGCAGGAACGCGGCGCCGTGGAAGAGGAGGGCCAGGGTCGAGAGCTCGGCGACGAGCGCCAGCGCGACGCCGGCGAGCGCGAGCGGGCGCGGCAGCAGCCGGCCGATCGCCGCCGGGACGGCCAGCCCGGCCACGAGCAGGCCGAGGAAGACGACGTGCCCCGGGCCGCCGGTGGCGAACGCGAGGTCAGCGAGGGCCCGGACGACCCCCGGGTCGTCCCGCACGCCCGGCTGGGAAAGGACCCATTGGACCAAGGCGCTGAGCACGAGCAGACCGCTGGCCAGGATCCCGCCGGTCGAGGCGATCAGCACGCCCGGCACTCGTGCGAAGCCCAGGAAGCGCACGCGGCTGGACAGCGAGGCGGCGAGGATCGCCAGCGGGACGGCGGAGGCGAACTGCAGCGTCGCGGCGACGCGCACGGTCGTGCTGTGGCCGGCGAAGAACGCCAGGACGTCGTGGGCGGGGTCGTAGGGCGAGGGGAACGGCCCGCCGCCGGCGGCGCCCACGATCAGGCAGGCGGCGAACAGGCCGCAGGCGATCAGGGCGAGGGGGAGCAGCGGCGGGCCGACGTGGTGGGGAGGAAGAGGAGGGCCACGCGAACGACAATAGATGAGACTTGTAACGATTACAAATTGTATTGAATGCGACCGGCCGTTATTCTCGCGCCGTGCCTTCCTCGCCTGCGCCTGTCCAGCCCGGAGTGGCCTTCCTGTTGGCTCAGCTCGGGGCGCACGCGGCCGCCGCGTTCGCCGAGCGGATCGCGCCGCTGGACGTCACGCCGCCGCAGGCCGGCGTCCTGCGCCTGCTGGCGGGGTCGCCCGGCCTGAGCCAGCGCGCGCTGGCGGACGCGCTGGGCATGCACGCGACGCGCCTGGTCGCGCTGATCGACGACCTCGAGCACCGCGCCCTCGTCGCCCGCACCCGCGACCCCGCCGACCGCCGCAACTACGCCCTCGCGCTCACCGCGACGGGCACCGCCAAGCTGGCCGACCTGGCGGTCGTCGCCCGCGAGCACGAGCAGGCGATCACCGCTGGGCTGAGCGCCGCTGAGCGGCGCGAGCTGGCCGTGACGCTGCGGCGGCTCGCCGACGCGCAGGGGCTCACCCCGGGGGTCCATCCGGGCTTCGGGCGGGCCCCGCGCCGTCCCTGACGGTTGGAAGACGTTCGAAGGTACCCGGGTGCGGCGGTGCGCGCAGGCGACGAACCTCTCGCCGATGGCAGCCGAACCAGCACAGCTCCTTCGAGGAACGGGCGAGAGCGCGTCGCGATCGCCCCTGCTGCCGCAGCGGCGTTGCGGAGCCAGGAGACGCCCGAGTACGCGCGCAGCATCGAGCGTCACGCGTCCTGGGACCGCTACCGGCCGGGCGACTACGAGACGCGGCGAGATCCGGGAGAGCTTCGACGCACCCTGGCGACATCGTCGCCCAGGAGCACTGGTGCTCCAGCGGTTTCCAGGGCACGGATCTCGATCAGCTCCTCAAGCTCCACGGGATCCGCCACCTGATCGTCATCGGCCTGCTGGCCAACACCTGCGTCGAGGCGACCGTCCGCTTCGCCACCGGTCGGCCGGTCGACGAACCGCGACGCTGAGTTGCTAGCGGTTCGGGAGGTCCAGCGTCTCCTGCTCGGGCACGCCTTCGCGGAGCTGGTGCTCGCGCTCGATCTCGGCGTTGAGCTCGGCTCCGAAGAGCAGTGCGACGTTCGTCAGCCAGAGCCAGACGACGAGGACGATCGCGCCCGCGAACGCCCCGTAGACGGCGCCGACGTTGGCGACCTTGCTGAGGTAGGTCGAGAACCCGGCCGAGGCGACGAGCCACAGCGCGACGCCGGCGATCGCGCCGGGGGTGACCCAGCGGAACGAGCGCTGGTGGACGTCGGGGGTCACGTAGTAGATGTAGGAGAACACGAGCATCGCGATCGTGACGGCCCCCGGCCAGCGGGCGATGTTCCAGATGTCCACGACGGTCGACCCGAGCCCGAGGAAGCCGAGCAGGTCCTCGGCGAGCCCGCCGCCGACGAACACCAGGACGAGGCTGACGAGGATCAGAGCCATCAACACGACCGTGCTGACGACGTCGACCGCCTTGCGCGTGAGGAAGCGCCGCCCGGCGTCGGCCTCGAAGACGACGTTCAGCGCGCGGCGCGCGGCCTCAAGCGCCCCGGTGGTCCCGTAGAGCGTGACCACGACGCTGATCGCCAACGTGGTCGCGGCCGTGCCCTTCTGCTGCAGAGCGGCGCGCAGCGAGCTGTCGAGCGGGACCAGCGCCGACGGCGGGACGACGTCGCGCAGGTAGCCGAGGATCGCGTCGTAGGTCGCCGGGTACTGGCCGACCAGGCCGAGGATCGAGACGGCGAGCAGCAGCGCGGGGAACAGCGACATCAGCGCGTAGTAGGTCAGCGCCGCCGCGTGGTGGGTCATCTGGTCGTCGTAGAACGCCCGCCCCGTGCGCAGCAGGACGTGTGGCGCCGCACGCAGCGTGCGGCGTGCGCTCTTCTGGCGGGGCATCGGGGCCCTCCAGGTACCCGCCTGCCCGGAACACGTACGCACGAGGCGCCGCGCTCAGAGGACCAGCGGCAGCAGGGCGGCGGCGCAACCGGCGGCGACGGCGCCGAGCACCGCGGCGCGGTGCGTGCGCTCGGTGAGGCGGGCGAAGCCGCCACGACCGACGGCGTGCCCGGCTGCGGCGGGTGGTGTGAGCGCGACGGCCAGCAGCAGCCCGGTCGCGCCACCCGAGACCGCCAGCGTCGCGGCGATCGCGCACGTCCCCACCACCAGGAAGCTCGCGCCGATGCCGTCGCGAAGCGCGTCCCCGCGGCAGCCCGCGCCGGTCACCATGACGCCGAGCACGGGACCGAAGACCCCGGTCAGCGCGGCCGAGAAGCCGGCCACGATCCCGCCGCCGGCCAGCACGCCCGGCGCCAGCCGGTGCGGGGCGGCGACGAGCGCGGCGCCGGAGATCAGCAGCGCGATCGCCAGCGCCACCGCCACCGCGCGGTGGTCGAGCCGGCCGGCGACGAGCGCGCCGAGCGCGGCACCCGGCACCGCGGAGGCCAGCAGCGGCCACAACCGGCGAACGGGCAGCTGCGGCCGGCGTCGCTCGGCGCCCAGCTGCAGCCCGTTGACGACCATGCCGACGCCGACGCCGACGGCGGCGACGACCGCGCGCGCGGGTGTCGTCAGCGCCAGCAGCAGCGGCATCAGCAACGGCCCCGATCCGAACCCGACGGTGGCGTGCAGAGCGCAGGCCGCGAAGGTCAGGGCCACGAGTGCGAGAACGTCCGGCAGCGACATCCTCCGGGGTACGCGCCCCGGTGCTCGCGCAGTGCTCTCGGCGTCCGACCGGGCGCACCGCCGTGCAGGCGTGCGCCGGCTCCAGCTCCGTGGCTCACAGACGTTCGGCCGGCGTCGTCACCTGCCGCCGCGGGAGTCGAACGCGCCCTCGTTCTCGTCGGCATGGCTGGACATGCGCGATGTGCCCTCGCCGACGCCGGGTGAGCCCGCGTGATCGCTGCCCCGTGGGTGCTGGCCGATGCCGCTGCCCCGGCGGGTGAAGATCCCATAGGTGGCCCCGACCAAGGTGAGGACCACGACGACGAGCACGACGATGACCATGGACGCGGGCTCCCCGTTCCGCCGCCGGAACATCGCCCGATCGCGAAAGATGTACATGTTGGCGCGCCCACGAGCGCTCGCGGGCCGATGCGCCGGTTTGTGAGCCGATCGGCCGGCGGGCGCGCAGGAAGATGTATGCCTTTCGCTTACGCCCGTCTGCTGCACGTCGAGAACGTCATCCACCATCACTTGGTGCGCCACAGCGTGACGGCGCTGCGGATCGCGGTCGGCGCGGTCTTCCTCGGGTTCGGGGTGTTGAAGTACTTCCCGGGTGTGAGCCCGGCGCAGGACCTGACCGAGGCGACCACGCACATCCTGTTCCTGGGGCTCGTGCCCGGCGACGTCGCGATCGTCGTGGTCGCCACGATGGAGTGCTTCATCGGGATCTGCCTGCTGGCCAATCGCGGGATGCGCGCCGCGGTCTGGGTGCTGGCCGGCGAGTTCGTCGGGATCCTCTCGCCGCTGGTGCTGCTGCCGGGGCGCCTGTTCGCCGGGCCGCACCACGCGCCGACGCTCGAGGGCCAGTACGTGCTCAAGGACCTGATCCTGATCACGGCGGGCATGGTGATCGCCGCCGCGAGCTTCCGCGGCGGGCGGCTGGTCCGCGGCGACCTGCCGCCCACCGTCGCCGCCCAGGCCCCGGACATGGCCGAGCCCGGCGCGCGCCTGCGGTTCGTCCTGGCCGGGATGAGCGACGACGCCGAGGTGACCGCGCTCTGCTCCGACCACGGCGTCGCCGAGACCGACTACTACCGCTGGCGCACGCTCGTGCTGGACGGCGCCGCCGACGCCCTGGCCGACGACGCCGTCCAGCAGCGCGAGGTCGCCGCCGCGCGCTGACGTCCGCGCGGGCTCAGCCGCCGTGAGGCGCGAGCGGATGGATGGCCGGCGCCCCGTCGAACGCGTAGACGAACAGCTCGTAGCCGGTGCAGCCCTCCTCGGCGCGGGTGGGCTCGACGAGCGCGGTCAGCGCGTCACCGAGCACCTGCTCGGAACCCGGCTTGGCCTTCAAGACGGCGACGACGTTCAAGTCCGACATGTTGCTGCTCCTCGATCGCGAGTTGAGGGCGGACTCTAGGGGCCGGGCGTCGACGTCGTCCGGCGAGCGTCAGTTGGCGCGCGAGCCTGCGCTGGTTCTCGGTGCTCTGCCCGGGAGCTCGCCGCGAGGGCTCCGTGTGCCTGTCTGGTGTGAAGCGTTCCGCAAGCTTGGGACCCTGCCCTTCGAGCGTGGACGATCCCATTGGCTTGACAACGCTCAGCGGGCGGCGGTCAATGTTCGCACCATGTCCGATGACATCTGCGGGCTGCGTGGCTTCGCGTCGGGTCTGGCCGCCGCAGCGTTGCTGGCGTTGATGCTGACGTGCGCCTCGGCTCGGGCGGCGAACGTCGCGGTGTGTGCCGGCACCGAGTCGGTGGACTACACACCGGCGCTGAAGCTCGCCACCCAGAGCGGGACGATCGCCAACAGCGATGCGTTCACCTGCACCTCGAACGACCCGGGCGCCGCCTCGGGCACGACCGCCAACGCGTTCCCGGCGTCCTACAGCTGCCTCGGACCGCTCGGCGAGATCGGCGACGAGGGCCAGCAGACGATCGCCTGGGCCGACGCCACCACGAGCGTCATCGACGCCGCGTTGTTCACCGACAACGCCGTCGGCGGTCAGTACACCTTCATCACGACCGGCACGGTCACCGCCGGCAAGTTCGCCGGGGCCACGGCGACCGAGACGGTGGTCCTTCCCACGCTCTCGGCGCTGCAGTGCCTGACGACCGGGATCGGCCACGTGTCCGGCCCGCTGACGATGACGATCGCCGGCGCGTGAGGCGTCCCGTCGCGCGCACGCTTCTGCTCGCCGGCGTGGCCGCGGTCCTCATCGCCGCAGCCGGCGCCTCGGGGGCGCAGGGCGCCGAGCAGCTGACCTGCGCCGGCACGCAGACCAACACCTACACCCCGGGCCTGCGGCTGCTCCAGCCGCGAGCGGTCACCGCCGGCGTCGACATCGCGCTCGGCCCATGCCTCTCGGCCACCGACCCGACCGTCACTTCCGGCTCGGTCAGCGGCATCTTCCCTGCCAGCCTGTCGTGCACCGCACTGCTGGGCCAGTCCTTCCCGACCCAGCTCACCTCGACGTTCACCTGGAGCAACGGCCACACCAGCACCTTCACCTACCGCGCCGACACCGAGTACGTCGCCGGAACCCTGGTGGTCACCAGCGTCGGCTCGATCGTCGCGGGCGAGTTCACCGGCGCCTCGGCCACGACGATCGCCGTCACCACCGCCCTGCCGACCGCGTGCTTGACGAGCGCCGGGCTGACCGAGCAGCAGGGTCCGTACACCTTGGTCTTCGCGGGCGTGTGACTTGCCTGACGAACTTGCACGAAGAAGTTGTTAGATCAGCAATATGGAGCTTTGGGCATGTGTCCGCGCTCCGGTCGCTGACTGCGCCAGGTTCGTTGCTCGCGCGGTCGTTGTCAGGGTAGGGTCCCGACGCATGGTGGACCAGGCTGTGGGGGGAAGCGGCGTCGAGGGCTTGACGCCGACGGGCCGCGTGCCCGTCGAGCATCGGTTCTTCGGCTTGGACCGGCGCTCGCTGCTGCCGGGCCTGGTCGTGATCGGGCTGTTCGTGTTGTGGACCGTCGTCGTTCCTGCGGTCGACAACCTGTTGTCCTACAGCCAGGAGACCAGGGCGGGCGACGTGTTCGTGCTGGACAAGGGGCTGACGATGGACGCCCAAGCGGGATGGGGCGTGGACTCCGGGTTGCTGACGACCGACAAGACGCAGAGCGGAACGCCCGGCGAGACGGTGGTCCTGGCCAAGGGCGGCTCCTCGTTCGTGGTCGAGCCCGGTCCGTTCCGCGGCAGCGCAGAGCGGTTGCTGAGTCAGATCAAGAAGGTGGACACAGCGTTGGAGGGTGACAAGGCCTATCACGTGGCCGGCACGGTCCAGAGCTTCCACACCACCGACGGCCACCGCGGCGTCGCGCAGGCCTACACGACGGTCCAGGGAGCAGGGGTCGTCGCCGCGCTGGTCTACGGCAACACCGGGGTGAAGATCACGCTCACCGGTCCTACGGCCACCATCCAGGACCAGGCCGACGAGGTCGAGAAGATGATCGACAGCATCCACTACGACCCCAGGGCGGCCCGATGAGCACCGCGCAGACCGCCGCCTCGCCCGAGACGCTCGTCGAGCGCCGGCGCGAAGTGCTCGAGCTGACCGGCTGGGGACTGCCGTTCCGGCTGCGCCAGCCTCACAACCTGTGCTTCTGGGTCTACATCGTGTTCTTCGTGCTCGGCGCGGTGCACCTGATCGAGTACTTCTCCGGCGGCGCGAGCGTCGTGGGCACCGGTTTGGGCGCCGGCGCGACGGCCACCGCGCTCTACGGGCTGGTGTTCCTCGCGATCCTGCGGCGCGGCGACCACTACGAGCGCCAGCCGCGCAACCTCGTGCTGACGGCCTTTCTGTGGGGTGCCGTACCCGCGACGTTCCTCTTCGCGCTGACGGTCAACACCGCGCTGCTGGACATCTACCCCAAGCTCTTCGGCCAGGCCTTCGGCGTGGACTGGGGCGCGGCGTTGACCGCCCCGTTCACCGAGGAGACCTCCAAGGCCGCCGGGTTCGTCCTGCTCCTCGGGCTCGCGCCGCGGCTCATCCGCACCCCTTATGACGGGGTGTTCATCGGCGCCTTCATCGGATTGGGCTTCCAGCTCTTCGAAGATGTGCTGTATGACTACAACAGCGCCATCGCGGGGTTCGCCGACAACCAGGTGGGCGCGGCCCTGGGCACCTTCGCCCTGCGCGCCGGCTCGGGCATCTTCTCCCACACGCTCTACAGCGCCCTGTTCTGCTGCGGCTTGATCTACGCGATCGGGACCCCGATCCAGCCCCGCCGGCTCGGACTGGGCATCGGCCTGATCGTTCTGGCCATGCTCACCCACGGCACCTGGGACGCGATCGCCGCCATCGGCGGCACCGCGGCGATCGGCCTTTTCGGGGTGCTGCTCTTCTCGGTCTTCGCGCTGATCATGTTGTTCGTGATGATGCACAAGACCGTCGGCCAAGAGCGCGAGTTCCTGCGCGCGATCCTGCAGCCCGAGGTCGCCAACGGCACCCTCACCCAGGCCGAGCTCGACGCCGTGTGCGCGCCGCGCAAGCAGCGCAAGCGCTTCATCCGGGCCGGCAAGGGCCACAGGACCCACCACCACACCAAGCACGTCCTGCGTGCGACGCTCGACCTCGCCCACGAGATCGCCATGGCCGGTGGCACCGACAGCCCCGGCGTCCTCCACGAGCGCGCCGAGATCGCCCGAGTCCGGCTCGCCCCGCGGGCCGGGTCGCCGATGACGGCCGCCTCAGCCGGCTAGCCGTCGACCCCGGCTCGGATCGGTGCGTTCCTCGCGCCGGGTGGCGGGCATCGCGGCGTCATGGACCGGGGCCCGAAGTTGGGGAACGGCGCGAGGTGGTCCTTGGCGTCGGTCGCGGCGACGGCGATGACGTTGCTCTTGGGGTAGGTGGGGCGCATGGCGTCGCGGGTTCGAGTCACGTCACTCACCCCTAGCCGAAAAGCCCGCGTTTGCGGGCCTTTCGCGTTTCCGGGATCGGCTCAGAGCTGATCACCCGCAGTCGCTCGTCACCGCCCCGTGGCTGCCGGCGCTCCCTTCGCCCATCACGGCGCCGTCGGGCGGTGAGATGTAGCCGGAGCTGCCCTTCAGGCGCTTGAGGTGGGGGTCGAGGTAGTGCCGGCGTTGGCGGAAGATGACCGGTGGCAGGTCGGCGTTGATCAGCAGGCCCTCGCCCGCGGTCGTCCGCTGCAGCGCCTGGGAGGTCATGACGTCGACGGGGAAGCCGGGGCCGGCCTCGCCGATCAGGCGCTGGCGCTGGCCGAGGAGCTGGACGATCTCCTGCCGCGTGTGGTGATCGGTGATGGACCCCATGAAGACCTTCGCCTGCGACAGCGCCAGGATCTCGGCGGCCGCGTCGTCGCCGAAGTGGCGCCGGATCTGCGCGACCGAGTGCCACACGGTCAGGAACCGCGCGCCCGAGCCCAGCGACGTCGCGAGGATCTGCGGCAGGTCCTGGATCGGCGCGATCGACGCGGTCTCGTCGAGCGCGAACAACGCCGACGGCTTGAGCCCCTGCCCGGTGCGGTTCTCGCGCTCGCTGAGGTAGAACAACATGGAGGAGATCATCGTCACGACCAGCGGCGCCAGCATCTGCTGGTGCTCGCGCCCCGCGACGATGTAGAGCGTGTTGGGCCCGTCGAAGAGCACCTCCGGCGTCATGCCCCGCGCACGCTTCGCGGTCCGCGCGGCGGCCGGGTGGCCGTAGGCCTTCAACTGCACCGCGGCGGTCCCGATGATGCCGTCGCGCTGGCGCTCGGTGTACGCGTAGACCGCCTTCAGCCGCTCGCGCGCGTCGTCGGCGCCCGCGTCCTCGAGGATGCCGGCCGCGGTCTTGACGTCGCGGATGAGGATCCAGCGGTAGACGCCCTCGGCGGTGATGTCCGGCGTCAGCGCCGCAGCGTGGAGGTAGGGTGCGACGAGGCCCTCGGCCTCCTGGTCGAAGTAGTCCTGGTTGGGCCCCTCGCCGATCCGCCGCGCATGCCCGAGCCAGCGCGCGACGAGCAGCGCGTGCTCCCAGTCCTCGCAGCCCTGCAGGAGGTCCCAGTCGTCGCTGTCGCGGCCGAACGGGTCCCAGACCCACACGCGCCCGAGGCGGCGCCGCCGCGCGAGCGTGTGCTCGGCGACGTCGGTGCGAACAGAAGTCGTCACCACTGGGCCTTCGTGCTCCAGCAGCGATGGGATCACGAGGCCGGAGCTCTTGCCCGTCCGCGGCGCGGCGACGACCGCCATCTGGACCGAGTCGGTGATCGCCACCAGCGAGCTGGGCCGCGCGACGTTGCCGACGATCACGCGATCCGGCGACGGCCCGTCGACGAGCAGCTCGCCGATCGTCCGGTAGCGGCCGAACTCGTGTGGCCGGCGACCGCGGAGGTGCCACCAGCGCCGGTCGGCGGCCGGCCGGCTCATCCGGATCTCGGCCGCCCGCGCGGAGGCGACGAGCAGCGCGCACTGCAACAGCAACAACAACGCGGCGGTCGTCCAGAAGCCGGTCGCGCCGGGCAGGAGCGCGCGGGTCGCCTCTGGGTATGCGCCGGCGGGGTCGCCGGAACGCAGTGCGGGATCGGCGAGCGCGCGACCGGCGTCGACCGCGCTCGGCCCGGCGACGCGACCGCCGTGGACCCACGACGCCACCACCGGCGTGCCCCAGACGAGCACGACGAGCATCCCGATCGTCAGCAGGAACGCGGCGCCGACCGCGGCGACCGCGCGGGGGTCGGCGCGGCCGGGGGAAGAGCGGCGGGGCTGGGCGACGAGGGCCATGGCGTCAGCGGTGCTTCCGGTGTCGGTGGGTGAGCCTGTGCGCGTGCTTCGCGTGGTGCGTCGCGGCGCCCGCGGTCGCGGCCGCGCGCGCGTCCTGCCCCAGCCCGTGGCTGCCGACCGCCAGCACCGCCAGGACCGCGAGCAGCGCGGCGCCGGCGACCGGCGCGTAGCGGATCCGCGTCACCGCGATCGCGGCCGCGACGACCGCGCCGAGCACGACCGCCCGGACCCCGTCGGCCGCGCCCAGCGCGGCGACCGCGGCGGCGCCCAGCGCGAGGGCGGCGAGGGTGGAGCGGGAGAGATCGGGCCGACGGGACATCTGGTCAGCGACGGTACGCGCGGACGCCCGGCAGGGCCATCCGACTGCCCGATCGGGGTGATCGCGAATCCGCGTGGCGGAACCCCCGCGCACACGCATATACCTTCGCGCGATGGCCACCCCCGACGTCCACGGCTTCGTCGCCCCCGGCTTCGAGCCCGTCCGTTCAGCGTTCCGCGACAACTTGATCGAGCGCGGCGAGCAGGGCGCGGCGTTTGCCGCCTACCGCGACGGCGTGCCGGTCGCCGACCTCTGGGGCGGGGCCGCCGACGACGCCGGGACGCCGTGGCGCGAGGACACGCTGCAGCTCGTCTTCTCCGGCACGAAGGGGTTCGTCGCGCTGTGCCTGCTGATGCTCGCCGACCGCGGGGTGCTCGACCTCGACGCGCCGGTCGCCGACGTCTGGCCGGAGTTCGCCGCGCACGGCAAGGACGCGGTCACGGTCGCGGAGCTGGCCTCGCACCAGGGGCGGCTCCCGCGCTTCACCACGCCGGTCGGCCCTGACGACTACACGGACGACGTCCGCCTGGCCGGCCTCCTGGCCGACCAGCCGCCGGACCCGGACCCGCGCGCCGCCGACGTCTACCACGCGTTCACCTACGGGTGGCTCTGCGGCGAGGTCGTCCGGCGCGCGGCCGGGCGCGACGTCGGGACGTTCTTCGCCGAGGAGGTCGCGGGTCCGCTCGGGCTCGACCTCTGGATCGGCCTCCCGCCCGAGCACGAGCCCCGTGTCTCGACGCTGCGCTACGCGCCCGCGCCGGGGTGGAGCGGCGGGCCCGCAGGCGACCCGGCGGCCGTCGCCGCCGACGACCTCCGCGCCGGCGTCTGGGCCAACCCGCCGGTCTTCCCGCCGGACGGCATCCCGTGGAACCGCCCGGACTGGCACCGGGCGCAGATCCCCGGCGCGGGCGCGATCGGGACCGCACGGTCGATCGCCCGCCTCTACGCCTGCCTCGCCCGCGGCGGCGAGATGGACGGCGTCCGGCTGCTCTCCGCCGCCACGCTCGCGGCCGGCACGGCCGAGCGCTCCCGCCGTCGCGAGCCGCTGCTCGACGAGCCGGTCGCCTTCGGCGTCGGCTTCCAGCGCAACACCGAGCGCGAGCCCTACGGCCCGGCCCCGGACGCGTTCGGCCACGGCGGGGCGGGCGGCTCGTGCCACTGCGCGTGGCCGTCGCGCCGCGTCGGGTTGTCCTATGCGATGAACACGCTGCGCGATGACGAGCTCGTCGACCCGCGCGCCCAGGCGCTGATGCGCGCGCTGTACGCGTGCCTGGAGGCCGATGACGGCTGACGCCGACAGCGCCGCCGCGGAGCTCCCGCGCGCCCTGCGGCTGCTGTCCGCGGCGCTGAGTCCCGACGACCAGCTGCTGTTCACGCAGCTCAGCCGGATGTCGGTGCGCGACCTCGAGGCGGTGAGCAAGGCCTACAAGTTCGCCGGGTACGACGTCCCGGTCGTCACGAAGTCGGTCGGCAGCCGCCACCTGCAGCGGATCGGCGACCTCCTGCTCGACGAGCTCGGGCGCGACCTCAGCGACCTCGACCTCGCCGCGATCGTCATCGACGGCACGCCGGTCGGCGAGCACACGATGGTCTGGGCGCTCGGCGTCACGAGCGACGGCCTCAAGATCCCGCTGGGGATCGGCTCGGGCCCGACCGAGACCAAGGAGGTCGTGCGCGCGCTGCTCGACGACCTCGGCGCGCGCGGCCTGCACGCGCCCGACGCGCTGTGGCTGACCGACGGCGGCCCCGGGCTCATGAGGGCGATCGAGGAGTACACCAACGGCCTCGGCGTCAACCAGCGCTGCGTCGTCCACAACGCGCGCAAGGTGATCGAGCGCCACCTGACGGTCGCGGACCGGGTCGCGCTCGGCCGCCACCTGGTCGACGACCCCGACGAGAGCCACAGGGTCGCCGCCAAGCGCCGCGAGAAGCTGGCGGCGATCCGGGCCGCGCAGGCGGCCGATCCGGAAGACAAGTCCCTGGTCGACGAGGAGCGCAAGCTGCTGCGCGAGATCGGCGAGGTCGGGGTGCGCGCGGGGCTGTACGCGGCCTGGGACGAGCCGGGGCTGGCGGTCGCCGAGGCGCGGCTGGTCGGCGAGGCGAAGTGGCTGGAGCAGATGGGCCATGGGTCGGCGTCGACCTCGATCAGGGGTGCGATGGAGGGGACGCTCACGCTGCAGCGGCTGGGGGTCGCCGGGGACGAGAAGCTGCGCAAGCTGATGCGCACGACCAACGTCATCGAGAGCGTCCACCAGCTCGTCAGCGTCGTCGGCGAGCGGCCCAACCGCTGGACCGACGTCGACATGCGCCGCCGCTTCGTCGTGCTGGCGATCGCACGGGCGGAGCTGGGCTGGAGGCCGCTGGCGGAGCGCGCGCGGCTGGAGCAGCTGACGCGCGCGGTCTTGCAGTCGCGCCATCCGGCGGTCGAGCTGGAGGCGGGCGGGGCGTACGGGCCGGACGTGGACCCGGACGCGCTCGTGGTCGCGCGCGCGGCGCTGGACCCGGCGGTCTACGCGGTGGGCGAGGGCGGCGAGCGGCTGGACCAGATGGTCGGCGAGCTGGCGCAGTGGGCCGACCGCAACGGCAAGCCGCTGGTGTTCGCGCCGGGGGCGCTGGACCGGGCGCCGGACCCGGAGGCGCGGCGGCGCGTGCTGGCGGACCTGGGGTTCGCCGTGGGCGAGGGCGGCGCGCTGACCCGGGCACCGGCCGGGCCGCCGGACCATGCGGTGGCGCGCGACGCGCACGCGGTCCGGGCGCGCGACCCGGAGTCGGCGCTGGCGCTCCTGCACGACGCAGCGGGCGGCGACGCGCGGCTCGTGGCCGTCGTCGCCGAGCGCGCGCTCGCGCACGTGCCCGACATGGTGGACTTGGGTGTCGAAGAGCTCGAGCGCGAGGCGGCCGAGGGGCTGCGCACCGCGCACCGAGACGTCGCCAGCGCACAGGAGCGGATCGCGGCGTGGTGGCGCGACGGCGGCCACGACGCGGCGGCCCGGCACATGGCGCTGCGGCCCGATGCGCTGGCCGGCGGGCGCGGGCAGGTGCTCGACGCGCGGCAGGCGGCGTGGATCGCGGGGCGCGCGGCGGTGCGGCGCGAGGAGCTGGCGCGGGCGGCCGTTCCGGAGGAGCGCCTGGAGGCGTACAGGCGCGAGAGCGCCGCGGCGCTGGCGCCGGTCGACGCGGTCGTCGGCGACCTGGACCGCGCGGCGCGAGCGGTCGCGGCGACCCACGTCCTGGACGCGCACGCGCGCATCGAGGCGGCGACGCGGGAGGTCGAGGCGGCGCGCGGGGCGGATGGGGCGGACGCCGCTGAGCCCGTCGTCTTGGCCGCGGAGGAGACCACGCCGGTGCAGCGGCGCCGCAGCGCGCTCGGTGACCGCCGGGCCGACGCGCTGGCGCGTGGGTCCGGGGCGCTGGGCGGGCTCCTGCGCGACCTCGACGACGACGTGGTCGTCGCGCTGCGCGACGGTGCCGGCGACCCGTGGGCGGGCTTCTCCGCGGGCGACGCGCGCAAGCTGCGCGGGCTGGAGGAGCGCGACCGCGGCGCCTTGTTGGAGGACTACACGGGCGCGCTGCGCACCCGGACCGAGCTCGACGGGCAAGCCCGCGGAGGCGACGGCGGCAAGGCGGTGCGGGCCGCGGCGGAGCGGGGCGCGCATGCGGCGGACGCGGAAGCGCAGCGGCTGTGGGAGCGGCTGGACGGCGTCGACGCCGAGGCTGCCGAGCTGCGCACCAAGCCCGGCAGCCTCGAGCGCCTGATGACCGAACGGCCCGGCGTCGCCCTGCACGATGCCGCCGGCGCCGAGGTCTCCCGCCGCGCCCTGGAGCGCGGCCCGGCGATCGAGCCCGGCGAGATCGGCGCGCTCGCCCAGGGTCGCGAGACGGCCGGGGCGGCGGTCGAGGCGGCCGCCGACCTCGGCGCCGGCCTCTAGGCCGACCTCGACCTCGTAGGGACGGGGACGCCGTCCGCCCTGGCGGCGGACGAGCGTTTGACAGACAAGACGGACGCCGTTGGCGTCAAACCCCTCCGGTGGTTGCGGTCCGTGCGGAAGGGCCGCCCGCCGAGGCAGCGCGAGCGCGGGACATCGCCGCCTGGCGATGTCCCGCGCTCGCGCTGCCTCGGCGGGCTCCGTGCGTGGGTGGTTGCGGTCGGGAAGGTCGCGGCCCGCCGCGGTGCGGGAGCCCGTTGGCGGGGGACATCCCCGACTGGGGACTGTCCCCTACCCGAGCCGGAAGGATCTAGGCGAAGGGGGTTGACCCACCGGTGAGTGACAGGGTTGGATCGGTGGGTGACGAACCGACCCGCAGTTGTACGGGTTGGTGCCGATTCGAGAAGGACGGAGGAACGGCATGGGGACGATTGCCGTTCAGGAAGTCGGGGAGGCGTTGCAGTTGCGCGCCCCCGAGTTGTTGGGGTTCACCGGGACACCGGGCGGCGCGGTCGCGCTGACCGACAAGGCCGGAGCCCTGTTCGAGTTCGCGGCGGGCATGGCGGGCGGCCGGGACCTGACCCCGCGCGACGTGATGAACGTGGGCTCGGTCGCCAAGCCGTACGTGGCGGCCTGCGTGTTCGTGCTGGCCGAGATGGGGATGGTCGCGCTCGACGCGCCCGTGTCCGCCTACCTGCCGTTCGCGCTGGTCAACCCCGTGGGCGGTCCGGCCGTGACGCTGCGCCACCTGCTGACCCACACCGCCGGGTTCGCCACCGACACGTTCGACGCGTCGTGGAGCCGTGAGACGCGCTACTACGAGCGGGAGTTGGAGGCCGGACGCACGCACGAGTACGACGGCGTGCGGTTCCGCTGGGCCGACAGGGCGGGCGAGCGCTACATCTACTCCTCGTTCGGCGTGGGGCTCGCCGGGCGGGCGGTCGCGCATGTGCTCGGCAAGCCCTTCGGGCAGTGCGTGCATGACCTGATCCTCGGCCCGCTGGGGATGCAGGAGACGGCATGGCCGGACGGTCCCGGCTGGGACGACATCGCCGCGCGCCGGGTGCCCGGCCATCTGCGCGTCGGCCCCACCACGTTCACGGCCCCGATGGTCACCTCCGGGAGCCCGGAGGCGTGCGAGTTGGTGACGAGCCCGGCCGATCACCTGCGGTTCCTGCGGGCGCTGTGGAACGCGGGCGAGACGGGCGACGGCGGGCGGGTGCTCAGCCGTGACAGCGTGACCGCGCTTCTGTCACCGCAGGTGAAGAACATCCTGTTCGGGCTGGACCTGGGCTGGATGGGCCACAGCGTGCAGTTCCGCAACAACGGGCAACCGGACTTCTTCTGGGGCCACGGCGGCGGCTTCCCGTTCCAGGGGTGGGCTGAGTCACGCGTGTACCCGGAACTGGGGTTCGCCGGGGCGGCGTTCGATCGCAAGTGGGAGGTCTACCGCCACATCGACCCGCCGGACGCCGTGTTCGCCGGGATCGTGCTCGACTGGGCCGCGCGCTGGATGCGCGACGGCGCGGTGCCGCCGAACCGCCTGTCGCTGGCGAACGCGTGGCCGTACGCCGTGGGGCTGATCGTGGGCGAGCGCTACGTCGGGTCGCTGGGCCTGCACATCGTCACGGACGAGGCATTGCACACGCTCGTCAAGGGGCGCGTCACCGAGGATGACGCGCGGTTCGAGGACTGGGACG
Organism: Conexibacter woesei Iso977N; assembly: GCF_000424625.1. GTDB lineage: Bacteria > Actinomycetota > Thermoleophilia > Solirubrobacterales > Solirubrobacteraceae > Baekduia > Baekduia woesei_A. Next base: position 2,222,785 of record NZ_AUKG01000001.1, read on the forward strand.
AGGGCCAGTTCCGCGAGGGCGTTCACGCGATGGAGCGGACCGGGGGCGACCCTGAGCGCATCGCGGCGGTGCTGGACGACCCCGCTTCTCCGGTCGGCCGCGAGGAGATGGAGATGCTGTCGCTGGCGTGGGGCGCGGCGCGACCGACCGACATGGTGTTGGTGCGCGGCCTGGCCGACCGGTCCGGCGTCCCAGCGCAGTTGCAGCACCTCGCGCCCTACGACCGGTCCGCACGATGAGGCCGGGCGAGCGCGGGGCGTACCTCACCGACCTTGACGGCGTGTTGGTGGATTCGGACGCATCGGCGCGGCGCGGGTGGCGGGCCTGGTGCAAGGGGCATCAGCTTCCGTACGAGCCGTTCGCGGCGCTGCACGGGTTCAGCGCCGAGGAGAAGATCCGGCGACTCGCGGCGCACCTTGACCCGGCCGTGGAGGCCGAGAAGATCACGGCGTTCGAGATCCGCGACACCGAGGGCGTCACCGCGTTCCCCGGCGCGGCGGACCTCTTGGCCCGGCCCGGCCCGCTCGCCGTGGTCACGTCGGCGCGGGTCGCGCTCGCGCAGGCGAGGCTGAGGGCGGCGGGGCTCGTGGTGCCGTCGGTGATCATCGGCGGGGACACGGTGGAGGAGACGAAACCGAACCCTGAGCCGTACCTGCTGGCCGCGCATCGGCTGCACGTCGAGCCGCGCGAATGCGTGGTGTTCGAGGACGCGCCATCCGGGATCGTCTCCGCGAAGCTCGCCGGGGCGTTCGTCGTGGGCCTGCGCACGACCTACCAGGACGATGACGCGATCTTGGGCGGGGCCGATCTCGTGGTGGACGACATCGCCGCCTACTTGGCCCTGCTGGACGAGGAGGCGCGCGGATGAACGCCGATGCGTTGTACGGCGCGCTGAGCACCGTGGCCGGGCTGATCGGCACCCTTGGGTGGTTGCCTCAGATCCGCCGGACAATGCGCCGGAAGGCGGTCCGGGACATCTCGCCGTCGTTCCTCGCGCAGGTGCTCGGGTCGCTAACCCTCTACACGATCTTCGGGATCGGCAAGCGCGAGTGGTGGTTCCTGGTCGGAGTCGCGGCGCAACTCCTGTTCGTGGGGTTCATGGCGGTCCTGTGGTGGCGCTACCGCAACAACCCGGAGCCCCGCGACGAGGCGGGGTGACGCCGTGCCGATCTTGATTGGCGCGGGGGTCGTGTTGGTGGGCGTCGTGGTGTGGCTGGCGGCGTGGGTGGTCCGGCTCCGTCGCCAGCTACGCGGACGCGAGCGCCAGTTCCGCGACCTGGACGAGTACGGCCGGAGGGACATGCTGACCGGGCTCGCCAACCGAGCGGAGCTGTGGCGGGAGTTGAAGAAGGCGATGCGTGCCGGTGAAGACCGGTGCGCGTACCTCTTGGACCTCGACGGGTTCAAGTGGGTGAACGACACCATCGGTCACCCCACGGGCGACCGGGTGTTGTGCACGGTGGCGAACCGCCTCCGTGCCACCGTGGAGGCGGGCGCGCTGGTCGCCCGCCTCGGCGGGGACGAGTTCATGGTGTTGGACGTGCCGGGCGGCTGCTTCGCGGACGCGGTCGCGTCCGTGTTCGACCGGCCGGTGTCCGAGTACGACGGCGTGCCCGTGAGCTTGGGCGCGTCCGTGGGCCGCGTGTGGCTGAACGACTACCGGTCGGTCACAGGGCTCATGAGCGCGGTAGACGCCGCGCTCTACCAGGCGAAGGACCGCACCGACCGTCACGGGGACGCACGCCGGGGGCGCGTGATCGTTCATGACGCGTTGGGCCGACACAGGGAAGGGCAGAGAGTCTGATGGGGACGATCACGACGAACCCGCTCCACGACGTCAAGGCGTTGAGCGAGCAGAGCAAGGGTGTGCGCCGCAAGGGCGTGAAGCAGACCGCGCACGAGGACCCGTACCGGTGGGAGTGCCGAACCGGCGACGCACGGAGCATCGTGCTCATGGGGTCGGGTCTGCTGGCCGATGGCTGGATCGACACGGGCACACCGCAGCACATCGTCACGGACGAGCCGACGTGGAAGGCTCACGGCGACCGCGTGACGGCCGCGCTGACGACGGCCGGAACGGACTTCACGGTGTACGTCGCGCCGTCGCGCGAGGAGGGGTTCACCTCCGGTGTCGTCGTCGGGCTGTACTACCGGGTGCCGAGCGCGGTCCCGGAGGGCGCGACCGTCGTCGGCTTCGGTGCGTGGTGGACGCTCGCCGTGGCCGGAAGCGTGGCCCGCCGCGCACGGGACGGCGAGGGCGTTCCCTGGGTGCGTGTCGGAACGTCGCTCGCGGGGCTGCTCAGCGGGACCGCCGACCTGCGCCCGAGGCTGGATCACCCGAGCCTCGGGAAGGAGCCGGGCGACGTGGGCCTGTACCCGCCCGTGGTGTCCTACGCCGATCCGGCGTTGCTCGTTCCGGCGCTCAGCTCCGTGGGCGGGCTGGCGGCGCTGCTTCAGGTCGCCGTCGCGCTGGATGACGGGTTGTTCGGGTTGTTGAAGGACAACCGGTCCGCCATCGCGTCGGGGTGGTGGACCTCCGGGAACGTGCCGGGGCTGCTTGCCCGAGCACTGGACAAGCTTCTCCGAGACCGCTGGGCGGACCCGACCGGAGAGCAGCCGCACCCGCCGTCGCGGGTGGGATCGCTGCTGACCGGTGACCTGGCGCGGCGGTCGGCCGTTCCGCTGGGCGTGGCCCGGTCGGTGGACCTGGCGCATGTCGTGGCGCTGGCCGTGGCTCAGGGCGTGGTGTCGCGCGGGTACGCGGCGCGGGTGTACGGGCTCATGGACTACTTCGGGATGCCGTGCACCGACCCCGCCCTGTCGCGCACGCAGAAGCCGGGCGTGATCTCAGGGGTGGTGCTCCCGGACGGCAAGGGCGGTGCGGTCGCCGGTCTGCCGACGACGATGGAGATGTTCGCGCAGGCGGGCGAGAAGCTGTTCGGGACGCCTGACGGAGACATGCCGGGGACGGACGCCGAGGACGAGCCCGAGGGTGAGCCGGGTGCAGACGCCGAGGACGAGCCCGAGACCGAGACGGCAGCCGAGACCAAGGCCGACTCCGGGGACGAGACCGGAGCCGAGCCCGTTACCGAAACCTGACACAATTTCGGCCCCCGCCCATGTGTCAGTTACGGTAACGAGTGGGGGGTCGGCCCGTGGGCCTGCCCGGGGCGCAGCCCCGGACACGTCCCGGTCCGGGGCGAACACGCCTTGTGGCGCAAGGGCTCACGGGTCGATCCTCCTTGGCGGCTGCGGGGCACGCGATGCGTGCCCCGCAGCCGCGACAGACTATACGGACGCGTTCGGAATTTGTGTTACAGTGCGATTCGGTTCGTCGTGCTCACGCTCCAGAAGATCGTCATCGTCAGCGGCGACCAGGACGCCGCGCACCGTGCCGCCCGCTATGTCGTCGACCGCGACGAGGCACCCGGCCAGTACGTGCCGGCGTCCTATTGGACGAGGTCCGAGCCCGGCCTGCCGGAGGGCGCCGAGCGTGCGCACACGATGTGGCTCGGCGACGCGCAGGTGCTCGGGCACTACGGCGTTGAGCGTGGGGCGGAGGTCGCCGAGGCGGACCTGGAGCGCGTGCTCGTCGGCCGTCACGCGCAGACCGGTGAGCAGCTGCGACCGGCTGGGAACCGCCGCGTGGACAAGCTCGACGAGCGGTCCCGTGAGCGCCTGGAGCGCGCCGGCTACGACAAGCGGACGGTCAAGGCGTTCGCGAACGTGGACATGACGTTCTCGGCTCCGAAGTCGGTGTCGGTGCTGTGGAGCCAGTCGTCGCCGGAGGTGCGGGCCGCGATCGAGCAGGCGATGCTCGAGAGCGCGAACGCAGCGGTCGGTCACATGACGAAGACCAAGCCGGTCGTGGACTGGGGCACGAAGCGGCCGCCGGACCAACGCCATGATGTCGCTCGGGGCTTCGGCGCGTCGAGCGCGCTGCACGTCACGGCACGGCGAGCGGCGGCCGACGCGGTGCCGGCCCCGCAGCTGCACGTGCACTCGGTCCTGTTCGGCGTCCAGCGTTCCGACGGCGAGGTCGTCGCACCGGCCTCGTCGGGGATGTTCCGCAAGGACGCGGCGCTCGAGGGCGGCGCGGTCGGTCGGCTGGTGCTTGCGGACCGGCTCGTGGCGATGGGCTTCGAGATCGAGTGGACCACCGGCCGCAAGGGGCGCTTCTTCGAGGTCGTGAGCGTGCCCGAGGCACTGCGCGCGGCGATGTCCCCGCGGACCGACGAGGTCGAGGCCGAGAAGCGCGCCTACGAGCGGCGCACCGGCGAGGAGGCGAAGGGCGGTGCGGTGCCGCGCTTGGCGACCGACACGCGGCAGCCCAAGGACCATGACGGGACGCCGCCCGAGCTGGTCGCCGAGACGTGGCTTGCGCTCGGGCAGGAGCACGGCTTCGGGCCGATCGAGGCGGCGCTGCTTGCGCAGCCGGGCCGGGAGCGCGCCCCGTTGGCGGCCCGGCGTGCGGTCGTGCGTGAGCTCGCGCTGGCGCGCCTGGCGGCGAACGGCCCGACGGTCTCGCGCGGCACCGCGGCGGCGATCGTGTACGAGTCCGGCGCCGGCCGCATGGACTACGAGGAGGCCCACGCGCTGCTGCAGGACATGGAGGCCGCCGGGGATCTGCTGACGCTCGCCGGCGAGCAGGTCACGACCGCACGCATCCGCAGGGCCGAGGAGGACGTCGTGCGCGTCGCCGAGGACGCAGCCGGCGACGACGGCCCGGGTCTTCCGGCGGAGGCGGTCGCGGCGGGCATCGCCGAAGCGGGCGAGCGCCTGCCGGGCGACTTCACGCTCGACGATGAGCAGCGCGCAGCGGTGGCGATGCTCACCGGCCCGTCTCGGTGGACGGTCCTGACCGGGCGTGCGGGGACGGGCAAGGGCCCGACGCTGGACGCGGTCGGCGCCGCGTTCCGGACCGAGGGTTGGCAGGTCATCGCGGCGGCGGTCGACGGAACCACGGCTCAGCGTCTCGGCGAGCAGACCGGAGGCAACACCTACACCTTGGAAGGGGTGCGCGCCTCGGTCGAGGCCGGGGTCCTGCGGATCGATGACAGGACGCTGATCCTGATCGACGAGGCGAGCAAGGTCGGACTCGAGCACTGGGGCCTGATCGCGGGGTGGATCGAGCGTCACAAGGCGCGCCTGGTCGCCGTGGGTCACGAGGGGCAGCTCGGGGCGATCGAGCTGCCGGGCATGTACGCGGAGATGCTCGTGCGCCGGGACCGCATCCCGGTCGCGGAGCTGTTCGAGATCCGCCGCCACCGCGATCCCGACGACCGCTCCAGGATCCACCCCTGGCTGCGCGACTACCAGGTGCTCCTGGACAGGGGCGAGGCCGAAGCGGCGGTTGCGCTGCTGCGCGAGCACGACGCGATCCAGCTGCTCGACACCCGGGCCGAGGCCGTCGAGGCGATGGTCGAGGACTGGGACCGCTGGCGCCGGAAGTACGAGGCGGATGAGTCGATCCTGATCGTCCACGGGTCCAACGCGGACGTCGACCACGTCAACCGCCTGGCTCAGGCCCGGCGCCTCCAGGGGTCAACCCCGGAGCTGACCGGCAAGGGCATCCCCGCGGTCGATCGGGACTACCTCCTGTACATCGGCGACGCGGTGATCCTGCGCGAGGCGCCGTACGAGGTCCCGCGCGCGCCCGGGGCACCGCGCGAGCGTCGTGTCGAGAACGGGCAGACGGGGATCGTCGTGGATGTCGACCACGGACGCGAGACGGCCGACGTCCGGATGCGCGACGCCGGCGGCGGGGAGCGAACGGTCCGGTTCGACCTCGGCGCGCTTCGGGACGAGCGCGAGACGTCGGGCACGGGGCGTGTCCCGTCACTGCGCCTGGCCTACGCCAGCCACACGTACCCGGTGCAGGGCGCGTCGCTGCTCGGGACCGGCGCGCTGACCGGGCACTGGTCCCAGGGCAAGGAGGGGACCTACGTCGCCGACACCCGCGCGATCCTCGAGCACCACGCGTACGGCTCCCGGGAGGACCTTGGGCTCGACGGCACCGACGAGGATCGCTTCGGCCGCTACGCCAGGAGGATCGGCCGGACCCAGGCCCGGAGCGCGAGCATCCGCCTGCCGCTGGACCCGACCGCGAGGATCGCCGCGCACGGTCCGGCGCGATCCGAGCCGGTGCCTCAGCGGGCGGTGCGGGAGCGGCCCGTGCAGGAGGCCGCCGCGACGGTGGAGCCCGAGGCGCAGCGTGCGGAGCGGCCGGCGGCGCGCGTCGTCACGCGCGACGACGTCAGCCCCGTGCCCGACCCGGCGCAGGAGCTGGTCGACGTCCTCGGGCCCGACCGGGCCGACGCCATGGGGGTCGCCTCGCACGACCACGACGAGCGCGTGCGGCGCGCCCCCGAGCCGTGGCTGACGGCGCGCGGGCACGAGCTGGACGCCGTCCTGCGGACGCTGGACCGCGGCTCGGCCCGGGCGACGCTGCGACGCGAGCGCGACCGTGCCGCGGCGGCCGAGCTGGTGGAGGCCGCGCAGCGCGCCGCGGCGGAGCTCGACGCGCAGGCCGCCGAGCTGTCCGGGGTGCGCAACCGGGGCGAGCGCCGCGATCTCGAGGCGCGGGCCGCGACCCAGCGCGCGCTGGCCGCACGGGACGCCGAGCGCCTGGCCGGCGTCGCCGATGCGCCCGGGACGACGGCCCCACTCGACGCCTGGCTGTCCGAGCACGGCGACCGGGTCGCCGAGTGGGTGGCCGTCCGGCGCGAGCAGGCGGTCCGCCGCGAGGTCGAGGTCGGCAACGCCGTGGAGCGCGCGGTGGTCGAGCCGCCCGCGGCGGTCGTCGACCGCGTCGGCCGGGCACCCGCGGCGGGGGCACCCGAGCAGGCCGAGTGGGAGGACCTGGTGCGCGCCACCGAGCGTGAGCGCGTCGGCCGGACGGTCGCAGCGCGCGATCAGGTCCCGCACCGCGGCCTGGACGCGCCCCAACGCGCCGCGCTCGACGCGCGCGTGGACGCGTTCCGCGAGGCCCACGGCATCGAGACCATCAACAACGCCGCGGAGGTCGCCACCGGCGTCGAGCGCGCGGCTGAGAGCGCCGTCGACCTCGGCGGTGCCGGGCTCTAGCGCGCGGCCGGGCTCAGCAGCCGCACGAGTCGCGCGTGACGAACGTGGGCGCCAGCCGGATCGACCGCGGCTCTCGGTCCGGGTCGTCGAGACGTTCCAGCAGCATCCTCACGGCTTCGGCCCCGATCGCGTCCGTGGGCTGGGCGATGACCGTCAGCCGGGGCTCGAACAGATCCGACCACTCGAAGTCGTCGAAGGCGACGAGCGCGATGTCGCGCGGGACGGTCATCCCGCGGTCGCGCAAGGCGTGCAGCACGCCGATCGTCATGGAGTTGTTGCCGGCGACCAGCGCGGTCGGCGGGTCCGGCTGGTCCAGGAGGCGGTTCGTTGCGTCGCGCGCGGGCTCGTGCGCGGAGGACCCGGAGGCGATCAACGCCTCGTCGATCTCCAGCCCGTTGCGCTGCATGCCCAGGCGGAACCCCCGGAGCCGCTCGTCGGTCGTGCTCAGGCCCTCCAGGCCGGCGACGAACCCGATGCGCTTGTGGCCGTGCTGGGCCAGGTGCGTGACGAGGCGCGCCGTCGGCTCCTCGTTGTCGGTCCCGACCTGGTCGAAGGGCACGGGCAGGAACCGGTCGAGCAGGACGACGGGCATGTCGTTGTCCGCGCAGAACCGCAGTGCCCCGTCGGCCGCGCCGGCCGACGGGGCGAGCAGCAGCCCGTCGACCCGGCGGTGTACGAGCTCCTGGACCATCTGGAGCTCCTTCTCGGGCTCATCGTGCGTGTCGCCGAGCAGCAGCGTGTGCCCGCGCGCGGCGGCCTCGGACTCGACTGCGCCGATGACGTCCATGAAGTACGGGTTGGACACGCCGCTGATCGCGAGGCCGATCGACTGCGTGCGGGCGCCGGCCAGCGCGCGCGCGATCGTGTTCGGCCGGTAGCCGGTCCGGGCGATCGCGGCGTGCACGCGCTCGACGGTCTTCTCGTTGACGCGGCGCGTCCCGTTGAGGACGTGGGACACGGTCGTCGTCGAGACGCCGGCCTCTCTCGCGACGTCGGCCATCGTGGTCATCGCCGCGCAGTCTACGCAAGCGCTTGCGAGTTCCACGTGGTCGATCCACAGCCAGAGAGGCAACCGCTTGCGCGCAAGCGCTTGCGCATGTTAGGGTCGGCCTTGCCGCCCCGGGCATCCGGGGCCATCAGGGTCCACAGGAGGACAGATGCAGCACGTCGTACGACCGGCCAGGCGCCGGTCAAGATTGCTGGTCACGTTCGCGGCGCTCGTGGTGGTCGCGCTCGCCGTGACCGCGTGCGGGTCGAGCAGCGACAACGCGTCGGGTGGCAGCTCGACCAACGGCTCCAACTCGGGCAGGAAGGTCAGGGCCGCCCTGATCTTGAAGGTCTTCTCCAACCCCTACTTCGTGTCGATGCGCAACAGCGCGGAGCAGACGGCGAAGCAGCTCGGCGTCGACCTCGCCGTGTCCGCCGGCAGCAGCGACGCCGACACCGGCGCGCAGATCAAGGCGATCAACAACGCGATCGCCGCTGGTGACAAGGGCATCATCATCACCTCGAACGGCGACGCCGTGAACGCGGCGCTGCAGCGGGCGCGCACCGCCGGCCTGTACACGATCGCGCTCGACACGCTGCCCGAGCCGCCCAGCACCGTGAACCTCACCTACGCGACCGACAACGCGAAGGCAGGCGAGCTGATCGGGAAGTGGACGGCGGCCAAGCTCGCCGGCAGGCCGGCCGACATCGCGATGCTCGACGCGGTCAACACCGCGGTCATCTCGGTCGACGTCCAGCGCGACCACGGGTTCCTCGACGGCATGGGCATCCCGGTCGGCAACGAGCACATCAACGGCAAGGAGCCCAAGAGCGGGAACTACACCGGCGGCAAGGGCGGGACCTACAAGATCGCCTGCCAGCTGCCGACCAACGGCACGATCCCGCAGGGCAAGTCCGCGATGCAGACGTGCCTGCAGAAGGACCCCGGCATCAACGTGGTCTACGCGGTCAACGAGCAGGCGGCGCAGGGTGCGGCGCAGGCGCTGGCCACGTCGCACAACGACGCGCTCGTGGTCGCCATCGACGGCGGCTGCGCGAACCTCCCGTTCGTCCAGAAGGGCCAGATCGACGCCACGGCGGGCCAGTTCCCCGGCAAGATGGCGTCCATGGGCGTGAGGGCGATCCAGGAGCTGGCCAGCGGCCAGGGCAGGCCGCAGACATCACCCGGCGAGGACTTCTTCGACACCGGGGTCAAGCTGTACACCAACGATGCGCAGCCCGGCATCCCGTCGACCGACGTGGCCGCCGCCAAGTCGCAGTGCTGGGGCTGATGGGCTCCACGACCCTCCCCTCCTCGGTGGAGGGCCAGGCCGGCGAGCAGCAGCTCGCCGGCCTGGCCCGCCGGGAGGGACCGGCTGCGCGCGTGCAGCGGGTGCTGCACGCGCATCCGGCGCTCGGCCCGTTCATGGTGCTGGTCGTCTCGTGCCTCGTGTTCGGACTGCTCAACTCGCGGTTCCTGACCACGACGAACATCTCGCTGATGCTCCAGCAGGTCGCGGTGATCGCGGCGCTCGGCGTGGGGCAGACGCTGATCATCCTGACCGCGGGGATCGACCTCTCGATCGGCTACGCGATGGTGCTGTCCCTGCTCGTGATGGCCAAGGTGTCGTCCGAGCACAACGTGCCCGGGCCGCTCGCGCTGCTGCTCGGGTTCGCGGTCGCGATGGGCACCGGTGCGGTCAACGGCACGCTCATCACGCGCCTGCGCGTCCCGCCGTTCATCGCGACGCTGGGCATGTTGTTCATCTTCCAGTCGTCGGGCTTGTTGTACGCCAACGGGCAGACGACGCAGGCGGCCGCGATGCCGTCGATCCTCAACTGGACGGGCCGGCCGGTGTCGATCGGGCCGTTCGACCTCATCAACGGCGTGCTCGTCGTCGCGGTCCTGTACCTGGTCGTCAACTACGTGATGAACCAGACGACGTGGGGGCGCCACGTCTACGCGGTCGGCGACGACGTCGAGGCCGCGCGGCTGGCGGGCATCCGGACCTCGCGCGTGCTGTTCAGCGTGTACGTGTTCGCGGGGCTGGTCGTCGGCGTCGCGGGCTGGATCTCGATCGGCTACGCGGGCGCGGCCGACCCCAACAACGCGGTCGACGCGAACCTCCAGAGCATCACCGCGGTGGTGATCGGCGGGACGAGCCTGTTCGGCGGGCGCGGCGGGGTGATCGGGACGCTGTTCGGCGCGTTGATCGTCGTGGCGTTCACGTCCGGGTTGACCCTGGCCAACGTCAACGACCTCTACCAGCCGATGGCCGAGGGCGTCCTGGTGATCGCCGCGGTGGCGGTCGACCAGTGGATCCGGCGGGTGAAGCCATGAGCGCGTCGGCGCCGGGGCACGTGCTCGAGGCACGCGGGCTCGTCAAGACGTTCGGCCACGTGGTCGGCCTGGCCGGTGTGGACCTCGCCCTGGACCGCGGCGAGGTGCTGGCGGTCATCGGCGACAACGGCGCCGGGAAGTCGACGCTCATCAAATGCCTGACCGGCGCGCTGCAGCCCGACGCCGGGGAGATCCTGCTCGACGGCGAGCCGGTGTCGTTCAAGAGCCCGCTCGACAGCCGGCTGGCCGGGATCGAGACTGTCTACCAGACGCTGGCGGTCTCGCCCGCGCTCGACATCGCCTCCAACATGTACCTGGGGCGTGAGCTGCGGGCGCGCGGGCCGCTCGGCCGCGTGTTCCGGAAGCTCGACACGCGCGGGATGCGCAGGGCGGCGCGCGAGCAGCTCGACCGGCTCGGCATCACGACGCTCCAGGACATCGGTCAGCGCGTCGAGACGCTGTCCGGTGGACAGCGTCAAGCGGTCGCGGTGGCGCGGGCAGCGGCGTTCGGGAGCAAGGTCATCGTGTTGGACGAGCCGACCGCGTCGCTCGGCGTGCGCGAGTCCGGCCAGGTGCTGGAGCTCGTGCGACGGCTGCGCGACGAGGGCCTGGCCGTCATCCTGATCAGCCACAACATGCCGCACGTGTTCGAGGTCGCCGACCGCATCCAGATCCAGCGCCTCGGGCGCTGCGTGGCCGTCGTCCGGCCGGACGTCACGACGATGGAGGAAGCCGTGGCGATCATGACCGGCGCCAAGGTCGCGGAGCCCAGCCGTGGGTGAGGACGCCGTGGTGGGCGACCTGGCGGAGATCGGGCAGCTCGAGACGCTGGTGGAGCGGGCGCGGGCGCTCGCGCGCCGGCCGGAGCGGGCGCTGCTCGGCGTGACCGGGCCGCCGGGGGTGGGCAAGACGACGCTGGCGCACACGCTGGTCGCGGCGGTCGGGCCGGCCGCGCGGCTGGTCGGGATGGACGGCTTCCACCTGTCCCAGGCGGTGCTCGCCGCGCGCGGGATGGCGGAGCGCAAGGGCGCGATCGACACGTTCGACGCGGCCGGCTTCGTCGCGCTGGTGCGGCGGCTGCGTGCGTCCGACGGCGACACCGTCTACGCCCCCGAGTTCCGTCGCGAGGTCGAAGAGGCGATCGCGGGCGCCGTCCCGATCGAGCCGGAGGTGCGGCTCGTGGTGGTGGAGGGCAACTACCTGCTGGCCGACGCGGCGCCGTGGGACCAGCTCGCCGGGCTGCTGGACGAGACCTGGTTCGTCGAGCGCGACGAGGCCGCACGGCTGGCCGACCTGGTCCAGCGGCACGTGCTGTTCGGCAAGAGCGACGCCCAGGCCCAGGCCTGGGCCCACGGCTCGGACCAGCAGAACGCGACGGCGATCGCCGCGACGCGCTGGCGCGCCGACCTGGTGGCACGGCTCGAAGGCCAGCTGGCGGCGCGCTGAGTCAATCTCCGGGAAATGTGTCGATTGGTGAACGGCCAGAGGTGGTCCGTGGTCCTGCGTGTTCGCCGTGGCGGCGCGTTGCCTTCCGGGGCGTGAGCGTCTACCTTCTCCCGAGACCCGCTCCCCACCGTGTCGACGCCGTCCCGATCCAGCGCTGCACTCGTCGGCCGCGAGGCCGAGCTGCGTCGCGCGGCCGCGTTGCTGGACGAGGTGCGCGACGGGGCGCTCGCTGCGGTCCACCTGACGGTCGCGGGCGAGGCGGGGATCGGCAAGAGCGCTTGGCTCGCCGCGGTCGCCGACCGGGCGGAAGGGTTCCGGACGCTGTTGGGTCGCGGTGCGGAGTTCGAGCGCGAGGTGCCGTTCGCGCTGGCGATCGACGCGCTCGACGACGCGTTCGCAGAGCTGGACGCCGCGGCGCTCGCCGCGCTCGGTTCGACGCGGCTGGAGGAGCTGGGCGCGGTCTTCCCGTCGCTGGCCGCCCACCGTGGTGTGGGCGGTGCCGCACCGCTGCCCGCTGAGCGCTACCACCTGCACGACGCGGTGCGCGTCGCGCTGGAGGTGCTCGCCGAGCGCTCGCCGTTGTTGATGATGTTGGACGACGTCCAGTGGGCGGACGCCGCGTCGGTCGAGCTCGTGTCGCACCTCGTGCGCCACCGGCCCCGCGGGCCGATCGTCCTGGCGCTCGCGTACCGCTCGCGCCAGCTCGCGCCGCGCCTGACACAGGCGCTCGTCGCGGCCGAGCACGACGGCGACGCCGAGCGGATCGAGCTCGGCCCGCTGACGCTGAGCGAAGCGCGTGACGTCGTCGGCGTCGCCGTGAGCGACGACGGCCTGCGCACGCTCCACCGTGAGAGCGGCGGCAACCCCATGTACTTGATCGAGCTGGCGCGCCTGCCGGAGGGCGCGGCGTTCGCGACCGACGCCGCGCCGGACGGCGTCGTCGCCGATCTCGATCGCGAGCAGGTGCCGGTGGGCGTCCGGCGGGCGGTGGCACAGGAGCTCGCCGCGGTCTCGCCGGGGGCGGCGCGGCTGCTGGCGGCGGCCGCGGTCGCCGGCGATCCGTTCCCGATCGCGCTGGCGGCCGGGATCGCCGAGCTGGAGGGCGCGGAGCTGGCGGCGGCGCTGGACGAACTCGTCGACCTCGCGCTGGTGCGGCCGGCGGGGGATGCGCGGCGGTTCGCGTTCCGGCATCCGATCATGCGCAGCGCGGTGTACCTGTCGTCGGGCGCCGGCTCGCGGCTCGAGGCCCATGTCCGCGCCGCGGCGGTGCTGGAGCGCCAGGGCGCGACGGCCGCGCAGCGCGCCCACCACGTCGAGCGCGCCGCCGCCCAAGGCGACGAGGCAGCGATCGACCTGCTCGCGGAGGCCGCGCTGAGCGTCCTTGCGCGGGCGCCCGCGACGGCGGCGCGGTGGTACGCGTCGGCGCTCGCGCTGCTCGCGCCGACCGCCGGGCCCGAGCGCCGGCTCGGCCTGCTGGTCCCGCTCGCCGCCGCGCTCGGGGCGACCGGCGCGCTGCGCGAGGCGCGCGTCGCGCTGGCCGAGGCGCGGGCGCTGCTGCCCGCCGACGAGGTCGTCGTCAAGGCGCGGCTGGCCGGGACGCTCGCGCGGATCGACCACTGGGCCGGCGGCCACGGCGAAGCGCGGCGGCTGCTGGTCGAGGCGCTCGACGAGCAGGCCGACCCTGCCGCGGCGGCGGCGGTCGAGATCGGGCTGGAACTCGCGCTCGACGACTGGCTCGGCCGTGCGTGGCCGCGGATGCTGGAGACGTCGGTCGGCGTGCGCGCGGCGGCCGACCGCGTGGGCGACGACGGGCTCGCGGCCGCGGCGCACAGCCTCGTCGCGCTCGGCGCCTACTACGTCGGGGACGTCGCCGCGGCCGACGGCGCGGCGCGGCGCGCGGCCGAGCTGGTCGATCCGCTGGCCGACGGCGAGGTCGCCGCACGGCTGGAGACGCTGGTCGCCCTCGGCCACACCGAGTTCGGCGTCGAGCGGTTCGACGACGCCGAGCGCCATCTGACGCGCGCGCTGGCGCTGTGCCGCGCGACGGGCCAGACGTGGTCGTACGTCCCGACGACGTGCATGCTCGCGGTTCCGCTGCTGTGGCGCGGCCGGCTCGACGACGCTGCGCGGTGCGCGCGGGCGGCGATCGACGCGTCGCGCCTGGAGTACGCGACGCCGCAGGTCTGGGCGCTGAGCGTCGGTGCCTGGGTCGCGACGCTGCAGGGCGACGTGCCCGCGGCGTTGCGCGCGGGGGAAGAGGCGGTCGAGCTCGCGCTGACCCTCGACGCCGCCACCTACAGCTGGCTGCCCTACGGCGTGCACGCGATGGCGCTCGCGGCGGCGGGGCAGGCGGCGGAGGCGCGGGACCTGCTGCTGGAACATGCCGGCGGGTCCGCGCTGACGGCGATCGAACCGGCGCTGCATCCGCAATGGTGTGAGTTCCTGAGCGAGGCCGAGCTGGCGCTGGGCGGCGTCGGCGCGGCCGACGCCTGGGCACGCCGGGCCGCGGCGGCCGCCGGCCCGCTCGGGCTCGCGGGTCGGGACGCCGAGGCGGCGCGGGCTGCCGCGCGCGTCCATCTTGCGCGTGACGAGGCCGCCTGCGCCGCCGAGCGGGCCGCGGAGGCGGCGGCCGGGTTCGCCGCCGTGGGACGCTCGATCGACCGCGCGATCGCCGAGACGCTCGAGGCCGAGGCGCGCAGCCGCCTCGGCGACGAGGCCGGCGCGGTTGCGCTGCTGATGGCGGCGCACGAGCGCTTCGCTGTGGCCGGCGCGGTTCGCCGGCGCGACGCCGCGGCCGCCGACCTGCGTCGCCGTGGACGCCACACCCGGACCCGCCGCGCCGAGCCGCCGCGCGACAGCGACCGCGCCGCGGGCCTCGACCTGCTCACGCCGCGCGAGCGCGAGGTCGTCGCGCTCGTCGCCCGTGGGCTGAAGAACCGCGAGATCGCCGCCGAGCTCTTCCTCAGCCAGAAGACCGTCGAGCGCCACCTGGCCCGGATCTTCGAGAAGCTCGGCGTCAGCTCCCGCGTCACCCTGACCCGCCTCGCGCTCGAAGACCGCCCGCTCGCGGGCTGACCCCGGCACGGCGGGGGCGGGGCGCCGTCAGCCGGTGCCGTCCTGGAGGGCGGCCAGGGCGTCGCGGCGTGTGGCGATGCGGGTGGCGACGGCGGCCGCAGCGGCGCGGGCCGCGGCGACGGGCGCCGTCGCGCCCGTGCCGGCGGCCCAGAGCAGGAGGATGGGGCGGGCGGGGAGGAGGTGCCCGATGTCGATCGCGACGACGCCGGGGCGGCAGGCGTCGATCGCCGTTCGGGGCAGGATCGCGGAGCCGACGCCCGCGGCGACCAGCGCCTGCGCGGTCGCGGCGTCATCGATGCCGAACGCTTGGACCAGCGGCAGCGCGGCGAGGTCCGCGGCCGACAGCGGCGCGGCACGCTCGGCCAGCGGTGACGACGACCCGACGAGCAGCGCCCAGGGGTCATGGAGCAGCATCGCGACCTCGACGCGCGGATCGTCCGGCGGCTCGCCCGCGTCGGCGAGCGCGTGGAGGTGCCCGGCGGCGAGCGCGTCGAGCGCCGCGGCGCGGTCGCCGGTGGTGACCGTGACGGCGGGGCGCTCCGGCAGCGTCTCGGCCAGCGCGGCGACGAGGTCGGCGAGCAGCCGCGCCGGGAGCTCGCGCGTCGCGCCGATGCGGAGGTGATCGGCGCGCGCGCCGGCCAGCGCCGCCAGCTCGCGGCGCGCGGCAGAGACGGTGTCGCCGATCGCCTGCGCGTGCTCGGCCAGCAGCCGCCCCGCGGAGGTCAACGGCTCGGCGCCGCCGTCACCGTCGCGCGCGAGCAGCCGGTGGCCGGTCGCGTCCTCGAGCCGCGAGATCCGCGCCTGCACGTCGTGGGCCGACGTGCCCAGCACGAGCGCGGCGGCAGCGATCGTGCCGGCGCGGGCGACCGCGCCCAACGCCGCCAGCTCCAAGAGCGCGACGCCCGGGTCTTGCCTGCTCGACATCACACCGAGAGTCTTGCGGTCGCGGGACCGCGAGGTGATGCGTGTCCGTGCTCAGCCCGATCAGCGGGCGTGAACGGACGGCTCGTCGCCCGCGGGCGACAGCGTCGCAGCGCTGCGCAGGACGGCCTCGCAGAAGGCGTTGACCACCGCGGGGCGCTTGCGGCCGGCGTGCCAGTACAGCGCCAGCCGGCGTGACGGCAGCAGGTGGTCGACGGGCAGCGCGACCGTCGCCTGGTCGTCGCTCGCGACCGCCAGCGCCGGGAGGAGCGCCGCGCCGCAGCCGGCACCGACGAGCGCCTGCACGGTCGCGTTGGCGTCGGCGCGCAGTGCGATCTCCGGCTCGTGGCCGCCCGCGCGCAGCAGCGCCTCGATGCTGTCCAGCAACGGCCAGCCCTGGATGTGGATCAGCGGCTCCTCGACCAGCTCTGCGCGCGTCGCGGGAGCACCGGCTGCCGCACGCGCCGACGACGCCTGCACGAGCAGGATCGTCGGGTCGACGAGGATCTCGACGCTCTCGAACGGGCCATCGGCCAGCGGCAGCTCGGCGAACGCGGCATCGAGCTCACCGGCCTCGACCGCGGCGAACGCGTCGCGGTCGCCGCCCGCCTCGGTGACCTCGACCGCGATCTGGGGATGGCTCGCGCGCAGGTCCATCAGCGTCATCGGGAGCAGCGTCGCCGCCACGCTCTGCAGCACGCCGACGTGCAGCCGCGGCTCGTCACCGGAGGACAGCAGCCGCAGGTCGGCCTGCGCCGCGTCGAGCTGCGCGAGGATCGTCGCGCCGTGCTCGAGCAGGACCAGGCCCGCCTCGGTCAGCATCACCGGCGGCGTGTGCCCGCGCTCGCGATCGACCAGCCGCGCGCCGACGAGCCGCTCGAGCTGCGAGATCTGCTGGCTGACCGCCGACTGGACGTACCCCAGCCGGTCCGCCGCACCACGGAACGAGCGCTCCTCATGGACCGCGCCGAGCGCCGCGAGGTGACGCAACTCAACTCCCAACCAACCGTCCACGCTGCGAGCCTTCCAAATCGAAGTGGTCTGTACCAGGGGTGTTAACCCCCAACGGCCGGGTTGGGCCAGTCAAATGCGCACGAGACTCGCGCAAAAGCTCCGAAAACGTGGTCATGAACGCTGACCGGCGGCGGTCCCGCAACCAGTACGCGGCGACCGCGCGCGGGGCCACGAAGCCGTCGAGCGGCAGCAGCAGGACGCGCGGGTCGTCGCCGGCCCGCCCGCGCGGCAGGATCGCCGCGCTGCGCCCCGCGGCCACCCAGGCGAGCAGCAGCGACGCGCCGCCCTGCACCTCGGTCGGCTTCAGCGTGATCCCGTGCGCGCGCAGCTCGCGGCCGATCCGCGCATCGTCCGGGTCGGCGGGGTCGAGCGCGACCGGCAGGTGCTCCAGGAGGTCCCCGACCGCGCCGGTCGCCAGCGCGCGCCGCGCGACCGCCCACGTCGCGGGCACCGCGAGCACGCACGGCTCCGGCGCGACCGCCAGCACCGTGAATCCCCCGGGGTCGTCCGGCGGGTCGCCCACGACGAGGTCCACCGAGCCCGCGCGAGCGGCGCCCGCCAGCGTCTCCGGCTTCGCGCCGCCCGACAGCGTCACGTCGACCCCCGGATGCGCGCGCAGGAACCCCGGCAGGACCGCGGCCGGGACGCTCGTCGCGAGGTGCTCGGCGACCGCGACCCGGAGCCTCCCCGGGCCGGGCGACGTGAGCGCCGCCAGGTCGACCTCCGCCGCGCGGTAGATCGCGAGGATGCGGTCGACATGCCGCAGCAGCATCCGGCCCGCGTCGGTCAGCGCGACCGCGCCGCGGCCGCGCCGGCGCTCGACGAGCTCGGCGCCGACGAGCCGCTCCAGCTGCGCGACGTGCTGGGACAGCGCCGACTGCGAGTAGCCGAGCTTGCGCGACGCGCCGCGGAACGAGCACGCCTCGGCGACGGCGGCCAGCGACGCCAGGTGCCGGTGCTCGACGCCCGGCCAGGACGGCCCGGCGGTGAGGCCGGGGGCTTCGAGGGGCGGTTCGTGGTGAGGTCCCATACCCCCTCTATGGCGTGGGAGCGAGAACTCGCCCCCCTGACTTCATGACCTTCGGCCTATGGGTCGAACTCGCCCGGCACCCGGTTGGGCGTGGACCTCCTCGCCGGGGCGGTCACGGCGCTGCTCCCCGAGCTCCTCTGGACCGTCGTCCCAGCGCCCTCGATGCCGAACTCCTGGGCTGCGACCACCGGATCGGCCCTGGGCTTGGCGGACGACGTCCTGGCCCTCGCCGTGGACGACCTCTTGGGCTTCGACGCCGAAGGCGCCGACGACCTCGTCGTGGCCGCGGCCGTCCTCGTCACGGGCGTCACCGGCCGCGCCGCCTGCGTCGCTGCGGGCGGCTTCACCCTGTGCACCGACGCCGCCTTCGGCGGGTGCCTGGCCACTTCGTGCTGATGCGACCTGGGCAGCGGGTGCGGCAGCCCGTTCAGCGCGCAGTACGCGCCGCCGGACCCGACGGCGACGCACGCGCTCAGCGCCGCGATCACCGAACCCGGCCGCGCGCTCGCGAAGGCCGTCAGCGGCGAGCCGTCGCCGACCCGCGTCGACAGCATCGCCGCCTGCTCCCTGGCGCCGGACAGCGCCTGCCCGGTCGCGTCGCGCGGGCCGCTGAACAGCTCGAGGACGTGCGCGAACCGCCCGCGCGCGCCGCCGTCGGCGAAGACCGGGAGCGGCAGGAGCACCGCGACCTTGCCCGTCGCCCGGCGCAGGTCGAGCGCGAACCGCCGGCACGCCGGGCACGTCGCGAGGTGCTCGCGCGCCTCGCGCGTGCGGTTGGGCCCCGCGATCCCGGCGACGTACGCGCGGATCAGGCTCAGGCGGCTGTCGCAGAACCGGCCCTCGCGAACCAGCTCGTAGCGCTCGGAGACCAGGGCCATCGCGCGCTCCAGGTCGCGCCGGTATGCGCGCTCGGTCAGCCCGAGCAGCTCCTGGATCTCGCCCGGCGACCGGTCGAAGAAGAACCGCAGCTTGACGATCGTCTGCTGCCGCGGGCTCAGCTCGCCGACGATCTCGCGCAGCCGCGCGCCCTCCATCTGCGCGTCGGCGACCTCGTCGGGCGCCTCGCCGGCGGCCTCGAAGTCGTCGCGGTCGCCGAGCGGCTCGTCCTTCGCGCGTGCCCGCCGGCCCTCGTCCAGCGCCTTGTTGATCGCCGTCTGGGTCAGGTACGCCCGGACCTGCGGCGGCCGCATCGCGGCCACGTCGAGCGATCCGTCGCGCTCCTTCTCGAGGAGGACCGTCCACGCGTCGTGCAGCAGCGCCTCGCGCTCGTCGGCCGCCAGCCAGCCGCAGCGCCGTGCCAGGACGCCGAGGACGTAGCCCCGGTGATCTTGGTAGGACGCGGCGGTGCGTCGTGCCTGTCGTTCGACGACGGCGGACTCCAACATCGATGGCGGCATCATCCCTGTGGTGAGCGCTCGGCGCCAATGACGATTTCGCTAGGCGGCCATCAGCGGCGCTGATCGGCGGTGGCCGCCGCCTGCGCCTCGCCGCCCCGGAGGATCACGCCGAGCGCGACCGCGTCGGCCTTCGCCAGCGGCACCTCGGTGCCGTCGCGATCGGTCGCCGGGTACGGGCGCAGCTCGGCCTCGAAGCCGTGATCGCGCGCCCAGCGGCGGATGTTGTAGCGGAACGTCTCCGTCGAGCTCGAGTAGTCCTCGCCCTTGACGAACTTCCACGCCTGGCCGTCGGCCCAGGCGCTGAAGTCGAACTTGGTGCGGGACACCCGGTCCGGGAGTCCTTCCTTGAGCAGCTGGGGCATGTGCGCGTCCTCCGGGGGTCGCAGGGATCGGTCGGCGACAGCATGCGACCACCGGCGCGGGATGCCAATGCCAACCCGCGTGCACTCCGATCGCGAAGCGTCATCGCGGTGGGGGGCGAACTTGTGGGGGCGGGCTGCGCGCCCCGCCCAATGGACAGACCGAGATGCCACCACGCCTGTTCACCTTCCCAGCGCCCCGGACGCTGCGCGACGCGTTGCGCAGCGTCGCGCGCGCCGCGCGCGACCGCGACCGCGCGGTCGTCGTCGTCGCCGCTCGGCCGGCGACCGCGATCGCCGCGTTGTCGCGCGTGCCCCGCGGCCGCGTCGCCCACCACCTCGACGTCGCGCGCCCCGAGGTCGGGCTCGACCCGCTGACGGGTGGGGACGACGCGGCGGCGATCGCACGCCGCGTCGCGGTCGCGCTGGGCGAGGTCGAGGGCGGCGGCGACGCGACCGCCGAGCGCTGGCTGCGCGACGCGACGCACGCGGTCGTCGTCGCCGGCCGCCGGGGCGCGTTGGGCGGCGAGCGCGCGACGCTGTGGCACGCCTACCGGCTGCTGATCCCGTCCGAGGCCGCGCTGCGCGACCGCGTCGTCGCGGCGCTGCTCGGCGAGGCGGGCTGCGCCGGGCCCGCGCGCTTCCTCGGCCAGGAGCTGCCCGCTGCCCTGCGCGACCACCCGACGGTGACGTCCGCGCGCCTCGACGTCCCGCGGACGCTCCTGCTGCGGCTGCTGATCCCGGCGGTCGACCAGACGCTGCGCCACCCGCGGCCGGTCTCGCTGGACCGCGTCGTGGAGGCGCGCGAGGCGCTCGTCGTCGACGTCGCGCGCGAGGCGGTCGGCCCGGACCGCGCCCGGGCGATCGCGCGCATGACGATCGACGCGCTCGCCGACGCCGCCTGGCGCTGCATCGGCTGCCCGGCGCTGGCGACCGGCGGCGTCACGCTCGTCGTCGCCGACGGGTTGGCGGCCGACGACGCGGTCGCGCCCGCGCTGGCGACCGCCGCGGCCTGCGGCGTCGAGGTTGCCGTCGTGCCCGCGGTGCGGGCCGGGATGCGCGAGGCGACGGTCGACGAGGCGGTCGTCCGCCACCACGTCGCCGCCCAGCGCGCGCGCGGCGGCGGGCCGGCCGCGCGGCTCCCCGAACCGCTCCCGGACGAGCCCGGCAACTCGTGGGGGCGGACCGCGCCGCTCGACCCATGGAGCGAGTAGACGACGATGCCCGCACCCTTCCCATCCACCGACGAGCGGCCCACCGGCAACCTCTTCGAGATCGCCGCCGAGGCCGAGGCGTTCGCGCTCCCGGCCGAGCCGGTCGCCGCGCCGCGGCGTGCGCCGAAGCGGTCGCGCCGGGAGCCGCGCGTGCGGCGGGAGCGCGAGCCGATCGCGGTGGGCGAGGAGCTGCGGGTCGCGCTCGGCCGGCTGACGGCGTTGGCCGGCGCGCGACCGCGCGGCGGCGGCCGCGGCGGCGCGAAGCGCTGGCTGCGCGCGGCGTTCGCGGGCCTGGCGCTGGTGGTCGTGCTGTCGGCGGGCGCCGCGCTCTTCGGTCCCGGGCCGGCGCCGCGTGAGACCGCGTCCCGCGCGCCCGCGCGCCCGCCTGCGCGCGTGGAGACCGCTACGACGACCGCCCAGAACGCCGTTGCGCCGGCCGACGCTGCCGCGCCGCAGCGCGCCGCCGCTCGGGCGCGCGCCCGCGCCGCCGCGGCCGCGCGGGCCCGCGCTCGCGCCGCGACCCGCCGTCGCGAGCGCGCCGCCGCGCACCGCCGTGCCGTGGCCGAGCGCCGCCGCGAGCGCGCCGCCGCCCGTCGCCGCCGCGCCGCCGCCGAGCGCCGCCGTGCCGGCGCGCCCCGGACCCAAGCTCAACCACCCCAACAACAGGAGCCCGCCCCGGCGACGCAGACGCAGACGCCGGCGCCGGCGCCGGCCCAGACGTCGACCCCCAGGACCACCGCGCCCAGCCACCACAGCGGCAGCAGCTCCGGCGGCAGCGGCGACGAGTTCTCGTTCGAGCAATGACCGACACCATCAACAACTCCGTTCAGCACCAACAACAGGAGCACACCATGCAGAGCACCATCCGCAAGCACGCGGGCGCCGTCGCCGCCTGGTTGGCGGTCAGCGCGATCGTCCCGCTCGGCTTCTTCCTCGCCGGCGGGGCGAACATCGTCCGCAACGCCGCAGGCATCGACAAGACGACCGACGGCCTCGGCAAGTTCGTCAACGCGGCCGACGCGCTCGTCGGACCCGCGACGATCGCGATGGCGGCGATCGCGCCGCTGGCCTGCGTCGTCGGCGCCGGCGCGCTGATGTTCGGCAACCGCCGGGGGATCACGATCATCGGCGCGGCCCTCGGCACGCTGATCTTCGTCGCCTCCGTCTCGGGCATCGTGCAGTAGGCGCGACGGATGCCCCGCTTCGTCCAGCGACGGCGACGCAACGCGACGGCGCCACGGTCCCGGCGGCGCTTCCGCCTCCGGCGGCCGTCGTCGCGCGCGGTGGCGCAGGTGGCGGCCCTCGTGGCCGTCGCCGTGCCGCTGGCGCTCGTGCTGTCCCTCCTGGCGCCGCAGCCGGCCGAGGCGAGCTGCAGCATGGACTTCAGCTTCTCGATCACCGACTGCGCCAAGGACGCGGCCGGCACGGTGATCTCGAAGACGTTCGACATGCTGTTCGGCGGCATCCAGGCGTCGGTGACGCAGGTCGTCCTGACGTACCTGACCGCGATCCCGAGCTTCGCGCACGACGGCAACATCGAGAAGCTCAGCGACCTCACGACCGCGCTCGCGTTCGGCGCGCTCGGCGCGGTCATGACGATCTCGATCATCCGCTACTGGCTGTCGGGCCTGTCGCTCTCGGGCCAGGGCGGGGCGGAGGCCGTCGAGGGCTTCACCCGCTCGATCTGGGCGGCGCTGATGATCCTGGCGTGGCCGTGGGTGTTCGACCAGGCGGTCGCGATCTTCAACTCGGCGACCGCGGGGATCATGGGCGCGCCCTCGGTCCAGGACGACCTCAAGAACATGTTCCGGGACTTCACGATCTCGACGTTCGTCCCGGGGCCGTCGATGATCATCAGCCTCATCGCCGAGCTGGCCGGCGTGTTCGCGCTGCTCGGCCTGCTGTGGATGAAGATCTCGCTGACGGCCGGGACCGCGTTCCTGCGCATCGCGATGCCGGTGGCGATCGTGCTGTGGCCGATCGACGAGTTCGCGTGGCTGAGCCGGACCGCGGCCAAGGCGATGTTCACGTGCCTGGTCGTGCCGCTGATCTGGGCGCTGCTGTTCGCGACGTTCGCCGCGCTGGGGATCTCGATGTTCAACGTCCCCACCGACGGCAACGGCTGGCTCGACCAGCTCGTCCGGCCGCTGGCCGCCGACGCGATCCTGATCTCGGCGATCACGATCCCGAAGAACCTCCTGAAGGCGGCCTACCAGCCGGGCGGCGGGGGCGGGCGCAGCGGGCTCGGCTCGATCGCGACCTACCTCGCGATGCGCCAGGCCGCGGGGATGTTCAGCAGGGGCGGTGGCGGTTCGACGCCCTCGCCGACCGTCACGGCCGAGGCCCAGGACCCGCTGAGGGCGACCGCGGAGCGGATCTACCCCAACCGGACCGCGCTGCCGGGCCGGCGCGCGTTGCCCGCGGGCGGCATGCCGGCGATCGGCGGCCCGGGCGGCGGCCCGTCGCCGGGCGGCGGCGGTGGTGGTGGCGGCGGTGGCCCCCGGCCCGGCGGTCCGGGCACCGGCCCCGGCGGCGGCCGCGGCCGTGGGCCCGGCGGCGGCACGGGCGGCCCCCACGACGGGCGCCGGCACGGCGGCCCGCGCGGGCGCAACGGCAGCGGCCCGGGCGCGCGCCCCAACCAGCAGCCCCCGCGCTTCGACCAGGCGCGCGCGTCGCAGTTCCAGCAGCGCATGCAGGCGGTGTCGCCGCAGCAGGGCCCGTCGGTCTCCCAGGTCTCCGATGCGCAGTCGGCGCTCAGCGACTCCGATCAGTGGCGTCTGTGGAGCAAGGCCGAGACGACCGGCGGGAAGGTCCAGCCGCTGGCCGCCCA
Source organism: Conexibacter woesei Iso977N (assembly GCF_000424625.1). Classification (GTDB taxonomy): domain Bacteria; phylum Actinomycetota; class Thermoleophilia; order Solirubrobacterales; family Solirubrobacteraceae; genus Baekduia; species Baekduia woesei_A. The sequence goes on from NZ_AUKG01000001.1 coordinate 2,246,485, forward strand.
GATGATGGCCGAGTACGGCCGCGATCAGGCCAGCCAGCGGGCGCTGTACACGATCGGCTCCGCGTCGATCCCGACGCGCAACGCCGGGATGAGCCAACCGACGACCCCGCGGCCGAGCACGGCCGGCGACGGGGCGAGCGAGCCGATGCGCGCGACGCGCGGCCCGGACGGTGCCTACTCCGTCACCAACATGAACAACAACGGCAAGGCCGGGCGATGAACTCCGCCTACAAGCACCTCGACAGCAAGCTCCACATCGGCGACCTCACGATCGGCCAGTGGTGCGGCATCTTCGCGGGCGCGATCACCGCGCTCGTCTACGGGATGTACCTCAGCCCGTTCGGGCACATGCTGACGCTCGTCAGCGCGATCTACCTCGGCGGCATCCCGATCGCCGCCGTCTTCCTGGCCAGCCTGTCGGAGTTCGACTTCTGGCTGCTGCTGCGCTCCGCGGCGCGCTGGCGCCGCCGCGACGCCCGCTTCGTGCCCGGCCCCGGTGCCGAGTCCGCGGGCTACCGCCTGACCGAGGCTCCGGACGACGCGCGCCGCGCCGAGCGCGACCGCGTCGCCGAGCTGGACCCGACGACCCTCTGGGGGAACTGACCATGAAGCTCCGCTCCGCCGCCGGCGGCGCCCACGCGTCGACCGAGCCCAACCAGGAGGCCGGCGAGCTGCTGGCCATCGAGGCGCTCGACCAGAGCGGCCTCGTCATCACGCGCGAAGGCGCGCTCGTCCGGATCATCGAGGTCGCGCCGCCGAACCCGTTCGTCCTCTCGCAGGCCGAGCGCCAGGGCGTCGCCGCCGCGTTCTGCCATCTGGTCGGCCGGCTGCGGCCCGAGCAGTCGGTCCAGTTCTACGTCCAGGCGCGGCCCGTGAACCTCGACGAGATCCTGCTGCGTTCGCGCCGCGAGGTCGAGGCGTGGGCCGGCCCGGCACCGACGCCGGACGACGCGCTCGACGGCCGCTCGCTCTCGCGCTGGCGGCTGTACGCGGCGATGGAGGAGTCGCTGCGCCTGCACGCCGACGACCAGGCCGCTGTCCAGATGAGCGCCTACGTGATCGTGCCCTACGTCCCGCGCAACGGGTCGGCGGTCGACGTCCTGCGCCAGCTCAAGCCTGGTGGGCTGCGCCTGGCGAGCGCGGCGTTGGAGCGCGACCTCAAGGCGCACCGGCGCGCGGTCCGGGAGAGCCTCGCGCACACCGATGCGATCCGCTCCGAGCTCGACGCGCTCTCGCTTCCCACGCGGTTGCTGAACGGTGAGCAGGTCGCCGCGCTCCTGTGGGCGCGCTTCAACCCGACGCTCGCCGACGGCGGCCGTCGGCCGCCGGTCATGGACACCGAGATCGTAGGCCAGCTCGACGAGCCGGTCGACGCGCAGGAGGCGCGTGAGGCCGCGACGCGCCTGCGCGACCTGATCGCCCGCTCGTCCCTGGACTTCAAGCGCTCCAAGCACTACGCGGAGGTCGACCGCGACATCGAGCAGACGATCTACGCGGCGACGACCGCGGAGTCGACCTACGTCGGCGCGCTGATGGGCGCGATGATGACCCGCCAGCCGTTCACGATGAGCGTGCACGTCCACGCGCTCGACCGCCGCGCCGAGCGGCGCAAGCTGAAGATGGGCTACCGGCGGCTGTTCGCGATCAACCGCGGCGCCGAGGCGCGCGGACGCGTCCCGGACTTCGACCGCTACGCGCAGGAGCACGAGGCCGAGCGGCTCCTGGGCGAGATGGCCGGCAACGAGATGTCGGGCCTGTACCGCGTCTCGATCTACCAGTCGCTGCGCGCGCGTGGCCCGGAGCCGGACCCGGCGCTGCTGGCGGAGGCGGTCGACTTCTGCGCCGACCAGCTGCAGACCGCGATCGACTGCCGGGTGCACCGCGGCGAGTTCCAGCAGCAGGAGCTGTGGCAGTCGACGCTGCCGCTCGGCCGCGACGTCTGCGCGCACGCGCGCAAGTACGCGATGCGCAACGTCGGCGACCTCGTGCCGCTGGCCGGGACGTCGTGCGGGTCGCCGACCGGGATCCCGTTCGGGTTCAGCGACCCGGGCCGGACGCTCGAGCTGCTCAACCCCTACGACCGCTGGCACGCCAACCAGACGCTGCTGATCGCCGGGCGGTCCGGCTCGGGCAAGACGCTGTGCGCGAACGTGGTGGTGTCGCGCTGCCTGGCGCACGGGGCGCGCGCGTTCGTGCTCGACCGCGCGGGCCACTACACGGTGCTGACGAACCTGATCGAGGGCGCGCGGCAGGTCGAGATCGGCGCCGACGACTCGGAGTTCGCGATCAACCCGTGGGACGTCGACGACCCGCGCAACGTGCCGCTGGAGAAGATCGCCTTCCTCGTCTCGCTGCATCAGGTGATGATGGGCGAGGAGGGCCTGACGACGCTGGAGCGCTCGCAGCTCGGCGCGGCGATCCGGTCGGTCTACGCGCGGGCGGCCGCGGAGGACGTCCCGGCGCGCGAGTCGCTGCTGCGCTCGGAGCTGTTCGAGCGCTCGCACGCGGAGCAGAACGCCGGCGCGCTCGACCTCGCGGCCGTGCTGCGCAACCTCGCCGAGCGCCTCGGTGAGTTCTGCGACGAAGGCTCCTACGCGTACCTGCTGGATCGCGAGACCAGCGTCCCGTCGGACTCGCCGCTGGTCGTCTTCGAGACGCGGCGCTGCCCGGAGGTCGTCCTGAAGCCCGTGATGTTCTCGATCATCGAGTACGTCACGCGTGCGATCGAGCGCCACCGCGACGCGTACGCCGAGGACGCCTCGATGGAGGGCGCGCCGCTGTTCACCGGCAAGTCGATCCTGCTGATCGACGAGGGCTGGGCCCTCGTCGGCAACCCGGAGACCGGGGCCTACGCGAACGACCTCGCGCGCCGCGCGCGGCACCTTGGCCTGTTCCTGATCGTGATGTCGCAGCACCTCAGCGACTTCGACACCGAGCACGGGATCGCGCTGCTGCGCAACTCGACGATGCAGATGTTCCTGGCCCAGCACCCGGAGGAGATCCCGTTCGTCAAGGAGGCGCTGCGGCTGTCGGACGAGGAGGCGGCGCTGCTGGGGCGGCTGAAGACCGTCAAGGGCTCGCACTCGCAGATGTTCTGGGTCAACGGGACGCGCGGGCGCGGGCGGGTCGCGCTGCGGATCGGGCCGACCGAGTACTGGTGCTACACGTCGGACCCGATCCGGGACGCGCCGCTGCGCGACCGGGCCATCGCCGAGCACGGCGGCGACGTGTGGGCAGGGCTGGCGGCGCTGGCGCGGGACGGCAGCCCTGAGGGCGGCGTGAGCTGATGCCGGCGCCGGTCGTGGCAGCGGGCGCCGCGGCCGCGGGCGGCGGCGGCGCGGGGGCGGGCGCGGGTGCGGCGGGGGCCGCGGGCGCCGGGGCGGGTGCGGGCGCCGGAGCCGGCGCAGGCGCTGGGGCCGGTGGCGCCGCGGGGTCCGGCGGGGCGCAGGGCGCCGCGAGCGCGCAGCAGGCGGCCGCGGCGTCCAAGTCGGCGGCGGCGGGCAAGTCCGGCGCGCTGAGGAAGACGCTCAAGGGGATCGACTACGGCTCGCAGGCGTGGGAGAACCGCGACCAGCTCCTGAAGCTGCTGCTCGGCGTCGCGGGCATCCTGATGTTGATCATCATGTTGCCGGTCCTGGCGATGACGACGATCGTCACGATGCTCGGCGGCGGGGTCCAGTCGCAGCAGATGCAGCAGACGCAGGTCGGGACCGCGGGCGGGATCCCGGCCGTCTACGTCCCGATGTACGAGGCCGCGGCGACCAAGTACCAGGTCAATGCCTATGCCTTGGCGGCGTTGCACTCGACCGAGAGCAGCTACGGCCAGAACCCCGCGGCCTTCACCCCGAACTCGGCGGGCGCGGTCGGGCCGATGCAGTTCCTGCCCGGCACCTGGAGCGGGTACTCCGACGCCTACAGGTCGATCGACGGCAGCCGGCCGGGCGACTACCCGCACCAGTGCGAGCCGCACGGCTGCATCAAGGACGACTTCGACGCGATCGCCGCCGCGGCCAGGTACCTGCAGCACCTCGGCGCGGGCCCGAACCTGGACGACAAGACGCTCAGGGCGTTCAGCTACTACAAGGGCACGCCGCCCGCGTCGCTGCCTGACGCGCGTACGGCCTACAACTTGGCGCTCGCGCTGCAGCGGGCCAACCTCGGCGGCCCGGCGATCCCGAGCGGCCCGATCCCGACCCCGGTCGGGCCGCCGTTGACGCGGGTCGTCGCGCTGGCGAACTGGATCGGCGCGCAGAGGTACCACTACTGCTGGGGCGGCGGCCACACGCAGCCGGCGCGCCCGTCGAACGGGTCCTGGTGCGTGGACGACGGTGGCAGGCACGTGTCGGGCACGGCCTACCTGGGCCTCGACTGCTCCGGCTCGGTGTCGCTGCTGCTGCAGCACGCCGGCGTCAACGTCACGACGCGCACGGCCTCGGGCTACGTCGGCTGGGGCCTGGCCGGCAAGGGCCAGCACGTGACGATCTGGGCCAACAGCGCCCACGTGTTCCTGGAGATCGACGGTCGCTTCTGGGGCACGAGCGACGGCAACTTCGCCGGCGGCGCCGGCTGGGGGCCGCAGACGACCGTCGGCTTCACCCCTCGACACATGCAAGGACTGTGACATGCGGAGGTTGTTGTCGTTGATGGTCATCGGGCTCGCCGTGGTCGGCGCGGCAGGCTGCGGGGTCCAGGACCCCTATGAGAACGGGCTGCCCGCGACGAAGGCGACGACGGCGGCGCCCGCGTCGACCGGCGCGCCCGGGTCGACCGGCGCGCCCGCGTCGTCCGGCGCGCCGGCGTCGACGGCGGTGCGGGCCGGAGCGGTGGCGCCGACCGCGGGCGGGGCCGGCGGCGGCCGCGACGCCGTGCTGCGGCGGTTCGCGAGCGCGTGGGCGAACTGGAACGGGAGGGACCTCGCGGCGCAGCGGCAGGTCCTGGCCGGGCTGGCGGCCGAGCCGCTCTCCGGGCAGCTGAAGGAGGACGCGCGGCATGCGGCCCGCGACGCGCTCGAGCGTGTGACGACCGCCAGCAGCACCGGCAAGATGATGGGGTCGATCCCGCAGCCGGACGGGTCCTTGGTCGTCGTGACCTACGAGACCGCCAAGGCCGAGGGGGCGACCGGGGGCCAGCCTGCGTACCACGTGTACTTGGTCAGCGGGCACGACACGCCCGCCGGCTGGCGGGTGTCGAAGTGGGAGCCGACGTCGTGAGCGCGCTCGCCGACGAGCTCGGGCCGGCCGGCTTCGCGCCGGTCGCCAAGGGCGGGCCGCTGGTCGCGGTGTGCGGGCTGTGCGGTGGGGCCGGGGCGAGCACCGTCGCGTTCCTGCTCGCGGTCGCCTCGGCGCGCGCGGGCGGCGACGCGCCGGTGCTCGCGGTCGACGCCGGATCGGCGACCGGTGGGCTGTCGCTCTGCGCCGGCGTCGAGTCGCCCCGCTCGCTGGCCGAGACCGCGTGGGCGCTGGAGGAGGGGCGCCTCGACGAGGCGCCGGTCTTCGTCCGGCGCGACGACGCGCTGCGCCTGATCGCGCCGGGGCCGCGTGCGGCCGCAGTCGACGCCGCGGGCGACGCGTTGGAGCGCATCGTCGAGGACGCCCGCGCGGCCCATGGGCTGACGGTCGTCGACTGCGGCGTCCTCGCCGAGCCCGCCCAGCGCGTGGCCGCGGCGATGGCGACGCACGTCGTCTGGGTCCTGCCCGCGACGCCCGGCGGCGTGCTGCGCGCTCGCCACGTGCTGGGCTCCGGCGGTCCGCTGCCGGGCGGCCGGCCCGAGGTCGTCGTCGCCCGCCGCGACGCGACCGCCGAGCGCAAGGCGCAGACCCGCGAGCTGACGACGATCGCCGACGAGCGCCGAGCGCCGCTGGTGCTGCTCCCGCACCTGCCGGACCTGGCGACCGGCGACGTCGACGCCGCGCTGGCCGCCGCCGAGGTCGCCCTCGAGGCCCTCTCCGGAGCGCTGCGGCGATGAGCGAGACGATCACCCCCACACCGCCCGCCCACGCCGCCGTCCCGGCGCCGGCGACCGCGGCCGACGCCGTGTGGGCGGCTGCTGAGGCGGATGCGCCCGTTCCGGCGGCTGGGCCGGCGGACGTGCTTTGCGGCTCGGCGCGCGTCGCGGCCGGGATGCTGATGGCGTGGGCCGTGATCGCGGTTGTCATAGGCCTTGCCTGCCCCGGCGCCGCGCGTGGCTGGCTCGGCTTCCCGTTCACGGGTGTGCCGAACCAGCTCGGGCAGGCGTGGTCGATCCTGCTGGCCAACCTCCGCCTCGCGGCGGGGGTCGGTGTGGCGGCGGCGGTGGCGCAGCTGCGCCTCCTCGGCCGTCCGCGCCGCGCGGTCACCGCCGCGGCGCGCCTCTGCGACACCGGCGTCGCGCTCGCGGTGCTCGCGAACCTGGCGATCGTCGGCGCCGCGACCGGCGCCTACGGCTTCCGCATGGTCCACGCGATGCTGCCCCACGGCCCGCTCGAGCTGGCCGCCTTCGCGCTGGTCCTCTCCCTCCACCTCCACGCCCGCCGCAGCCGCCTCGCCGCGCGGACCTGGATCGCCGTCGCGGCGATCACCACGGTCCTGCTGGTGATCGCCGCGCTGCTGGAGACCTACGTCGCGACCGTCTAGCGTGCCGGCCTCGGGACGGAGCCCGGGCTACGACCCGGCGACCCGGATCGTCAGGGCCTTCGAGAACCCCGTCTGGTACGGGTAGCCCGCCTGCGCGTAGGCGCGGATGCGGAGCCGGTAGCGCTGGACGCCGAGCGTGCGGGTGAAGCGGTAGCGGAACCGGAAGGTGCCGTCGGGCCGGGTCCGGAACGCGTCGGCGAAGCCCTGCCAGCGGCCGTCGCGGACGGCCTGGAGGTTGAGCGCGACGCCGCGCTGCGGGATGGGCCCGCCGCTGACGCGCCCGTCGATCACCAGCAGCTGCCCGTTGCGCAGCGTCCGGCGCTGCGGCCTGGCGACGATCCGGGGCTGCACGCGGAGCTTCGCGGTCCCGACGACCGCCCCGCCGGCGACGCGGGCGATGGCGATCACCGACCGCGACGCGCCGGTCGGGAGGTTCGCGCTGAACGTGCCGTTGGCCGCGGTCGTCACCTTCGTGATCGGCGTGTACGGCCCGCTCGTGCCTGCATCCTGCGACGCGATGCACACCGACGCGCCCGGCACCTGGTTGCCGTTCGCGTCACGCAGCGTTCCGCCGATCATCGCCTTGCGGCCGTAAGCCATGGTGAGCGTGGGTTGGCCCTTGGGGTGCGCCTTGCTGCTCGTCGGCGTGGGCACGATCACCGAACGGATCGACCCGCCGTCCGCGGCCAGCGGTGTCGGGACGCACGACATGTCCGGAGGCGTGTTGTAGGTCTTGATCGTGACCGGGCCCCAGAAGGTCTGGTTGCCGGCGGCGTCGCGGACGAAGACCCGCAGCCTGTGTGGGCCGTCGGCGATCCTGCTGGTGTCGTAGGTCAGCGTGCCGCCGGCGGTCAGCGGGCACGGCACCGGCTTGGTGTACGGGACCGCGCACGAGTGCGAGCTGTCCCCGAACGTCCCGCTGGCGACGACGTTGCCGTCGATCTCGACGCCCACCAGCGCGACCCCGCCGCCCCTGTCGGCGACCTGGAACGACACCTGCTGGGGCCCGGTCAGCGTGTTGGTCGTGGACAGCAGCGGGCCGCTCGGCGTGGACTGGAACGTGGGGTTGCTCCCGTCCCACAGCGTGATGTCGGCCCGGTAGAGGTTGACGCTGATCGCCGGGGTCGCCGCCGGGCAGTCGGGTTCGTCGGCCGTGGAATAGCCGCAGGAGACGTACAGGCCGACGGCGTCGATCGGCGTCGCGGGCCTGCCCACGAAGAGATTGGACGACGACAGCGGGGAGCTCGTCGTGCCCAGCCCCCTGCAGGAGTCGCCGCGGCATCCGGGACCGACGCGGTTCTCGACCTCGTTGGCGAGCTCCACGACGCTGAAGAAGTAGTGCGATCCGGCGCCGACCGTGACGCTGCGCCAGAGCGAGTAGGTGGTGATGAACGTGTCGGCCGGGGCATAGAACCGGGCGGTCATCGAGTCGACCTTGGGGTGGACGACCCCGGGGGCCATCAGCAAGTTGTAGGCCCCGACCGGGCAGGTGCTCGCGGCGTGGTCGATCGAAGAGGCCCAGGCGTCGACCGTGAAGTTGACGCCGGCACTGCCGCCCGAAGGGGTCCTGCACTGCGACACCACGTAGGTGCCGTCGGCATGTGCCGGGGTGGGCCCCGCGAGGACGATCACCGCGACGAGCGCTAGGACGAACCGGACAGGCCAGGTGGGGAGAGCGCTGGAGAGAGGCACGGGGCCGAGTCTGGCACGCAAGTACTGAGCTTCCCACGCGGGAAAGTGATCGGTGTGCGCACTGCCCGGCATCAGGGCGGCTGCGAGGGTTCACCGTTTGCGATCAGGCTCGCCACGAATCGGCTTTTCCCAAGGCTGCTCACCGATCTACCATCGCCGTCATGGTGGGGATGGCATCACGGATGACGAGGTGGACGGGTGCGGTGCCCGCGATCGCGGCGCTGGCCCTGGCCGCGGCCGTCGCGCTGGCGGCGGCGCCGAGCGCACACGCCACCGACAGCTGGCCGTGCGGATCCCAGACGACCAAGCCGTGGTCGACGCAGCCGGTGCAGCTCTGCCCGCTGACGCCCGCGGGCGCGCTCGCGCCCAACGGCTGGGTCCCCGTGTACACCAACCCGGTCGCGGTGCCCGACGACCAGCAGCCGCCCGCGCCGGCCGGCTGGCTGCACAGCACCGACGGCGAGTACTTCGTCTGCGACCGCTACGTCGCCGATGCCGACTACAACCACCCGACGCAGACCTGGCACCACCACTGGTGGGCCTACACCTTGGCCGACTCGCCCGCGGTCTGGGGCTGGGTGAACGAGACCTACTTCAAGGGCGGCAACGACGACGAGGCCGACGCCGGCCTGCGCCGCTGCCCGTCTGCGACGGGCGCGCCCGCGCCGACCGCCGCCGCGCCGCAGCCGCCGGTCGTGACCGCGCCGTCCACGAGCCCCACGTCGGCGACGCCGCCCGCGAGCGTCGCGGCGCCGACGACCGACCCGGTGTTGCCGTCGCCGACCGCGCCGAGCGTCAACCCGACCGGCTGCGAGCCGCTCCCGGCGTCGGCGTCGGTCGTCCTGCACGCCAACGTCGGCAAGGCACGGCGGACCCGGATCGTCGACGCCGGCGACCGGATCGCGGTCAGGGGCACGCTGATCGGCGCCGACGGCGCGCCGCTGGCCAACGCCGACCTCTGCGTGGCGTCGCGCCCGGACCTGCCGGACGGCTCGACGCGGGTCGTCGGCCCCACCCACACCAACGCGCAGGGGCAGTTCACCTACATCCTGGCGCCGTCGACCTCTCAGCAGGTCTCCGTGGTCCATCGCGACGGCGACACCGCAGCCAGCGACACCGTCAACCTCCAAGTCCGGATCCCGATGAGGATCCATCCGTCACGACGGCTTCTGCACAACGGCGACGTGCTGACGCTGCGCGGCCTGCTGGACCGGATCGCGCACCCGGGCGGGATCGTCGTGGTCTTCGAGGCGCGGCGTGGGACGCACTGGCAGACGTTCGGCTCGGCGACCACGCGCGCGGACGGCACCTACACGTTGAAGTACCGCTTCACCGCGACGATCGGCGTGCAGCGCTACCGGCTCCGCGCCCGCATCCCGGTGCAGGCGGGGTTCCCCTTCGCGTCGTCGCACTCGCACGCGGTGACCGTGGGCGTGCGCGGCTGACCGGATCGTGCGCGGATCGCGGGCATCGGCTGATGGCTCCGCGCCGTTCGCGCGCTACACCGCGAGCGTGCGCGGGAGCCCGAAGTGGGGGAAGACGCTGTTGTCGGCGAACCAGGTGATCGCGCTGATGTCGCCGCCGGCGAGCGTGAGCACGAGCAGGCCGCCGGGGCGGGCGATGGTCGTGTGGGGGCAGGGCAGGTAGCAGCCGAAGGCCGGCTGGCCGTTGGCGCGGGTCGGGACCAGCCGCCAGGGACTGCCGCGACGCGCCTCGCGGTCGTGGAGGAAGCGCCCGATCGCGGCGCCGCCCTGGTACTCGTAGGGCTGGGGCGGCATCCGCAGCCACGCGTCGTCGGTCAGCAGCCTCACGACGGTCTCGACGTCGCCGGCCTCGACGGCCTCGGCGAAGCGCCCGACGATCGCGCGCTCGGCGCGTGAGCCGGGCAGCGGCGCGCGCTCGCGGCCGGCGGCGGTGGGCAGGCGGCTGTCGACGGTCGCGCGGGCGCGCCGCAGCAGGCTGTGGACCGCGGTCTCGGTCGTGTCGAGCATCGCGGCGACCTCGGCGGCCTGGAAGCCGAGCACGTCGCGCAGGACCAGGACGGCCCGCTGCTGGGGCGGGAGGCGCTGCAGGCCGGTCACGAACGCGAGCGAGATCGCCTCCTTGACCTCGTAGCGCGCGTCGGGCCCGGGCGCGGCGTCCGGCAGCCCTTCGAGCAGGACGTCGGGGTAGGGCTCCAGCCAGACCGGGTCGGCGCGGCGGCTGGGCTCGGGCAGCTCGGTCATCGCGTCGAGGCGCCTCGGCCGCCGGGCGCTGGCGCGCAGCGCGTCGACGCTGCGGTTGGTCGCGATCCTGTACAGCCAGGTGCGGATCGACGCGCGCTGGTCGAACTGCTCGAGCCCGCGCCACGCCGCGAGCATCGTCTCCTGGACGAGGTCCTCGGCGTCCTGCGTCGAGCCGACGATCCGGTAGCAGTGAAGTTGTAGCTCATGCCGGTAGGGGTCCGTCAGCGCGCGGAAGGCGTCATCGTCGCCGGCCCGAGCGAGCGTCAGCGCGCGGTCGTTGGTGGCCATCACGAGTACCGACGCCGCCGGCGCCCGGAATTGGGCGGCGACTTCGCGGCCCGGCCGTCGCCTGTACCGACATGAGCACGAACCAGCGATGGGTGTTGGGGCTGACGGCGGCGGCGTCGCTGCTGGTGGTGCTCGACGCGCTGGTCGTCTCGACGGCGCTGAGCACGATCCGCCTCGACCTTCACGCGTCGGCCGCCGAGCTGGAGTGGACGGTCAACGCGTACGCGCTCAGCTTCGCCGTCCTGCTGATGACGGCCGCTGTCCTGGGCGATCGCCTCGGGCGCCGGCGGATCCTCACGACCGGCATCGGCGTGTTCGCCGCGGCCTCGGCCGGCTGCGCGCTGGCGCCGGGCATCGGGTGGCTGATCGCCTTCCGCGCCCTGCAGGGCGCGGGGGCGGCGCTGGTGATGCCGGTCGCCCTGGCGCTGCTCGGCGCGACGTTCTCCGCCGAGCTGCGGCCGCGCGCGCTGGGCGTGTTCGGCGCGGTGTCGGGCCTGTCGGTCCCGCTCGGCCCGCTGCTCGGCGGGGCGGTCGTCGAGGGGATCTCGTGGCCGTGGATCTTCTGGCTCAACCTCCCGGCGGGGCTGGTGCTGGCCGTCCTCGTGCGCCTGCGGATCGAGGAGAGCCACGGGCCCCGCGGCGCGATCGATCTGCCCGGGCTGGCGCTCGTGACCGGCGCCGCGCTCGGGATCGTGTGGGGCCTGGTCCGCGGCAACGCCGCCGGCTGGGGCAGCCCCGAGGTGCTCGCCGCCCTGATCGCCGGCGCGCTGCTGACCGGCGGCTTCGTCGTGCGCGAGCGGGTCGCCGCCGCGCCGATGCTGCCGCTGCGGCTGTTCGCGTCGCGGCGGTTCTCGGCCGGCAACGGCGCGGCGTTCTTCCACTGGGGCTCGACGTTCGGCGCCGTGTTCTTCATGTCGCAGTTCCTCCAGACCGGCCTCGGGAACGGGCCGCTCGGCGCCGGGCTGCGGCTGATGCCGTGGGGCGCGACGACCATCATCGTCCCCCAGGTGGTCGGCCGTCTGATCGGCCGGCTCGGGGAGCAGCGCTTCGTGGTCGGCGGGATGGCCCTGCACGCCGCGGCGATGGTGTGGATCGCCGTGATCGCCGCGCCGGACGTGGCCTACGCGCGGCTCGTCGTCCCGCTCGTGCTGTCCGGCGCCGGGGTCGCGATGTCGCTGCCGGCGACCCAGAGCGCGGTGCTCGGCGCGGTCGAGCCGGCCGACATCGGCCGGGCGTCGGGCACGTTCTCGACGCTGCGCCAGCTCGGCGGCGCGTTCGGCGTGGCCGTGCTCGTCGCGGTCTTCGGCCGCGCCGGCGGCTACGGCTCGCCGCAGGCGTTCACCGACGGGTTCGTGGCGGCGATCGCCGCCTGCGCGGGGCTCGCGGTGGCCGCGGCGCTCGCGGGCGCGGCGCTGCCCGGCCGGCGAACGGAAACCACTTCACAGACTGAACAAGACCATCCAACACTAGGAGAGGCAACATGAACATCGCAGACCGAGCCGTCCTCGTCACCGGCGCCAACCGCGGGATCGGTGAGGCGCTCGTCGAAGAGGCGCTGAGCCGGGGCGCGCGGCAGGTCTACGCGTGCGCGCGCGGGCCGCTGGCCCATCCGGACGAGCGCGTCACGCCGCTGCTGCTGGACATCACCGACGCCGCGCAGATCGCCGCCGCGGCCGCGCGGGTCGAGGCGCTCGACATCCTCATCAACAACGCCGGCGTGGCGCTCTACGACGACCTCGGCGATCGTGCGATCCTCGAGCAGCACCTCGCGACCAACCTATTCGGGCCCTACGACATGGTCCAGGCGTTCCTCCCGGCGCTGCGGCGGTCGCGGGGCGCGATCGTCAACGTCGTGTCGGTGGCGGCGCTCGCCGCCCTGCCGGTCATCCCGTCCTACTCGGTGTCCAAGGCCGCGGCGTTCTCGCTGTCGCAGTCGCTGCGCGCGCTGCTGGCCGCGGAGGACATCGACGTGCACGCGGTCCTGTCGGGCCCGGTCGACACCGACATGACGCGCGGGCTGGAGATCCCGAAGGCCTCGCGCGGGAACGTCGCCTACGCGATCCTCGACGGGGTCGAGGCGGGCGAGGAGGAGATCTTCCCGGACCCGATGACCGAGCCGCTGGCCGACGGCTGGCGCAGCGGGGCGGTCAAGGCGATGGAGCGCCAGAACGCGACGTTCGTGCAGGCCGCGGCGGCTCCGCCGTCGCTCGCCTAGCCTTCGGACCGTGCCTCTGACGTCCGCCTCGCTGCGCGCCCATGCGGCGGTGCCGATGATGAACCCGATGGGCGAGGCGGACGTCGACCGGGCGATCGCCGCGCTGGCGCTCGCGCCCGGCGCGCGGGTGGTCGAGACGGGGTGCGGAGCGGGCGAGGTCCTGCTCCGCGTCCTGGAGGCCCATCCGGGCGCGACCGGCCTCGGCGTGGATCCCGACGCGGACGCGCTGGATCGGATGCGGGTCGCCGCGGCGCGGCGGGTGCCGGGCCGTGAGCCGGAGGTCGTGCAGGCGGCCGCGGACGCGGCCGGGCTGGAGGCGGGCGGCTTCGACCTGGTGGTCAACGTCGCGGCCTCCCACGCGCACGGCGGCTTCCCGGACGCGCTGGCCGAGCTGGCGGCGCTGGCGCGGCCGGACGGCGGCGTGGTCCTGCTCGGCGAGGCGTACTGGACGCGCGCGCCGTCGCCGGAGTTCTTGGAGGCCTTGGGCGGCGCGACGGCCGACGAGCTGCCGCTGGGCCTCGACGCGCTCCAGGACGCCGCGCGCGCCGCGGGGCTGGAAGCGCTGGCCGTGGCGGCGTGCACGGAGGCCGACTTCGCGGCCTACGAGGAGGGGCTGGCGGCCGAGGCCGAGCGCTACGACGACGCCGAGGCGGTCGCCTACGCCGGGCGCATCCGCGAGCGCCGCGCGCTGCCCGGCGGCGCCTCGACGCTCGGGTTCGCGCTGCTCACGCTGCGCCGCGGTCCCTGACGCCGCCGGCGACCGGAAGTCGCCGGTCAATTTCGCGCGGGCGCGGCGCCTGTAGGAGTGATGCCCTCGCGAACCGCAGCGCCACCGGCCCGTGCCACCCCGACGTCGACGGTCGTCATAGCGTCGATCGGCGTCCTGATGACCGCGCTCGACACGCTCGTCGTGACGACGTCGCTCTCCGTGCTGCGCGTCAGCCTGCACGCGAGCCTGGCCAGCCTCGAGTGGACGGTCAACGCCTACAACCTGGCGTTCGCCTGCCTCCTGCTCACCGGCGCCGCGCTCGGCGACCGCTTCGGGCGGCGGCGCATGTTCACGATCGGCGTCGGCGTGTTCACGGCCGCCTCGGCGTTGTCGGCGCTGTCGCCCAACGTCGAGACGCTGATCGCCGCGCGGGCGCTCCAGGGCGCGGGGGCGGCGATCGTCATGCCGCTCACGCTGACGCTGATCACGACGGCGGTGCCGGCGGAGAGGCGCGGCGCGGCGATCGGCCTGTGGGGCGGGATCCAGGGGCTCGCGGTCGCGGCCGGGCCGGTCGTCGGCGGCGCGATCGCCGGTGGGATCAGCTGGCACTGGATCTTCTGGCTCAACGTGCCGATCGGCCTCGCGCTGATGCCGCTCGCCGCGCGGGGCCTGGACGAGAGCTTCGGCCCGCGGCCGCGGCTGGACCTCGTCGGGCTCGCGCTCGCCGCGCTCGCCGCGTTCGGGATCACCTGGGCGCTCGTCCGCGCCGACGCGGCCGGGTGGGGGAGCGCGGAGGTCCTCGGCTCGCTGATCGCCGGCGCGGCCCTCGCCGGGCTCTTCGTGGAGTGGGAGCGGCGCTCGCCGTCGCCGATGCTCCCGCTCGAGCTCTTCGCCGACCGCACGTTCGCCAGCGCCAACGCGGTCAGCTTCTTCATGTACGCGGCGCTGTTCGGCGCGCTGTTCCTGATGGCCCAGTTCTTCCAGGTCGCCCTCGGCCACTCGCCGCTGCACGCGGGGCTCGCGCTGCTGCCGTGGACCGGCGCGCCGATGATCGTCGCGCCGGTCGCGGGCGCGCTGTCGGAGCGCTACGGCAACCGGCCGTTCATGGCCGGCGGGCTGGCGCTGCAGACGATCGGCCTCGTCTGGATCGCGCTGATCGCCAAGCCGGGCATGGGCTACGCCGAGATCGGCTGCTCGCTGCTGGTCGCGGGCATCGGGATCTCGCTGTGCTTCCCGACGGTCGCCAGCGCCGTGATGGCCGCGGTGCCGCTCGAGGAGGCGGGCATCGCCTCGGGGACCAACAGCATGCTGCGCGAGCTCGGCGGCGTGCTCGGCGTCGCGGTCCTCGCGTCGGTGTTCGCGCGGCCCGGCGTCTACGGCTCGCCGCGCGTGTTCATCGACGGCTTCACCCACGCGCTGTGGGCCGGCGTCGGGCTCTCCGCGCTCGGCTTCGCCGCCGCGCTGCTCGTCCCCGGCCGCACGGTCACGAACGTCGACTAGATCGAGGAAGAGAACGATGAACGATCACCACCGACCCGCGATCGCCACGGCGGCCGACTGGCACCATCGCTCAGAAAGACACAGCGTCTGACGAACGTTGATGATCTGCCGTGGATCCGCGCGATCCGCATCCGCGTGGCCGTCGACGACCCCACAGGCTGCGCGGGCAGCGGGTGACCTCGGTCAGCGGCCCTTTCACCCTCAACATCCTGTTGTGACATCACCGTTGTTCACCATGAACTCGCCGGCGTAGCGGCGCATCAGCGCGGCGGGGTCGGCTGCGACGAAGCTGATCGCCAGCTCCTGCACGCCCGCCTCCTCGTAGCGCGCCAGGCGCTCGCGGATCGTGTCCGGGGTCCCGATCAGGCCGTAGTCGCGCACGTCGCCGGGGAAGAGCGCGTCGGCGCCGGCGGGCACCGTGGCCCGGGCCTCCTCGTCGGAGTCGGCGACGGCGCACAGCGACACCGAGGTGCGCTGGATCTCGTCGTAGTCGCGCCCGGCCGCGGCGCAGTGCTCGCGCAGGATCGCGTACTTGCGCTCCAGCCCCTCCGGGCTCTCGATGATGTTGCACAGGTCGCCGTAGTGCGCAACGAGCCTGAGCGTCACCCTCTCCCCGGCGCCCGGGACGCCTACGGCCGCGCGATCGCGCTGTCCGGCAACGCCGCCGCGCGCGACGAGCTGCGCCGGCGGCTCGTCGCGCTGTCGGGTTCCGGCGCCTAGCTGCGGGCGTCGCGGAAGACGTCCACGAAGCGCAGGTAGTTGGTGGCGATCTGCTCGGCTGCGGCGTCGCGGTCGAGGGTCGACGCGAGGTGGGCGCGGACCGCGTCGCGCCAGATCGAGCGGCCGATCGCGAAGCCGGCGAAGCCGTCGGTGGCCGCCGCCGTGCGCAGCCAGTGGTCGACGCGGTCGTCCGGGGCTCCGGCGCCGAGGATCGTGCAGCGCACGTGCTCGCGGCCGGCGCCGGAACGGGCCTGCGTGGCGGCCTGCGCCGCGTCGGCGGGGTCGTCGAGGCCCTCGAGCTTCCAGATGTCGGGCTCGACGCCGGCGTCCTGCAGCGCGGCGATCGCGCGGACGATCAGCGCCGGGCGCAGCTCGCGCACGAACCGCTCGCGGTCGCCGTCGACGGCCGCCAGCTGCGCCGCGGTCGGATCGACGATCAGCTCGAACAGGAACCGCCGGCCGGTCTCCTGCAACCACCCTGACAACTCGGCCAGGCGTGCTGCCTGCTCCGCGTTGCCGTCGCGGTCGCCGTCGGCGTTGTAGCGGACGAGCACCTTCGCGTAGTCGGGCTCGAACGCCGCGACGTGCGCGCGCCAGTCCGCGCCGTAGGCGAACGCGAACAGCTCGCGGTCGGGCATCTCGACCGGCATCACGAGCACGACCCCGTCGGCCCTGGCGTCGCGCGCGACGTCCGCGCCGTAGAGCTCGTCGACGAGGATGCCCGCCGTGCCGGCCGGGAGCGCGCGCCGCTGCGCCGCGCGCCGCACGCCGTCGTAGATCACCGACTTGGCGAGGACCATCTGCGTCTCCTGCTCCGGCGTCGGCTCGCCGGTGGTGTCGAAGATGGTGCGGGCGAAGACGCCGCGGTGGTCGAAGGCCAGGAGGAACATCGCCGTCACCGCTCCACGAAGTACGCGCCGGAGCCCTGACCGTCGGAGAACCAGCGACTGGTCACGGTCTTCTTGCGGGTGAAGAACTCCACGGCGTCCGGCCCGTGGGCGTGGAGGTCGCCGAGGAACGAGTCCTTCCAGCCGCTGAACGGGAAGAACGCGACGGGCGCCGCGACGCCGATGTTGACGCCGACCATCCCGGCCTCGACGTCATGGCGGTAGCGCCGCACGGCCGCGCCCGACTCCGTGAAGATCGACGTGCCGTTACCGAACCGCGAGCCGTTGACGATCGCGATCGCCTCGTTCAGCGACGCGGCGCGCACCACCGTCAGGACGGGGCCGAAGACCTCCTCCCGGGCGATCGCCATCTCCGGCGTGACGCCGTCGAGGATCGTGGGGCCGACGAACGCGCCGGCCTCGTCCACGCCCTCGACCGCGCGGCCGTCGACGACGACCGACGCACCCGCGTCGACCGCCGCGTCGATCCACCCGCGGATGCGGTCGCGGGCCGCGCACGAGATCACGGGGCCGACGTCGGTCGTCGCCTGCGCGCCGTCGCCGACGCTCAGCGCGCGCGTCGCCTCGGTCAGCGGGCCCATCAGCGCCTCGTGCGCGTCGCCGACGGTCACGACGACCGAGCCCGCCATGCAGCGCTGGCCCGCGGCGCCGAACGCGCTGCCGATCAGCCCCGCGACGGTCTTGCCGATCACCGCGTCGGGCATGACCACCATGTGGTTCTTGGCCCCACCGAGCGCCTGCACGCGCTTGCCGGCCCTCGCCGCGCCCTCGTAGACGAGCTTGGCCACCGGCGCCGAGCCGACGAACGAGACCGCGTCGATGCCGGGGTGCTCGAGGATGCCCTCGACGACCTCGCGCCCGCCGTTGACCAGGTTGACGACGCCGGGCGGCAGATCGAGCGCGTCGAGCACCTCGAACGCGATCTGCTGGGTCATCGGCACCTGCTCGCTCGGCTTCAAGATGAAGGTGTTGCCGCAGGCGATCGCGAACGGCAGGAACCAGAACGGCACCATCGCCGGGAAGTTGAACGGCGCGATCGCCGCGCAGACGCCGACCGGCTGGCGGATCGTCTCGGCATCGATCCCGCGCGAGACGTCCTCGAGGATCCGGCCCTGCATCGTCGTCGGGATCGCGGTCGCCGCCTCGACCATCTCGATCGCGCGAGCGACCTCGGCACGCGCGTCGCCGATCGTCTTGCCCATCTCGGCCGTGACGCTCTGGGCCATGTCCTCGGCGCGGGCGAGCAGGCCCTCGCGCAGCGCGAACAGCCGCCGCGCGCGCTCGATGACGTTGACGTCGCGCCACGCGGGCAGCGCCGCGCGGGCGGCGGCGACCGCGGCGTCGAGGTCGGCACGGCCGCTGAGCGGCACCCGCGCGAGCGTGGTCCCGGTCGCGGGGGCGACGACGTCGAGCACGCCCGCGGCGTCGGTGGCGGGCGCCCAGGCGCCGCCGATGTAGTTGTTCAGCAAGTCGGTCATAGGGAGAAGGGGAGGAGGGAAGGGTCGAGGGTCGCGCCGTCGGCACGCGTCCAGGCCAGCGCCGGGTCGTCCACGAACGCCCACTCGCGGCTCGGGCCGGCCATGGCGTTGAGGTAGTAGACGGCGACGCCGGGCGGTGCGGCGACCGCGTGGTAGCCGCGCGGGACGAGCACGACGTCGCGGTCGTGCACGGCCACGGTCTCGTCGAGCGAGCGGTCGTCGGTGTAGACGCGCTGGATGCCGAAGCCGGAGGCGGGGGCGACGCGGTGGTAGTACGTCTCCTCCAGGTAGGACTCGGCGGGCAGCGCGTCGCGGTCGTGCTTGTGCGGCGGGTAGCTGGACCAGTGCCCGGACGGCGTGATCACCTCGGTGACCAGCAGCCGCTCGGCCGCCGCGTTGTTCATCATGATGTTGCCGACGACCCGCTCGTGGGTGTCGTAGCCGCGCCGGACGACCTCGGTGTCGGCCGCGCGCAGCGGTCGCGCCGCGGTGCCGCGCTCGGCGGGCGCGGTGCAGATGCCGACCTCGGCGCCATCGCGGGCGCCCTCGACGACGTAGGTCGTCGACGGCGGCAGGTAGGCCGCCTCGGGCGGGCCCGAGAACGGGTCGGGCCGGCCGCCGAGGTCGCGCCACTCGCCGTGCTCGCTGCGCACGTGGATCGTGCCGCAGACGACGACGACGCAGGCCTCGCGGTCGCCGGTCGCGCGCTCGATGGTGGCGCCGGGCGCCAGGCGCACGGCCTCGAAGCCGACGTAGGTCCAGCCGGCGGACTCCGGGGTGACGACGATCGAGCCGTCGTCGGCGGGACGTTGCAGGATGGTGCTCATGCGGGACGGAGGTACGCGCGCTGCCGCTCGCGCTCGCGCTCGTAGCGCGCGCGGGCGGCGACGACCTCCGGGCGATCCGAGACGGCGGCGACCGGGACGTCCCACCAGCTCTCGTAGCCGCCGACGGTGTGGAAGCGGTCGACCTCGACGTGGATCGCGACCGGGCCGTCGGCGCCGCGCGCGGCGGCCAGCGCGGCGCGCAGCTCGCCGAGCGAGCCGGCGCGCGTGACCGGCACGCCGAGGCTCGCGACGTTGGCGGCGAGGTCGACGGGCAGCGCGGGCGCGGGGGCGGCCAGCGCGTCGCCGGCCGCGTCGTCGAGGACGGGCGCGGTCGCGTCGCCGCCCTCGGGCACGCGGTGGTGGGTGCCGAACCCGGCGCCGCCGACCGACCGCGACAGCGCGCCGATCGAGGCGTAGCCGTGGTTCTGGATCAGCACGACGACGATCCGCGCGCGCAGCGCGACGGCGGTCGCCAGCTCGCCGGGCGACATCAGGTAGCTGCCGTCGCCGACCAAGGCGTACACCTCGCGCTCGGGCGCGGCGAGCTTGACGCCGATCGCGCCCGGCAGCTCGTAGCCCATGCACGAGTACCCGTACTCGACGTGGTAGCCCTTGCCCGCCGGATCGCGCGCGACCCACAGCTTGTGGAGGTCGCCGGGCAGCGAGCCCGCCGCCTGGACGACGACGCCGGTCGCGCCCGCCGCGTCGTTGACGGCGCCGATGACCGCGGCCTGCGTCAGCGGCGCGTCCGGCCCGTCACCGACGCCCACGACGCGCGCGACCTCCTGGCCCCACGCGGCCCGCTCGGCCTCGGCGCGGGCGGTCCACTCCGGGTCGGCGGTGTGCGCGCCGAGCGCGGCGGCCAGCGCCTCCAGCGTGACGCGCGCGTCGCCGACCAGCTGCAACCCCGAGTGCTTGGCGGCGTCGAACGCGCAGACGTTGACGTTGACGAAGCGCACGCCCGCGTCCTGGAACGCGGTCTTCGAGGCGGTGGTGAAGTCGCTCCAGCGCGTGCCGATCCCGATCACCAGGTCGGCCTCGCGCGCCAGCCGGTTGGCCGCGGCGGTGCCGGTGGCACCGATCGCCCCAAGGGCACCAACATGGTCGCTCGGCAGCGCGCCGCGGCCCGCGTGCGTCTCGCCGACGGGGATCCCGGTCGCCGTCACCAGCGCGCGCAGCGCCTCGCACGCGCGCGAGTAGATGACGCCGCCGCCCGCGACGATCAGCGGGCGCCGCGCCCCGGCGATCAGCTGCACCGCGCGCGCCAGCCCCTCGGGCGCCGGCGGCTGGCGCTGGACCAGCCACGTGCGCGGCTCCAGGAACGCGGCGTCGACCTCGACGACCTCGGCCTGGACGTCCTGCGGCAGCGCCAGCGTCACCGCGCCGGTCTGCGCCGGATCGGTCAGGACGCGCATCGCCTCCAGCGCCGCCGGGACGATCTGCTCGGGCCGGGCGATCCGGTCGAAGTAGCGCGAGACCGGGCGCAGCGCGTCGTTGACCGACGCGGTCCCGTCGTGCTCGGCCTCCAGCCCCTGCAGGACCGGGTGCGGCGCGCGCGTGGCGAACGTGTCGCCGGGGAGCAGCAGCAGCGGCAGCCGGTTGATCGTCGCCAGCGCGGCGCCGGTCACGAGGTTCGTCGCGCCCGGGCCGACCGACGTCGTCACCGCGTAGGCGCCGAGGCGGTCGCGCTGGCGGGCGTAGCCGCAGGCGATGTGCGCCAGCGCCTGCTCGTTGCGACCCGGGATGTAGGGGAAGTCGTGGCGCGACGCGTACAGCGCCTCGCCCAGCCCGGCGACGTTGCCGTGGCCGAAGATGCCGAGGCAGCCCGCGAAGAACGGCGTCCGGACACCGTCGCGCTCGACGTGCTGGACGGCGAGGAACCGCACGAGCGCCTGTGCGACGGTCAGCCGCGCGCGATCGCCGCTCACGCCGCCACCGCCGCGTCGCCGAGGTCGGCGAGGGTCGGCATCGCGTCGGCGCAGGCCAGGCGGCCGGCGACGAACGAGCCCGCGGCGTTGGCCAGCGCCACGCAGCGCTCCGGCGGCCAGCCCGCGAGCAGGCCGTGGCAGAGCGCGCCGCCGAACGCGTCGCCCGCGCCGAGGCCGTTGACGACCTGCACCGGCACCGGTGGGATGTCCCAGCGGCCGTCGCGCGTGGCGACCAGCACGCCGGCCGGGCCGCGCTTGACGACCGCGATCCGCACGCCGAGGCCGAGCAGCGCGTCGGCGGCGGCTTCGGGGTCGGAGGTGCCGACGGCGACCTCGACCTCCTCGCGATTGCCGACGGCGACCGAGGCGTAGGACAACGCCGCGCGCGCCTGCTCGCCCGCCTCGCGCGGGTCGGACCAGAACATCGGCCGGTGGTCGAGGTCGTGGACGATCAACGCGTCCGGGTCGGCCGCGCGGCGCGCGCGCAGCGCGGCCAGCGTCGCAGCACGCGACGGCTCGGCCGACAGGCCGGTCCCGGTCGTCCAGAGGATCCGCGCGCCGCGGATCGCGTCCAGCGGCAGCTCGCCCTCGTCCAGCTGGAGGTCCGGCGCGCTCGGCTCGCGGTAGAAGAGCAGCGGGAAGTGATCGGGCGGGCGGATCTCGCAGAAGGCGAGCGGCGTGCGCAGCGCCGGGTCGGTCCCGACGAAGCGCGCGTCGACGCCGAAGCCCTCCAGCGCGCGGCGGGCGTAGCGGCCGAACGCGTCGTCGCCGACCTTGGTGAGGACCGCAGAGCGGTTGCCGAGCCGCGCCGCGGCGACCGCGACGTTGGTGGGCGAGCCGCCGAGCGACTTGGCGAACGACGTGACGTCCTCGAGGCCGACGCCGGACTGCTGCGGGTAGAGGTCGACGCCGATCCGGCCCATCGTGAGCAGGTCGAGCGTCACCGGGCGACGACCTCGGCCTCGATCTCGGCGATCTCGACGCGCCGGCCCTCGACCCGCGAGCGCTGCGCAGCCATGCCGATGACGAGCGGCGCCCGGGCGTCGGCCAGGCCCGGCGAGCCGGGCGCGCCGGCACGGCAGGCGGCGACGAACGCCTCCCACTGCGCGACGTAGGCCGGCACGTAGCGGTCGAGGAAGAAGAACGGCAGCGGCGCCGTCGCGGTCCCGGCGGCCGAGCGCGTCAGCGCGGTGTGGGCGTGCGGGTTCTCCGACGCCGCCATCCCGTGCTCGCCGTGGACCTCGACGCGCTGGTCGTAGCCGTAGGGCGCCTGGCGGCTGTTGTCGATCGCGGTCAGGCAGCCGTCGGCGTGCTCGAGCGTGACGATCGCGGTGTCGACGTCGCCGGCCTGCGCGAAGTCCGGCCGGATCCGCAGCGCGCCGTGCGCACTGACCGCCACGACCTCGCTGCCGGTCACGAACCGGGCCATGTCGAAGTCGTGGATCGTCATGTCCAGGAAGATCCCGCCGGACGTGCGCACGTAGTCCAGCGGCGGCGGTTCGGGGTCGCGGCTGGTGATCCGCACGAGGTGCGGCGCGCCGACCGCGCCGTCGACCACGGCCGCGCGGACCGCGGCGTGGGACGGGTCGAAGCGGCGGTTGAAGCCGATCTGGAACGTCAGCGAGGCGGTGGCGACCGCGTCGAGCGCCGCGTCGACCGCGGCGAGGTCCAGCGACACGGGCTTCTCGCAGAAGATCGCCTTGCCCGCGGCGGCCGCGGCGAGGATCAGCTCGACGTGGGTGTCGGTGCTCGTGCAGATCGCGACCGCGTCGACGTCGTCGCGCCCGATCAACGCGTCGGCCGACGCGGTGGCCGGGACGCCGAGGTCGGCGGCGACCGCCGCGGCCGCCGGCGCGTGGGCGTCGGTCACCGCGGTCACGCGCGCGCCCGCGACGCGCCGGTGCAGCAGCTCGGCGTGCAGGCGGCCGATCCGGCCGGTGCCGATGACGCCGACGCGCAGCTCGCCGCCGCTCATCGTGCGCCCACCGGCAGCGACGCCAGGAAGTCCAGGCTCCGCTGCGCGTCGCGCACCGGGCCCTCGCCCGGAGCGGGGACGGCGCCGGTGATCGCGCAGTCCTGCTCGAGGACGAGCCAGCCGTCGTAGCCGCGCGCGTCGAGCGCGGCGACCAGCTCGGCGATCCGCGCGTCGCCGCTGCCCAGCGGCCGGAACAGCCCGGCCTGGACGGCGGCCATCAGCGTCAGCTCGCCGGCGTTGAGACGGTCGGCGACCGCGAGGTCGACGTCCTTGAGGTGGACGTGCGCGACCCGCTCGCCCCAGGTGTCGATGAAGTCGATCGGGTCATAGCCGCCGAGCGCGAGGTGGCCGGGGTCCAGGCACCAGGCGACCGCGCTCAGCTCCGCGAGGCGGTCGACGTCGGCGCGGCGCTCGATCAGCGTGCCCTGGTGCGGGTGCACGACGGTCGTCAGCCCGAGCGCCGCGGTGGTGTCGGCGACGGCGTCGACGCCGGCGGCGAGCGCCGCCCAGCCCGCGTCGTCCAGCGGCTCGGGGGCCGACCACGCGGCGTCCTGGACGATCGCCAGCACGAACACGGAGGCGCCGGCGTCGGCCATCGCCGACGCGACCCGCTGCGCCTGCTCCAGCGCCGCGGCATGGTGCTCACGGTCGTGGAGGACGAGCGGCACGAAGCCGCCGAGCAGCCGCAGGCCGTGGCGCTGCGTCGCGGCGCGGATCTCCGCGGCGTCGAGCGGCAGCCAGTCGTCGACGGGGCCGAGCTCGGTGGCGGTCAGCCCGAGGCCCGCCATCTCGCCGAACACACGGTCCGGCGGGAGCATCGCGCCCCATCCGGGGACCTCGCAGACCCCCCACGTGATGGGCGCCCCGGCAAGCTGGCGATCGGTCGACATGGCTCGGCAACCTAACCACGCTTCGATCAGGCGTCAACAAATTCGCACAAATTCATGTTCGAATCTGTAATGTGCCGCGCCGTGAGCCGGATCGGCAGCCACAGAAGCGAACAAGGAGACGTCACGTGGGCGAACGCGTGATGGTCCCCGCACAGCGTCGCCAGCGCATCCTGCAGGCCGTTCGCGCCGGCACGGCGCACGTCTCCGACCTCGCCCGCGTGTTCGAGGTGAGCGAGATGACCGTCCGCCGCGACCTCCACGCGCTCGAGCGCGACGGCAAGCTCGAGCGGGTCCACGGCGGCGCCGTCGGCTCGGTCCCCGAGCGCCCGTTCGGCGAGATCGCGCTGGAGGGCCAGGAGCTCAAGCAGGGCATCGGCCGCGCCGCGGCCGCGCTCGTGCAGGACGGCCAGACCGTCATGCTCGACATCGGCACCACCACCTTGGAGGTCGCGCGCCACCTGCGCGGCCGCCGCGTCACGCTCATCACCACCAACTTGGCCGCGCTCGACGAGCTCCGCGACGACGAGCACGTCGAGATCGTCCTGCCCGGCGGCCTCGTGCGGCGCAACTACCGCTCGACCGTCGGCGTGCTCGCCGAGGAGGCGCTGCGCCAGCTCAACGCCGACGTCGCCTTCCTGGGGACCAGCGCGGTCGACCAGGACCTCTCGGTCTGGGACACCACGATGATCGAGGTGCCGGTCAAGCGCGCGATCATCCGCGCGGCCAGCCGCGTCGTCCTGGTCGCGGACTCCGAGAAGTTCGCGATGAGCGGGGTCGTGCGCATCTGCGGTCCGGAGGACCTGGACCACATCGTCAGCGACGCGGGCCTCCCGGCAGGCGACCGCGCAGCCATCGAAGACGCCGGGATCGAGGTAACCATCGCATGAAGCTCACGATCGTCGGCGGCGGCGGGTTCCGCGTGCCCCTGGTCTACACCGCGCTGATGGACATGCGCGACCGGCTGGGCATCGAGGAGGTCGTGCTCCACGACATCGAGCAGCACCGCATCGACCGCATCGCGCCGGTCCTGTCCGGGCTGGCGATCGAGCGCGGCGTCCGGCTGCCGTTCCGCGGGACGACCGACCTGGTCGACGCGGTCCAGGGCGCGTCGTTCGTGCTCTGCGCGATCCGCGTCGGCCAGCTCGAGGGCCGCGTCGTCGACGAGAGCGTCCCGCTCGGCCACGGCGTGCTCGGGCAGGAGACGACGGGGCCCGGCGGCCTCTGCTTCGCGCTGCGGACGATCCCGGTGATGATGGAGCTCGCCGAGACGATGGCCAAGCACGCGCCCGACGCGTGGCTGATCAACTTCACCAACCCGGCCGGGATGGTCACCGAGGCCGTCCAGCGCGTGCTCGGCGACCGCGCGATCGGCATCTGCGACTCGCCGGCCGGCCTGATGCGCCGCGTCGCCCGCGCGCTGGGCCGCGAGTCCGACCAGCTCTGGTTCGACTACTTCGGCCTCAACCACCTCGGCTGGCTGAAGGGCGTGCGCGACGGCGACCACCAGCTGCTGCCCGGCCTGCTGGAGCAGGACGACAAGCTCGCCACGTTCGAGGAGGGCCGCCTGTTCGGCGGCGAGTGGCTGCGCTCGCTCGACATGATCCCGAACGAGTACCTGTACTACTTCTACTACGCGGCCGACACGGTCAACGCGATCCGCCAGAGCCCGGAGTCGCGCGGCGCGTTCCTGCTGCGCCAGCAGAGCGCGTTCTACGCCGAGGGCGAGCAGCCGCCGGAGACGGCGCTGCAGAGCTGGCGCGGCACGCGCCACGACCGCGAGCGCAGCTACATGGCCGAGGCGCGCTCGGCCGCCGGCGACGGCCACGAGCACGAGATCGACGAGAACGGCGGCTACGAGGGCGAGGCGATGGCCGTCCTGGAGGCGATCGCCAACAACACCCGCGCGGTGCTGGTGCTCAACACCGCCAACCGCTCGGCGCTGCCGTTCCTGGACGACCGGGCGGTCGTCGAGGTGCCGTGCATCGTCGGGCGCTCGGGCCCGGTCCCGGTCGCGATCGGCGAGGTCCCCACGCACGCCCGCGCGCTGGTGGAGACGATGAAGGACGTCGAGCGCACGACGATCGACGCCGCGCTCTCCGGCTCGCGCCGCGAGGCGGTCAAGGCGCTCGCGCTGCACCCGCTCGTCCCGTCGGTGGCCACCGCGCGCCAGATCTTCGACGAGTACTGCGAGCGCCTGCCCGGCCTGGCGGAGGCGTTCGCCAAGTGACCGTGGACCTCGTCTGCGCCGACCCGGCGTTCCTCGACCTCACGTTCGTGGGGCTCGAGGCGCTGCCCGGACCGGGGGAGGAGCGCCACGCCGACGACCTGCTGCGCTCGCCCGGCGGCGCGGCGACGGTCGCGATCGGCGCGGCGCGCCTCGGCCTGACCGTGGCGTTGGCCTCGCCGCTGGGCGCCGACGCCGAGGGCGAGCTCGTCCGCGCCGCGCTCGCGGCCGAGGGCGTGCGGCTGCCGCCGCGCACGGTCGCGCGCACGCCGGTGACGGTCGTGCTGCCCCACCGCGGCGAGCGCGCGATGGCGACCTTCGATCCCGACGAGCAGGCGACGCTCGCCGACGTCGCGGGCTTCGCCCCGCGCGCGGTGCTGACGTCGCTGACGCGCCTGGACGCCGTCCCGGACGACACCATGTTGTACGTCACGGCCGGTGACGCCGAGGCGCGCGCGCTGGCCGGCGCGCCGCTGCCGGCGCGCGCGGCGACCGCACGGGCGCTGCTGGTCAACGCGCGCGAGGCGCGGCTGCTGACCGGCGAGCAAGATGTAGAACATGCCGCGCGACGGCTCGCGGAACGGGTCCCGCGGGTCGTGGTCACGCTCGGCGCCGACGGCGCGCTGACGGCCGCCGGCGACGAGGTCGCCGCGGTCGCGGGCGTGGCGGTCGGCGCGGCGGTCGACACGACGGGGGCCGGCGACCTGTTCGCCGCCGCCTTCATCTGGAGCGACCTGACCGGCGCCACGCCGGAGGACTGCCTGCGCTGGGCCTGCCTGGCCGCGGCGCTGTCGGTGCGCGTCCCCACCGCGGTGGCGGGCGCGCAGAGCATCGAGCAGCTCGCAGCGGCGGGCAGCGAACGCGGGCTGGCCGTCCCCGGCCGGACCGCTCCCTGAACACACGGAGGAGGAGTTGTTGATGCGCATGAGGGTGATGGGGTCCCTGGCCGTCGTGGCGGCCACGGCGCTGGCGGCGGGCTGCGGCACGCCGGGCGGGTCCAGCGACGACGCGGCGAGGACGACGACCACCGCGTCGGCCAAGCCGGACATCGCGAAGGCCGGCGACGTCACGCTGACCGTCTGGGACCAGGAGGTCCGCGGCGGCCAGGCGGCGCAGATCAAGAAGCTCAACCAGCAGTTCATGGCCAAGTACCCCAACGTCAAGATCAGGCGCGTGGCGAAGTCGTTCGACGACCTCAACACGACGCTGAAGCTGGCGGTCTCCGGCCCCAAGGCGCCGGACGTCGTCGAGGCCAACCAGGGCCTGGGCGTCATGGGCCAGCTCGTCAAGGGCCACCTGCTGCGCCCGGTCGACGACTACGCCAAGATCTACAACTGGGCCGACCGCTACCCGAGCCTGCTGCTCGACCTCAACAAGTTCGAGCCGACCGGCACGACGTTCGGCACCGGCCAGCTCTACGGCCTCTCGCAGATGGGCGAGATCGTGGGCGTCTTCTACAACAAGAAGAAGGTCACCGAGGTCCCCAAGACGCTGGCGGACTTCGAGGCGCAGCTGGACAAGGCCAAGGCCGCGGGCGACACGCCGATCCAGTTCGGCAACCTCGACAAGTGGCCCGGCATCCACGAGTACGAGACCGTGCTCGGCCAGACCGCGCCCAAGGACGCCGTGCGCAACTTCGTCTTCCAGAAGGACGGCGCGTCGTTCGACACCCCCGAGTTCCAGGCCGCGGCGGGCAAGCTGCAGGACTGGGTCA
This sequence comes from Conexibacter woesei Iso977N, assembly GCF_000424625.1. Taxonomy (GTDB): domain Bacteria; phylum Actinomycetota; class Thermoleophilia; order Solirubrobacterales; family Solirubrobacteraceae; genus Baekduia; species Baekduia woesei_A. Next base: position 2,274,390 of record NZ_AUKG01000001.1, read on the forward strand.
AGAAGGGGTACTTCACGAAGGACTTCAACGGCACGGGCTATGACCCGGCGTGGCAGCGCTTCGCCAAGGGCAAGGGCACGTTCCTGATCGCCGGCACCTGGCTGGTCGCCGACCTCGCCGACCAGATGGGCGACGACGTCGGGTTCTTCACGATGCCGGGCACCCAGGCAGGGGACCCGGTCGCGCTCGGCGGCGAGTCGCTGCCGTTCACGATCACGTCGAAGTCCAAGCACCCCGACGTGGCCGCGGCCTACATCGACTTCCTGACCGACCAGAACGCGGCCAACATCCTCACGGAGACGAAGAACTTGGCGGCCATGAAGTACGACACGCCCGCCCCCGAGGGCGCGCTGACCCAGGACGTCGCCACCGCCTGGAAGGCGCTCGGCAGCGCCGACGGCCTGATCCCCTACGCCGACTACACGACGCCGACGTTCGGCGACGACCTCGGCGGCGCGATCCAGAACATGCTCGCGCTGAAGGACTCGCCGACGGCGTTCACGGCGGACGTCCAGAAGAAGGTCGACGCCTCCAAGAGCGGCAACTAGGTCCGTGGCGACCCGTCCCGCCATCGCCGAGGAGGTCCCCGTCGCGCCCGCGCGCGGCGGGGACCGCCCGCCGGGCGAGCCCCGGCGGATCGGCTACGTCTACCTGATCCCGGCGCTGCTGATCTTCGGGGCGTTCACGCTCGCGCCGCTGATGCATGCGATCTGGCTGTCGCTGTTCCAGTGGGACGGCGTGACCGCGGGCAAGTGGGTCGGGCTGAGCAACTACTCGGACGTCTTCTCCGACCCCGTCCAGCGCAAGGCGTTCGGCCACGCGCTGATCCTGATCGTCTTCTACGCCCTGCTGCCGACCGCGATCGGCCTGCTGCTGGCGGGCGCCGTCGCGCGCACGCAGGTGCGCGGCTTCACGTTCTTCCGCGTCGTGCTGTTCCTGCCCCAGGTCGTGGCGCTGGTCGTCGTGGCCGTGATGTGGCGGATGATCTACGACCCCAACAACGGGCCGATCAACGAGACGCTGCGCCACCTCGGGCTCGGCGGCCTGGCCAAGTCGTGGCTGGGCGACTTCGGCGTCGCGCTGCCGGCCGTCGGCCTGATCGGGACGTGGGTCATGTACGGGTTGTGCATGGTGTTGCTCACGGCCGGGGTCCAGAAGATCCCCAAGTCGCTCTACGACGCCGCGCGCGTCGACGGCGCCGGGCCGGTCCGCGAGTTCGTCGCGGTGACGCTGCCCGCGCTGCGCGGCGAGATCGCGGTGGCGCTGACGCTGTGCACGATCCAGGCGCTGCGCAACTTCGACATCATCTACAACACGACCAAGGGCGGCCCGGGCGACGCGACGTCGGTGCCCGCCTACCAGGTCTACCGCCGCGCGTTCGAGACCGGTCAGGTCGGCTCCGCGGCGGCGATGGGCCTGACGCTCGCGGTCGTGATCTTCCTGCTGTCGACCGCGATCAACCAGATCGCCGAACGGGGGGCCAAGGGATGACCAGCCGCCGCGAGCAGTCGCTGACCTACACCTTGCTCGGCGTGTTCTCGCTGATCGCGCTACTGCCGATCGTCGGGATCGTGCTGACCGCGCTGCAGCAGAAGGGCGGCGGCGCGTCGTTCGGCTCGTTCGACGGGCTGCACTTCGACAACTTCAAGCGCGCCTGGCAGGACGGCAACTTCGGGACCTACCTGAAGTCCTCGGTGATCGTCGCGGTCGCCGTCGTCGGGCTGTCGACGATCGTCTCGATCCTGGCCGGCTACGCGTTCGGCCTGATGCGGTTCCGCTTCGCCCAGCCGCTGTTCTACCTGTTCCTGCTCGGCCTGATGGTGCCGATGGAGGCGATGATCGTCCCGCTGTACTACGACCTGCGCGACCTCCAGCTGACCGACACCTACTGGGCGCTGATCCTCCCGCAGGCCGGGACGTCGATCGCCTTCGGGACCTTCTGGATGCGCGCCTTCTTCCGCTCGGTGCCGCAGTCGCTGGTCGAGGCGGCGCGGATCGACGGCGCGTCGAGCTGGTTCACGCTCTGGCGCGTCCTGCTCCCGCTCGCGCGGCCCGCGGTCCTGACGATGGTCGTGCTGCTGTTCATGTGGACCTGGAACGAGTTCCTGCTGGCGCTCGTCATGGTGACCGACGAGAACCTGCGCACCGCGCCGCTGGGTCTCAGCTTCTTCATCGGCCGCAACCAGGCCGACCTCACGCTGCTGGCGGCGGGCGCCGTGATCGTCGCCCTGCCGGTGGTCGTGTTGTACGTGTTCCTCCAGCGCCATTTCATCCGGGGCATGGTCTCGGGTGCCGTGAAGGGGTAGTCGATGGGTGCAGTTCGCTTCAGCCAGGTGCGCAAGTCCTATGCCGGCCACGAGGTCGTCCACGGGCTCGACCTGGAGATCGCCGACGGCGAGTTCATGGTGTTGGTCGGGCCCTCGGGCTCCGGCAAGACGACCGCGCTGCGGATGCTCGCGGGCCTGGAGTCGATCACCGCCGGCGAGATCCGGATCGGCGACCGCGTGGTCAACGCGATCGCCCCGCGCGAGCGCGACATCGCGATGGTCTTCCAGGACTACGCGCTGTACCCGCAGATGACGGTCTTCGACAACCTCGCCTTCGGGCTGCGGCGCCGCAGGACGCCCAAGGAGGAGATCGAGCGCCGGGTCCGCTCCGCCGCCGCGTCGCTGGACCTCGAGCCCTACCTGGAGCGCAAGCCCGGGCAGCTGTCCGGCGGCCAGGCCCAGCGCGTCGCGCTCGGCCGCGCGCTGGTCCGCGACCCGCAGGTCTTCCTGATGGACGAGCCGCTGTCGAACCTCGACGCCAAGCTGCGCACGCAGACGCGCGGGGAGATCAAGCGCCTGCAGCAGGACGTCCGCACGACCACGGTCTACGTCACCCACGACCAGGTCGAGGCGATGACGATGGGCGACCGGATCGCGGTGATGAACGACGGCGTCCTGGAGCAGGTCGGCACGCCCGAGGAGCTCTACGAGCGCCCGGCCAACGTGTTCGTCGGCGGCTTCATCGGCTCGCCCGCGATGAGCTTCCTGACGATGGCGGCCGAGCCGGCGGGCGCCGGCGCGACGCGGCTGCGCTGCGACGGGGTGGACCTCGTGGTGCCGGGCGTCGAGGGGCTGCCCGGCGAGGTCGTCGTCGGCGTGCGCCCCGAGTGCGCGCGCCCCTGGGACCCGGAGCATCCGGCGCTGCTCGGGCCGATCGCCGGCGAGGTCGCCTACGTCGAGGCGCTGGGCCGCGAGACGTTCGTCGGCGTCGACGTCGGCGGCGACCGCGTCGTCGTCCAGCACGAGGGCCGCGCGTCGCTGCTGCCCGGCGACCGCGTCGAGTTCGGCGTCCAGCCCGCCGCGCTGCGCTTCTTCGACGTGGCCGACGGCCGCGCGCTGCACGCCGCGCGGGTCGCGGCGTGAGCGCCGCGGCCGCCGTCCTGCGCGAGGAGATCGGCGGCCAGCCGGCCGTCTGGCGCGCTCTGGTGGCGCGCGGCGCGCAGGTCGCGGAGGTCGCGGCCGCGCTGGACGCGCTGGATCCGCCACTGGTCAGGATCGCGGCGCACGGAACCTCCGACCACGCCGGGATCTACGCGACCTACCTGCTGCGCGCGCTGCGCGGGTGGACGGTCGTGCGCGACTCGATGTCGATGCCGTTGTACTACGGGTCGCCCGCCGCACGGCCCGGCGAGCTGGCGGTCGGCATCTCCCAGTCGGGCGAGACGCCCGACGTCGTGGCCTGGCTGGAGCGCGCCGGCCGCGAGGGCGCGACGACGCTGGCGATCACCAACGGCGAGGGCTCGTCGCTGGCGCGGATCGCCGACCACGTGCTGGCGATCGGCGCGGGCGCCGAGCGCTCGATCGCGGCGACCAAGACCTACACCGGCACGCTCGCGGCGATCGCGCTGCTCGCCGGGCAGCTCGCGGGCCGCGGGCCCCAGCTGGCCGACGCGCTCGTCGCGACCGCCGACGCCGCCGACGCGCTGCTGGACGGGCTCGACGCGGCCGTCGCGCCGGTCGCCGCGGCGCTCGCGCGGATCGACCGCATGTACTTGGTCGCCCGCGGGATCGAGCTGGCGACGGCCAACGAGGTCGCGCTCAAGCTGACCGAGGTCTGCTACCTCGGCGCCAAGGCGATGTCGGCGACCGCGATGGCCCACGGGCCGGTCGCCGCGCTCGACGCCGACGTGCCGCTGTGGGCGATCGCCGCGCCGGACGCGACGCTGCCCGCGGTCGCCGAGGCGGTGCGCCGGGCCCGCGCGGCGGGCGCGCCGGTGATCGCCTCGGGCCCCGCCGCCGCGGCGCTGGACGGCGCGGCGTTCGCGCTCCCCGTGCCGGTGGTGCCCGCCGAGCCGCTGCTGTCGCCGCTGCTCTCGGTCCTGCCGGGCCAGGCGTTCGCCTGGGCGCTGGCAGGCGCCAAGGGGATCGACGCCGGCGCGCCGCGCCACCTGCGCAAGGTCACCTCCGCAGCTTGATCGCGCCGCCTTCCGGCGGCGTTCTGTTCGGAGTTGTGCGGAAGCCGAAGGGTCTTCCGGGATCGCTGCCTGCTCGGCAAAGGCCTTCAAACATAACGGATACGTAGGAAAATTCCGCTCTTTCGGTTGACATGGATGTCACAGCGAACTAGCTTCCTCGCGCGTCTTGTTGTTCGAACTCGTTCGAAAATGTGTTCGAGTGGTGGGAACTTGTCCAACGGAGGGAGTGGCGTGCAGCGCTATTTCGTGGGTCTGGTCGCGATGGTCGCGATCATGCTGGGGGCGGTGGGGACGGCGAGCGCCGCTCCCGCTTCGACGTACACGGCATCCAAGGCCGTGAAGATCAACGTCATGGGTGAGTGGGCTCACCCCGACGACGACACGAGCATCATCGGGCCGTGCGGCGTGTGGCATGCGCGCTACGGCGTCAAGTGCGGGATCATCATGGTCACCCGCGGTGAGGGCGGCGGCAACGGCGCCGGCACCGAGATCGGACCCGACCTGGGGCTGCGGCGCGAGAACGAGGACCGCGTCGCCCACTACCGGTCGGGCACCGTCGACATCTTCAACCTCGACCGCGTCGACTTCTTCTACAACTTGTCGGCGCCGCTGACGCAGCTGTTCTGGAACGAGAACGAGACGCTGCGCCGCATCACGCGCATCATCCGGATGACGCAGCCCGACATCTACATCGGGTTCAACCCGACGATCCAGGGCGCGGGCCACGGCAACCACCAGCAGGCCGGGCGCTTCATCTGGGAGGGCATCAAGGCCGCGGCCGACCCGAACATGTTCCCCGAGCAGCTCACGGGCCCCAACGCCCTGAGCACCTGGCAGGTCAAGAAGGCCTTCTCGGGCGGCTCGACCACCGGCACCGGCGGCAACGTCAACGCCGCGAGCTGCACCACGGGCTTCGTCCCGGCCGCGACGAACGTCGACACGGTCGCGGGCGTCTGGACCGGCTACGACTCGCCCTACAAGTGGGCCGCGGGCAACGTCCAGGGCAAGCCGGCCGGCTCGGCCAAGACCTGGGCACAGGTCGCCGCCGAGAACCAGAGGGCCTACCCGACGCAGAGCCGCACGCAGACGCAGACGGCGGCCGACCCCGGCTGCTCGCGCTTCGGCCAGACCTACGCGCGCGTCCCGTTCCAGCCGAACACCACGACGCCGGGCGGCAGCACCGCCAACACGGCGGCGGGCAGGGACGACGCGATCCTCTACGGCGCGGCCGTGCAGGATCCGGGCGGGTTCCCGCTCGGGACGCAGGAGTACCTGACGTTCTCGAAGTTCTACAACGTGCCGGGCCAGCCGTTCACGGCGACCCTGCACCTCAGGTCCGGCGGCGCGACGATCGCGGCGCAGACGGGCGGCGTCGCGCTGACGGTGCCCGCGGGCTGGACCGTCGACGGGCCCAAGAACCTGCCCGCGACGACGTCGGGCACCGAGACGACGGTGGACTTCACGGTCACGCCGCCGGCCTCGGTCGCGACGCTGGACGGCAACTACAAGATCGCGGCGCAGGTCAGCTCCGGCTCCGCGACCGGCTACACCGACAACGCGGTCCGCGTCGTCTCCCCGGTCGAGGGCCGCATGCAGCGCTGGGGCACCTGGGCCGAGTACGACAACTGGGTCGACAACACCGCGCCCGACGCGCGCCGTCTCGGCCGCTCGCAGGCCCTGCAGTCGATCGGGCTGGGGGAGACCAAGGCGATCACGGTGCGCGTGCACAACTGGTCGACGACCGTGCAGAGCGGTGACGTCTCGCTGACGGCGCCGTCCGGCTACTCGGTCACGCCGGCGACGCGCTCCTACAGCGCGCTGGCGGCGGGCCAGGAGACCACGGTCAGCTTCGACGTGACGAGCACCGCCTCGTCGCTGCCGGCCAACCAGGTCTCGACGTTCACCATCAACACGACCCACGACCAGCCGTCGACCGACACGTCGACGGAGTCGATGACGATGGCCGTCGTCCCGACGACGACGATCCCGAAGGCCACCGGGGCACCGGCGGTCGACGCGGTCGAGGGCGGCGACTACACCGGTCCCACGCTCGACCTCGGCCGGGTCTGGGAAGGTGCGGCCTGCGCGCCGGACGGCACGGACTGCGGCACCGGCAGCTACGCCAAGGTCACGCACACCGACGACGACCTGTACTTCTTCGTGCATGTCGTCGACGAGTTCCAGAGCTACGCGGCCACGCCGAAGGAGTGCGTCGCGCACTGGCTCGCGGACTCGGTCGAGCTGCTGGTCGACCCGCGCGGCAACGCCAACGTCAACGGCCGCGAGACGGCCAACACCTTCAAGTTGGGGGTGTTCCCGTTCACCAACGACCCGACCGGGTCCAACGGCAACGGCGTCAACGGCCCGTGCTGGTCGCGTGACGCCGACAACCACCAGGGCTACTCGACCGGGCCGCTGGCGTCCACGGTCAACCAGGGCCCGAACGCCCCGGGCGTGCAGGTCGCGTCCTCGGCGACGTGGGTCGGGTCCAACTCGACCGCCGTCGACCACTCCTACACGGGTGGCGCCTACAACCTGGAGGTGAAGATCCCGATCGCCGACCTCCCGGCCGCGATCGACCCGGACAACTTCACCTTCAACATCACGCCCTACGACAACGACAACAACGCGGCCGTGGCCGGCGGCGACCTGCGTCACATCGACGTCGGTCAGAGCCGGCTCGCCTGGTCGAGCATCGGCGGCGTGCAGGCTGCGCCGTACCGCTGGGGCCGGGCCAGGGTCCTGAACTACACGCCGCCGGCGGGCCAGCCGACGACGGCGCCGGACCCGATCGTCTCCAGCTCCAACCTGGACGGCACGAAGTCGCCGCAGACGATCTGGCAGTCGGCCCGCAACGGCGTGCCGATCGCCGGCCGGACGCCCGCTCCGGCAAGCAACCGGTTGACGATCGACAACGTCAGGCTGGCCGGCGACGGCGCGGACCTGGACATCACGTCGACCGGCACCGGTACCGCGCGCGTGTACCTGTGGTCGGGGCTGACCGGTGCGATCCCGGTGTTCACCAGCAGCTGCGCGGCGCCGACGGCGTCGAGCACGATGGAGGAGCTCATCAGCTACGGCCTCGACGCGTGCAGCGCCACCGACGGTGGCTACCCCGCGTGGGGCAGCGACCAGAGCGGGCGCGTGATCGCGTCGCAGGCGGTCTCGGTGACCGCCGGCACGCAGCACGTCCACGTCGCGCTCGACGCGGCCGGGCGGGCGAAGCTCGCCAAGGACGGCGCGGCGCTGGTCTCGTACCTGACGCCCGACGATGAGGTCCAGGCGTTCGACCTGCCGCTGGCCCAGGCCAGGCTGACGGTCGGCATCGGCGACGTCGGCGACGCCGACGAGCCGAGCCAGGTCGAGCTGCGGGCGCGGCTGACCGGCACCGATCCCTTCCCGGGCGCGGTGACCGGCACGGTCCAGTTCAAGGTCGACGGCCAGGACGTGGGTGCGCCGGTCAAGGTCGACGCGCAGGGCCGTGCGTCGCTGGCGACCGATGCGGTCACCGAGGCCAAGGGCCACGCGGTCACCGCCGTCTACAGCGGCGACGGCGACTACGCGACCCGGACGGCGACCTACACGGCGCCGGTCGACGCCGGCCCGGCGGGTCCCGCCGGTCCGGAGGGTCCGGCCGGCCCCGCGGGGCCGCAGGGCTCCACCGGTCCGGCCGGCCCGATCGGGCCCGTCGGTCCCGTGGGCCCGAAGGGCGCCAAGGGCGACAAGGGGTCGAAGGTGCTCATCACCGTCAGCTGCTCGGCGAGCGGCAGGACGGCCAAGTGCACCGTCAAGGAGGTCGGCGCGACGGCCAGGAGCAGCAAGGTCCGCGCGTCGGTGCGCCTCCAGTACGCCAAGTCGACCGTGACGCGCACGGGGCGCGGCACGGTCAAGGTGTCGCTGAGGACGAAGCAGCGGATGGGCAGGACCCAGAAGCTCGTCGTCCGCGTCACCAAGGACGGCAGGACGGTCAGCGCGACCGTCACGGCGGGCAAGCGCGCGCCCACCGTCTCGATCGGCTAGCCGGTCTCGGGAGGGGCGTCTCCTCACGCCCCTCCCGGCCGCGTCGATCGGATCGGAATCGCGGGCCCGGCGAAGGTCGCCGGGCCCGCCGCTCCGTCTGCTAGAAGTCACGCTGAATGATCGAAGCTGCTCGCCGCCTGTGACCTCTGCGCCCGGGACCCGTCACACCATTCCGGCCCAGCGCCGTCAGGAGATCCTCCGGGCGATCCGCGGCGGCGCCACGCACGTCTCCCAGCTCGCGCAGAGCTTCGGCGTGTCGGAGATGACCGTGCGGCGCGACCTCGACGAGCTCGCCCGCGACGGCCACATCGAGCGCGTGCGCGGCGGTGCCGTCACCGTCAGCGCCGAGCCGCCGTTCGGCCAGACGCTGATCGAGCGCTACGACGAGAAGAACGCCATCGGCGCCGCGGCCGCCGCGCTGGTCGAGGACGGCCAGACCGTCATGATCGACATCGGCACCACGACGCTGCAGGCGGCACGCCACCTGCACGGGCGCACGCTCACGGTCGTCACCTCGAGCCTCGCGGTCTACGAGGAGCTCATGCCCTACGAGACGATCGAGCTGATCCTGCCCGGCGGGACCGTGCGCCGCAACTACCAGTCGCTGGTCGGCATCCTCGCCGAGGGCGCGCTGCGCCAGCTCAAGGCCGACGTCCTGTTCCTCGGGACCAGCGCCATCGACGCCCGCTTCGATGTCTGGGACTCGACCATGGTCGAGGTGCCGATCAAGCGCGCGATGATCGAGGCGGCCGCCGAGGTCGTCCTGCTCGCGGACTCGGCGAAGTTCTCGATGGCCGGCCTGGTCCGCGTCTGCGAGGCGAGCGCGATCCAGCGCCTCGTCACCGACACGCCGCCGCCCGCCGCGGCCGCCGCGGCGGCCGAGCGGGCCGGCGTAACGATCACGATCGCGGCTTGAGGAGGACCTTCGTCCAGCCGTCGTCCCGGCAGTCGAAGTGGTGGTAGGCGTCCGGCGCCGCGTCGAGGCCGAGGCGGTGCGAGACGATGAACGACGGCTCCGCCCGGCCCGCGTGGATGAGGTTGCGCAGGTGGCGGTTGTAGCGCTTGACCGGGCACTGGCCGGTGCCCATCCTCTGGCCCTTGAACCACATCATCCCGAAGTCGAAGACGAGCCTGCCGTCCTGCTCGAGCTCGTCCGGGCCGCCCGGGTCCTCGGGGACGTAGACGCCGACGACGCCGATCCCACCGGTGAACCGCACCGACTGAACGAGCTTGTTGAGCGTGTCGTTGGGGTGCTCGTCACCCTGCGGGTCATGCGCCTGGTAGCCCACGCACTCGCAGCCGCGGTGCGCGCCGAGGCCGTTGGTCTCCTCGAGCACACGGTCGACGGGCGACTCCCTGGAGTCGTCGATCGCGACCGCGCCGATCGACTCGGCCAGCCGCAGCCGGTCGGGGTGCCGGTCGACGACCATCACCTTGCAGGCGCCCTTGATCGTCGCCGAGTAGGCGGCCATCAGCCCGACCGGGCCGCCGCCGTAGACGACGATCGTCTCGCCGGGCTGCAGGCCGGACATCTCGGTGGCGTGCCAGCCGGTGGGGAAGATGTCGGCGACCATGACGTAGTCGTCCTGCTTGTCCTCGGCGTCCTCCGGCAGGCGCAGCGCGTTGAAGTCGGCCCACGGCACGCGCAGCAGCTCGGCCTGGCCGCCCTGCCACGGGCCCATGTCGGCGAACCCGTAGGCGGCGCCGGCCATGTTCTCCCCGGGCTGGGCGGTGAGGCAGTAGTTCGTCAGGCCGCGGTTGCAGTTCGCGCAGAACCCGCACGCCACGTTGAACGGCAGGCAGACCCAGTCGCCGACCTGCAGCCGCTGGACGCCCCTGCCGACCTCGACGACCTGGCCGAGGTTCTCGTGGCCGAAGACCCGGCCCTGCTCGAAGTCGGTGCGGCCCTCGTACATGTGCAGGTCCGACCCGCAGATGTTCGTGGTGGTGATCTGGACCAGCGCGTCGGTCGGCTGCTCGATCTGCGGGTCGTCGACCTGCTTGACCGCCACCTCGCGCGGACCGTCGTAGACGACGGCCATCATGACGCCACCGCCCCGGCGGTGCGGTTGGCGCGCCCCTCTGCGAGCTCACCGGCCATGTCCTGCTCCCTTCGTCGTCGGACTGCGACCCGGACGCGGGCCACAGCGGTCTGATTCAGCCTTAGGCCGGAAGCCGCCGTTGTCATCGGGGACGGCGCGATCGTGTCGTGCGCCGTACGTCCCACCGCCGGGCGGCGCCTGCGCGGGTAGGACCCGACCATGTCGCTCGCGACCCGCTCCAGGGCGTGATGAGCCGCGGCATCGTGATCGGGGTGGTCACGTCGCCGGACGACCGCGGCCACGCCGAGAAGCTCGCCGAGGACCTTCCGCAGGCGCTGAGCGAGCACGTCGACCGGGCGACGGACTGGCGCGTGGAGGTGTGCGAGGCCGTGCCGGCGGACGCCTCGGCGCGACCGTCGGAGCTCACGGACGCGGTGCGGCGCCGCATGCTCGACCGCGGCTGGCAGCTGGGCATCGGGCTGACGGCGCTGCCGCTGCGCGCCGGTCGCCGGCCCGTCGCGACGACGGCGAGCGCGACGCATGGCGTCGGCCTCATCAGCATTCCCGCTCTCGGACCGGTCGGGGTCGAGAAGCGGTTGCTCGACGTGGCCGTGGAGCTCGTGGGCGGGCTGCTCGGCGAGGGCCGGGCCGAGGGTCCCGACGACGCCCGCGACGAGCGACTCAGCGCGCGCAGCGCCGAGCTGGCCGCGGAGCTCCCCGGCGAGCGGGGCGCGCGGCACGGCTCGCTGCGCTTCACCCAGCTCGCGGTGAGCAACAACCTGCGCCTGCTCGCCGGCATGATCCGCGCCAACCGCCCCGCCCGGGTGATGGGCCGCCTGTCGCGGTCGGCGACCGCGGCCCTGGGCACCGGCGCCTACGCGCTGAGCTCGGCGGGCATCTGGTCGATCGCGCACGCGAGCACGTGGCCGCGGCTGATCGCCGTCGGCGCGCTGGCGATGCTCATGATCCTGGCGTCGCTCGTCGCAGCACACGACCTCTGGGAGCGCACCGCCAACGAGGCGGCGCGCGAGCGCGTCGTGCTGTTCAACGTCGTCACGATCACGACGCTGGCGATCGGCATCGCGGCGCTGTTCCTCGCCCTGGTCCTCATCCTGGCGCTCGCGGCCGTGGTCACGATCCCGCCCGCCGCGTTCCGCGAGCAGGTCTCGGCGTCACCGAACGTCGGCGAGTACGCGCGGCTGGCGTGGTTCGCGGCGTCGGTGGCGACGGTGGGCGGCGCGCTGGGATCGCTCGTCGAGAGCGATCGCGCGGTGCGCGAGGCGGCGTACCGGCCCCGCGGTGGGGGCCAGGAGGCCTCAGCCGGCGACTGAGCCCGTGCCCGCGGTCGCCTTCAGGTGCGGCCGAGCACGTCCGCCACCGGCGCCGGCCGGGCGATCGCGAAGCCCTGGGCGCAGTCGACGCCGAGCTCGCGGAGCAGGTCCATGGTCGCGTCGTCCTCGACGCCCTCGGCGACCGTCCGCTGGCCGAAGCCGCGGGCGAGCGAGACCACCGCGCGCACGACCTCCTGGCTGGCGGCGCTCTCGGTGAGGTCGCGGACGAACTCGATGTCGATCTTGAGGTCGTCGATCGGCAGCCGCTTGAGGTAGGTGAAGCCGCCGTAGCCGGTCCCGAAGTCGTCGAGCGCCACGCGGCAGCCGAGCTCGCGCAGGCGGGTGATGAACCACTCGGCCGCGGCGGCGTCCTGGATGATCGCGGTCTCGGTGATCTCGAAGGCCAGCAGCTGCGGATCGGCGCCGGTGCGGCGCAGCTCGGCGCCGATGGCGCCCAGCAGGTCGGGGTTGCCCAGCGACTGCGCCGAGAGGTTCACCTCCACCGGATGGCCGCACGCGGCGTAGCCGATCCCCTGCGTGACGACCCATTGATCGATGTCGCCGATCAGACCGAAACGCTCCGCGGTCGGGAGGAACCGCCCGGGCGCGACCAGCGTCCCGTCCTCGTCGCGCAGCCGGATCAGCAGCTCGTGCTGGACCGTCGCGCCGGTCGCGAGGTCGACGATCGGCTGGGCGTGCAGCTCGAAGCGGTCCTCGGCGAGCGCGGCGCGGAGGCGCCCGATCCAGGAGATCCGCTCGAGCTGGCGCTCCAGCTCGCGCTCGCGCTCCTTGCGCTCGGTGATGTCCTTGAAGACGACGACGGTGCCCCGGACGCCGGCCGCCGTCTCGAACGGCGCCGCGCTCACCTCGACGGCGAGCTCGGTGTCATCGCGCCGGACGAAGACGTCCTCATGGCTGCGGACCGCGGCGCCGTCCGGTCCCGGCCCGCCCGTGATGCGGTCCATCAGCTCGCCCTCCAGCTCGAACGAGCGCCAGCCCAGCAGCTCCTCGCCCGCGCGGTTGAGGTACATCAGGCGGCCGTCGACGTCGAGCGTGTAGAGGCCCTCGCCCATGCTGTCGGTGATCGCGCGCTGGTAGTCGGAGGCGGCGCGCAGGCGGCGCTCGGTCTCGATCTGGGCCGACACGTCGACGCAGACGCCGACGATGCCGGCGGGCGCGCCGTCGCGGTCGACGAACAGGGCGGCGCGGACGTAGCCGGGGAACGTCGTGCCGTCGCGGCGGGAGACCTCCAGCTCGCCCTCCCACTGCCGGGCGTCGCGGATCTCGTCCAGGACGTCGGCCATCGTGCCGAGCCGGCCGGCCACCGTGGTCAGCTCGGTCACCGGGCGGCCGATGGCCTCGGCGGGCCTCCAGCCCAGCGCGTGCTGGGCGCCGCGGTTCCAGTGCGTGATGACCCCGGCGAGGTCGGTCGCGACGACCGTGACGTCGACCGCGTCGAGCAGGTGCGCCTGCAGGTGGATCTCGGCCTCGGCGCGGCAGCGCTCGGTGACGTCCTGCATCGTGTCGCGGACGCCGTAGCGCTCGCCGTCCTCGTCGCCGAGCGGCTCGATCCGCATCTCGGCCACGCGCAGCTCGTCGCCGCGGCGGTAGTGGTGCAGCAGCTCGCGGGGCTCGCCGTCGGCGCGCGTCGCGTTGGCGACCTCGATCAGGCGTGAGCCGTCGGGGTCGGCCAGCCGCGCCCGCGCCTCGACGATGGCCTGAGGATCCTGATGGGGTGGAAGGCCCAGGAGGCGGAACAGCTCCTCCGACCACCGTGCTTCGCCGGTCCGGTAGTCGACCTCGAAGCTGCCGATGTCGGCCATCCGCTGCGCCTGGCGCAGCCGGCCCTCGGCGGCGCGCAGGCGCTCGCGCTCGCGGTGCTCGTCGGTCGTGTCGCGCAGGACGCTGGCGAAGCCCGCGACGCCGTCGCCGTCGGCGGCCAGCGCCGAGGACGCGACGCTGACCGGGAAGCGCCGGCCGTCGCGGCGTTGGAACGTCAGCTCCCAGCGCGCCGAGCGCTCGGCCATCGACGCGGCGAACCTGCCGGCGATCGCGTCGATCTGGTCCTCGGGCCACCACGGGTAGGGCGGCTCCAGGCCCAGGACCTCGTCGCGCGAGTAGCCCATCATGGTGCACAACGCGTCGTTGACCTCGACGATCCGGCCGCAGGCGTCGGCCAGCAGGAGCCCGTCGGGCAGCGCCCGCATCAGCGCGTTGGCGTGCGTCATCACGCGCAGCATCGGCGCCGCCGGGGGCGAAGCACCATCGGGCGATCGGCGGATCCTGCGTCAGTCGATCAGGCCCGCACGCAGCGCGTAGCCGACGGCTCCTGCGCGGTCACCGACCCCGAGCTTCTCGTAGATGTGCTCGAAGTGCGTCTTGATGGTGGACAGGCTGACGACCAGCTGCCGGGCGATCTCCGGCCCGGAGCGGCCGTCGGCGGCGAGCCGCAGCACCTCGAGCTCGCGGGGTGAGAGCGTGCGATCGGTGAGCTGTGCTCGGCGGCGGGCCAGGAACGCGCCGACGTCGCGGCCGATCGCGCCGAACGTGCGCTCCAGGCTCGGGGTCCCGGCCCGGCGGTCGCCGCTGTAGAAGGTCAGCACGGCCAGCGGCCCGTCGTCGGTCAGCGCGGGGACGGCGACGCCCGAGGTCAGCCCGAGCTCGCGCGCGGCGTGGGGGCGGCCGAAGCTGGGGTCGGCCGCCATGTCGGCGACGACGACCGGGCGGCCGTGGGCCCACGCGCGGCCGGGCGCGCCCTCGCCGGGCGCGAACGTCATCGCCCGGGTGGCGAGCTCGAACGGGGTCGGGTCGGCGCTGCTCGCCGCGGCCGGCGAGGTCCAGAACGCGCGGCAGACCAGGTGCCCGCGGTCGCCGTCCCAGGTCCAGAGCGCGCCGTGGCGGTAGTCGAGCGCGTCGCCGAGGCGGGTGAGCAGGCCCATCACGCCGTCGTCGAAGGTGTCCCAGTCGCGCAGCGCGACCGAGACCGCGTAGTGGGCCTTGAGCTCGCGCTCGGTCAGGCGCTGCTCGGTGACGTCCTGCGCGGCGCCGATCCAGCGCGCCGGCCGGCCCGCGCGATCGCGCTCGATGCGGCCGATCGCGCGCAGCTCGCGGACCACGCCGTCGGGGCGCACGACGCGGTAGTCGATCTCGATGCCCTCCGGCGGGACGCTGTCGGGGCGGGCCACGACGGACTCCAGCAGCGCCGCCACGTAGCCGCGGTCGGCCTCGGGGACCGCGCCGAGCAGCAGCTCGGGGCCGGCCGGGATCGACTGCGGCTCGAGGCCCTGGATCCGGTACAGCTCGTCCGACCACGTCGCCTCGCCCGTGGTCAGGTCCCAGGACCAGCCGCCGATCGAGGCGAGGTGCTCGACGTCGGCCAGCAGCCTCTCCATGACCGAGCGATCCGGCGCGGCCTGCGCCCGTTCGAGGTCCGATCGCGACATGCGCACGGGACGCTACCGGTCATCGAGCCGCTCACGACGCCCGCACGGCCGAGACGTCGATCAGGACCCTGACCTCCTCGCCGACCAGCACGCCGCCCTTGGCCAGTGGCTGCTGCCAGGTCAGCCCGAAGTCCTTGCGGTCGACCGTCCCGCGCACGCGGATGCCGACCCGCTCGGCGCCCCACGGATCCTCGCCGGCGCCCTCCACGGTCGCGTCCATCGTCACCGCCCGGCGTCGAAGAAGTCCGGGCTCTTGAGGTGCTCGTCGCGGTCCGGGCTGCCGGTGTCGATGCTCGCGACCCTGGCCGTCCCGCGCACATGCGAGTTCGCGGGGTCGTCCTCGGCCGCCTCCAGCGTCCCGTCGAACTCGCGGAACTGCCCGCGGACCGTCGAGATCATCATGTGCTTGACCTCGAAGGCGACGCTGGAGTGCGCGGGGTCGACGGTCCACGTCCCCGCGGGCACGCGGACCATCCCCTGCTCGGTCATCAGCTGGGTCATGCGAGTGAACCTCCGTCGTCGTGCTTGGGGTGCATCGCTGGTGGTAGGCCGCCGCGGGCGCGCCGGAAGGGCGCGCGCTCACGACGCGGACGGCGACCGGGCGGCCAGCGGGGAGATCGCGTCGAGCACCTCGCTCGCGAGCTCCGGCCCGTCGGCGGACCGCGCGGGCGTGGCGCCGATCCGGACGACGACCTCGTCGCCGTCGAGCTCCTCGAGCGTCACGTTCGGCGGACCGCGCAGCGGCGTCCGCAGCGCCTGCTCGAGGCGCTGCTGGACCTCGACGGGCGTCGCGCTCGGCTGCAGCCGAGCCCGCACGTCCAGGCCCGTGGGCTCGCGCAGCGGCGCCACCGCGACGCTCAGCACGACCGAGTTGGGGATCATGATCGCGTCGGCGCCCTGTGTGAGGATGGTGTACAACAACCCGAACGAGCCGACGACGCCCTCGACGGATCCCGCCAGGCCGCCGCCCTGCATCCGGACGCGGTCGCCGACCTGGAACGGCCGCGCGCTCACGAGCATCGTGCCGGCGATCAGGTTGCCGAGCGTCTGCTGCGCGGCGAGGCCGAGGATCACGGCGGTGAAGGCGCCCGAGAGCGCGATCGTCTGCGGGTCCAGCCGCGCGACGCGCAGCGCGAGGATCACCGCGGCGACCATCGTGGCCAGGCGGATCACGAAGCCGGCGGTCCCCGCCGTCGCCGGCTCCAGGCGGCGGAAGAGGGCCGGCCCGAGCGAGCGGCCGACGTCGCGGGCCACCTGCCAGCCGAGCGCCACGAGGGCGACGGCGGTGATCACGCGCACGACGGTGTCCCACTGGCGGCCGAACAGCTCGATCCGGTAGTGGTAGACGAGCAGCACCCCGGCCACGGCCGGGGCCAGGACGAGCAGCTGGATCCGCGCGCGCTTGACCGCCCTGCGGCTCAGCTGGCGGGCGATCCCCGCCTCCAGGCGCGAGGGGGCGCGCGCGTCGCGCCGCCGCCGCCGTGGTGTCCGGTCGGCGGGAGCGCTCACGCGACCTCGGCCGGCTGCGGCGGCGAGCCGGCGGCGGAGCCGAGCTCGTCGAGCGCGTCGCCGCCGGGGTTGGACCACGTGACGACCAGCTCGCCGTCGCGGACGTCGAGCCGGATCGTCGCCCCGTCGCGGATGTCGCCGGCCAGCAGCGCCCGCGCGATCCGCGTCTCGACGTCGCGCTGGATGTAGCGGCGCAGCGGCCGGGCGCCGTAGACGGGGTCGTAGCCCTGCTCGGCGATGTGGCGGCGCGCCGCGTGGCTGAGCTCCAGCGTCATCCGGCGGTCGGCCAGGCGCCGCTGGACCGACTCGATCTGCAGCTCGGCGATCTGCTCGATCTCGTCGAGGGTCAGCGGCTTGAACAGCACGATGTCGTCGACGCGGTTGAGGAACTCGGGCCGGAAGTGGCCGCGCAGCTCGCCCATCACGCGCTCGCGCGCCTCCGTGGCGATCTCGCCCTCCTGCGTCATCCCGTCGAGCAGGTGCATCGAGCCGATGTTGGAGGTCATGATCACGACCGTGTTCTGGAAGTTGACCGTGCGGCCCTGCGCATCGGTCAGCCGGCCGTCGTCGAGGATCGCCAACAGCGTGTTGAACACGTCGGGGTGGGCCTTCTCGATCTCGTCGAAGAGCACCACCGAGTAGGGCTTGCGGCGCACCGCCTCGGTCAGCTGACCGCCCTCCTCGAATCCGACGTAGCCGGGAGGCGCGCCCATCAGGCGGCTGACCGTGTGGCGCTCCTGGTACTCGGACATGTCGAGCCGGACCATGTTGTCCTCGGAGTCGAACAGCGTCTGCGCCAGTGCGCGCGACAGCTCGGTCTTGCCGACGCCGGTCGGCCCGAGGAACAGGAACGAGCCGATCGGACGGCGCGGGTCCTTGATCCCCGAGCGCGCGCGGATGACCGCGTCGGCGACGAGCTGGACCGCCTCGTCCTGGCCGATGACGCGCTCGTGCAGGACCTCGTCGAGGCGCAGCAGCTTCTCGCGCTCGCCCTCGACCAGGCGGGCGACCGGGATGCCCGTCCAGCGCGCGACGACCTCGGCGATCTCGTCCTCGGTGACCTCCTCGCGCAGCAGGCGGGTCCCGCCTTGCTTGCTCTCCAGCCGCTCCTCCTCGCCGCGCAGGCGCTGCTCGAGCTGGGGCAGCGTGCCGTGGCGCAGCTCGGCCGCGCGGTTGAGGTCGTAGGCGCGCTCGGCCTCCTCGACCTGGCGGCGCACGTCCTCGAGCTCGGCCCGCAGCGCCTGGAGCTTCTTGATGGCGTTGCGCTCGGCCTCCCACTGCGCGGTCATCGCGTCGGCCTGCGCGCGCAGGTCGGCCAGCTCCTTGCGCAGCGCCTCCAGGCGCTCCCGGCTGGCCGCGTCGGTCTCCTTGGTCAGCGCCGCCTCCTCGATCTCCAGCCGCATCGCGCGGCGGGTGATCTGGTCGAGCTCGGCGGGCATCGAGTCGATCTCGGTGCGGATCACCGCGCAGGCCTCGTCGACCAGGTCGATGGCCTTGTCGGGCAGGAAGCGGTCGGTGATGTAGCGGTGGCTCAGCGTCGCGGCGGCGACCAGCGCGGCGTCCTGGATGCGGACGCCGTGATGGACCTCGAAGCGCTCGCGCAGGCCGCGGAGGATCGAGATCGTGTCGGCCACCGACGGCTCGTCGACGACCACGGGCTGGAAGCGGCGCTCCAGCGCGGCGTCCTTCTCGATGTGCTTGCGGTACTCGTCGAGCGTCGTCGCGCCGATGCAGTGCAGCTCGCCGCGGGCGAGCATCGGCTTGAGCATGTTGCCGGCGTCCATCGCGCCCTCGCCGCCGCCGGCGCCGACCACAGTGTGAAGCTCATCGATGAACAGCAGTATGCGACCCTCGGCGGCCTTGACCTCGGTCAGGACGGCCTGCAGGCGCTCCTCGAACTCGCCGCGGTACTTCGCCCCGGCCAGCACCGACGCGATGTCGAGCGAGAACACCGTCTTGTCGCGCAGGCCCTCGGGGACGTCGCCGCGGACGACGCGCTGGGCGAGCCCCTCGACGATCGCGGTCTTGCCGACGCCGGGGTCGCCGACGAGCACCGGGTTGTTCTTGGTCTTGCGCGAGAGGATCTGGATGACGCGGCGGATCTCCTCGTCGCGCCCGATCACCGGGTCCATCCTGCCCAGGCGCGCCTCGGCGACGAGGTCGCGGCCGTACTTCTCCAGCGCCTCGTAGGAGGACTCGGGCGTCGCGCTGGTCACGCGCTGGCTGCCGCGGACCTCGGTCAGCACCGACAGGAAGCGGTCGCGGTCGGCGCCGTGCTGGGCCAGCAGGCGCCCGGCGCCGGTGCGCGAGCCGGAGGCGAGCAGCGCCAGCAGCAGGTGCTCGACCGAGACGTACTCGTCCCTCAGCCGCGCGGCCTCCTGCTGGGCGTCGTCGAGCAGCAGCCCCAGCGCGCGCGAGACGGCCGGCTGGCCGCCGCCCGCGCCGCTGACGCGCGGCCGGCGCTCCAGCGCCTGCTCGACCGCGGCGCGCAGCGCGTCGACGTCGACGCCGCTGCGCGCCAGCAGCCGCGGAACGAGGCCGTCGGGTTGGTCGAGCAACGCGAGCAGCAGGTGCTCGACGTCGATCTCGGTGTGTCCGTAGCGCAGCGCCTTGGTCTGGGCGTCGTGCAGCGCCTCCTGGGACTTCTGGGTCAGGCGTTCGGGATCCATCAGGTCACCTCGGACGGGAGCGGTTCAGTTGCGCTTGGAGGTCGTCGATGCGCGCCAGCAGCTCGCAGACCAGCACGGCGGCGGAGTAGTCGAGGCCGAGGTCGCGGCGCAGGCGCGCCGCCTGAGCCAGCAGCGCCGGCGCGGCGGGGGAGTAGGTGGGGCGGACGAGCCCGAGGCCGACGAGCCGGCGCACGACGTCGGGGTGCAGGCCGGACTCGCGCGCGAGCCGCTCGATCGCGGGCTCCCGCGCGACGGCCACGGCGCGGACCTCGAGGACGGTCGTGGTCATGCTGCCGCGCTCCGCGGGTCGAACCGCTCCGACGCCTCGGCGAGCTGCTGGTAGGCCCGCTTCTCGTCGCGCCTGAGCCTCCTCTGGACGACGATCTTGACGATCGCGTACAGGTCGCCCCGCTCACCGCCCGGGCCGGGCATGCCCTGGCCGGCAAGCCGCAGGCGGCGCCCGCTGGACGAGCCGCCCGGGACCTTGACCGTCGCGTCGCCGTCGAGCGTCGGCACCGGGACCCTGGCGCCGAGCGCCGCTTCCCACGGCGCGACCGGCAGGTCGACCTCGAGGTCGCGGCCGTCGACCCGGAAGCGCGGGTGCGGGCGCAGGCGCACGCGCAGGAAGAGGTCGCCGCTGGGCCCGCCGCCGACGCCCGGCGCACCCTCGCCCGCGAGCCGGATGCGCTGGCCGTCGCGCACGCCGGGCGGGATCGTGACCTCGTAGTCGCGGCCGTCGTCGAGCGTGAAGCGGCGCCTGCCGCCGCGCGCGGCCTCCTCCAGCGTCAGCTCGATCGTGGCCTCGTGGTCGCCGCCGCGCAGCGCGAACCCGTCGCCGCCGCTTCCGGGTCGCTGCCGGCGGCGGCCGCCGCGGGAGGTGGCACGGCCGCCGCCGAACAGGCTCTCGAAGAAGTCGCTGAAGTCGGCGTCGCCGCCGGTCCCGAAGTCGAAGCGGACGTCGCCACCGTCGCGGCCCCGGAACCCGTCGGTGCCGCTGACGTCCTGGCCCGCGCGCCAGTCGCGCCCGAGCCGGTCGTACTGGGCGCGCTTCTCGGGATCGCGCAGGACCTCGTAGGCCTCGGAGATCTCGCTGAAGCGCGCCGACGCGTCCTGGTCCTTGCTGACGTCGGGATGGTTCTCGCGCGCGAGGCGGCGGTAGGCGCTGCGGATCTCGTCGGCGCTCGCCCCGCGCGGCACGCCGAGCACCTCGTAGTAGTCGCGGTAGCCGACGGCCATCACGCGGCGCCGTCGTCGCGCGGTCGCTGCGCCACCGCCACGAGCGCGGGGCGCAGCACGCGGCCGCCGCGTACGTAGCCGGGCCGGACCACCTCGACGATCGTGCCGTCGGGCCGGTCGGTCGCGGCCCGGACGTCCACGGCCTCGTGGCGCTCGGGGTCGAACGCCTCGCCCGCCGCGCCGGCCCGCTCGACGCCCTGGCGCGCGAGCGTGGCCGCGATCTGGTCGGCCACCGCGCGCAGCCCGTCGCCGACCGCGCCCTCGCCGTCGATCGCCAGGGCGCGATCGACGCTGTCGGCGACCTCCAGCCAGTCGCCGATCAGCGCGTCGGTGCGCTCGGCGACCAGCCGGTCGACGTCCCTGGCGGTGCGCTTGCGGTAGTTGTCCAGGTCGGCTCGCGCGCGCCTGAACCGGTCGTCCAGGCGCGCGACCTCGGCCTCGAGCTCGGCGGTCTCGGGCGGGTGCTCCTGCTGCTCACTCACGGGTGAACTCCGCATCGACGACCTCGTCGTCGTCGGTCGCGCCCGCTCCGCCGTCGCCGTTGCCGTTGCCGCCTCCGTCCGGGCCGCCGGCCGCCGATGGCTGCTGCGCGGACGCCGGCAGCGCGTGGACGAGCTGCTCGAGGTCGGCGATCAGCGGCCGCACGCGATCCAGCCCGGCCTGCTCGGAGATCGCCTGGCGCGCGTCGGCGACGAGCTGGTCGGCCCGCGCCTTCTCGTTGACGGGCAGGCTGTCTCCGAGGTCGGCGGCGAGCTGCTCGACGCGATAGGCGAGCGAGTCGAGCTCGTTGCGCGCGTCGATCTCCTCGCGGCGGCGGCGGTCCTCCTGGGCGTGTTGCTGAGCTTCGCTGACCATGCGCTCGACGTCGGACGGGTCGAGGTTCGCGCTCTCGGAGATCGTGACCGTCTGCTCCCTGCCGCTGGAGAGGTCCTTGGCCGACACGTTGAGGATGCCGTTGGCGTCGAGGTCGAACGTGACCTCGATCTGCGGCACGCCGCGCGGCGCGGGCGGGATGCCCTCCAGCCGGAAGCGGGCGAGCTGGCGGTTGTCGGCGGCCAGCTCGCGCTCGCCCTGCAGGACGACGACGTCGACCGCGGTCTGGTCGTCCTCGGCGGTGGTGAACGTCTCGGTCCGCCGCGCCGGGATCGTCGTGTTGCGCTCGATGACCTTGGTCATCACGCCGCCCATGGTCTCCAGCCCCAGCGACAGCGGCGTGACGTCGAGCAGGACGACGTCCTCGACCTCGCCCTTGAGCACGCCGGCCTGGATCGCCGCGCCGAGCGCCACGACCTCGTCGGGGTTGACCGTCATGTTGGGGTCCTTGCCGCCGGTCAGCCGGCGCACGAGGTCCTGGACGGCCGGGATCCGCGTCGAGCCGCCGACGAGGATGACCTCGTCGATGTCGTCGGCGCTGAGCTTCGCGTCGCCCAGCGCCTGCTCGACCGGGCCGCGCGTGCGCTCGACCAGGTCCCTGCTCAACTGCTCGAACTGCGCGCGGGTGATCGTGATGTTGAGGTGCTTGGGCCCCGCGGCGTCGGCGGTGATGAACGGCAGGTTGATCTGCGCCTGGGTCGAGGACGACAACTCGACCTTCGCGCGCTCGGCGCCCTCGTAGAGGCGCTGCAGCGCCTGCGGATCGGCGCGCAGGTCGATGCCCTGGTCCTTCCTGAACTCGTCGGCCAGCCAGTCGACGACGCGCTTGTCGAAGTCGTCGCCGCCGAGGTGGCCGTCGCCGCTGGTCGAGCGGACCTCCACGACGCCGTCGCCGACGTCGAGGATCGAGACGTCGAAGGTGCCGCCGCCGAGGTCGAAGACCAGCACGGTCTCCGACCCCTTCTTGTCCAGGCCGTAGGCCAGGGCGGCCGCGGTCGGCTCGTTGATGATGCGCAGGACCTCGAGGCCGGCGATCTTGCCGGCGTCCTTGGTCGCCTGGCGCTGGGCGTCGTTGAAGTACGCGGGGACGGTGATGACCGCCTCGGTGACGCGCTCGCCGAGGAACTTCGCGGCGTCCTCGGCCAGCTTGCGCAGGACCAGCGCCGAGATCTCCTCGGGCGCCTGCTGCCTGCCGCGGACCTCGAAGCGGACCGCGTCGTTGGGCCCCCTGACCACCTTGTAGGAGACGATCTTGCTCTCCTCGGAGACCTCGTCCCACTTGCGCCCGACGAAGCGCTTGGCGGAGTAGATGGTGGCCTCGGGGTTGAGGATCGCCTGGCGCTTGGCGACCTGCCCGACGAGTCGCTGCCCGTCGTCGGTGAACGCGACCACGGACGGGGTGGTCCGCGCGCCCTCCGCGTTCGGGATGACCTCCGCGTGCCCGCCCTCCATGGTCGCGGCCACGACGGAGTTGGTGGTGCCCAGGTCGATGCCGACGGCCTTGGCCATCGTCGGTCCCTCCTCGTTGACGTGCGGTTGGGGTTCGTGCCTTCACCTAGGGCGGGACGGGGGCTTGGCAAGGGCGGTCCGCGGCCTAGGAGCCGGGACACCGGCAACGACGTGAAGGAGGACCCCATGGCCGTGCTCGTACGACGCCACAACGGCGGCCGCACCCCGCAGCACATGCAGCCCGCGCAGCGCTACCAGCCGTACCGCGAGCTGGAGGAGATCCAGCAGCAGACCGCCCAGATCCTGGAGCAGATGATGGGCGTGCCGGCCGAGGTGGTCCGGCCGTGGATCCCCGACGTCGACATCGAGGAGACCGACGACGCCTGGATCCTGGAGGCCGAGCTGCCCGGCGCGCGCGCCGAGGACGTCCACGTCGAGACCGACGAGGGCGAGCTGACGATCCGCGGCGCGATCACCGAGCGCGAGCGCGCGGGCATCCTGCGCCGTCGCACACGACGCGTGGGTGAGTTCGAGTACTCGGTGACGCTGCCCGGGCTGAGCGGCGACGTCGAGCCCCAGGCGCGCCTGCACCACGGCGTCCTCGAGGTCCGCGTGCCCAAGCCCGAGCAGTCCAGGCCGCGCCAGGTCCAGATCCGCGAGGGCGACAGCGACCAGGGCAGCGGCGGCGACAGCGCCTCCGGGAGCTGACCGCCGGCCATGCCCGCCGCCACGGCGATCGTCGTCTGCCCGCACTGCGGGCGCAAGAACCGCCTCGCGCCCGCCGCCGAGGGCATCCCGCGCTGCGGGAACTGCCACAACGCGCTGCCCTGGGTCGTGGACGCGACGGCCGCCACGTTCGCCGAGGAGATCCGGGCCTCGATCCCGGTCCTCGTCGACTTCTGGGCGCCGTGGTGCGGGCCGTGCCGGATGGTCTCGCCGGCGGTGCAGCGGCTGGCGGGCGAGCTGGCCGGGCGGCTGAAGGTGGTCAAGCTCAACACCGACGAGGCGCCCGAGATCGCCGGGCGCTACGAGGTCCAGGGCATCCCGCTGCTGGTCCTGCTGCGCGACGGCGCCGAGGTCGACCGCCGCGTCGGCGCCCATCCCGAGCCCGCGCTGCGCGCGTGGCTGGCGCCGCAGGCCGGCGACGCACCGGCCCCGGCGTCGCCGGCGGCGGCGTCATGAGCGGGTGGGTGGGAACGACGTCGATCGACTGGCCGCCCGACCTCCTGCGGGCGACCGACCTGACGCGGGTCGCGCTCGACGAGCTGCTCGCCCTCGCCGGCCGGATGAAGGCCGAGCCCGCCGGCTGGACCGGCGCGCTGGCGGGCGCGGCGCTGGCCTGCCTGTACGAGGTCCCGACGACCCGCGCCGGCCTCTCGGCGCAGGTGGCCGCGCATCGGCTCGGGATGGAGCCGGTCACGATGCGCCCCCACGACCTCGACGACGAGGACGAGCCGCCGGAGGACGTCGGGCGGATCCTGTCCGGCTGGAGCGCGGCGATCCTCGTCCGCGACCTGCCCGACCCGGACCTCGCGCGGCTGGCCGGCGCCGCGACCGTCCCGGTGGTCAACGCGCGCTCGCCCGAGCACCACCCGTGCCAGGCGCTGACCGACGTCTTCACCGTGCGCGAGCACTTCGGCGAGCTCGACGGCCTCGTGCTCGCCTACGTCGGCCCGTCGGGCAACGCGGCGCGCTCGCTGCTGACGATCGGCGCGCTGGCCGGGATGACCGTGCGCGTCGCCGCGCCGCCCGGCCACGGCCCGGAGCCCGAGGACGTCGCGGGCGCGGCGATCCTGGGCGAGCTGCACGGCGGCCAGGTCGCGCTCGTCGAGGAGCCGCGCGAGGCCGTGGCCGACGCCGACGCGATCGTCACCGGCCCGTGGCCGCGGCCCGCCGACCCGGTCGAGCGGCGGCGGTTGCACGAGCGGCTGGCGCCGTACTGCGTGACGCCGCCGCTGGTCGAGCACGCGGCGGCGCGGGCGATCGTCCTGCACCAGCTGCCCGTGCACCGCGGGGAGGAGATCCGGGCGGCGGTCGTCGACCATCGCCGCTCCGTCATCTGGCGCCAGGCGGCCAACCGCGTGCCGGTCGAGCAGGCCATCTTGTACGCCTTGAGCGGTGGGGGTGAGGGCTGATGGAGATCGAGGTCAGCGCGCCGGACGTGCCCCCGCGGCTCGTCGAGCAGATCCGCCGCCGCGTCGCCGGCCTGGAGCGGCTGGTCGACGACCCGCCGCCGGAGGTCCGGCTGACCGTCCGGCCGGGCCCGGCCCGCTCCGGCCCGAACGCGCAGCGGCCGTTCGTCGCCGACGCCAGCGCGCCCGACCGCGGCCGCGTGCTGGCCGCGCACGCGCTCGGGCCGACCGCGATCACCGCGGCGGCGGCCGCCGTCGAGCGCCTGCGCCGCCAGCTGCGCCGGACCCGCGACGAGGAGGTCGCGCTGCGCAACGAGCCGCGCGTGATCGCCCGCGGGATCGCCGACCTGCGGCGGCTGGAGCGCCAGCGTCCCGAGGTCGCGCGCAAGCCGGCCGAGGAGCGCCGGATCGTCCACCGCCGCACCTACTCCGTGGAGCCCGAGCCGACGCTCTCGGCGGTCGCCGACCTGCTCGACGACGACCAGGAGTTCCGGCTGTTCGTCCACGTGCTCACCCGCGAGGACGTCGTCGTGCACTGGCGCGACGACGGCCGCGTCGGCCTGCTGCACCCGCAGGGCAGCGCGCTGGCCGGCGAGGGCCCGCCGGTCGTGCCCGAGCCCAGCCGGTACTCGGAGCCGCTGCCGCTGGCCGTCGCGCGCAGCGAGATGGACGTGCTCGACCACCGGTTCCTGTACTTCATCGATGAGGACGACGGGCGCGGCAAGGTGCTCTACCTGCGCTACGACGGCGACTACGGCCTCGTCGAGCCGGGCTGACCGCTGCGTGCGTGACACCGCGCCGGCGTCCTGGACGTGCTGCTGCTGCGCGCCGCGCCTCGGCGCGCGGCGACCGCCGGGCGGACGTGACGGCGCCGGCCGCATTGGGAGCCGGGCCGGGGCGGCCTATGGACAAGGACATGGCCATCTCCTGCCGTCATCTCGCGATGATCCGCCCGGTCGGCCCGCGCACGCCGCAGGGCTGTGAGGAGTGCCTGCGGATCGGCACGCCGTGGGTGCACCTGCGCCTGTGCCTGACCTGCGGCCACGTCGGGTGCTGCGACTCCTCGCCGATGCGCCACGCGCGGGCGCACGCGCTGACGATCGAGCACCCGATCGTCCGCTCGCTGGAGCCGGGTGAGGACTGGCGCTGGTGCTACTACGACGAGACCTACGTGTAGGACTCGATCGACGGTCAGCGCAGCGTGCCGAGGTGCTCGTGCACGAGGCGCACGGCCATCGAGCCCTCGCCGACCGCCGAGGCCACGCGCTTGATCGAGCCGCTGCGCACGTCGCCGACGGCGAGCACGCCCGGCCGGTTGGTCTCCAGCAGCAGCGCGCGCCGCCCGTCCTCCTCGCCCTCGGCGCCGGTGATGACGTAGCCGCCCTCGTCGAGCGCCACGACGCCGCGCAGCCACTCGGTGTGCGGCTCGGCGCCGATGAACACGAACAACGCCTCCGCGTCGAGGCGGCTGCGGGCGCCGCTGTGCCGGTCCTCGACGACGACGGCCTCCAGGCGGTGGTCGCCGAGCAGCTCGCGCACCTCGAGGTGGCGGTGGACGCGGACGTTGGGCAGCGCGCGGATGCGGTCGGCCAGGTAGCGCGACATGTTGACCTCGAGGTCGTCCTCCCGGAGCACGAGGTGGACCTCCGTGGCATGACGGGCCAGGAACGTCGTCGCCTGCCCGGCCGAGTTGCCGCCGCCGACGACCACGACCGGCGCGCCCGCGCACCACTGGGCCTCCACGAGCGTCGCCGCGTAGTACACGCTGTTGGACTCGAAGTCCTCCAGGCGCGGCACCTCGAGCTTGCGGTAGCGCGCCCCGGTGGCGATCACGACCGCGCGCGTCTCGAGCGCCTGGCCCGACGCGAGGCGGATCACGTAGCGACCGCCGGAGCGGTCCAGGGCGACCGCGGTGGCGGGGACCGCGAGCCGCGCGCCGAACTTCCGCGCCTGGATCGTCGCGCGCTCGGCCAGCTCGGCCCCCGACAGGCCGGCGGGGAAGCCGAGGTAGTTCTCGATCCGCGACGACGTCGCGGCCTGGCCGCCGGTCGCGACGGCGTCGAGCGCGACGGTCGCCAGGCCCTCGGAGGCGCCGTAGACGGCGGCGGCCAGCCCGGCCGGGCCGGCGCCGACGACCACGAGGTCGCAGACCTCGACGGCGGTCGGGAGGTCGGGCAGCCCGATCGCGCCGGCCAGCTCGCCGGGCGTCGGATTGCGCAGGACCTCTCCGTGCCAGATCACCACCGGCGTCTCCTGCGGCGAGACGCCGAGCCGCTGCAGGAGGTCCTCGGCCGACGCGTCCTCCTCGAGGTCGATCCAGCGGTGCGGCACGCGGTTGCGGGCGCAGACGTCGCGCAGCTCCCGCGCCCGCGGCGAGTAGCGCGAGCCGACGATCTTCAGCCCGGCGCCGAGGCCGATCAGCAGCTCGCGGCGGATCAGGTAGGCGCGCAGGATCAGGTCGCCGAGCGCGCTGTCGCGGGTCGCCAGGTCGCGCAGCCGTTCGACCGGGACCTCGAGGACGCTGCCCGCCCGGTGCACGACCGCGCTGAAGAACGCGGGCTGCCCGGTCAGGAGGCCCAGCTCGCCGAGGAAGCGCCGCGGGCCGTGGACGGCGATCAGCCGCTCGTCGTCGCCCTCGCCCTGGACGATCGCCACCCTGCCTTCCAGGACGACGACGAAGTCGTAGTCCTCGTCGCCCTCGCGGAACAGGACGTCGCCCGCCCTCGTCGTCCGCGTGCGGCCGGCCGGCGCGAGGCGCGCGAGCTGCTCGTCGTCGAGCCGCGGATAGGCGCCGTCGTGGTCGGGCGTCTCGGGCAGCGAGGTCGCGGAGGCTGCGTGCGCGCTCATCTGCGTGGTGCGGTAGACCGCCGACCACCCGCGGCAAGCGCGCCCGGCCGGCATTCGGCGGGCGCGGTCCTCCGCAGGCGCGCGAGCACGTCCTGCAGGATCCGCGAGACGTGCATCTGCGAGAGGCCGACCCGCCGGCCGATCTCGCGCTGGGTGAGGTCCTCCTCGAAGCGCAGGCGCAGGATCTCGCGCTCGCGGGGCGTGGCCCGGCGCAGCATCGCCTCGACCGTGCCGCGTTCGAGCGCGCGGCCGAAGCCCGCGTCGTCGGTGCCGATCGTGTCGCCGAGGCTGTCGCTCTCGGCGTCGCTGCGCGGCACCTCGAGCGAGACCGGGTTGTGCGCGCGCATGACCAGCCGGCCCTCCAGCACGGTGCGGCGGTCGCAGTCGAGGCGGCGCGCGAGCGCCTCGGCCGTCGGCCGTCGCCCGGTCTCCAGGGCCAGCTCGGACGCGCTGCGGTCGACGCGCAGGCCCAGGACCTTGAGGTCGCGTGGCACGTGGATCAGCCACGTGGTGTCGCGGAAGTGGCGGCGCAGCTCGCCCATGATCGTCGGCGTCGCGTAGGACGAGAACATGATCCCCCGGTGGGGGTCGAACCGCCGGATGGCCTTCAACAACCCGAGCACCGCGACCTGGAGCAGGTCGTCGAACGGCTCGCTGCTCGAGCGAAAGCGCGCGGCGAGCGAGCGGGCGAGCGGCAGGTAGCGCCGGATCAGCACCTCGGCGTCGACCGGATCGCCGGGGTCGGCGTAGCGGGCGAACAGACGGCGCTCGAGGAACAGGTCGGGATCGGGCATCGCTCAGCACCCCGCGTCGCACGAGTCGCGCAGCTTGTCCAGCGCGCCCTGCTCGATCTGGCGGACGCGCTCGGCGCTGACGCTCAGCTCGGCGGCGATCGTGCGGAGCGTGCGCGGCTCGCCGTGAAGGCCGTAGTGCTCGGTCACCACCATGCGCTCACGCTCGCTGAGCACATCGAAGACCTCGCACAACCGGTCGGCCGCGTCGCGCGACGGGATCCGGTCGAAGGGGTCCTCGGCGGCCGGGTCGCTGAGCATCTCGCCCAGCGCGCTGCCCGCGCCGCGGTCGGCGACGACCGGCTCGTCGAACCCGCGTGGCGATCGCTCCGCGGCGAGCAGGAGGCCGAGGTGCTCCGGCCCGAGACCCGCCGCCGCGCCCAGCTCGGAGACCGACGGCGAGCGGCCCTCGTCCTGGGCGAAGCGGCGCTCGGCGGCGCGGATCCGTGCGAGCTGGCGCAGCGCGCGGTCCGACAGCACGACCGGCCAGGTCAGCTCGGCGACCAGCTGCTGCATCGCCTGGCGCACCCAGAACGAGGCATAGGCCCAGAACGGCGTCTCCCGTCCGGGGTCGTAGCGGTCGACCGCGCGCAGGAGGCCGACGATGCCCTCCTGCATCAGCTCGGAGTGGTTGACCGCACGAGCCCCGCGGTAGCGGTGCGCGACGGAGCCGATCAGCGGCATGTAGGCCTCGACGAGCTCGGCACGCCCGGGGCCGTCGTGTGCTTGCGCGGCCAGCAGCAGCGCCGGCTCGTCCGGTCGGCCTGCGCGGCGGTGGGGCATCTCGCAGATGGGCGTCATGGTGCGACGATGCCCGCGGGGGAGGGCGGAGCGTTCGTGGCCGGCGCCGGTCTCCTCGCCTGCTTTGTGGGGTGTGCACAGCGATCGCCGCGGTGGTCAGGCAACCGCTGTCGCGGAGGTGACCTGCGCCTGCGCGAGGACCGCGCTCCGCGCCCGGCGCCGTGCTCAGAGGCACGGTCCCTCGGCGCGCACGTGGACCCGCAGCGCGGGCACGACGAGGTAGCCGAGCGGCCTCTGCTCGACCTCCACGACGCGGACGAGCGCCGGGTCGGCGCCCGCGTGGATCGCGCGCTC
The DNA here is from genome assembly GCF_000424625.1 of Conexibacter woesei Iso977N. Classification (GTDB taxonomy): domain Bacteria; phylum Actinomycetota; class Thermoleophilia; order Solirubrobacterales; family Solirubrobacteraceae; genus Baekduia; species Baekduia woesei_A. Next base: position 2,304,289 of record NZ_AUKG01000001.1, read on the forward strand.
GACCGCTGTGCGCTCGGCGCGGGCGACGGCGGCCCGGGCCGCGTGGCCTCCGCGCTCGCAGAAGACCTCGACCTGCCCGGCGACGACCGCGTGCGCCGCGCCGAGCGCGCCGGCGACCGCGCCGTCGGTCGGCACGACGACCTCGACGCCCTCCGTGTCCGCCAGGGCCGCCGCGACGTCCTGCGCCCCGGCGCCGACCGCCACGACCGTGCGCTGGTCGCGCGGGAGCCCGAAGCTGCGCAGCGCGCCGCGCAGAGCGCCGGCACGCGTCGCGCCCGGAGCGAGCTCGCCGGCCAGCCGCAGGACCTCCGGGCGCCGCATGGTCGTCCGGACCCCGGCGATCTCGACGACGTCGTCGGGCGCCTCGCGCGGCAGGCCGCCGGCCAGCACGCCGAGGTCGGTGCGGACGCCGTCGTCGTTGGCGACGACGCCGTCGGCGACGCCGCTCATCCACGCCGCGCCGTGCATCGCCAGCGCCGACCCGTGCCCCAGCATCCGGCCCGGGTAGCGCACGGCGTGGTCCAGGACCATCGCCGAGCCGTCGGTCTGGGTGACGAACGGATCGGCCTGGATCCCGCGCTCCTCGAGCGCGGCCAGCAGCGCCGTCGCCAGGACCCGCGCGGGACCGGTGAGCGCCGCGTTGAGCGCCGTCGCGTTCTCGCGCTCGAGCAGGCCGAGGGAGCCGACCTCGTGGCCGAGCGAGACCGGCATGGCGCGCCCGAGCTCGCGGTGGACGAGCTCGGCGATCGCGAGCTCGTCGTCGGCCGCGATCGGCGAGAAGACGCCGACGACCGCGACCGCCTCGGCCGTTCCGGCGGCGGCGTCGAGGAACCGCAGGACGGCCTCGGCGTCGAGCGCCACCGGGTGGTGGCCGTCGTACTCGGCGCCGCCGTCGACGACGACCGCGCCGGCCGAGGTCGCGTCGCGCAGTGCGGCGGGCCACGTCCACAGCGGTGGGACCGCGCCGGTCAGCGGGCCGCCGGCGCGGATGACCGCCACGCGCGTCAGCCCGCGCCCGTCGCGCAGCGCGTCGGCGACCCATTCGCTGCCCAGGGTCACGCGCGTGCGCGCCGGCAGCGGGCGCCCGAGCTCGGCGGCCAGCGCGTCGAGCGCGCCGGCGCACCCCGCACACGGCCCCGCGCCGCCGCCGTCGGCGCGCGCGCCGACGAGCAGCCGGCGGCGCGCGTCCAGCAGGACCGCCTCGGTGCCCGTCGCACCGGCGAGCACGCCGGCGACGGCCTCAGCCGCTGGCATCGCGCACCTCACCATTGGGGATGTCAGGAAGCTCGAGCGCGAACGCCGCCGGCTCGGTCAGCGCGCGCCCGCCGGGCGTGCGCCAGACCGGCGCGGCCTCGAGCACGAGCAGGCGGACGGCCTGGTCGTCGTGCAGCCGCTCGACCAGCAGCGGCGCGCCCGACGCCGCGTCGACCAGCGCGAGCACGTCGGGCACGGCGGCGCGCACCGCGCCGTCCTCCAGCGCGAGCAGGAGCTCGCTCTGGGCCTCCAGCCAGATCCGCCGGCCGCCCGGGTCGAGCAGCGCCGAGACGTGGATCGTGTCGCCGGCGACGCGGCGCTCGATCTCGCCCACGTGCCCCTCGGCCAGCACGCGGCCGAGGCCGTCGGGATCGGCGCCGCGCGCGACCGCGCCGGAGATCGAGCCGAGGATCGCGCACCGCCGCGCGTCGCGCACGGTCAGGCAGGCGACGGCGATCGCGCAGACCCCGCTCATGCTCGTCGCGATCCGGCGCGCGAGCCGCTCGGCGCAGGCGTCGTCGGCGGCGTCCAGCACTACCGTGTTGCCGCGCCCGTCGGTCAGGACCGCCGGCGTCGCGCGGACGCCGCCCAGCCCGGTCGCCATCTGCGCCAGCGACGGGAACGTGCGGCCCATCGCGTCCGCATCGAGCAGCGGCAGCCCGAGCCGGGCGGCCCAGGCCGCGCAGACGAGGGCGTTGACGCCGCCGATCGAGTACGGCATCAGCGCGACGACCGGGACGCCGAACCGCGCCTCCACCGCCGCCCGCAGGTCGTGGCCCTCGTCGCCGCCGGGGATGCGCTCGGCCGCGACGGCGGGGGAGCCGAGGAGCCCGCACGGCATCACGAGCCCGTCGGGCGTCAGGTCGTCCGCGGTCACGACGTCGACCGGACCGTGCTCGGCGACCGCTCGGCGCGCCATCGTCAGCGGGACGAACGTGTCTCCGCCGCCACCGGCGCCGAGCAGCCCGCAACCGCGGGCGAGGGCGCGCAGGGTGCGGTCGTCGAGGCGCATGCGAAGTTCTCCAGAGCAGTAGTTCTACACGTAGCATAGGCCGGTGGCCTCGCTCGAGCAGCTCGTCGGGTCGCCAACGGTTGGACCCTCGCTCAGCTACCTCGCGCAGGCCCGGAGCACCACGTTGGTCACGAGCGTTGCGCTCGTCGAGGACGTATCGGAGCTGGAGCGGGTCCCCAGGCACGCGATCGTCCTGCTGACCCGCGCCGCCTCGGCGCTGGCGGGCAGCTACCGCCTCGACGTCGCGCTGCGGATCGCGGCGAGCATCGGCGTCGCCGCGCTGGTCCTCTGCGGGCCGGCGGCCGACGCCGTGACCCCGACGGCGGGCGCGCTGGCCGAGCGCCTCGGCGTCGCCCTGCTCGGGGCCGACGCCGGGGTCGACCTGGCGGCGCTGGCGATCGCGATCGGGCGGGAGCTGAGCGGCGGTGCCGACGCGGCGCTCCTGCGCGCGCACACCGCGATGCGGGCGATCCACGCCCATCCACCCGGCGGAGCCCCGGAGGCGATCGCCGCGCGCGCGGGCGCCGCGCTGGGCGTCCCGATCCGGCTGGTCTCGAGGCGGCCGTCCGCGGGCGTGATGGCCGCCGTGCGCGGCCAGGGCCAGCCGGAGTGGTGGCTGACCGCCGAGCGGCAGGAGGGCGACCTCGGGCTGGCGCTGGAGCTCACGCTGAGCATCGCGTCGACGCAGACGTGGCAGGCGCTCGAGCACACCCGGCTGGCCGCCAGCCTGCCGCTGCAGTCGCGCGGCGCGATCCTCGCCGAGCTGCTCGTCGCACCGCCGATCGCCCACGACGCGATCGCGCACCGCGCTCGCGCGCTCGGCGTGCCCATCGACGGCTGGCACGTGGCCGCGCGGCTGGACTTCGAGGACCTCGCCCCCGAGGAGCAGCCCGATCCGATCGCGGCCGACCAGGCGCGCCAGCGGCTGGCGGCCTCCGCGATCCACGCGCTGCGCGAGGCCGGGGCCGAATGGCACACCGCCCGCTCCGGCGCGGGCGCCGTGCTGGTGCGGACCAGCGCGAGCGACCCGGGCCCGGCCAGCGCCACGCAGGTCGCCCGCGCGCTCGAACGCACGATGAGCCCGCTGCGCGAGGTCCTGCCATTGACGCTCGTGCACTGCGGCGTGGGCGGCGCGCACCAGGGGCCGAGCGGCCTGCTGGCCTCCGCGTCGGAGGCCAAGGCGGCGGTCGCGGTCGCGCGCACCTCCAAGCGCCCGTGGAGCGCCGTCGCGTTCGACCGGGCGGGCCTGCGCCGCGGGCTGGTCGAGTGGTACACGTCGGACACCGCGCGCGACGCGGTCGCGACGGTGCTCGCGCCGCTGGTCGGCCTCGGTGGCGCGCGCGCCGAGCGCCTGATCCGGACGCTGCACGTCTACCTCGACGAGCAGGGCTCGCTGACCCGGACCGGCGAGGTCCTCAACCTGCATCGCAACACGGTCGCCTACCGGGTCGAGCAGATCTTCGCGCTGCTGGACGTCGACGAGGACAACCCGGACGACCGTCTCCTCCTGCAGCTCGCCTGCCGGGGGCGCGACCTCACGAGCTGACCGGCGCGGGCAATCCGCGCTTGCCTCCGGGCTCCCGGGCCTACTTCCACGAAGGCCATGGACCTCGGGCCGCGCATCGCCTTCCCCGCCCTCGCCGAGGGCACCGCCGTCTACGACCCCGGCGGCCGCCGCGTCGGCGTCGTCGACGAGGTCCTGATCGAGCCTCCGGGCGGCATCTTCGAAGGCGTGGTGATCCACACCCTGCCGCTCCCGGGCCGCCACCGCCACGCGCGGCCCGAGCAGATCGCCGAGATCCACCGCAACGGCGTGCTGCTGTCGGTCGGCATCGACGAGCTGGTCGAAGAGGTCGGCTGGCGGCACCGCGACCGCGACCGGACACCGTCGCCCGAGCCGCCGCTGGAGCGCTTCGCCCGGCGCGTGCTGGACACCCTCGGCGGGCGCCGCTGAGGGAGATCGGGTCGCCACGGCCGCAACCTCAGCAGCGGGCTAGGTCGTCGTGAAGGCGGCGACGGTGAGGTCGACGAGGGTCGAGATGATGTCCTCGGTCGACGGCGGGTCGTCGTTGGTGAAGCAGTCGGTCAGCAGGCCGTCGACGGCGCCGCCGAGCGCGAGCGCGGTCAGGCGGCGGTCGCGAGGGGGGAGGAGGCCGGTCGCAGCGACGCGGTCGGCCTCCTGCTCCAGCAGGCCGGCGAAGCCGCGCAGCACCGAGCGGCGGTGGTGCTCGAGCTCGAGGCTGACGCCGACGATCTCCAGGTAGGTGATGCGCGCGTTGCGGTGGTCGGCGAGCTGGGTCTGCACGAAGGCGCGCAGGCCGACCTCGACGCGGCCGCGCGGGTCGAGCGGCGCGTCCTGCAGCGCGGCTGCGACCGTCTGCGCCAGGTGCTCCATGTGGCGGTCGTAGACCGCGCGCAGCAGCGCCTCGCGCGTCTGGAACGACTCGTAGAAGTACCGGGGGTTCAGGCGGGTCGCGGCGCACAGCGCCTCGATCGACGTGTTGGCGTAGCCCTGCGTCCCGAACAGCTCCAGCCCGGCGTCGAGCAGGCGCTCGCGGCGCTCGGCGCGGCGTTCCTCGGCCGTACGTCCGCCGTATCGCTGGCCCGCGGGCATCGGCGTGAGTCTAGGCACGGGCAATCTGGAAAGAGATCTTGACAGATGGCTCGGCGGCGTCATACGGTGCCCGCCATCCGTCGCCTCACGCCCGTCCTCACCACCCTCGCGCTCGCGCTGCCCCTCTCCGGGACCACCGCCCTCGCCGCCGCCCAGGCGCCCGCTCCCGCCGCCCGCGAGGCGAGCTGCGCCACGCTCTTCGGCGGCACCGTCAACAGCCGCGACCTCGTCCCGTTCACGCAGATCCCGGAGGCCGGGTCGCTCGCCCAGTGGCCCGTCGCGCCCGCCGGCCTGCTGCCCAGGCGGATCTTCCTGCGCGGGCCGACCGACACCTACAACGCGCGCTACGCGTTCGCCACGCGCGGCGGCAGGTTGTACGTGTCGCACGCCGGCGGCGACGCGGTCGGCTGGCGCGAGGTCCCGCTCCCGGACTGCCTTGCGGGCCGCGTCGCGTCGATCTCGGCCGACGACGACGAGCTCGTGGCGATCGACGCCGACCGCCGCGTGTTCACCATGGACAACGCCCTCAAGGGCCCGGACCTGTTCAACTGGTCGCGCCGCTGGGGCCTGCCGTTCTGGAACGGTCCCGGGCGGACGTTGCCCACCGGCGTGCTGGCCTGGTCGTGGTCGGTGCTCTCGCCCGCCGAGGACCGGACCTGGACCGACACCGCCGGCAACGCCCACGCCGTCGGCAACGACAAGGTGTCGCACATCTGGGCGCTGCGGACCGGCGGCCGGCGCCTGACGTTCATGGACCCGTGGCTGGCCAACGACGACAGCTATGAGATGTGCGGCCCGGTGCGCGGCCGCTTCCGCGCCGTCGACCTCTCGGCCAGCGGCTCGACGGTCTTCGTCGTCGGCCGCCACGGCGACCTCTACACGCGCCTGTTCGACTTCGACCTGTCGGGCTCGGACGCCGCGTTCTTCCACTACAGCTACGACCCGCAGAAGCGCGGCGACGCGTCGGCGCCGATCCAGCTGCCCGCGCCCGCCTGGGTCCACCAGCCCAAGGTGCCCGGTGCGATCACGAGCGCGATCTCGGTGGAGAAGACCGGCACGGGCGCGATCCACCGCACGCTGCGCGTCGAGGGGCTCGACGCCCGCGGCCGCACGGGCTACTGGGAGAAGGACATCATCAAGACGACGTCCGCGGCCTGGCGCTTCCACCGGACCGGCCTGCCGCTGCGCGGCCGGCGCCTCGACAACCCGCGGCGCGACACCACGCGCCTGGGGCTCGGCGCGCCGACCGGCGTCGCCTTCACCGGACGCGCGGACGGGATGACGATCGCCGTGTCGGGCTACGACGTGCACTGCACGCCGTCCAGGCTGCAGCTCACGGCCGGCGGCAAGACGGTGGACCTGGTCCTGCACAGCGTCGACGCGCTGCGCGGCTCGATCACCTCGCCCCGGCTCGACGCGTCGCCGCGCGCGCAGTACGGCGCCGTCGAGGTCCCGCGAGCGGTGCTCGCCCACCTCGCCGGCCAGCCCGCCGCGATCCGCACGTTCATCACCACCACCTTGAAGGCCAAGCGCTTCACGAACGTGTCGCTGACCGTGACGCGCCCGGCGCTGACGGTCGACGAGCTGGGCTGGACGCTGAAGCGGTGATCGCCGCGTTCGCCGAGGCGACGCGTGATGGCCGCAGGGCGGTACGGGCGGACGAGGCCGTCGCGCTATGGTCGCTGGCGCGAGCGGGGCGGGGCCTCGGTCGCGTCAACCAACGAGGAGTCTCACCAATGGCTGATCCCATCGATCTCACCGGCGACATCGCGCTTGCCGTCGACGGCGCTGCGGCGCGCGGCCACACGCTGGTCGTCGGCCACGTCGACGACGCCGGCTACCCGGTCGTGTCGTTCCGCGGCAGCACCCAGGTCCACGACGCCCAGCGGCTGGCGCTGTGGGCGCGCAACCCCGAGGACGGGCTGGCCAAGGCGATCGCGGAGCGGCCGCAGGTCACGCTGGTCTACTACGACCCCGACGGGCCCGGCGCCAAGTACCTGTCCTTCCGCGGCCGCGCCCACGTCGACCTGGACGCGAACGACGCCGTCTACGCCGGGATGATCCAGGGCGAGCGCGACCAGGACCCGGAGCGCAAGGGCGTGGCGATCCTCATCGACGTCGAGTCCGTCCAGGGCTTCGGCGCCGACGGCGGGTTCCAGCAGGGCGCGTAGACCTCGACGACGTCCTCGGGCTAGGCTCGGCCGCATGAGCGACTTCTTGGTCCGCCGAGACGACCTGCGGACCTGCCGCGTGGCGGAGTCTGCCACGCCGCAGCCCGGGGACGGCCAGGCGCTGCTGCGCGTCGAGCGGTTCGGCCTCACCGCCAACAACATCACCTACGCGGTGTTCGGCGACGGCATGAAGTACTGGGACTTCTTCCCCGCCGAGGACGGCTGGGGCCGGGTGCCGATGTGGGGCTTCGCCGAGGTCGAGGCGAGCCGGGCGCCGGGGGTCGAGGTGGGCACGCGCGTCTACGGCTACCTGCCGCCCTCGACGCACCTGGTCGTGACGCCGGGCGGCGCCGGCGCGCACGGCTTCACCGACGCCGCGCCGCATCGCCGGTCGCTGCCGTCGGCCTACCAGCGCTACCTGAGCACCGCCACGGATCCGTTCCACACCGCCGACACCGAGGCGCTGCAGATGCTGCTGCGCCCGTTGTTCTACACGTCGTTCCTGATCGACGACGCGCTCGACGACGACGGCCGCACCGAGGCCGGCCCGATCCTCATCTCCAGCGCCTCGAGCAAGACCTCGCTGGGCGCGGCGTTCCTGCTGGCCCAGCGCCCCGGCGCCGAGATCGTCGGGCTGACGTCGAGCCGCAGCCGCGCGTTCGTCGAGGGCCTCGGGATCTACACCCACGTCGTGAGCTACGACGAGGTCGGCGGGCTCGACGCCGGCCCCGCGACGTTCGTCGACGTCGCCGGCGACGCCGAGGTCCGGCTCGCCGTCCACTCCCACTTCGGCGACCGGCTCGTCGCGAGCGTCGTCGTCGGCGCGACCCACTGGGAGGAGCTGGCGCCCGGCGCGGCCGGCCTCCCGGGCCCGGCCCCGCAGTTCTTCTTCGCGCCCGACCGCATCGAGAAGCGCGGCGCGGACTGGGGCCCGGCCGGCCTCAACGACCGGGTCGCCGCGGCCTGGCATCCGTTCCGCGCGTGGGTCGCCGGCTGGCTGCAGCCGATCGAGGGCGAGGGCTTCGACGCCGTGCAGGCCGCCTACCTCGCCGTCCTCGACGGCCACGTCGACCCGGCGACCGCCCACGTCCTCACCCTCTGAGGAGCGGCGGCGGGCTAGCGCTGCGGCACCAGGATCTGCGCGAGCGCGCCGCTGCGGAAGCGCTCCTCCTCGACGACCGCGAGCTTCAGGTGCTCATCGAGGTCGGCGAACGGGCTGCGGCCCGCGCCGATTGCGATCGGGACCGTCGTCAGCTGGTACTCGTCGACGAGGCCCAGCCGGGTCAGCGCCGCGGCGAAGGTGGGGCCACCGTGGACCAGGATCGTCCCTTCGTCGTCGCGCGCCTTCAGGTCGGCGATCGCCGCGCCCAGGTCCCCGCCGAAGACCTCGACCGGTCCCCAGTCCGCCTGCTGCAGGGTGTTGGAGAAGACCGCCTTCGGCTTCTCGTTCATCGCGGTCGCGACCGGGCCCTCGGACGCGGCCCAGTGCGGGCCCATGATCTCGTAGCTGCGGCGGCCCATCCCGTGGACGCCGGCGTCCGCGAGCGCGCGCCGGTTCCACTCGCCCGAGTCGTCGCCGAACCACTCGAACATCCAGTCGTGGGTCCCGTCGGGGCTGGTGGCGAAGCCGTCGAGGGACAGGACCATCTTGAGGATCACTTTTCTCTCGCTCATGCCCCAGAGACCCACGGCGCCGCGCGAACTCATCGGCCACCGCTCAGCCCCGGACCACCCGGCGCGGGTGACGTCGTCTCATCCGCGACGACGCGAAGGTCCGGCTTTCCGACCTTCGCGAACCCTGGAGCTTCGTCGTGATCCTCGCGGCCGACTACCCCTTCTTGAACATCCTGTGGAGCATGATCATCTTCTTCGCGTGGGTGATCTGGATCTTCATGGTCTTCACGATCCTCGTCGACGTCTTCCGCCGGCGCGACATCTCCGGCTGGGCCAAGGCGGCGTGGGCCGTGTTCCTGATCGTCCTGCCGTTCATCGGCGCGCTCAGCTACCTGGTCTTCCAGCACGACGGCATGGCCGAGCGCAGCGCCGAGCAGGCCAAGAACCAGAGGCAGCAGGCCGACCAGTACATCCGTGAGGTCGCCGGCGGCTCGGCGGCCGAGATCGAGAAGGCCAAGGCGCTGCTCGACAACGGCACGATCACGCCGGAGGAGTTCAGCGCGCTGAAGGCCAAGGCGCTGGCGGCGTAGGCCGCGAGCGCCCGGCGAGGATGGGCGACGGCTTGAAGCCCTTGGCGATGAGGTAGATGCCGAGCGACAGCTCCCAGATGGCTTCCGGAGCGGTGAGGAACGTCGAGGGGCCGGAGATCTGGTCGTAGGCGCCGAAGAGCACGAGCGTCGCGGTGATCAGCGCCAGCGTGCCGCCGGCGATGCCGAACTGGGCGAAGCGCCGTGGCACGAGCCCGGAGCGGAGCATCAGGAAGCCGAGGATGAGGCCGTTGCCGATCGCGGCACAGAAGGCGGGGCCGAGCAGGAACGTGGCGTCGTGGACGGCGACCAGCGTGCGGCCGGTGAGGATCAGCGAGGCGGCGTCGGTCCCGGTCGCGCCGGCCAGGTCCTGGCGCAGCGTCACGACGGCGAGCAGGCTGACGATGCCGACGGCGATGAGCCCGGACTCGACGACGCGGACGGTCACGTAGCCCAGCGCGAGGCTCTCGCTCTGGCGCTTGAGGACGGGGAACAGCGTGACCGCCATGCCGATCCCGGCGACCAGCGTGAGGATCTCGAACAGCGCGCCGAGGTAGACGCGCGTGTCTCCTCCGCCGCCGGTGATGAAGTGCGTGTTGTTGAGGACGTGGTCGTAGAGCGGCAGGGCGGGGATCGAGATGAAGGTGATGACCATGAAGATCCCGGCGATCCGCGCGGTCCGGCGCGACGGCGGCTCGGCCTGCAGGCGTGATGGCTCGCGGAGCAGCTGCTCCGGCGGTGCGGAAAGCGTCATGACCGGCTCCTGCGTATGGGGGCCGTGAGGATGCCTCTGCCGCGTTTGCGGCAAGGCCCACATCGAACGTACACCCTCAGCGCTCGGCGCGCAGGGAAGATCAGGCGACCGAGCCGACGAGCGCGCCGATGGCCGCGGTGATCGCCATCGCCAGCGCGCCCCAGATCACGACGCGGACGGTCGCGCGCCGGCGCGGCGCCCCGCCCAGGCGCGCGCCGAGGTCGCCGAGCAGCGCCAGCGCGACCAGCGTCACGGCGACCGCGACGGCGACCCGCAGCGACGACGGGACGACCACCACGGCCAGCAGCGGCAGCAGCGCGCCGGTCGAGAACGAGAGCGCCGAGGCCCACGCGGCCTGCAGCGGCCGGGCCAGGCGCTCCGCGGCGAGGCCGAGCTCGTCGCGGGCGTGGGCCTGGAGCGCGTCGCGGTCCGAGAGCTCGCGCGCGACCTCGGCGGCCAGCGCGGGCGTCAGGCCGCGGTTCTCGTAGATCTTGGCCAGCTCGCGCAGCTCGCCCTCCGGGTCGGACCGCAGCTCGCGGGCCTCGAGCCGCATGTCGGCCAGCTCGGCGTCGCGCTGCGAGCTGACCGACACGTACTCGCCCGCCGCCATCGACAGCGCGCCCGCGACGAGCCCGGCGATGCCCGCGGTGACGATCGCCGACCTCGACGCGCCCGACGCCGCCACGCCGATGATCAGGCTCGACGTCGACAGGATCCCGTCGTTGGCCCCGAGCACCGCCGCGCGCAGCCAGTTCGACCGGTGGCTGAGATGCACCTCGGGCTTGGCCGACGGACCGCGCACGTCGCCGTCAGCCTACTTCCGGACGCGCGACGCGCCGTGGGTCAGGTGGCGCGGGTTCCGATCGACACCAGGTACTCGAGCTCGTAGCGCGCCGCGCCGGCCGCGCCGTCGCCGACGTCGGCGGTGTGGAAGACGCCCGCCAGCGCGGTGTCGAACTCGGCCTCGCGGCCGGAGGCCACCGCGTTGGCGCGCGCGGCGATCGTCGGGCCGTAGCGCCGCACGAAGTGCTCGGCGAACGCCTCGCGCTCCGGGAACGCGGTGACCTCGAGCGTGTCGCGGGTGCTCGACGTCCAGGTCACGGTGTCGCCGAACAGCGCGTCGAGGTGCACCTCCGAGCCCCACAGCGGCGGCGGCTGCACGCCGGCCGGCGGCGGCGGGTTGAAGCCGCCGATCGCGCGGAACAGCGAGCCGATCGTGCCCTCAGGCGTCCAGCTGAGCAGGCCGATCGTGCCGCCCGGGCGGCACACGCGGGTCAGCTCGGCGGCCGTGCGCTCGTGGTGGGGCGCGAACATCGCGCCGATCGCCGAGATCACGACGTCGAACGAGGCGTCTTCGAACGGGAGGTCCTCGGCGTCGGCGGTCGTCCACTCCAGCTCGACGCCGAGCGCCTGCGCCCGCGCGCGGCCGGCGTCCAGGAGCTCGGGCGTGAGGTCGGAGGCGACGACGTCGGCGCCGCGCTGGGCGGCGACGATCGCCGCGTTGCCGGTGCCGGCCGCGACGTCCAGGACGCGCCGCCCGGCGCCCGCGCCGGCGGCCTCGACGAGGCGCGGCCCGAGCGGCAGCAGGAACGTCTCCACCATGTCGGGGTAGTTGCCCGACGCCCACATCGCGCGGTGGCGCGCCTTCAGGTCGGCGTCGGCGGGAACCTTGGTCTGGGTCATGCCGCGAAGCTACGTCGCGACCGCGTCCCCGGACATCGGGAGCGACTCCCCATCTTGGGCGGCGGCGGCGCGCACCAGGTCGGCGGCCTCGCGCCGGTTCGCCGCCCCGAGCTTGCCCAGCACCGCCGAGACGTGGTGGTCGACGGTCTTCTCGGAGATCACCAGCCGCTGCGCGATCTCGGCGTTCGTCGCCCCCGCCGCGAGCAGCTCGAGCACCTCGCGCTGGCGCGCCGTCAGCCCGTCCGGATCGGCCCTCGCCGCCGCCCGCGGCCCGCGCGGGATCCGCCGGACGCCCTGCGCGCGCAGCCGCCGCCGGACGCGCGCCGCGGGGGCGGTCGCGCCGATCGCGTCGAAGACCTCCAGCGCCTCGCGCAGCGCCGCCTCGGTGCCGGCGTCGCACAGCGCCCAGGCGGCCTCCAGCTCGCAGCCGAGCGCGCGCCACGCGGCGGCCGCGCCGAGGTCGTCGCCCACCAGCGCCAGCGCGTAGGGCTCCGGCACCCCCGCCGGGACGGCGTCGGCGTCGCCGCCGGACAGCGCCGCGCCCGCGCGGCGCAGCCACAGCGCCAGCTCGCCCTCGCGCCGCCGCACGGCGGCGCCCCGCGACTGCTCGTGGACGACGCGCACCGCGCGCGCGACCCCGTCGGGGTCGTCCTCGACCCAGGCGCGCTCGGCGCGCGCCGAGGCGATCGGGACCAGCCGCTGCAGCTCCATCGCCTGCTGCGCGCGGTCCCAGACCGCGGTCAGCGCCCGCTCGGCCGCGGCCGGCTCGCCGCGCAGCGTCAGCAGGCGGCCGCGTGCGATGACGTCGGGCCAGGCCGAGACCCCGTTCAGGGCCTCGCCGAACGCGAGCGCGGCGTCGACGTCGGCCTGCGCGCCGTCGAGGTCGCCGCGCGCGATCCGGACCCCGGCGCGGACGCCGTGCACGTAGCGGGTGTAGCCGTCGAGCCTGCGCGCGCGGCAGAACGCGAGCGCGTCGTCGAGGCGCTCCGTCACGTCCGGATCCGCGCCGCGCGCGTCGGCGGTCGAGCTGGCGAGGTTGACGATCGCGCGGCCGGCGTGGTCGTCGAGTCCCGCCGCGGCCGCGCGGGCGTGCGCGTCGCGCAGCATCGCCGGGCCGCGGTCACCGGGGTCGGAGAGCGTCAGCGCGGTCCCGACGTTGGTGCGCGCGTGGACGAGCGTCTCCTCGTCGCCGAGCTCGGCGGCCATCGCCGCGGCGCGCTCGCCGAGCGCGATCGCGTGATCGACGTCCTCGGCCAGCATCGCCAACTGCGCACGGCCGCTGAGCGCTGCGGCAAGCTCACGGCCGGGCGGCAGCGCGCCGAGCACCGCGATCGCGCGGTCGCCCGCGACGACTGCCTCGTCGCTGCGCCCGCTCCACCACAGCGCGCGCGACAGGGCGCGCAGGCCGTGGCCGACGACGGCGGGATCGCCGCCGGCCTCCGCGGCGGCCAGCTGCTCGCGCCGCGCCGCGACCGCGCGCTCGGCGTGGCCGCACAGGTACGCCTCGGTCGCGACGCCCTCCAGCGCCGGCGCGCCGCAGCCCGCGGCCAGCGCGGCCTCCCAGTGGGCGAGCGCGTCGCGGTGCGCGGCGTGCGCCGCGGCGGCGCGGGCGGCGACCGGCGCGTGGCGGCGGACCGCCGCGTCGTCGCCGGCCCCGAGCGCGTGGTGGACCAGCCGCGCCGGGTCGGCGTCGCCCGCGCGCTCCAGCGCGGCGAGCACCCGCGCCTCCAGCTCCCGGCGCTGACCCAGCCCGAGCGCGCGGGCGTTGGCCTGGCAGGCGAGCTCGTGGCGGAAGGCGACCGCCTGCTCGCCGCGCGCGACCAGGACCTCGGCCTGCAGGCAGGCGTCGAGCCCGTCGGCGGCGCCCGGCGCGATCCCCTCCAGCAGCGTCAGCGCGGTCGGCCCGGGGACGACCGAGACGACGTCGAGCACCGCGCGCGCGGCGTCGGGCAGCCCCGCGTGCCGGGCGGCGACCGCCGCGGCGACGGTCGTCGGGACGGCCTCGTCCGGCCCCGCGGCCAGCGCCTCGGCGACGAAGAACGGGTTGCCGCCGGCCGAGGCGTACACCTTGGTCCCGTCGCGGCCGTGCGCGGCGGCCAGGCGCTCCACCGCCGCCTGCGACAGCGGCGCCGGCTCGATGATCGCCAGCGCGTCGCGCGGGAACGCCGCGAGCACGCGCCGGACGTCGGCGCGCGGCCCGAGCGCCTCCGGCCAGCCGGTCAGGACGAGCGCGCCGCGCTGGGCGGCGATGCGGCGCCCGAGCAGGGCCAGGACGTCGAGCGTCGCCGCGTCGATCCAGTGGACGTCCTCGACGACGAGCACGCTCGGCGGCGCGTCGAGCGTCGCGAGCAGCGCCGCCAGCAGCTCCTCGCGGCCGCCGCCGGCGAGCGCTGCCGCCAGCTCGTCGTCGCGCCCGCGGGCGATGTCGCGCAGCGGGCCGAGCGGCCGCGGGGTGGTGAGCGGGTCGCACGCGCCCCACAGCACCGGCATGTCGCAGCGCTCGACGACGCTGCGCACCAGGCGCGTCTTGCCGATCCCGGACTCGCCGACCACGACGATCGCGCGGCCGGACCGGCGGGCCTCGCCGAGCGCCGCGGCGAGCGCCGCGCTCTCCGACTCGCGTTCGAGCAGCGCTGGGACCACGTCACGCACACGGTACGGGCGCGGCGCGGCGCTGTCCATCGCCGCCCGCGTGAACAACTTACGGCAGCGTAACTGACACGTGTGTAACATCGCGCCGTCCGAGTCCCAACGACTCTCAGGAGGAGAGCTCGTGCGCAAGGCCTTCCCGATCGCGATCGCGGTCGCCCTCTCGCTGTGCGTGGCGGCGATCGCCGTGGCGCAGTCGTCGAGCAGCAACGTCTACAAGGTCACCGGCAGGATCGCGTCCGGTGGCACCAAGAAGAGGCCCAAGCACGTGGCCATCGTGTTCGACTACACGGTGGGCACGAACGACGGCACGCTGTCCAAGCCCGTGTCGAAGTACTCGATCCACTTCGCGGGCCTGCGGCAGAACCTCAAGAACGTCGCCGGCGGCAGGTACTGCTCGGCCGCGTCGATCAATACGGCGGGCAACGACAGGGGCTGCGCGAGGGCCACGCATGTCGGCACCGGCCTCGTGAGGTCGTTCATCGGCGCCGCGGGCAGGGCCATCGACCCGAGCGCCAAGTGCGACCTCAAGCTCGACATGTACGTCGGCGGCCCGTCGAGCCTGGCGCTGTACCTGCACGGCAGCCCGCCGCAGTGCATCGCCGGCATCAGCCAGGCGATCGACGCCAAGGTCAGCACCGACAGCACGGGCGGCTCGCTGAGCTACTCGGTGCCGGCCAACCTGCTGCACCCCGTCGCCGGCCTGGACGCCGGGATCACGAGCGTGTCGTCCACCGTCGCCAAGGGCGCCGGGGACCGGGGGCCGTTCACCTCGATCGGCTGCAAGGGCAGCCGCACGATCAAGGTGACGTTCACCGAGGAGGGCGGCGGGACGGGAACCGCCACCACCAGCGGCGGGAAGTGCTGAGCCGTACCACCGGCACAGGACCTCAGCGCGGGGCGGGCTGCACCTGCCCGCTCCGCGCTGTCGCCGCCTCGTAGGCTGACGGTTCGTGAGCCCCGCCGAGAAGACCGCCAAGCGCCCGGCCCGCCGGCTGACCGCCGAGGCCCGCCGCGAGCAGCTGCTCGACGTCACGACCGACCTGGTGGTCAACGACGGCTTCGGCGCCGTGTCGATCGACGCGGTCGCCCGCAGGGCCGGGATCTCGCGCGCGATCGTCTACCAGCACTTCGGCGACCTGCCCGCGCTGTTGAAGGCCGTTGTCGCGCGGGAGATGGCGCGCGCCAAGGCGCAGCTCTCCGAGACCGAGGTCAGCCGCCTCGACGACGGCGTGCCGAGCGACCTGCTGATCGAGAGCCTCGCCGCCTACCTGGGCGCCGTGCGCGACCACCCGGCGACCTGGCGCCTGGTGCTCATGCCCCCGGAGGGCGCGCCGGAGTCGCTGCGCAAGGGCATCGCGCGCGGGCGCGCGGACGCGCTGGCGCACATGACCGACGCCGTCGCACCCGCGCTGGTCGGCGACGACCGCTCCGCCGATGCCGAGCTGACCGCGCGCATGTTCTCCGCGATGGCCGACGAGTACGCCCGGCTCGTCCTCACCAGCCCCAGGCGCTTCACGCCCGACCGCCTCTTGGCCCACGCCCGCTGGTGGGTCGAGCAGATGGCGCTCTAGGCGCAACCGTCGCGGTCCTTCGACGCGTCTAAGCGGAAAGAGCGCTCCGCTTGCTGCTAGCCTGCCCGGATGCGGAGACGTCTCTCCGCATCCGCGATCGAACCAGGACGAGGGATGAGCACGACCAGCAGCATCGAAGCGCCGCGTACCCACCACCAGGCCACGTTCGCGGTCCTCGCGACGGCGGTGGCCGCCTATGCGCTGCTGCAGTCGCTGGTGATCCCGGTGCTGCCGACGATCCAGGCGGGGCTGCACACCACGCAGAACACGGTCACGTGGGTGCTGACCGCCTACCTGCTGTCGGCGTCGATCTTCACGCCGATCATGGGCCGGCTCGGCGACATGCACGGCAAGGAGAGGCTGTTCGTCGTGGCCGTCGGCGCGCTGGCCGTGGGCACGCTGATCTCCGCGCTGTCGACCTCGATCTCGGTGATGATCCTCGGGCGCGTCATCCAGGGCATCGGCGGCGGCGTGCTGCCGCTGGCCTTCGGGATCATCCGCGACGAGTTCCCCAGGGACAAGATCGTGGGCGCCGTCGGCATCATCGCGTCGCTCACGGCGGCGGGCGCGGGCATCGGCATCGTGCTGGCCGGCCCGATCGTCGACACGCTCAACTGGCACTGGCTCTTCTGGATCCCGATGATCGTCCTCGCCGCGGCGGGCATCGCGACGCACCTGGTGATCCCCGAGTCGCCGGTCCGGACGCCCGGGAAGCTGAGCTGGCTGGCGATCGTCCTGTTGTCAGGGTGGTTGGTCGCGCTGATCCTGCCGATCAGCGAGGCGCCGGACTGGGGCTGGACGTCGACCAAGGTCATCGGGTTGATCGTCCTGGCGATCGTGCTCGCCGGCGCGTGGGTGCGGGTCGAGTCGCGGTCGGCCAACCCGCTGATCGACATGAGGATGATGCGCATCCCGGCCGTCTGGACGACCAACCTGGTGGCCCTGTTCCTGGGCGTCGGCATGTACGCCGTCTTCGCGTTCCTGCCCGAGTTCCTGCAGACCGATCCGGGGACGGCGGGCTACGGCTTCGGCGTGAGCATCACGCAGTCGGGCCTGATCCTGCTGCCGATGAGCGTGTTCATGTTCATCTTCGGCACGGTCTCGGGGCGGATGTCGGCCAAGTACGGCCCCAAGATCGTGCTCGTCGCGGGCCTGGCGATCAGCATCCTGCCGTTCCTGATCCTGGCCTTCGCCCACGGCCACAAGTGGGAGATCCTGGTGGCGATGGTGCTGGAGGGCATCGGCTTCGGCCTCGCGTTCGCGGCGATGTCGAACCTGATCGTCGCCGCGGTGCCGCCGGAGCAGACCGGCGTCGCCAGCGGGATGAACGCCAACATCCGGACGATCGGCGGCGCGCTGGGCTCGGCGATCATGAGCAGCATCGTCGTCGCGGGCGTCCACGCCGGGCAGCTGCCGAAGGAGTCGGGCTACACGAACGGGTTCACGCTGCTGGCCGCCGCGACGATCGTCGCCGCCGTCGCCGGCGTGTTCGTCCCGAGCGCGCTGCGCGCCGACGAGGCCACGCTCGCCGAGCCGGAGACGCTGCCGCACGTCGAGCTCGGCCTGGTCGCGGCCGGCACGCTTGTCGGCGACGAGTCGGAGTGACGTGAGCCCGGCGCCGACCACCACCAAGAAGGCGAAGGCCCGCCGCCCGCTGCGGCGCGACGCGGCCGAGAACCGCGACCGCCTGCTCGCGGCGGCCGCCGAGGTCTTCGACACCCAGGGCCTGGACGCCAGCGTGACGGAGATCGCGCGCGTCGCGGGCGTCGGGATGGGCACGCTCTACCGGCGCTTCCCGACCAAGGCGGCGCTGGTCGAGGCGCTCGTCCACGAGGTCCTCGACGCGACGGTCACGCTCGCGCAGGAGGCGTCGCAGCACACCGACGGCACCGGGCTGGAGCGCTTCCTGGAGGCGTCGTGCGCCTACCAGGCCGAGCATCCCGGGCTGCTCGCGCGGCTGTGGACGACCGACCACGCGATGGTCAAGACCGCACGACGGCTGATCGCCGCGCTGCTGGCCGAGGCCCAGGACCACGGGCGCATCCGCCGCGACATCACCAACACCGATCTGACGATCGCGCTCTTCGGCATCCGCGGCGTGCTCGAGGCGACGCGTCCCGAGGCGCCCGACGCCTGGCGCCGCCACCTCGAGCTGCTGATCGCCGGCCTGCGGCCCGGCGGCGACGCGCTCCAGCACCCACCGGTCAGCCAGGCGCGGATCGACAAGCTGCTGACGCTCGCCGACAAGTAGGCGCGGGCGCGCGCCGCGCGTCTTCGGGATGCGGAGCGCTGTGCGTTCCACACTGGTTTTCGTCGTGTTCTAAGGTCGGCCGATGCGAAGCCGCACCGGTCCCTGGCGGAGCGCGGCGCTGGCGGTGGGCCTGGTCGCGTTGGCGACCGCCGCGCCCGCAGCGCACGCGCTGACGGAAGGCGCGGAGGTGGACCTGGCCTCGCAGTTCCACACGCGGATCGACGGGGCGAGCGTCAGGATCGGCAGGACCGTCGCGGGCTCGCAGGGCGGGGCCGCGGTCGCGGGCGCGGGTGACGTCAACGGCGACGGCGTCCCCGACACGATCGTCGGCGCGCCGCAGGGTGGCCCGAACACGGCCGGCGCGGCCTTCGTCGTCTTCGGCCCGGCCGCGCCGGGGACCGTCGACCTCGCGACGCTGGTGGCCGACGGCAGGGGGATCGAGATCGACGCCGCGAGCGCCGGCGGCAGCGCACTCGCAGGGTCCTCGGTGGCCGGTGCTGGCGACGTCAACGGCGACGGCTACGGCGACGTGATCGTCGGCGCGCCGTTCGCCGGAGCGACGGGCAGGACGACGGGCGAGGCCTACATCATCTTCGGCCGCCCGGGCGCGGCGCTCGTCAACCTCGCCCAGGCGGGCGACGACCGGATCGTCCTGCAGGGCGCGGCCGCGGGGAGCCGGGCGGGCCACGCGGTCGCCGGGATCGGCGACGTCAACGGCGACGGGCTCGCCGACGTGCTCGTCGGCGCGCCGCAGGCGTCGCGGGCGCTGCCCGGCCACGCCTACGTCGTCTTCGGCCGCGCGAGCGCGCAGCCCGTCGCGCTCGGAGCGCTGGGCGCGGGCGGCGTGACGATCGACGGCGTCGCGGGCGACCAGGCGGGGTTCGCGGTCGGCGCCGCCGCGGACGTGGACGGCGACGGGCGGCCGGACGTCGTGGTCGGCGCGCCGGGCGCGGCGCCCGGCGGCAGGACCGGCGCGGGGTCGGCCTACATCTTGCTCACCCGTCCCGGGACGACCACGGTGGACCTCGCGGCGCTGCCCGCGGGCGACGTCCGGATCGACGGCGCGGCCGCCGACGACGGCGCCGGGCGCAGCGTCGCCGGCGCGGGTGACGTGGACGGCGACGGCCACGCCGACGTGCTCGTGGGCGCGCCGTTCGCCGATCCGGACGTGCGCGGCTCGGCCGGTGCGGCCTACGTCGTGCGCGGTGGCGGCGCGGGCGGTGGCGCGGTCGCGCTCGGGGACGCGGGCGCGGTGCTGACGCGGATCGACGGCGCGGTCGCCGGCGACGAGGCCGGGGCCGCGGTGGCCGGTCCGGGCGACGTCAACGGCGACGGCGTCCCGGACGTCCTGGCCGGCGCGCCCGGCGCCGATCCCGGCGGGCGCTCGGGCGCGGGTGCGGCGTACGTCGTGCTCGGCGCGGGCAGGCAGGCGCGCACCGTCGACCTCGCGAGCGACCTGGGGCGCGTCGTCCCGCTCGACGGCGGCGCCGCGAGCGACTCGGCCGGCCGCTCCGTCGGCGGCGCGGGCGACGTCACCGGCGACGGCCTCCCCGACGTCCTGGTCGGCGCGCCGGGGGCCGACCGGCCGGACATCCGGGACGCGGGCGCGGCCTACGTGCTCGCCGCGCGGCCCGCGGACCTCGCCGTGTCGGTGGCGGCGTCGCCGGCCCAGGCGGCGGTCGGCGACCCGGTCGAGGTGTCGGTCGCCGCGGTCAACAACGGCCCCGACGACGCGCCCGGGGCGCAGCTGGTCGTCACGCTCGAGCCCGGCTTCACCGTCGACAGCTATGACATCAGCCAGGGCACGTGCACCCAGGTCGGCCGGCAGCTGCGCTGCGCGCTCGGCACGCTGCGCGCGGGCGGCGGCGCGCTGCTGCTCCTGCGCGGGACGGTGGGGGCGGGGACGACCGGGACGCTCGCCGAGGCCACGGCGACCTCGGCGTTCGCGCCGGACGTCGTCACGGCCAACGACCGCGCCGCGGCGGTCGTCGCGGTGTCTGGCGGCAGCGGCCCGGAACCGGCGCCGAGTCCCGCACCTGCGCCGGCGCCCGCTCCCGCCCCGAGCCCGGGGACGCCGCCGAGCCGGCTGGTCGTGACCAAGCGCGTCGTGCAGGACGCCGCGTTCGTCGGCGAGCCGTTGGACTACGACGTGACGATCCGCAACGACGGCGGTCAGCGCAGCGAAGCGATCAGGCTCACCGATCTCTTCTCGGCGCTGGTGCACGTCGTCGCCGTCGCGGGCGACGGCGCGCGCTGCACGACGGGCCGCCCGATCGCCTGCGCGCTCCCCGCGCTCGCGCCGGGCGCGTCGGCGACGCTCCACGTCCGGGTCGTGCCGCAGCGCGGCGGCCGCCTCGCCAACGTCGCGGGCGTCCTCGGCTCGGGCGCGGCGACCGCCGCGGCGCCGAGCAACGCCACGGCGGCGATCACCGTCGGCCCGCGCCGCGCGCGGCTCGCGCTCGCGCTGCGCGGGCCGTCCGGCCGGATCCGGCCCGGCGCGCGCGTCGCCTTCCACGCGACGGTCGCCGCCGGCCAGGCGGTCAACGCCCGCGCGCTGGTGCTCTGCGCCCGGCTCCCGGACGGGTGGCGGCCGCTGCCCGGCGGCGGCGTGCGCGTGCGCGCCGGCCGCCCCTGCTGGGCGACCGCGCAGCTGCTCGCGGGCCGCGCGCGGCGGCTGACGATCGCGGCGCGCGTCCCCCGCGGCTACGGCGGCGGGCGCTACACGACGCGCGCCACCGCGGTCGCGGCCAACGCGCCGGCCGCCCGCGCCCGGGCGAGCAGCCGCGTGGCCGAGGTCCCGCACCCGTGCGCGAGCAGCGCCCGGGCGGGAGGACCGGTCGCGCACGCGGCGTGCTGAGCCGCGCCGTGGAGCTCAGGGCTGCGCCGGCGTCGTGCCGGTCCCCGGCGGCACGTAGGTGGTCAGGTAGCGGCTGCAGGTTCTGGCCTGCGTCGTCCGGAAGCCGGTGTCGAACGCCCTGCGCCGCTCGGCGGGCGTGCCGTGGTGCTGCGGGTCGTCGTAGGCGCGGTCCCCGACGGCCTGGGCGGTGGTCCAACCGACCCTCAGCGCCCGCGGCGGGATGTTGACGGTGCGCGCGACGTGGCGGGCGAAGACCCCGGCGGCGCAGTCGGCGGTCAGCTCGAAGTTCTTGGTGGGGTTGGTCGGGTTGTACTGGTGGGTGCCGACCAGCTCGCCGAGCCCGTGGGCGTACTCGTGGGCGACGATGAACGTCAGCCCCATGTCACCGCGCTTCCTGGCAGGCGGCGCCTCGTAGCCCGCCGGGGCCGGGAGGATCTGGTTGCGCCAGACCTCGCCCGCCAGACGGCGCCCGACGTAGATGGTGTTGTCGGCCGGGCAGTAGAACGCCGAGTCCTGGTCGGCGGTCTCGTGGCAGGCGGTCGCGATCCGCTGGCCCTTGCGCGGCCAGACGTGCCGGACGTCGGGGGCGCCGTAGCCCTGGGCCTTGGCGATCGGGTCCAGTAGGCCTTGAGGTCCTTGGCGATCGTGCCCATGAAGCTCACGACGCGCCGGTCGATCTGACGCTCGGACCTCGCGTCGGGGGCGAGCAGGGAGCGCGGGAACTGGTCGCCGACCCCGTTGGTCACGGTCGGCGTCGTCAGCGCGATGCCGGGCTCGGAGGTCGCGGACGTTCCGCGCCCGCCGTCGTCGCCGCCGCCCGCGAGGATCACGACCCCGCCCGCGGCCAGCGCGAGCGCGGCAGCGACGGCAACCACGACCCGAGCGCGCATCGATCCCTCCGTCAGCCGAGGCCCGACGGCGGCGGGACGGGGCGGATCGCGACGCTGCGCGCCGCCCGGACAGTGGCGGTGCCGGTCGCGCGGGCGGTCGCGACGTTGCGGGCGCGCCCCGGCGCGACGGCCCGGACGCGCACGGTGAACGACCGCGCGGCGCCGCTCGCCAGGCTCGGCAGCGACCAGCAGGTCGACCGGCCGGCGCGGCGGCCGCCCGGCGCCGAGAGCAGGTGGAGCGCGCGGGGCAGGCGGTCGCAGACCCGGACGGCGGTGGCCGGGTCGGGGCCGAGCGACCGGACGGCGATCCGGAAGCGCACGGTGTCGCCGACCCGCACCTGCGTGCGGTCGGCGGTCTTGGCGATGCTCAGCGCCGCGCCGCCGACGACTCGGACGAGCGCGCGCGACGCGCGGTCGCCGAGCGGGCCGGACGACGGGACGGCGGCGACCGTGTTGACCGCGTTGCCCGGGCGCAGGAACCGCACCTGCGCGGTCACCCGGACCGTCGCGCCGGGCGCGAGGTCGCCGAGCCGGCACGTGACGGCGCCGAGCAGCCGTGAGCAGTCGTGGCCGCCCGCGTCGATGTGGCCGACGACGTGGCGGGCCGACATCGTGTCGACGATCCGGACGTCGTGGGCGACCGCGCCGCCGCCGTTGTGGACGGTGATGACGTAGTCGACGGTCGCGCCGGTGCGCGCGCTGCGCTGCGCGGCCCGCTTGGTGACGACCAGCCGGACGTCGGAGGCCGACACCGGCTGGGCGGGGTCGCCGGGCCCGACGATCTCGACCGGCGCGCTCGCGCGGTCGTTGGACGGGTCGGTGTCCGGGTCGGAGGTGGTGACGACCGCGGCGTTGCGGACGGTCCCCGCCGCGGTGCCCGGGGCGCTCCGGGTGTCGACGGTGATCTGGGTGCTCGCGCCGGCGGCGAGCGGGCCGAGCGCGCAGCGCACGCTCGCGATCGCCTGCGTGCACGAGCCGGTGGCGGGGCGGACCGCGGTGACGCCGAGCTTGGGCGGGAGCTGATCGGTGAGGATCACGTTGCGGGCGTCGCCCGGGCCGTTGTTGGTGACGACGAGGACGAAGCTCGTCGGGTCGCCCGCGGCGATCCGGGCCGGGTCGGCGACCTTGCGCACCGCGACGTCGACGGAGCGGACCGGGTCCACGGGGTCCTCGGCGACGGGCGGGTCGGTGACCTCCGGGCCGTCGAGCTGCGCGCGGTTGACGACGTGGTCGGCGATGTCGGGGGCCAGCTGGACGACCACCGACAGCAGCGGCAGCCGGGCGCCCGGCCGTTGCGGCTGCCGCAGCGAGGCGGCGAACGTGCAGCGGAGGGTGTGGGTCCCGACGATCGTGGCGCCGCAGTCCCAGCCGCTGCCGTGCGGTGGCTCGGCGACGGTCATCCCGGGCGGCAGGCGGTCGCTGACGGTCACGGGCGCGTAGGCGACGCCGCCGTCGGGCGCGAGCGCCGCCTGCAGGTCGAAGCTGCCGCGCCCGCCCGCGTGCATCGGGGCGGGGTGGGTCTTGGCCAGCGTGTAGCGGGGGAGGGCGTCGACCGTCTCGACGCGCAACGTGCGGATCTCGTGGATGTTGGTGCCGTTGCCGGTCGAGGACCCGAAGCCGAACTCGAAGGTCGGCGGCGGGTCCGGCGGCAGCGGCGCGTCGAGGACCTGGACGAACGTGCCGTTGTTGTTCATGTCGGCGAAGAGCCGCACGTGCGCGCTCGGGTTCGGGGTCCCGTCGGGCCGGCCGAGCGGGTCGACCTCGAGCCGGAACGTGTGGCCGACGCCCGGCGCCGTGCGGGTCGTCGCGTCGGGCTGATCCAGGACGCCGGGCGCGGCGGTGCGACCGAGGACGCAGTAGCCCTGCATCCAGTCCGAGCCCGGCACGCCGGGGCCGCGCAGCGTGATGTAGTTGGGGTGGATGTTGCGGTCGACGCGGTCGGCGCACCCGTAGCCGCGCGCCTCGCGGTCGTTGGCGAAGTTGCCGAACTCGTCGATCCCGACGCCGAGGTAACCGCCCGGGACCCCGGGGACGTCCGGGACGGTCGCCTCGAAGTCGAACGACTTCTGCGCGTACCCGAGGCTGCCGCCGAAGGCCCCGGGGCGGTCGGCGCCCACGTCGCCGTCGGCGAGGAACAGCGAGATCCCGTCGGCCGCGCCGTAGCCGGGCACGCGCGTGCCGTTGTAGGCGAACGCGGTGAACGTGAGGCGCAGGCCGGACGTGAACGGGAAGACATGCCGATAGATCGCGAAGCCGGAGCGGTCGTGGCCGTTGTCGGTCAGCCGCAGCGTCCCCGCGCCGTAGGGATCGCCGCCGGCCGGGATCGACGGCTGGCCCGCCGCGCAGCCCGTGACGTTGGCCTGGGCGGTGTCGGTCGAGGCGGTCAGGCACGGGGTGAAGCTCCCGCCGACGCGCAGGGGCGCCGCGGCGGTGGGGCCCGTGAAGCTCTCGTCGACGAGGACGTCGGCCCGGGCGACCGGAGCGCCCGTGACGGCGCCGAGCCCGACCGCGACGAGCCACAGCCATGCCCGCGCGCGGCGGGCGGGATGCGGCACGGGTGCCATGGGAGCATCCACCGTCGCGCCGCGACGGATGAGCGTTGCTCACCCCGGCGGGGTGATCCCGGCGGGCGCACGCCGGGTTCGCGGGCCGGCGCGGGCGGGCATCCCGTCGCCATGGGTTCCGAGAGCGGTGTGGGGTTGGACTGGCGGCAGGCCTCGGTGCGCGGCGGGAGGCTGACGCTGCCGTTGAGCGAGAAGGCGTCCAAGGACTGGGTGGCGGAGGTCGAGGCGGTGCTGGGGCGGCTCGCCCCGGACGCCGGGGTCGAGGTCGGGCGCGAGCAGCTCGTCGTGGCCGTCGTCGCCGGCGAGGAGGGCGACACCCGGCACCTGCTGGAGTCCGCGGTGCTCGAGGCCAACTCGCGGCTGTCCGCCGGTGACGACGACGGATCCGGCGGCGAGGAGCGCGACGCGCAGGACGCGGCGCTGACCGAGACGTTTCGCGCGTTCGCGCCGCCGGAGGCGTAGCGCCGGTCAGACCGTGTCGCCCGCGCCCAGCCGCCCGGCCGCCGCGGCGGGCGGCAGCGCGCGCGGGGTCGCGGGACGGCGCGGCGCGCGCGGGCGCCGGCCGGCGGGCAGGTGCAGGCGGACGTTGCGGTCGGCGTGGGTGCCGGCCGCGCCCGCCGGGCGGCCGCCCTGCGGGTCCAGGAACGCGAGGTCGCGCGCGATGCCCGCGAGCGAGGACTCGTCGTTGGGCCGGCCGGTGTGGTCGGCCATCCAGGTCTCGAGCGCGACGCCGCCCCCGGCCGTCTGCACCAGGCGCAGCGCCCGCCACTGCTGCGGCCAGTCGACGATCGACGCGCTCGTGATCAGCCAGTAGCCGCCCGCCCGCGAGCGCCGCGGCACGATCGCGTTGCGGTGCGTGTGGCCGGCGAGGACCGCGACGACGCGCGGGTCGGCGTCGAGGACGTCGTAGACCGACGCGCCGCCACGCGTGCCCTCCAGCGGCTGGTGGACGGCGACCAGGATGTAGGTGTCGCCCGCCGCGGCCAGCGCGGCCTGCAGCGCGGCGAGCGTCGCGGGGGTGACGAGGCCGTCGGAGCCGGCGTCGCGCCGCACGAGGTCGAGAACGATGACTTGGAGGCGATCGCCCGCCGGGAACATGTAGTCCAACGGCGCGCCGCCGCCGTGGCCGGGGCGCAGGCGCGCCACGACGTCGGCCGCGCCGAGCTGCGTGCGCGCGGCGTCGGGCGCGACCCGGATCGCGTCGCCGTCCAGGCCCGCGGCCAGCAGGCGGTCGATCTCGGCGCGGCTCAGCGTCACCCCGCGCAGCTCCTCCAGCAGCGCCTGCGACGGCGTGACGAGCAGGCGGTCGCCAGTCGCGGCGGCGCGCGTCCGGGTGCTCGGCGCGACCTCGCCCTGGACCAAGATGTCGTGGTTGCCGAGCACCGCGTGCCAGGGCGCGTGCAGCCCGGGGCTGCGCAGCGGCGCGGTCGCGCGCGCCAGCAGGCCGGGGTGGCGCGGCGCGTCGACGTCGGGCCGGTAGTACAGGGGGTCGGCGATCGAGGCTTGTTGTACGCCTTGGTAGCCGGGCGCGCCGGAGTCGGTCCGGACCGTCCCGCCGCGCAGCAGCGTCAGCGCCCACTCCAGCTCGTTGCGCTGGGCGGAGTCGACGAGGTCGCCGGTGACCAGGACCGCGTCCGGCCGCGCGGTGTTGACCGCGGCGACCGTCGCGGCGACCGCGTGCGCGGTCAGCGCCTCGTGCCAGCGGAACGCCGAGCCCAGCCTTGGGCCGAGGCGGTCCAGGAACGCGACGCGGCCCGGCGACTGCGCGTCGCGCACGTGCAGGTCGGAGACCTGCGCGAGCGTTGTCAGCACGCGGCCGGCCCGGGCGCGCGGCGCCAGCTCGGTGCGGTCCAGCAGCGGGACGCCGGGCCCGGCGCTCAGGAGGCCGTCGCCGTCGGGGTCGACGAGCGTGCGCGCCAGCGTCGAGCCCGGGAGCGCGGCGCCGCCGCGCGAGCCCGCGCCGCCGCAGCCCGCCAGCAGCGCCGCCGCGGCGGCACCGGTCAGCAGCTCGCGGCGCGTGCGCGGCCTCACGCCTCCTCCCGCAGGCCCGCGACGACCGGCTCGCGCGCCAGGCGCCGGGCGGTCAGCGCCGCGGCCAGCCCCGCGAGCGCCAGCAACGCGGCGCCCACCGCGGCGACCTGCGCGGCCGACGCGCCCAGCGGCAGGTCCGCGTAGCCGGAGGCGAGCCGGGCGACGAGCGGCGCCAGGACCAAGGCCTCCAACAAGACCGCGACGACCAGCGCCGGGAGCGCGACCGCCGCCGCGGCCCCGCCGAGCAGGCGCCGCAGCGCGCGGCCGTCGGCCCCGACCGCGCGCAGCGTCGCGACCGCGCCGCGGCGCTCCCGCGCGGTCAGCGCCAGCGCGCTGACCAGCGCGTGCAGGCAGACGAGCGCGACGCTGAGCGCGACCACGCGCAGCAGCGACGCGAGCACGCCGAGCAGCGCGCCGCTGTCGCCGGTCGCGCCGCGCACCGGGTCGGCGGTCGCGCCGAGGGCGCGCAGGCCCGCGGCGATCCGCGCGCGGTTCGCGCCGCGCGCCAGGCGCAGGACGACCGGCCCGGAGAGCTCGGCGCCCGCGGCGTCCAGGCGGTCCGGCTGCACGTAGGCGACGCGGCCCTCGTCCTGCAGCGCGCGGACGATCCCGACGACGCGGAAGCGCGCCTCGTGCGGTGCCTGCGGCTGGATCGCGAGCGTCGAGCCGACCCGCAGGCCCAGCGCGTCAGCCAGTCCTACACCCACCTCCGCCTCGCCCGGGCCGCGCACGCGCCGCCCGGCCGCCAGCGGCGGCGCCTCGAACCGCGTGTGGTCGCCGGGGTAGGCGACGACGGTCAGCGGCGAGCCGAGCAGCGACGCGCTCACCGCCGGGATCGAGACGCGCTGCGCCGCCGCGGTCACGCCGGGCAGCGCGGCGACCGCGTCGGCGTCGCCCGCCGGCAGCCGTGCGGTCAGCTGGTACTTCTTGCCCAGCGTCGCGGGGTCGTCGCGCAGTGCCTCCAGCGTCGAGGCCAAGGCCAACAACAACAGGATCACCGCGGTCGCGGCGCCGAGGACCGCGACGATCGACGCCAACCGCGCGCGCCGCGCCGCGACCAGCTGCGCGCCCAGCGCGACGAGCCCGCCGCGCCCGCCGCCGCCCGGCCCGCGGCCCTCCACGACGTCGCCGCCGCCGCGCAGCAGCGCGGCCGGCGCGCGCCGCGCCGCGCGCCAGGCCGGGAGCGCCGCGCAGGCGGCGACCAGCGCGATCGCGGCGACCTCGACCGCGCCGAGCAGCAGCGCGAGCGCACCCCACGACGGCGCCAGCTCGTTCAAGGACGACAACACGCCGCCGGCCGGGCCGCGCGCGAGCAGCGCGCCCGCGGCCAGCCCGAGCGCCGCGGCCGGGGCGCACACGAGCGCGCCGCGCGCGGCGTGGGTCGCGACGATCGCCCGCGGCGAGGCGCCCAGCGCGCGCGTCAGCCCGATCCGGTCCAGCGACCGCTGCACCTCGGACTGCGCGCCCGCCGCCAGCAGGACGCCGGCCAGCCCGGCGGCCACGATCCCGAAGGCCACCAACAACGCGACGACGATCCCGGCGGCCTGGCCGATCAGCGTCCGGACGCCGTCGCGCGTCAAGAAGCGCAGGCCGGTCAGCCCGAACGACGACTGCCGCGCGGCGGAGATCAGGACGTCCGCGCGCGCCGGGTCGCGCGCCCACAGGGCCACCATGTCGACCGGGAACGCGTCGCCCGGCCGCGCGCCGAAGCGCGCCAGCAGCGCCTCGCTGCTCGCCGTGACGCGCGCGGTCTTCGCGACCGGGAACGCGACGTTGTCGGGCTGGACGGCGATCCCGACCACGCGCATCGCGCCGAGGCGCCCGACGCGCAGCTCGTCGCCGACGCCCACGTTCCACGCGCGCGCGAGGCCGCGCTCGATCACGACGCCGCCGGTGTCGGACGCGCGCACGTCGCGGCCCGCGACGATCGCGTAGCCGCGCCGCCGTCCGGCCGGGACGACCTGCAGGACGCCCTGGCCCGTCGCGTGGCCGGGCGCGCGCAGGCGGAGCCCCGTGCGCTCGAAGCGGTAGGACGCGGCCGCGAGGTTCGGCAGCGCGCCGACGGTCCGGCGCACGGCCGCGGGGTCGCGCGCGTCGAAGCGGGCGACGACCGTCGGCAGGTCGGCGCGGTCGGCCGCGCGGTCGAACCCGGTCGAGAGCGAGAAGGCGACGGTCAGCGCGACGCCGAGCACGAGCCCGGCGGCCGCGATCCCGAGCGCGGTCAGCAGCGTCCGGCCCGGCTGCGCGCGCAGCGACGTCCCCGCCGCCCGGACCGCGAACCGCGCCGAGCCGCTCATCCCGTCGCGTGGACCTCGACGCCACCGTCGCGCTGCGCGGTCAGCTCGCCGTCCTCCAGGCGCAGGACGCGGTCGGCGCGGGCGGTCGCCTCGGCCTGGTGGGTGACCATCACGACCGCGCGCCCCTCGCCGGCCGCCGCGCGCAGGAGGTCGAGGACGAGCGCGCCGGCGGCGGCGTCGAGGTTGCCGATCGGCTCGTCGGCGAGGATCAGCGGCGGGTCGGCGATCAGCGCGCGGGCCAGCGCGAAGCGCTGCTGCTCGCCGCCGGAGAGCTGGTGGGGCCGCAGCGCGGCGACGTCGGCGAGGCCGAGCTGCTCGATCAGCGCGCGGCCGCGCGCGGTGAGGCGGCGTGCATCGGCGCCCGGCAGCGTCGCGGGCAGCAGGACGTTGGCCGCGCCGTCGAGCTCGGGCAGCAGGTGGAAGAACTGGAAGACGAAGCCGATCGCCTCGCGCCGCAGCGCGCTCAGCGCCCGCTCGCCCGGCCCGCCGCCGGGCGCCGCGACCCAGCGCCCGGCGACCTCGACGGTCCCGGCGTCCGGCCGGTCCAACCCGCCGAGCAGCTGCAACATGGTGGACTTGCCCGAGCCCGAGCGGCCGACGATCGCCACCAGCTCCCCGGGCGCGACGTCGAGGTCGGCGCCGTCGAGGATCCGCCGCTCCGCGCGCCCCGACCCGTGGACCTTGACCAGGCCGCGCGCGCGGAGGACCGCGTCGGGGGTGGGGCGGGTGGGCGTCATGCCGCACGCCCAGTGTGACCGCTGCACGCCGCGGCCACGCCGGTCACCAGACCGTGCCGGTCAGGAGCTGGACGGCGAGCGCCTCGGCCGCCAGCGCGGCGAGCAGCGGGGTGAGGCGGCGGACGTGCGGCGCCGCGGCGACGCACGCGAGCGGGACGAGGAACAGCCAGATGCGCTCGGTCTCGGCCTTCGTGAAGCCGCCGCCCGCGGCGACGGCGATGACGATCGCGGTGGCCAGGCCGGTCGCGCGCGCGGCGGTCGCCGAGCGCAGCGCGCAGGCCACGAGCGGCGGGCCGAGCAGGACGCCCCAGGCGACCGGCGAGCCGAAGGCCCAGAACCACAGCGGCCGGCGCTGGGCGACCGAGGCGCGGTAGACCTGCTCGGTCGCGCGCAGCGTGCCGATCGGGTCATAGCCGGTGGCGGCGGCCAAGATGATGTTGAACACGAGGAGCGCGCCGGCGCAGGCGGCGGCGAGGATCAGCGCGGCGCGCATGCCCTCGCGGCGCCAGACGACGACCGCGGCCCACGCGCCGACGGCCAGCAGCGCCCAGCTCAGGAACGCGCTCAGCGCCAGCGCGACCGCGCCGACCGCGCGCGTGCGCGGGGTCACGAGCAGCAGCGCGGTCGCGGTCCCGCAGGCGGCGAAGACCGCGTCGTAGGAGGTGAAGCCGAACAGCAGGACGACCGGCGAGAGCGCGCAGAGCGCGCCGGCCACGCGGCCCGCGTGCTCGCCGTCGAGCGTGCGGCCGAGGCGGTGGGCCAGCGGCGCGCACGCGGCGGCCGCGAACATGCAGAGCGCTGCGAGGCCCTGCGCGGTCCGGACCCCGAGCAGGTCCATCAACAACAGCGGCCCGGGCGGGTGGCCGGCGACGTTGACCGGCTGCGACGGGACCAGCTCGGCGAAGCGGTCGAGGTAGAAGCCGGTCCCGTAGCTCAGCGTGGGCAGGCCGGGCAGGTACTCGTTGCGGGCCTCGAACGAGCCGTGCGGGCCGAGGTCGAAGATCGCCCACCACCCGTGCACGCCCTCGCGCGCGGCGCCGATCGCCAGGCCGAGGCCGAGCGCGACGAGCAGGATGATGATGTCGAACGCCAGCGGCGTGACGCGCGGCGCCGCGACCAGCCGCGGCAGCAGCGCGACCGCGAGCGCCAGCGCGGCGGCGGCGACCAGCGCCGGGCCCAGCTGCGCCTGCGGCGCCCAGCTCGCGACGAACGGCGGCAGCGCGGTGCCGAGCCTTCCGGTCGTGTGGTGGACGATCGCGCCGGTGGCGATCGTCGCGATCGCGACGAAGATGACGATCCACGAAACGCGCCCGTGCAGGCGTTGGCGCGCGGGCGGCGCGGTGCGATCCTCGGCGCGTGCGGCGGTCTCGGCAAGCAGCGTGGTGGGCGGCGTCATGCGCGCTCCTCGCCGGCTGCGGCGGCGCGGAGCTGCCCCCGCCCGCGGGGCCGGCGCACGCCAGCGCGGTCGTCGCTCCGGGACTCCGCGCGGTCGTCGACGGCCGCGTGCGCACGCTGTCGATCCGGGCCGGGAACGCGACGCTCGCCAGCGCGCCCGCCGGCGTCGGACCGGCGCGCGTCGCCTGCGCGAGCGCGCGCCTCTGCTACGTCACCGACCAGCGCGGCGACGCGCTGCTGGTCTTCGCCGTCGGCGACGGCGGCCGCTCGCTGCGCCTGACGCGCCGCGTCTACCTGCCCGGCGGGCCGGACGCGATCGCGGTCGACGCCGCGCGCCACCGGCTGCGCGTCACGACCGATCGGACCCACCGCCTGGCGCTGCTTCCGGCGCACGGCCGCCCGCACGTGCTCGCATGGCTCGCAACGCGTACAACAACAGCGACCCCATGAACAACGCGGCGGTCAGCAGCAGCCAGCGGCGCAGGTAGTCCGGCGGCGCGACGCCGAGCGCGTTGACGACGTTCTGCGGCTGGCGGTCCAGGATCCGCGGGGCGTAGACGAGGAACACGACCCCCGACAGCACGAGCGGCACGCGGATGTGGTTGAGCAGCGGCGCGTGCAGGGTCCGGATCGCGACCGTGTCGAGCGCCGAGTAGGCGGGCAGCAGCACGAGGTCGTGCAGGAGCGCGCCGCCGAGCAGCCACGCCGCGAGGTTCAGCGGCTCGGGCGCGAAGCGCAGTTGGAACGCGCGCGACAGCGCGTAGGCCGTGACGCCCAGCAGCGCCACGTGGCCGAGCAGGTGCAGCGGGCCGGCGCCGTACGCGCGCCTCATGAGAAGTGCAGCTCCCCGACCCACTTCGTGCAGTGCACGCCGGGCAGCGCCGGGACGATGATCCGGGCCGGGTAGCCGTGGTCCAGGGGCAGGTCGATGCCATTGACTTGAAGAGCGAGCAGCGCGCGGTCGTCGTGCAGCTGGTCGTGGCCGAGCGTCGCCTGGCGGAACGCGCCGCGCGGCTGCAGCGACTCGACGAGCACCTGCCGGGCGCCGGGCGCGCCGGCGTGGCGGGCGAGGTCGGCGAGCCGCACGCCGCTCCAGGTCTGCGTCGTCGACCAGCCCTCGACGCACGCGATCGGCAAGTTGTAGGTGTGCTGCGGGAGCGCGAGCAGCGCGGCGCGGCTCAGCTCGGCGGTCGTGCCGTCCGGGCCAGAGAGCTTCAGGCGCCAGTCCGGCCCGACGAGCGCGGGCGTGATCCGCGCGATCGCCGCGGTCTTGTTGACCGGGAAGCCCGCCGGCCCGCTGACGCCCGCGCCGCGCGGCGCGAACAGCGCGACGCGCCGGAAGGCACCGCCGAGCGACTGGCCGGCGGTCGTGACGAGCAGCAGCCCCGACGCGCCGGCGACGGTCGCGAAGAAGCCGCGGCGGCTGATCGTCGCGGGGGCGGGGTCGGGCGCGCGGAGGTGGTCGAGCTGGAGGACCTCGCGGCGCGTGGTCAGCGCGCCCCTGATCGTCGGCGCCTTGAGGCCGAGGTGCAGCAGCACCGCGGCGACCATCACCCACGCGCCGTAGTAGTGCGCGGCCACGAACTTGAAGTGCCACGGGTAGTAGAGCTCGGCGTTGGTGATCCCGGTGGCGAACTGGAACAGCGTGCTGCCGACGAGCACCAGCGCCGACAGGCGCTCCAGGCCCTGCGCGGCGCTCGCGACCGGCGGCCACGCGAACAGGCGCGGGATCACCGACCAGAGCTTCGCGAGCAGGACCGGGACCGCGACGATGCCGATCGTGACATGGAGGCCTTGGGTCAAGGCGTACAACCAGCTCGGCGACGTCGGCCAGCCGATCACGAACAGCTGCAGGTCTTGCCCGGTCGGCAGCTGCGCGTTGCGGCCGAGGTCCGGCTGGTAGGCGGCGTGCGAGAGGAAGCCGGTGACCGCGACGATCGTGATCCCGACCAGGAGCGTGAGGCCGAGGATCGTCGTCAGCCGCGCGCTGCGCAGCGGGCTGCGCCAGAACTCGGGGCGCGCGGGGCCGGGCGGAGGCGTGGCGGGGAGGAGCCTCATGGCGCCAGCTGGGCGAACCAGCGCCCCTCGTCGTCCCAGCTGGCGGCGATGCCGAGCCCGGCCGCGCGCGCGACGGCGGCCAGCGCGTCGATCCCGACGCGTGCCCACGGGAACGGCTCGGACAGCAGGCGGCCGTCGTCGAGCCGCACCGCGGCGCGGGCCAGGCCGGTCCCGGGCGGGTCGGCCTCGACCAAGATGGTGCCCTTGGTCGCGAGCAGCGCGGCGACGCGGCGCAGCAGCGCGACGGGGTCGCCGCCGATGCCGAGGTTGCCGTCGAGCAGCAGCGCCGTCCGCCAGCGCCCGGCGTCCGGGACCGGGCCGAAGACGTTGCCGTGCACGACCGGCGCGCCGCCGGCCCGCGCGGTCGCGACCGCCGCGCGCGAGACGTCGAGGCCGAGCGCCTCGGTGCCGCTCGCCACCAGCGCGCGCACGTGGCGGCCGGGGCCGCAGCCGACGTCGAGGACCGGTCCGGCGGCGCGCGTCAGCAGCCGCAGGTCGGCCCCGCCCGCCGGGCCGAGCCAGCGCGTGACGTCCAGCGGCCAGGCGATCCCGTCGGCAGCGCGAGCGATCAGGGATGCTCTGCCGCCGAGCGCCGCGTCGTAGAGCCGGCCCGCGGGTGCGGCGCGGTCCGGCGCGGCGGTCGGCGGATGCGGCGGCGTCATGCGGTGATGAGGGTGCGGTCGAGGGCGGCCGGGAACGCCGCGCCGGGCGGGCAGGCGGCGGCGACGGCGTGGGCGTCGGCGATCGTGTCGACGTCGCGCAGCTCGGGCAGCAGATCGACCTGTAGGCCTTGGTCGTGCAGGCGCCGCAGCTGCGCGCCGCCGGTGTCCGTCGCGCTCATCGGGACGCCGTGGAAGAGCGCTGCAGACGCGCGCTGCAGGCCGATCGCCCAGTAGCCGCCGTCGGGGGCGAGGCCGAGGACCGCGCCGGTGCGGGCGAGGCGGTCGAGGCCGTCGCGGAGCAGCGCCGGGGTGACCTGCGGCGTGTCCATCCCGACCAGCAGCGCAGGGCCGCCGACGTCGGCGAACGCGCAGGCGAGGCGCTCGTCGAGCCCGCCGCCGCGCTGGGGCAGGACGGCGAAGCCGGGCGGCACCCACGGTCCGGCCACGCCGTCGAGGACCAGCAGGCGGCGCGTGACGCCGGGCGTCGCGGCGACCGCCGCGAGCGTGTCGGCGAGCGCCGCCGCGGCCAGCTGCGCGGCCTCGGCGGGCGTGCACGGCGGGCACAGGCGCGTCTTGACGCGGCCCGCGACCGGTGCCTTGGCCAGGACGATCAGCGCCGGGGCGCCGTTCACGCCAGCACCTTGCGCATGTCGCGGACGGTCCGGGCGGTCCCGCGGACGGTGCCGGTCACCTTCGAGCGCCCGACGCGCGGGAGGTAGGCGACCGGGCGCTCCTCGATCCGCCAGCCCGCGGCGGCCGCGCGGACGACCATCTCCAGCGGCCAGCCGAAGCGGCGGTCGCGCAGGCCCAGGTCCAGCAACGCGGTCCGCCGCGCCGCGCGCATCGGGCCGAGGTCGGTGATCGCGACGCCCGCCCGCCGCCGGACGGCCCGCGCGAGCACCGCGTTGCCGGCGCGCGCGTGGATCGGGAACGCCCCGCGGGCGACCGGCGCACGCGCGCCGAGCACGAGGTCGGCGGTCCCGCCCGCGACGGGCGCGACGACGTCGGGGAGCTCGCGCGGGTCCAGCGAGCCGTCGCAGTCCATGAAGCACACGACCTCGGCGCGCGCGGCGAGCAGCCCGGCGTGGCAGGCCGCGCCGAAGCCGCGGCGCGGCTCGGTCACCACGCGCGCGCCGAGCGCGGCGGCGACCTCGGCCGAGCCGTCGGTCGAGCCGTTGTCGACGACGATCGGCCGGAAGCCCGGCGGCATCCGCTCGAGGACCCAGGGGATCGCGCGCGCCTCGTCGAGCACGGGCAGGATGACGTCGGGCATGGGCCGGACGATCGCGGCGGCGGGCCGCGGCGTCGATTACGGAACGCGAAACACGCGTGACGGCGGCGTGCCAGGCGCCTACCGTCCGGCGCATGCTGCTGATCACCGGAGGCGCGGGCTTCGTCGGGTCGCACGTCGTCGAGGAGCTCGCGGCCGCGGGCCACGCGGCGCGGGTGCTCGACCTCGCGCCGCCGCGCGCCGACCTGCCCGACGGCGTCGAGCACGTCGTCGGCGACGTCCGCGACGCGGCCGCGGTTCGGGCCGCGCTGCGCGGGGTGACCGGGGTCAGCCACCAGGCCGCGCGCGTCGGGCTCGGCGTCGACCTCGGCGACCTCGAGGACTACGTGTCGCACAACGACGTCGGCACCGCGGTCCTGCTGCGCGAGCTGGCCGCTGCGCGCTCGTGCGAGCGGGTCGTCCTGGCGAGCAGCATGGTGGTCTACGGCGAGGGCCGCTACCGCTGCGCGGAGCACGGCGTCGTCGCGCCCGCGCCGCGGCCCGAGCGCGCGCTGCGCGCGGGGCGGTTCGACCCGGCCTGCCCGGTCTGCGACGCTGCGCTGGTGCCCGAGGCCGTCCCGGAGACCGCGCCCGTCGACCCACGCAACGTCTACGCGGCGACCAAGCTCCACCAGGAGCACCTCGCCGCGGCGTTCGCGCGCGAGACCGGCGTGCCCGTGACCGCGCTGCGCTACCACAACGTCTACGGCCCGCGGCTGCCGCGCGACACGCCCTACGCGGGCGTCGCCGCGCTGTTCGCGAGCGCGCTGCACGCCGGCGCCGCGCCGCGCGTGTTCGAGGACGGCGGGCAGCGGCGCGACTTCGTCCACGTCCGCGACGTCGCGCGCGCCAACGTCCTGGCGCTCACCGCGCCGGAGCCGGCGAGCGGGGCCTACAACATCTGCTCGGGCACGCCGCGGACCGTGCTCGACCTCGCGCAGGCGCTGCACGCGGCGATCGCGCCGCCGGGCGACGCGGAGCTGGCGCCCGTCGTCACCGGGGAGTTCCGGCTCGGCGACGTCCGCCACGTCTTCGCCGACGCGCGCCGCGCCGCCGACGGGCTCGGGTTCGCCGCGCGCGAGGACTTCGGCTCCGGCGTCGCCGAGCTGGGCCGCGAGTTGGCGACCGCGTGAACGTCGCGCCCGGACGCGTGCGGGGCCGCGTGCTCGTCGTGGACGACGAGCCGACGATCGCCGAGGTCGTCTGCCGCTACCTGGAGCGCGCGGGCTACGACGCCGCGAGCGCCGGCGACGGCGACGCCGCGCTGGCCGCGACCGACGCGGCGCCGTTCGACCTGATGGTGTTGGACGTGATGCTGCCGGGCATCGACGGCTTCGAGGTCCTGCGCCGCGTGCGCGAGTCGCCGGGTCCGGCCCCGGCGGTGATCCTGCTGACCGCGCGCGGGGAGGAGGCCGACCGGATCGCGGGGCTGACCCAGGGCGCCGACGACTACGTCGTCAAGCCGTTCTCACCCGCCGAGCTGGTCGCGCGCGTCGATGCGGTCCTGCGCCGCGCCGGGCCGGTCGAGGCGCCGGGGCCGCCGATGAGCTTCGGCCCGCTGACCGTGGACGTCGCCGCCCATCGCGTCACGCTCGCCGGCGAGGAGGTCGCGCTGACCCAGCGCGAGTTCGACCTGCTCGCGTTCCTCGCCCGCCATCCGGGCCGCGCGTTCTCGCGCGAGGAGCTGATGGAGCAGGTCTGGCGCTACTCGTTCTACACCGACACGGCGACCGTGACCGTGCACATCCGCCGGCTGCGCACGAAGCTCGCCGCGGTCCCGGAGGCCGCGGACCTGATCGAGACCGTCTGGGGCGTCGGCTACCGCCTCGCCGCGCCGTGATCCGCGCGCTCGCGCTCGCGGTGCTCGCCGCGCTGGGGCTGACCGTGCTCAGCGGCGCGGTCTACGGCGGGCACGCGGCGTGGCTGACGGCCGTGACGCTGGCGCCGATCGGCGCCGCGGCGGTCCTCGTCGCGCACGTCGTGACCACGCAGCGGGCGCGGCTCGGCGGCCTGCGCGCGCAGGCGGTCGCGGTCGGCGCGCTGATCGCGGTCGCGACCGGCGCGGCGGTCGCGCTGTTCGTCGGCGTGATGTTCGTCTCGCCCCACGACGCGTTCTTCCTGGCGGTGCTGACCGCCTACGCGGCGCTGGTCGGCGTGCTGTGCGCGAGCGCTCTGGGCTCCGGAGCGCTCGCGGACCTCGACGCGGTCCGCGGCACGCTGCACGCGGTCGCCGCCGGGCGGCGCGACGTCCGGACCGGCGTCGCCGGCGGCGGCGAGATCGCCGAGCTGGCCGCGGAGGTCGACGCGATGGTCGCGCGCCTGGACGGCGAGGAGCAGGCGCGCCGCGCGCTGGTCGCCGCGGTCTCGCACGACCTGCGCACGCCGATCACCGCGCTGCGGCTGCTGGCCGACGCGGTCGAGGACGGGATCGTGGACGCGGAGACGTCGCGCGAGTACGCGGCGCGGATGGGCCTGCACGTCCAGGCGCTCGGCGCGCTGATCGACGACCTCTTCGAGCTGACGCGGCTGGAGTCCGGCGAGCTGCGCTGGTCGATGGAGCAGGTCGCGCTCGACGAGCTCGTCGGCGAGGCGGTCGAGGCGATGCGCCCGGCGGCCGAGGCGTCCAGCGTCGCGGTCCGGGCGGTGCTGGAGGCCGGCGACCCGCTGGCGCTCGGCGACGCGGCGCGCCTGCAGCGCGTGCTGTTCAACCTGATCCAGAACGCGATCCGCCACACGCCGCCGGACGGGACCGTGATCGTGCGGACGTCGCGCGGCGACGGCGGCGCCGTCGAGATCGAGGTCGCCGACAGCGGCGCCGGGATCCCGGCCGCCGAGCGCGAGCGCGTCTTCGAGGCCTTCCACCGCCTCGACCGCTCCCGCACCGACGACGGCGCCGGGCTCGGCCTCGCGATCTCGCGCGCGATCGTCGAGGCCCACGGCGGGCGGATCTGGATCGCCGACGCCGAGCGCGGGACGTCGGTGCGCGTGCGGCTCGCGGCGGGCTGACGCGGGCACCGGCCGCGTGTACGCTCGTCAGGCCATGGACCAGGACCGCCGCAACGAGCTCACCCGCGTCGGGATCATCGTGGTGATCGTCGGGTTGTTGGTGTGGTTCGCGCTGGCCAACGCGCAGAGCGTCTCGGTCGACTTCCTCGTGACGACGCACTCGGCGAGGCTGATCGTCGTGATCGTGATCAGCGCCGTGCTCGGCGCGATCGCCGGCCAGCTCGTGGCCCGGCGCCGGCGCCGCTGAGGCGCGGTCGCGCTCAGCGCGCGCGGCGGCGCGGCCTGGGCGTGGTGGCCTCGAGGATCGCGGCGGCGGCGGTCCGGGCGGCGGTCGCGGGGGTGGCGCTGCGGTCGAGCTGGGCGCCGACCATCGCGCCGTCGTAGAGCAGGACGAGCTGGGCGCTGACGGTCTCGGGATCGCGTGCGCCCGCCTCGGCGGCGAGGCCGGAGAAGAGGTCGCGGACCCAGGCGCGGTGGGCGTCGGTGACCTGCTGGACCGGGCCGCCGGGCTCGGCCTCGGCGCTGGCGTTGATGAACGGGCAGCCGTTGTAGCCGGGCCTGGCGAACCACTCGCCGAGCAGCTCGAAGATGCCGAGGATGCGCTCGCGCGGGGTGGCCCAGCGGGTCGGGAGCGTCTCGGCGACGGTCGCGCGCC
The DNA here is from genome assembly GCF_000424625.1 of Conexibacter woesei Iso977N. GTDB lineage: Bacteria > Actinomycetota > Thermoleophilia > Solirubrobacterales > Solirubrobacteraceae > Baekduia > Baekduia woesei_A. The sequence goes on from NZ_AUKG01000001.1 coordinate 2,342,874, forward strand.
AGAGGCCGCTGCGCTGCTCCAGGTAGGCCTTGACCAGCTCGTCCTTGCTGCCGAACGCGCTGTACAGCGACGCGCGGGCGACGTCGGCCTCGCGCAGCACGCGGTCGACGCCGACCGAGCAGATGCCGTCGCGGTAGAAGAGCGCGTCGGCGGCGGCGAGCAGGCGCTCGCGGGGTGCGGGGCGGTCGGTGGCGGGCATCGCGGCTTCCAGTCTACCGCTATAGACCGACCGGTCTATCTGGTGTGCTACGGTCATCCGGCAGCTCTAGACCGACCGTTCTATCCAGACGCAAGGACATCACCATGGATCTTCAGGGCAAGACCGCGCTCGTCACCGGCGCGACCTCGGGCATCGGGCGCGCCGTCGCCGAGCGGCTGGCGGGCGAGGGCGCGACCGTCATCGTCTCCGGCCGGGACGCGGAGCGCGGGGCGGCGGTGGTCGGCGCGATCACCGAGGCCGGCGGGAGCGCGCGCTTCGTCGCCGCCGACCTCGGCGACCTGTCGTCGGTCGCGCAGCTCGCCGAGGCGGCGGCCGACGCCGACGTGCTCGTCAACAACGCCGGGATCTTCGGCTTCGCGGCGACGGCCGAGCAGGACGTCGACTCGTTCGAGGCGATGTTCGACGTCAACGTGCGCGGCCCGTACTTCCTGACCGCGGCGCTCGCACCGAAGATGGCCGCCCGCGGCGAGGGCGCGATCGTCAACGTCACGACGATGGTCGCCGAGTACGGGATGGCCGGCGCGTCGGCCTACGGCGCGACGAAGTCGGCGCTGGTCGGCCTGACGCGGACGTGGGCGGCGGAGTTCTCGGGCTCGGGCGTGCGCGTCAACGCGGTCTCGCCGGGGCCGACGGCGACCGAGGGCACCGCGAGCGTCATGGGCCCCGACGGCGTCGCCGACATGGGCGCGACCGTGCCGCTGGCCCGCGCCGCGCGCGCCGAGGAGATCGCCGAGGCCGTCGTCTTCCTGGCCTCGCCGCGCGCCAGCTACGTCACCGGCGCGATCCTCGCGACCGACGGCGGGCGGACGGCGGTGTGATCAGCCGACCGACGCCTACAACCTGCCGCGCAGGACCGAGTGGTCGGAGTGGCCCAGGTTGCCGTCGTCGGGCTCCAGCGAGACGTCGACCAGCGCGTAGCGGGTGACGTCCACGGCGACCGGCATGTGGACGTCGACCCTGCCGCTGGGGCCGACGCTGAACGTGCCCATCGAGACCATCCGACCGCGGGCGTCGGCCAGCCACGCCTCGTAGTAGTCGTGGGGTCCGGAGGGGCGCAGGCCCGCGGCGCGCAGCTCGGCCTCGGTGCCCGCGCCGTTGAGCTTCAGGATCGCGCGCCCCGACGCGCCGGGCAGCGGGCGCAGCGCGAGCGTCGTCGCCGGCGGCGCGGGGATCCCGTCGTCGCCGCCGCGGTGCGCGACCACGGCCACGACGACGAGCGCGGCGACGACCGCCGCGGCGACGCCGCCGGCGATCAGCCGGCGTGGCCGCCGTCCGGACCGCCCGGACCGTCCGGACCGCGGGCCGGGCACGGCGGCGACCCGCTGCGCGGGCCGAGCGACGCTCGCGTCCACCGCGCGCAGCGGCGGCGGCTCCTCGGCCGACCACGCCTCGGCGTCGAGGCCGGCCAGCGTGGCCGCGGTCCCGCGCAGGCGCGCGACCTCCGCGCGGAACGCGGCGTCCTGCTCGATCAGCTGGGCGGCCAGCGCCTCCTGGCCGGGCTCGAGCGCGTCGAGCGCGACCGCGGCGGGCGACAGCGGCCAGCGTGCGCCGCTCATGCCAAGGCCTCCTCGTCGAGCATCGCGCGCAGGCGCTCCAGGCCCCGGACCATCCGGCTCTTGACCGTGCCCAGCGGCACGCCGAGCTGCGCCGCGATCTCGGTCTGCGACAGGTCGAGGTAGAAGCGCAGGCGCAGCAGCTCGCGCTCCTCGGTGGGCAGGCGGGTGAGCAGGTGCGCCACGCGCCAGCGGTCGATCACCGCGTCCTGCGGCGCGGGCACGGCGGTCTCCGGCATCGTGTCCGGGTCCAGCGGCTCGGGACGGCGCCGGCGCAGCTCGTCGATCGCGCGCGAGCGGGCGATCGTCAGGACCCACGTAGCCAGCGAGCCGCGCTGCGCGTCGTAGCTCGCGCCGCGGCGCCAGACCTCGGTGAAGACCTGCTGGAAGACGTCCTCGGCCGCGGCGCGGTCGCGGAGCACGTGGCGCAGGTAGGAGAACACGGTCGTGCCGCAGCGGTCGCGCACCGCCTCCAGCGCCTGCGGGTCGCCGCGCCGCAGGCCGTCGCCGATGCGGCGGTCGGCGGCGTGCGCCAGCGACCGCGCGCCGCTGTCGGCGCGGCGGGTTCCGGGTGCGCTCTGGCTCACGCGGTGGCCTGCGAGCTGCGGCATCTCACAAGCTGGGTACGGACGTGGGCGCCGATCGGTTGTCGGAGTTGCCGGGCCGGATGCGCGAGGACGGCGCGCAGGCGCTCAACCGGCGGGCGCCGGGGTCACGTACCTCGTCCCGACACGTCAACACCCCGACCGCTGGAGGGTCTTCATGCATCACCGTCTCCTGGCGTCGCTCGCCGTCGCCGGCGTCGCCGCCTGCCCGCTCGTCGCCACCGCCGGCTCGACGGCCTCGCCGTCCTCGCCCGCGTCCGCGAACACCGCCGCATCGAGGACGATCGTCGGCGTCGCCGCGAGCGACCCGCACTTCTCGACGCTGGTCAGGCTCGTCAAGGCCGCCGGCCTGACGGGCACGCTGTCGAGGGGCAGCTACACCGTGTTCGCCCCGACCAACGCGGCGTTCGCCAAGGTCCCGAAGTCCACGCTCAACGCGCTGGCCAGGGACAGGGCCAAGCTCAAGGCCGTGCTCCTCTACCACGTCGTCAAGGGCAAGGTCCCGGCGTCGAAGGTCGTCAGGCTCAGGAGCGCCAGGACGCTCAACGGCGCCTCGGTCAGGATCACCGTCAGGAGCGGCAAGGTGTACTTGAACGGCTCGACCCGCGTGACCAAGACCGACGTGATGGCCTCCAACGGGATCATCCACGTCATCAACAAGGTCCTGCTGCCGCCGTCCTGAGGACCGGGCCGCGCCGCCGCGCAGAGATCCCCGCATGCGCGGCGGCGGGCGCGGGGTAGGTCGGCGCCATGGCTGAACTGACCCCACTGGACGAGAAGCTCGCCGAGGTGCTCGGCCTCGCGCAGGCCGCGCAGGTCGCGACCGGCACCGTGAGCAAGATGGAGGACGCCGAGGACTTCGCCGACGACCTGGCGCGCATGGGCGAGCAGGCCGCGGAGACCGAGCGGCGCACCGACGCGCTGATCGACGGGCTCGAGGGCAAGAAGACCGCGATCCGCGAGATGGCGCGCGAGACCAAGGGCGAGGCCACCGACATGATGAGGACCTACCTCGCCGACGAGGAGGAGGCGCTCGACGGCTTCGAGTTCCTGAGCATGGCCGAGGCCGGCGAGCTGTGCCACTGGGAGATCGTCCAGACGATGGCCGAGGAGACCGGCGAGGCCGAGGTCGGCGCGCTGGCCGAGTGGGCCGTCGGCGTCCAGCGCGAGCACGTCGCCGCGGTCCGCGAGGCGTCGCTGAAGCTCGCCGTCGCAGAGGCCGCGCCGGCCGCCTGATGCCCGACCAGCTCGATCCCACCCGCCGGCCCGCGCCCTCGGCCATCGTGGTGGCCGAGAGCGTCGCCGACTGGCGCGGCCACGAGGTCGTCGACCTCGACGGCGACAAGCTCGGCAGGCTCGAGGACGTCTTCTACGACGTCGAGTCCGACGAGCCGGTGTTCGTCACGGTCAAGATGGGCGGCCTGCTGGGCAGGAGGCTCACGCTCGTGGCGATCGCCGGCGCGTCGGTGACGCCCGACGTGCTGCGCGTCAACTACCGCAAGGCCGAGGTCAGGGACGCGCCGACCTACGACCCCGACCAGGCGCTGACCGTCGACCAGGAGGCCGGCGCCTACCAGCACTACGGCCTGACCTACGCCGAGGGACCGGGCGGCGGCGCGCGCCGCCTGGCGCGCCGCTAGGTCAGCCCGTCCGCGCGCGGGTTGTCGTCCTTGACCGCGCGGTCGTCGCGCAGCTCGGCCTGCAGCTCGTCGTGGGCGGGCAGGCCGGCCGCCAGCTCGCGGCCGCGCTCCAGCTCGGCGTTGAGCTCGGCGCCGAGCAACACGGACAGGTTGGCGACCCACAACCACACCAGGAACGCCACCACGCCGCCGAGCGTCCCGTAGGTCTTGTTGTAGGACGCGAAGTTCGCGACGTAGACGGCGAAGAGGCCCGAGGCGACCAGCAGGACGACGAGCGCGACGACCCCGCCGACCGTGATCCACTTGAAGCCGGGCTGCCTGACGTTGGGCGCGGCGAAGTACAGGACCGAGAACATGACGCTGACGACCGCCGCGATGATCGGCCACTTGGCGATGTCCCACGCGGTGACCGCGGCGCCGCCGACGCCGATGACGTCGCCGGCCTGCCTGGCGACCGGGCCGGTCACGACGACCGCGATCGCGCACGCGGCGAGCAACAGCACCATCAACGTCGTGACGGCCAGCTGCAGCGGGCGCAGCTTCCAGAACGGCCGGCCCTCCGGGACCTCGTAGATCGCGTTGGACGCGCGCGCGAACGCGCCGACGTAGCCGGACGCGCTCCACAGCGCCAGCGCGATGCCGAGCACGAACGCCAGGCCCGCGCTGCCGCGGCCGTTGGCGACCTGCTTGACGGCGCCCGACAGGATGTCGTTGGCGGGGCCGGGCGTGAGCCTCGCCAGGTTGTCGAGGACCGGCTGGGTCGCCGACGGGCCGACGAGACCGATGATCGACACCAGCGCGATGATCGCCGGGAAGATCGCGAGCACGCCGTAGTAGGTCAGCGCGGCGGCCCAGTCGGTCAAGTTGTCGCGCTTGAACTCCTTGATGGTGCGCTTGAGCACGTCGCGCCACGAGCGCGCGGAGAGGTCGGTCGGATCGTCGGGCGCCTCCCGGCCGGTCGCGGGCTGCTGCGGTCGCGTGAAGCGCCGCTCGCGGGTGTCGTCACGGGCCATGGGCCTGCGGTTCCCGGCTCGCCCGGTCCGGCAAACCGCGCCGCGCCGTCTGCGCCGGGCGCCTGGGAACCCGCCGCGCCGCCCGGGTCCCTGCGCTCCAGCGGCCTGACCGCGGGGCCCTGGAGCACCGCGCCGTCGGGCGCGAAACGCGAGCCGTGGCACGGGCAGTCCCACGAGCGCTCCGCGCGGTTCCACGCGACGCGGCAGCCGAGGTGCGTGCAGACGGGCGAGACGACCCGGAGCGTCCCGTCGGCGTCGCGCGAGGCGGCGACGAGGTCGCCGTCGAGCTTGAGCAGGCGCCCGAGGCCGCCGCGCTCGAGGATGTCGGTGGTCTCGCCCTCGGGCGACCTGAGCCGGTCGCCGACCAGGTGGCGCGTCGTCTTGAGGCCCTCGTGGACGACGCCGCCGGCGCTGCGCAGCGGCGTGATCCGCGTGGTGTCGAAGGCGCCCTGGTGCGGGTGCTCGCCGCCGAGGATGCGCGCGGCCAGGATCTGCGCGGCCGCGGTCCCGTTGGTCAGGCCCCACTTCCGGAAGCCGGTGGCAACCCATACATGTCGCGACAGCGCGGTCAGCCGCCCGGCGTAGGGCATCCCGTCGGCGCTGGTCATGTCGTGGGCGGACCAGCGGTGGGTGGCCTCGGTCGCGCCGAAGCGTTGTTGCGCGAAGTCCCAGAGCGCTCGGTAGCGCTCCGGGGTCCGGTCGCCCTGCTCGCCGGCCGGATGGCCCTCGCCGCCGACGACGAGCAGCTCCTCGCCGGGACGCTCCGGATCGGGCGCGGCGCGCAGCGAGCGGGTCGGCGCGCCGATCGAGATCGCCATCATCTCCGGCGGCGGCTGCGGGACGCGGACCGCGATGCAGTACGAGCGCTTCGGCGTCAGCCGCGGGAAGTACAGGCCGCGGTCGAGGATCGGGTAGTGCGTGGCGATCACGACGTCGCGCGCCCGGACCTCCGGGCCCGCCTCGGTGCGGACCGTGGGGCGCGAGCCCTCGCCGACGTGGGTGGCGACCGTGTGCTCGAAGACCTGGCCGCCGAGCTCGCGCAGCTCCGCGGCGAGGGCCAGGACGTAGGTGGCGATCTGCAGCTCGGCCTCCTGCTCCAGGACCAGCGCGCCCGTCGTCGGGAACGGCAGCAGGTCGAGGTCCTCGACGAGCGCGGCGTCCAGCCCCGCGCGCTGCGCGGCCGCGGCCTCGTCCTCCAGCTCGCGGCGCTGCTGCGCGTCCCACGCGAACAGGGCGTGCGGGCGGCGGCGCAGGTCGCAGTCGATGCCCAGGACGCCGACGCGGTCGACCACGTAGCCGATCGCGCCCTCGTTGAGCGCGGCGTAGGCCTGCGCGCCGGAGCGGCCGTGCTTGCGCTCGAGCTCGCTGTAGGTGCTGCCCTGCAGCGCCGAGAGCTTCGCGGTGCTGTGGCCGGTGACGCCTGCGGCGACGCGGTCGCGCTCCAGCAGCGCGACGCTGCGCCCGCCGCGCGCCAGCTCCAGCGCGGTCGTCACGCCCGCGATGCCGCCGCCGATCACGCACGCGTCGACCTCCAGGCTCGCGGTCAGCGACGGCGCGCCGAGCCCCGCGGCGGTGGCGGGATCCGCGAGCCACAGGGAACGGGCGGCGCCGGGCAGCGCGGGGTAGGGCATGCGGCGGCCCATACCCGGCGCCTCCGGCGCGCACGCGGCGATCCGGCCGTGTGGCGCGGCGGCCATCGCGGGTAGCGCGTGGGGGATGGCACGCAACGAGCGGTTGATCCCGGCGTCCCCCGAACGCGTCTTCGCGGTCCTGTCGGACCCGGACTCCTACGGCCACTGGGTCGTGGGCTCCGACACGATCCGCGACGCCGACCCGGAGTGGCCGCGCGTCGGCGCGCGCTTCCACCACCGCATCGGCGTCGGGCCGTTCAAGCTCAACGACCACACCGAGGTGATCGCGATGGAGCCCGATCGCCACCTGGAGCTGCACGCCAAGGCGCGGCCGCTGGGCACCGCCCACGTGGTCCTGGACCTGGAGCGCCGCGGCGGCGGGACGAACGTCACGATGGTCGAGGACGCGGGCGATCGCCTGACCAAGTTGGTGTTCAACCCGCTGACGCACTTCCTCGTCAGGCGGCGCAACGACGAGTCGCTGCGCCGGCTGGAGGAGCTCGCGGTCGGGCGCTAGGCCGAGCCGCCCGCGGCCGGGATCGCTGTCCCGGCAGTGGGTTGGGCGTTGGGTTGGCGCCGATGGGGGTACCGCCGATGGGTGAGCTCCGATGGCCGGATCGACGACGCCTCCGCCCGCCTGCGGGCGCGAGGGCTGCGGGTCACCCCGCAGCGACGGGCGATCCTGTCGGCCTTCACGGGCGCCGCGACCGAGCACCTGTCGGCCGACGAGGTGCATGCGCGCGCGGCGGCCGCCGTCCCCGAGGTCGGGCGGGGGACCGTCTACGCGGCGCTGGCCGAGCTGACCGAGCTCGGGCTGCTGGCCGCGGTCGGCAACCCGGAGCCGGTCCGCTACGAGACCAACGTCGACGCCCACCAGCACTTCCGCTGCCGCGTCTGCCTGCGGCTCTACGACGTCGCGCTCGACGCGCCGCCGACGGCAGCGCTGAAGCGGCGCGGGTTCGTGGTCGAGCACACGACGGTCACGGCCGAGGGCATCTGCGCCGACTGCGCCGCGTACGACCGCGGGCTCAGCGACGGCGCGGCGCGCAGCGACGGCGTGCGCGCCGCCGCCGGGGCCACGATCGCGCTGCCGCGCGGGACCGCCTACGGCGTGGCGGACACGCCGATCGGGCGCGTGCAGATGCTGTGCACCGAGCGCGGCGCGCTGCGCGTCATGTACGCCGACCACGCCGAAGGCCCGGCGGTCGCCGCAGCGGGCGCGCGGCGCAGGGGTGCGCGCGAGGCGCAGCGGCGCCTGGCCGAGCTGGACACGGCGATCGACGGCTACTTCGCGCACGGGACGCCGTTCGCGCAGGAGCTCGCGGTCGACTGGGACGCCGCGGCGACCGACCCGGACGACGGCGCGACGCTCGACGCGATCCGCGCGATCCCGTTCGCGCGCGAACGCTCCTACGAGCAGCTGGGCCTGAGCGACGCCCCGTTCGACCGCGGCGTGTCGATCGGCAGCAACCCCTTGGCGTTGGTCGTGCCGTGCCACCGCGTCTCCCGCGGGCGGGAGATCACCACGTGGTACGTCGGCGGACCTGAGCGCAAGCGGGCGCTGCGCGAGCACGAGCGGCAGCACGCCGAGCGCTGACCGCAGGCGCCAACTCGTTTTTACGGGCCGTCCCGATCGGGGAGGCATCCAGCTGAGACATTGTCCTAGTTAGGAACCTCGCATGCCCACGATGCTCCCCACCCCGCCGCGCCGCACCCCCGTCCGCGGCGACCGCGACGACCGGCTCCTGGCCGCCTACGCCCAGACCCGCGACCCCCGGCTGCGAGAGCAGCTCGCCGAGCGCTACCTGCCGCTGGCCCGCTACGTGGCCGGCCAGTTCTCGCACTCGCGCGAGCCGTTCGACGACCTGCTGCAGGTCGCGAGCCTCGGGCTGCTCAAGGCGATCGATCGCTACGACCCTGCGCGCGGGGCGGCGTTCAGCTCCTACGCCATGCCGACGATCACGGGCGAGGTGCGCCGCCACTTCCGCGACCACACCTGGGCCGTGCGGCCACCGCGCGACCTCCAGGAGCGCGCGCTGGCGGTCGAGAGGGGGTCCGAGGCGCTGATGCGCGAGCACGGGCGGGCGCCGACGGTGGACGAGATCGGCGAGCGCCTCGGCCTCGGGCCCGAGGCGGTGCTGGAGGCCCGCGAGGCGGCGTGCGCGCGCGGCGGGGTCTCGCTGTCGTCGCCCGGCAGCGGCGGGGACGAGGACGACCACACGCTCGAGGCGCGGCTCGGGCGGCCCGACGACGGCCTGGCCGCCGCCGAGCAGCGCGCGACGCTCGGCGCGCTGACGCGGCAGCTGTCGGTCCGCGACCGCGAGATCGTGCGGCTGCGCTTCGAGGAGGACCTGACGCAGCTGGAGATCGGGCAGCGCATCGGGCTCAGCCAGATGCACGTCTCGCGGATCCTGCGCGACGCGCTGGATACGTTGCGCGCCGCTGCGCTTGTCAAGACAACGTCCTGACAAGAGCAGGGTCTGGGGATCGGTGTTTGCGCGCTGCCCTCATTCAGGGACCCCACACGGACGAGCAGCACCCACCCCACCGGAAGGACCCTGTTTTGATCTCCCGCATCGACCGCCTCGGCGTCGAGCTCCCGCCCCCGTCCGAGCCCGATCCGGCCGGCGCCGCCGCCGTCCAGGAGCTGATGGGCGGGCGCTTCGGCGAGATGTCGACGTTCATGAACTACACGTTCCAGTCGTTCAACTTCCGCGGCCGTCAGAAGCTGCGGCCGTTCTACGACCTGATCGCGAACATCGCCGCGGAGGAGTTCGGCCACATCGAGGTCGTCGCCGCCGCGATCAACACCATGTTGACCGACCCGGCGCAGGTCGGCGCCAGGGCGCCGGACGCGACGCTGGCCAAGTACAAGGGGATCGGCAACCCCCATCACTTCCTTGCCGGCGGCAAGGGCGCGCTGCCCCAGGACTCCCGCGGCCTGCCGTGGACGGGCGAGTACGTCTTCTCCTCCGGCGACCTCGTCGAGGACCTGACCCACAACTACTTCCTGGAGACCGGCGCCCGCAACGGCAAGTTGAAGGTCTACCAGATGGTCGACCATCCGGCCGCGCGTGCGCTGACCGGCTACCTGCTCGTCCGCGGCGGCGTGCACCAGGTCGCCTACGCCCGCGCGCTGGAGAAGATCACCGGCGTCGACATGATGAAGGCCTTCCCGGCCCCGCGGATCGAGACGGCCAAGATCCCCGAGTGCCAGCCGCACATCAAGAAGGACCTGCACCGGATCCTGTACCGCTTCTCGCAGGACGACTACAACGAGATCGGGGCGGTCTTCAACGGCCCGCATCCGGAGACCGGCGAGGACCTGATCGTCCAGGACGGCCCGCCGGAGGGCGCGCTGCCGCACGACCTGCCGCCGCAGGAGGACGTCTTCGCGCCCGACTACGCGGTCGAGGACATCGCCGAGATCGCGCAGCGGCTGCGCAAGGCCGCGGGCCTGCCCGACAAGCCGACCGGGGCCGTGGCCGAGGACCCGGACGGCGACGGCCTGGCCGACAAGGTCAAGGACGTCGTGTCGGACGCCAGGGACGCGGTGTCCTGAGCCGATGGCGACGCTGACCAAGCTGGAGAGCAAGATCGCCGAGGTGCTCGGGCTGGCCCAGGCGAGCCGGGTCGCCGCCGAGACGGTGAGCGACCTGCTCGAGGACGACACGCACGCCGAGCTGATCGAGCAGCTCGGCGTGCAGGCGCGCGAGGCGCAGGAGACCGCGAAGCGCTGCACGGCCGTGGCGGGGACGTTCGACCGCAAGAGGACGGCGATCCTCGCCGCGGCCAGGGAGACGCGCGACGAGGCGGTCGAGATGATGGAGACCTACCTCGAAGGCGAGGACGACCCGCTCGACGGCTTCGAGTTCCTGATCATGGCGGAAGCCGGAGAGGTCGGGCACTGGCTGATCGTCGCCAAGCTCAACCAGCGCGCGGGCGACGCCGAGGTCCAGGCGCTGACCGACTGGGCGCTGCCGGTCCAGGAGGGCCACTTCAAGACCGTCACCGACGGCGCGCTCGTCCTGGCCGGCGCCGCCGACCCGGGCGCCGAGGAGCACTAGCGTCGCCGGTCCCGAGCCGCCGAACGCCCGAGGGCGGTCGGCGGCTCGGCGATGGTCGCCAGGCTCAGGCGGCCTTGGCGTCCTGCGCCTCGTCCAGCGTCGGGTAGTCGGTGTAGCCCTTGGCGCCGCCGGAGTAGAACGTGTCCTCGTCGGGCTCGTTGAGCTCGGCGCCCGCGCGCAGGCGCGCCGGGAGGTCCGGGTTGGCCAGGAAGCGGCGGCCGAAGGCGACGAGGTCGACCTTGCCGTCGGCGACGAGCGCGTCGGCGCCCGCGACGTCGTACTCCTCGCTGAAGCCGCCGTTGGCGATCAGCGTCCCGGGCCACAGCTCGCGCGCCTGCTCCAGCGTCGAGTAGCCGGCGTAGGGCTCGGTCTCCATGACGTGGGCGTAGGCGAGGCCGAGCGGGGCGAGCGCGCGCAGCAGCGCGTCGTAGGTCGCGCGCGGGTCGGTCTCCTTGATCCCGTTGAACTCGTGGCCGGGGGAGAGGCGGATACCGACGCGCTCGGCGCCGATCGCCGCGGCGGTGGCCTCGGCGACCTCGACGACGAAGCGGATCCGGCCCGCGACGTCGGTCCCGTAGCCGTCGGTGCGCTCGTTGGTGTTCTCGCTCAGGAACTGGTGCAGCAGGTAGCCGTTGGCGGCGTGCAGCTCGACGCCGTCGGCGCCGGCGGCGACCGCGCGGCGTGCGGCGTCCACGTACTGGTCGCGGACGGCGGCGAGCTCGTCGGTCTCCAGCGCGCGCGGCGTCACGTAGTCCTCCATGCCGTCGGGCGTGAAGACCTGGCCGTCGTGCTTGATCGCCGACGGGGCGACCGGCTGCTCGCCGTCGGTGTAGACCGGGTGCGCGACGCGGCCGCAGTGCATGAGCTGGATGAAGAGCCTGGCGTCGCCGGCGGCGTGGACGGCGTCGGCGACCTGCGCCCAGCCGGCCTGCTGCTCGTCGTTGTGGAGGCCCGCGATGTCGAGGTAGCCCTGGCCGACGGCGGCCGGATGCGTGCCCTCGGTGATCAGGATCGCGGCGTCGGCGCGCTGGGCGTAGTAGGTGGCGTTGAGGTCGCCGGGGACGGTGTCCTTGGCGCGGTTGCGCGTCAGCGGCGCCATCGCGATGCGATGGGCGGTGCGCAGGGTGCCGCGCTCGTAGGGCTGGAAGAGGTTGTCGTACGGCATGGAGGAGTGGTGGGTCCTGGGTTCGGGGTCAGCGTCAGAAGTTGCGTGTGCAACGGTAGGACCGGCGTACCCGACCGGGCGGATCCGGAACGGACCGGGCGCGCCGCCGCGCGTCAGCGCGCCGACGCACTCGGGCGCGACCCGAGAAATATCGCGATGGAATATAGTTTTGCGATGTGACTCCCACTCGAGCCGTGAAGGACCCCGCGACCGTCGCCCGTGCGGAGGCGGTCGAGCAGGTCGCCGGGCAGCTGCTGCCGCGGGCCTCGCTGGTCACGCGGCTGCTGGTGCGGCGGGGCAGCCTCGAGGTGACCCGCGCTGAGGCGGGGTTGTTGAGTGGGTTGCTCGACGGGCCGCAGCGGATCACGGAGATCGCCGCGACGCAGGCGCTGGCGCAGCCGACGGTCACGCAGCTCGTCGCGCGGCTGGAGGAGCGCGGCCTGGTCGCGCGCAACAGGCATCCGGACGACGGGCGCGTCGTGCTGGTCACGATCACCGACGCCGGCCGCGCGCTCGTCGAGGCGTTCCGCGAGGAGTACCGCACGTTCCTGCGCGACCACCTCGCCCAGCGCGACGACGACGAGGTCCGCGCGCTGGCCGCCGCCACCGAGCTGCTGCAGGAGATCGTGGAGTCCCTCCAGGCGGAGCTGCGCGCGTGAGCGCCGCCGTCGCGGCCCCGCCGCGCCCCACCCGCCGCGAGGCCGCGCTGACGCCCGTCCTGTTCCTGGTGACCCTGGTCGTCGCGGTGATCTCGTCGCTCGGCGCGCCGCTGGTCCCGCTGATCGCGACCGACCTGAAGGTGTCGCTCAGCGAAGCCCAGTGGTCGCTGACCGCCGCGCTGCTGGCGGGCGCGGTCAGCGCGCCGATCATGGGCCGCCTCGGCGACGGCCCGCACCGCCGGACGGCGATCGCCGGCGGCCTGGCGGTCGTGATGGCCGGCGGCCTGATCGCCGCGCTGGTCAACTCCTTGGGGTTGCTCGTCGTCGGCCGCGCGATGCAAGGTGTAGGACTCGGCCTCGTCCCGCTGGCGATGGCCGCCGCGCGCGACGGCCTGCCCAGGCCGAAGGTCGCGCCCGCGATCGCGCTGCTGTCGGTCGCGGCGGCCGCGGGCGTCGGCGTCGGCTACCCGGTCTCGGGCCTGATCGCCGAGCACCTCGGCCTGCACGCCGCCTACTGGTTCGGCGCGGGCTTCGCCGCGGTCGCGCTGGTCGCGGTGATGGCGGTCGTGCCGCGCAGCACGCAGGCCGGCGGCGGACGGCTCGACGTCGCCGGCTCGGTGCTGCTGTCGGTGGCGATCATCGCGCTGCTGCTGGCGATCGGCCAGGGCGCCGCGTGGGGCTGGGGCTCGGCCCGGATCGTCCTGCTGTTCGCGGCCGCCGTCGTCCTGCTCGCGCTGTGGGTGCCGCAGCAGCTGCGCGCCGACGTGCCGCTGATCGAGCTGCGCCTGCTGCGCCATCGCGCGGTCCTGACCGCCGACGCGTCCGCGTTCGTCCTCGGCGCCGCGATGTACATGAACCTGTCGGCGGTGACCGCGCTGGTCCAGGTCCCGAGCGGCACCGGCTACGGCTTCGGCGCGTCGGTCCTGACCGCGGGCCTGTGCCTGGTGCCGTTCTCGGTCACCAGCCTGCTCGCCAGCCGCCTGCTGCCGGCCGCGACCCGCGCGCTGGGGGAGACCGGCGTGCTGCCGATCGGCTGCCTGGTCGTCGCGCTGGCGGCCGGGCTGTTCGCGCTGTTCCACACCATGTTGTGGGAGGCGTTCGGGATGATGGCCCTGCTCGGCATCGGGATGGGCTTCACGTTCGCGGCGATCCCGGGCCTGATCGTCCGCGCCGTCCCGAGCGAGGAGACCGGCAGCGCGATGGGCTTCTACCAGGTGGTCCGCTACATCGGCTTCTCGATCGGCTCGGCGCTGGCCGCGTCGGTCCTCGCCTCCCACACGCCGCACGGCGCGCACCTGCCGGGCGAGAGCGGGTTCGCGGCGGCGCTGTGGATCGCGGCGGGCCTCTGCGTCGCCGCGGCGCTGGTCGCCTGGCTGCTGCCGGGCCGGCGCAGCGGCACGACGACGCGCCCGCCGTCGCGCGCCGTCGAGGAGCTGGAGGTCGAGGAGGGCGAGCTGGGCACCGCCGGCGTCGTCGGCCTGCACGACGCCGGCTAGGCGATCGCGCCCCGCCCGCGCGCCCGCGTGTGAGGCGGTGTGAGCCCGTGTGAGCGGCGTGTTCGCCCGCTGTGAGCGGCGGCGCCGATGCTGGGGCCATGAACGTCCAGCCCAACGACACGGCCGCCGCGCTCGCCATCGAGGCCCGCGGCCTCGCCAAGCGCTTCGGTGACACCCAGGCGCTCGACGGCGTCGACCTCGACGTCGCCCCGGGGACGATCCTCGGCGTCCTCGGCCCCAACGGCGCCGGCAAGACCACCGCGGTGCGCGTCCTCGCGACGCTGCTCAAGCCCGACGCCGGCACCGCCCGGATCGGCGGTTACGACGTCGTCGCCGATGCGCCCCGCGTGCGCCAGCTGATCGGCCTGACCGGCCAGTACGCCTCGGTCGACGAGACGCTCAGCGGCACCCAGAACCTCGTGATGATCGGGCGCCTGCTCGACCTCAGCGGCCGCGCCGCCCGCGCGCGGGCCAAGGAGCTGCTGGCCTGGTTCGACCTCACCGAGGCCGCCGACCGCCCCGCCCGGACCTACTCCGGCGGCATGCGCCGCCGCCTCGACCTCGCGGCCTCGCTCGTCGGCCGCCCGGCCGTCGTCTTCCTCGACGAGCCGACCACCGGCCTGGACCCGTCCAAGCGCGACGACATGTGGAACGTCGTGCGCGCGATCGTCGTCGACGGCGCCACGGTCCTGCTCACCACGCAGTACCTCGAGGAGGCCGACGCGCTCGCCGACCGCATCACGGTCATCGACCGCGGCCGCGTGATCGCCGACGACACCCCGGACGCGCTCAAGCGCGTCGTCGGCGGCCAGACGCTGAGCGTCCGGCCCGCCGACCCCGCGCGCCTGCCCGACGCCGAGGCGATCCTGCGCGACGTGACCGGCGGCGCGGCGGTCGGCTCGCCCGGCGCCGGGGTCCTGCAGGTCGCGGTCTCCGGCGACGAGGCGATGGCCGCGGTCGTCGGCCGCCTGGCCGATGCGCAGCTGACCGTCACCGAGCTGTCGCTGCACCTGCCCAGCCTCGACGAGGTCTTCTTCTCCCTCACCGGCCGCCAGGACGCGAAGTTCCCGATCGATCAGCGACCGCGACTGGAGGCGGTCGCATGACCACCGCGCTCGGACGCCACAGCCTCGTGCTCGCCCAGCGCAGCCTCGTCAAGACCATGCGCACGCCGGAGGCGCTGATCGACGTGACGCTGCAGCCGGTCATCTTCCTCGCCCTGTTCACCTACGTCTTCGGCGGCGCGATCGCCGGCGGCTCGCAGCACGAGTACCTCCAGTACCTGCTGCCCGGCATCCTCGGTCAGACGATCGCGCTCGGCGGCGTGGCGATCGGCGTCAACCTCAACGAGGACGTCGGCAAGGGCGTCTTCGACCGCTTCCGCGCGCTGCCGATCGGGCGCTCGGCGCCGCTGGTCGGCGCGGTGCTGGCCGACATCGTCCGCTACGTGGTGGTCTTCGTCGTCACGCTCGCGATGGGCTACGCGCTCGGCTTCCGCGCGCAGACGTCGGTCCTGGACGTCGGCCTCGCCGGCCTGCTCGCGGTCAGCTTCGCGCTGTGCCTGTGCTGGGCGTCGGTCTTCGTCGGGATGGTCGCCCGGACGTCGGGCGCGGTGCAGGGCATCATGATGTTGATCCTCCTGCCGCTGAGCTTCGGCAGCTCGACGTTCGTCAAGAGCGACACGATGCCCGGCTGGCTGCAGGCGATCAGCGACAACAACCCGCTGACGCACCTGGTCGGCGCCGAGCGCGCGCTGCTGCTGGGCGACCCGATGGGCTCGCACCTGTGGCAGACGTTCGCCTGGATGGCCGGGTTGTTGGTGGTCTTCGTGCCGCTGGCGTTGCGCGCCTACGGCCGCAAGGCGTAGCTCGCCGGGTCGAGCCGTGCGAGGGCCGCGTCGCGGTCCAGCGCCCGGCCGGCAGCGAACGCCGCCGCGAAGGTCGCGTCCCCCAGCTCACCGCGCAGCCGCGCGGTGAGCTGCGCGACGTGGGGGCTCGTGCGGTCGGCGGAGCCGCGCAGGCGCGCCGCCGAGCATCTCGGCGGCGCCGTTGGCGTCGCCGTCGTGGTGGGCGAGCGCCGCGACGCCGATCCCGACGAGCGCGACGACCGGCAGGTCCTCGGTGCCCACGGCCGCCGGCCAGGCGCCGGCCAGCAGCTCCCGCGCCACGTCGGCGCGGTCGTCGTCGAGCTCGATCAGCGCGGCGGTCCCGCGCACGAGCGCGTCGGCGTGGCCGCGCGGCCCGCGGCCTCGGCCGAGCCGGTCGACGGTCGCGACCGCGTGGGCCAGGACCTCGCGGGCCTCGTCGCGCTCGCCCAGCGACCAGAGCACGCGCGCCAGGCCGGCAGCGGTCATCGCCGACTCGTCGCCGCCGAGGTCGGTCGCGTCGCGTGCCAGCCGCGCGTGGTGCAGCGCGGCGGCCAGCTCGCCCTGGCGCTCGCGGACGTCGGCGAGGCGCATCTGCAGCATCGCCTGGTCGCCGTCGGCGCCGAGCTCGGCCATCAGCTCGCGCGCGTCCTCCAGCGCCTGCCCGGCGCCGTCGAGGTCCTCCTCCAGCAGGCAGAGCCCGCCGAGGCTGATCAGCGTCGCGTTGATCGCCCAGCGCTCGCCGGTCGCGCGGTACGCCGCGAGCGCCGCGGTCAGGTGCTCGCGAACGGCCGCCAGCTCGCCGCGGTTCTCGGCGTCCTGGGCCAGGACCAGCGGGACGCTCGCGCGGACCCACGGGTCGGGATGCGCGCGGGCGGCGGCGAACAGCGCGTCGGCGCGCTCGCGGTCGCCGGTCACCCAGGCCAGGGCCGGCATCGCCGCGGTGACGACGGGGCGGGCGGACAGGTCGAGCGCGTCGAGGCGGTCCAGCAGCTCGCGCACGGCGTCGCGGATCGCCTCCTCGCTCTCGCCGTCGTTGTCGGCCATCCCGAGCATCGCCTCGGCGAGCAGGCGGTCGAGCGGGTCGGCGTCGCCCGGGACCGCGGACGCGACGCGCAGCGCGGCCATCGCGTCGCTCTGGCTGCTGGCCAGCAGCCAGAACCAGCACGACGACACGGCCAGCCGCAGCGCCGCCGCGGCGTCGCCGGTCTCGGCCAGCCAGCGCAGCGCGCTGAGGACGTTCTCGCGCTCGGCCTGCAGGAGCCGGAACCACGTCAGCTGCTCGGCGCGCCGCAGGTGCGGCTCGGCCTCGTCGACCAGCGCGGCGAAGTGGCGCGCGTGCGCGGTCCGGACCGCGGCCAGCTCGCCGGCCTCGTCGAGGCGCTCGATCCCGTACTCGCGGATCGTCTCGAGCATCCGGTAGCGGCCCTGGTCGCGGTCGACGAGCGTCAGCAGGGAGCGGTCGACGAGCGCCGCGAGCAGCTCCGGGACGTCGTCGGCGGCGACGTGCGCGCCGGTGCCGACCGCGGCGGCGCTGTCCGCGGTGACGCCCGCGGGGAAGACGGCGAGGCGGCGGGCCAGCGCGCGCTCGGGCTCGCTGAGCAGGTCCCAGCTCCAGTCGACGACGGCGCGCAGCGTGCGCTGGCGGGGGAGCGCGACGCGGCTCCCACCGGTCAGGAGGCGGAAGCGGTCGTCGAGACGCTCGGCGATCTGCGCGGCCGAGAGCGAGCGCAGGCGCGCGGCGGCCAGCTCGATCGCCAGCGGCAGGCCGTCGAGGCGGCGGCAGATCTCGACGACCGCGGCGACGGTGCTGTCGTCGACCGCGAAGTCCGGCGCCGCGGCCGCGGCGCGGTCGGCGAGCAGCCGGACCGCGGGGTGGGTCAGCGCCTCGTCGGCGGTCGCGCCCGCGGGCGGGAGGCCGAGCGGCGAGACCTGCGCGAGGTGCTCGCCGGCGATCCCGAGCGGCTCGCGGCTGGTCGCCAGGATCCGCAGCGCCGGGCAGCGGGCGAGCAGGAGGTCGGCGAGCACGGCCGCGGCGTCGAGCAGGTGCTCGCAGTTGTCGAGGATGATCAGCGTCTCGCGCTCGGCGAGGACATCGACCAGGTGCTCGGTCGGGTCGCCACCGCCGGCGGTCGTGGCCGCGCCGACCGGGGTGGACGCGGCGAGCAGCCGCGCCTCGCGCAGGCCGAGCGCGCCGAGGACGCTGGCGCCGACGTCGCCGGGGTCGGTCGTCGCGGCCAGCTCGACCATCCACGCGCCGTCGGCGGTGGCCGCGAGGCGGCGGCCCGCGACCTCGCCCGCCAGCCGCGTCTTGCCGGCGCCGCCGGGGCCGATCAGCGTGACGAGGCGGTGCTCGTCCAGGAGCCCGGCGAGGCGGCCGACGTCGGCCTCGCGGCCGACGAAGCTCGTCACGCCCGCGCGCAGGTTGGAGCGGCGCGCGGCTGTTGTAGGGGCTGACGTTGTTGATGTGGTCGACGGTGCCGCCGTGACGATCGCCAGCTGCACGGCCTGCAGCTCCGGTGACGGGACGGCGCCGAGCTCGGCGTCGAGCCGGACGCGCAGCGCCTCGTAGGCCGCCAGCGCGTCGGCGGGCCGCCCGGCCGCCGCGAGCGCGCGCAGCCGCTGGCCGGCCAGCCGCTCGTGCAGCGGGTGCGCCGCGGTCAGCGCGTCGAGCTCGGCGACCAGCTCGCCGCCCGCGCCGAGCGCGAGGTCGGCCTCGATCCGGTCGGCGGTCGCGGCGAGGCGCAGGTCGTCCAGGCGGCTGCCGGCGAGCGTGGCGAAGCGCTGCGTGGCGGCCAGCTCGCCGAGCGCCGGGCCGCGCCAGAGCGCGAGCGCGTCGCGCAGGGTCGCCGCCGCGCGTCGCGGGTCGCCGTCGCGCAGCGCCGCCGCCCCGGCGGCCGCGAGCGTCTCGAAGCGCAGCGCGTCGACCGCGTCGGGATCGACCTGCAGCCGGTAGCCCGCGGTCCCGGAGACCAGCTCGCCGCCCGGATCGAGGACGCGCCGCAGCCGCGAGACCAGCGCCTGCAGCGCATGGCCCGCATCGCGCGGGGGCTCGTCGTCCCAGACCGCGTCGATCAGCGTCGCGGGCGACAGGTCGCGCCCGGCATCCAGCGCCAGCCGCGCCAGCAACGCGCGCACGCGCGCGCCCGCGACCGGCACCGCGTCACCGCCACGGCGCAGCTCCAGCGTCCCGAGGATCGACACCTCCACCTCGCACAGGGTATGTGGCCGCGTGCCGCCGTGTGAGCGGCTGCGCCCGGCGGGTACGTGGCGTCGCACATGAGCACTCGTGAGCGTCTTGAGCCCGAGCAGTTGCGTGCGTCCGTGGAGGCGTTCGTCGACGACGTGGTGTTGCCGAACGTCGCGGCGTGGGATCGGGAGGATGAGCTGCCCGATGGCGTGTTGGGGCGGTTGGTCGAGCTGGGGATGACGGGCGCGCTCGTGCCGTCGGAGTACGGCGGTGGTGGGCTGGGCGTGGCGGACCTGTGGCCGGCGTGGCGGGTGCTGTCGCGCGGATGGATCTCGCTGACGGGCGCGATCAACCCCACCAACTTGGCGACGACGCTGCTCGTCCGCCACGGCACCGAGGCTCAGCGGGAACGATGGCTGCCCGGGATCGCGGCGGGGGCGGTGCTTGCGTCGTTCTCGATCACCGAGCCGCAGGCGGGCAGCGACCTGGGGCGCCTCGAGACGAGCGCGCGGAGGGCGGAGGACGGCCGCGGCGGGCTCGTGCTCGACGGCGACAAGCGCTGGGTCGCGGGCGGCGTCTCCAGCGACGTGGTCTTCCTGATGGCCTCGGTCGGCGGCGACGAGAAGCCGTCGTGCGTGATCCTGCCGGCCGACGGCCGCGACTCGCCGTCGTGGCGGCTCGAGGAGATCGACAAGCTCGGCTACCGCGGCGTCGAGTCCGCCGCCTACGCCTTCACCGACCACCACGCGCCGGGCGCCGAGGTGCTCGGCGACGAGGCGGGCGCGGGCGCGCGGCAGATGCTCGACGCGCTCGACATCGGCCGCGTCAACGTCGCCTGCCGGGCGCTGGGGATCGTCGACCGGGCGCTGGCCTGCGCGGTGGAGGAGTCGACCGGCCGCGCGATCGGCGACGGCGTGCTGGGCGACCACACGCACGCGCAGCTGCGCGTCGGTGAGCTGGTGGCGCGCCGCGCCGCGGTCGCCGCGCTGGTCGAGAGCGCGGCGCGCGCGGTCGACGCCGGCGCCGACACGGCGCGCGAGCTGTCGACCGCGGCCAAGGTCGTCGCCTCCGACACCGCGGTGTGGGCCGTCGACCGCGCCGCGCGGCTGGCCGCCAGCCGCTCCTTCGCCGCCGGCGACGAGCTCGCCCGGCTGCGCCGCGACGCCCCGCAGACCCAGATCGGCGAGGGCGCCAACGACGCGTTGTTGATGGCCTTGGCGAAGCCCGCGCTGGGCTGAGCCGGGCTAGACGCGGCCGCGGCGGTTGTAGCCCCAGCCGCCGCCGGTCAGCAGCAGGATGACGACGACGACCAGCAGGATGGTGAGCATCGGTGAGACGCCTTTCGGGGTGGTGGTGCGCAGCCGGGACCGGCCTCGCCTGCCGAACGGCGTACCCGGAAAGCGTGCAGTGCAGGCGAGAATCGCGCCGCGCGCCGGGCCGGCACACGGCGAGCGGGGTCGCGCCGGTACGGTTCGCGCCGTGATCGATCCCGTCTTCCGCCTCGTCGCCCCTCCGTCCGCGCTCGCGGGCGCGCCCGCCGGCTGGGTCCCGGAGCTGTTGGAGCAGGGCGAGCTGGCGCTCGCCCCGGACGACGGCGGGCTGGACGCGATCGACGCCGTCGCGCGCGCCCTCGGCCGCCCGGCCGTCGCCGTCCTGCGGCGCGAGGAGACGCACGCGGCGGGGGAGACGTCGGTGCGCGAGTTCGCGAGCGACCTCGCGCTCGTCTGGATCGCGCCCTCCTTCGGCGACGACGCACGCGCCTGGGCCCGCGACCGCGCGCCGATGACGCTGCTCGTCGAGCACGACGGCGCGCTGCCCGAGAGCGAGCTGCGCCGAATCGAGCGCTTCGTCGCGATCCTCGGCCGCCAGGCCGAGTAGCCCGCGCCGCACACGCGCGCCCCGCCGCGGCCGGGGCACAGGCGCGCACGCGCCAACAGGCATGTGCGCACCATTGCCCGCGCGCGCGCTCCCGGAGAGCCTCCGGCGCATGATCCTCGCAGCCGATTACCCGTTCTTGGACATCTTGTGGACCATGTTGGTGTTCTTCCTGTGGGTGATGTGGTTCTGGTGCCTCATCATCGTCCTGGGGGACGTCTTCAGCCGTCGTGACATCGGCGGGTGGAGCAAGGCCGGCTGGACGACGATGCTGATCTTCGTCCCGGTGCTGGGCATGTTGATCTACTTGATCGCCCACGGCTCCGACATGGCCGAGCGCCGCGTCCAGGGCGCGCAGCAGGCGCAGTCGGCGATGGACGAGCACATCCGCACGGTCGCCACCGGCGGCTCGCACTCCAGCAACGGCGGCCCCGCGGGCGAGATCGCGCGGGCGAAGTCGCTGTTGGACTCCGGCGCGATCACGGCGCCCGAGTTCGAGCAGCTCAAGGCCCGCGCGCTGGCGACCTGAGCGATGTCGCGTCCCGTCGTCGTCTCGTTCGACGGCTCGCCCCCGGCGGCGGCCGCGCTCACCGTCGCCGCCGGCGAGCTGCCCGGCCGCCACCTGCTGATCGTGTCGGTCTGGGAGCCGGGCTTCACGACTGCGATGCTGACCCCGACCGACGCGTCGGGCCTGTCGTTCACGGCCCCGGACCCGAACCAGGTCGTCGCGGTCGACCGCCTCCAGCGCGACCACGCGACCCAGATCGCCGAGGCCGGCGTCGCGCTCGCCGAGCGCCTCGGCGCGACCGCCGAGGCGGTCCCCGCCCGCGACGAGGCGAGCGTCTCCGAGACGCTCTGCTCGATCGCCGACCACCACGACGCGGCGCTGATCGTCGTCGGCTCGCGCGGCCTGGGCGCGGTCAAGGCACGCCTGCTCGGCTCGACCACGCGGCGCCTGCTGCACGACGCCCGCCGCCCGGTCCTCGTGGTGCGCGATGGCGACGGCGAGTAGCGCGACGCCCGCACCCGTCCCCGCGCCGTCGGCGGCTGCGAACGCGAAGGCCGACGCGGGGATGCTGCCGATCCTCGTCCTCGCCGCCGCGCAGTTCGTGATGGTGCTGGACAGCAGCGTCATGAACGTGTCGATCTCGCAGATCGTCGCGGACCTCAACACGACCGTCCAGGGCGTCCAGGCCGCGATCACGTTCTACACCTTGGTCATGGCCGCGCTGATGCTGCTGGGCGCCAAGCTCGGCGACGTCCTCGGCCGCACCCGTGCGTTCTCGATCGGCCTGGCGATCTACGGCCTCGGCTCGCTGACCACCGCGCTGAGCCCGAACCTGGCCGTCCTGCTGATCGGCTGGTCGACGATCGAGGGCATCGGCGCCGCGCTGGTGATCCCGGCGATCATGGCGCTGATCGTCGCGACGTACTCGGGCAGGCGCCGCGCGACCGCGTTCGGGATCGTCGGCGGCGCGGCCGGCGCGGCGATCGCCACCGGCCCGCTGATCGGCGGCTGGGTCACGACCGAGCTGAGCTGGCGCTACGTCTTCGTCGGCGAGGTCGTCGTGGTCATCGGCGTCCTGATCGCGCGCCGCCGCGTCCTGCCCGACATCAGGCCCGTCAACCCGCCCAAGCTCGACCTGGTCGGCGCCGCGCTGGCCGGCGGCGGCCTCGCCCTCGCGGTCTTCGGGATCCTCAAGAGCTCGACCTGGGGCTGGGTCGAGCCGCTGGCGGTCCCGGAGATCGGCGGCCACGCGATCACGCCGCTCGGGTTCAGCGTCGTCCCGTTCCTGATCCTGGCCGGCATCGGCCTGCTGATGGGCTTCGCCGCCTGGGAGGAGCGCCAGGAACGCCTCAGGCGCGACCCGCTCCTGGACCGTAGGCTGCTGCGCATCCCGCCGCTGAGGGCCGGCCTCGCCGCGCTCGCCGCCCAGCAGCTGACGCTGCTCGGGACGTTCTTCGTGCTGCCGGTCTACCTCCAGCTCGTCCTCGGCCTCAACGCGTTCGACACCGGCAAGCGCCTGTTCCCGATGTCGGTGACGATGTTCGTCGCCGCGCTCGCCGGCCCGCGGCTGGCCGCGGGCTTCGCGCCCAAGCGCGTCGCGCAGGCCGGCTTCGCCGCGCTGGCCGCCGCTGCGTTCCTGCTGCTCGACACGATCGCGCCGGAGCTCGACGGCACCAGCTTCACGATCGCGCTGGCGCTGTTCGGCCTCGGCGCGGGCCTGCTGATCTCCCAGCTGGGCAACATCATCATGTCGTCCTCGCCCGAGGACAAGACCAACGAGACCGGCGGCCTGCAGGGCACCGCCCAGAACCTCGGCGCCTCGCTGGGCACCGCGCTGATCGGCTCGATCCTGATCGCGGCGCTGACCGCCGGCTTCACCTCCCGCGTCGAGCAGAACCCGAAGGTCCCGAAGGCCGCCCAGCAGCAGCTCGCCGAGACCGCGCGCGAGGGGATCCCCGTCGTGGCGACCGCCGAGGTGCAGGACGCGGCCCGCAGGGCCGGCGCGAGCGCCCGGCAGGCCGAGGCGATCGCGAGCGACTACGCCGACGCCGAGCTCGACGCGCTGCGCCGCGCGCTGGGTGCCGTCGGCGCGTTGTCCCTGCTCTCGCTGTGGTTCACGCGGCGCCTGCCTGGTCGGACAAACGAAAAACGGTGAGTTGGCGATCGACCGCTCAGTCATGCACACTGGCACTGCACGCACCTTGACTGGCGGCGGTGCACACCCACCACATGGACGTCGCAGCACCCCACGCCACCCACCTCGCCGGACGCCCGGTCGCGGGCACGCTGCGCACTGCGGCCGCGGTCTCCTGCGCGCTCGTCCTCGTGGCGGTCGCGGCGACGCTCGGCGCCGGTGCCGCCACCGAGGACCAGGCGATCGCGGCGCTCCTGCGCGCCACGATGGTCGCCGCGCCGCTGGCCGCCGGCCTCTACGCGCGCCGCCTGGCGCCGTTCGAGCGCTTCTCGCGGCTGCTGCTCGCCGTCGGCGTCGTGTCGTTCCTCACGACGCTGTCCGAGAGCGACGACGCGGCGCTCTACAGCCTCGGGCGGGCCGCCGGCTGGACGCTCGAGCTGCTGCTCGTCGTGCTCGTCCTGGCGTTCCCCGACGGCCCGCTGCGCGGCCGCCCGGACCGCGTGCTGGCCGCTGCGATGGGCGCGGTCGTCGCGGTCTTCTACTTCCCGACGCTGATCCTCACCCAGCAGTTCCAGGTCCCCAGCCCGTACACGTCGTGCACCCACGACTGCCCCGACAACGTGTTCTTCCCGTTCGGGACCGACCACCCCGGAGTCGGCAGGGCGTTCCTCGGCGCGGGCGCGCTGCTGGTCTTCATCATCATGTTGTTCGTGCTCGTGCGCCTGCGCGCGCGGATCGGCCACGCCAGCGCGATCCAGCGCCAGGCGCTGCTGCCGGTCCTCGCGCTCGGCGTGGTGCGCCAGGCGCTCGTCGGCGTCCTGATCGTCGCCCGCCAGGCCGACAGCACGATGGGCTTCGTCCCGACCGGCGCGACGCTGATCGCCTGGGCGACGCCCGCGATCGCGATCGCGTTCCTGGTGGGGTTGGTCCGGATGCGGCTGGCCGCCGAGCGCTCGCTGCGCTCGCTGACGGCCGCCGTGCGCGGGACGCCGGACCTGCGCGCGCTGCGCCGGGCGGTCGCCGGCTCGTTCGACGACCCGACGCTGGTGCTGACCGTCGTGGGTCCGGACGGCCCGAGCTGCTGGCTCGACGTCCACGGCGCGCCCACGCCGACGCCGGTGCAGGGCGAGGGCCGCTGCCTGACGCTCGTCCGCGACGGCCACGGCGTCCTGGCCGGCGCGCTGGACGCCGACGTCGCGCTCGCCGACCGCCCGGAGCTGCTGGAGGCCGCCGCCGGCCTCGTGGCGATCGCGCTGACCAACGCGCGGCTGGAGGCCGAGGCCTTGGCCGCGGCCACCGAGGTGCGCGAGTCGCGCGCGCGGATCGCCGCGTCCGCCGACGAGGAGCGGCGCCGCATCGAGCGCGACCTCCACGACGGCGCCCAGCAGCGGCTGGTGGCGATGCGCATCGAGCTGAGCATCGTGGAGGACATGGTCCAGGACGACCCCGCCGGGGCGGCCGCGCGGATCCGCGAGCTGGAGGCCTCGGCCGAGGAGGCGCTGGAGGAGCTGCGCTCGCTGGCCCACGGCGTCCGGCCGCCGCTGCTGGCCGACCGCGGGCTGCACGAGGCGCTGCGCTCCGCGATCGCCCGCTCCGGCCTGCCGGCGACGCTGGCCGAGCAGAGCGTCCTGCGCTACCCGCCCGAGGTCGAGAGCGCTGTGTACTTCTGCGTGCTCGAGGCGCTGCAGAACGTCGCCAAGCACGCCCGCGGCGCCAGCCACGTCCGCCTCCGGATCGACGGCGACACGCGCGGCGAGCTGTGGTTCGACGTGCGCGACGACGGCGACGGCGCCGACGACGCCGCGCTGGTGGGCGGCGTCGGCATCACCAACATGCACGACCGTCTCGCCGCCGTTGGCGGCCACCTGCACGTGGTCTCACGTCGCGGGATCGGCACGTGCGTGTTCGGGCGCGTGCCGGCGACCGCCGTGAGCCAGCCACAGGCGGCGCAGCGTGCGCGGTGACAGGTCCTGCTTGCGGATGTGCGCCGCGGCGCCCGACTGCGTGACCGCGGCCGGAAGGTCGACCATCGCCTCCAAGGACACCAACACGATGACGGCGTTGCGATCCTGATCGTGCAGACGTCGTGCGGTCTCGATGCCGTCCATGCCCGGCATCCGCACGTCGACGAGGACGAGGTCGGGATGCAGCTCGGCGGCCAGCCGCAGCGCCTGCTCGCCCGTGGTGGCCTCCGCGACCTGCTGGAACTCGTCGGTGGCGGCGATCAGCTCTCGGACGGTGTGCCGGAACACCGCCTGATCGTCGACCGCCAGCACCGTCACCATCCGTCCAGCATCCCGCGGGCGCAGCCGCCCGGCAAGGGCATGGCCCACCGCCCGGTGGGTGTGCACGCACCCGCTCCGAAGACGGGTTGACGGTCTGCCCCCGGCACGACAGAGTTGCCGCATGCACGTGCACGGAGGCGTCGAGGACGGGATGGTCCGGACGGGCCCGCTGCGCGTCATCGTTGCCGACGACTCCTACCTCGTGCGCCAGGCGCTGGAGCACGTGCTCGCGGACGCCGAGGGCATCGAGGTCGTCGCGGCGTGTGGCGACCGCGACACGGTGCTGCTGGCGATCGCCGCCCACCACCCCGACGTCGTCGTCAGCGACATCCGGATGCCACCGACCGAGACCGACGAGGGCATCATGATCGCCGCCAGGCTGCGCGAGACCGACCCGGAGATCGGCGTCGTGATCCTCAGCCAGTTCACCGACCCGCACTACGGCCTGGCGCTGCTGGAGTCCGGCTCCGACGGCCGCGCCTACCTGCTCAAGGAGCGCATCCGCTACCGCGGGCAGCTGGTTGCGGCGATCGAGTCGGTCGCCGAGGGCGGCAGCGTCATCGACGCGAAGGTCGTCGAAGCGCTGGTGACGGCTCGTCATCGGTCAGAGCACTCGCCGCTGAACCAGCTGACCGCGCGCGAGCTGGAGATCCTGACGTTCGTCGCGCGCGGGCACAGCAACCAGGCGATCGCCGACGAGCTGGTCCTGACCAAGCGCGCGGTCGAGAAGCACATCAACGCGATCTTCCCGAAGCTCGGGCTGACCGACGCGGGCGACGTGGCGCGGCGGGTCAAGGCGGCGCTGATCTACCTCAGCGAGCAGCAGGTCGCGCCGAGCTAGAGCAGGCCGAGCTCGGTGGCGCGGGCGACGGCGGTCGAGCGGGAGCTGACGCCGAGCTTGCGGTAGATCGCGTGGACCTGCGACTTGATGGTGTTGGCCGAGACGTGCTGCAGCGCGCCGATCTCGCGGCAGGACAGGTGGCTCGGCAGGCGCCGCAGGACGCGCAGCTCGGCGGGGGTGAGCGAGAGGTCGCCGGGGGCGTCGAGCGCGTCCAGCACGGCGGCGCTCTGCTCGCACCAGGCGTGCAGGGCGGCGGCGTCGGGCAGGCGCGCGGCGAGGCGGCGCGCCTCGGCGATCCGGGCGCGCGCGGCGGACGGGTCGTGCAGGCGCACCAGCGCGCGGCCGAGGGCGAGCGCGACCTGCGCGCCGAGCCACGGCGGGACCGCGTCGCGCCCGGCCAGCAGCGCGGCGGCCGCCTCGGCGCCGGCGCGCGCGTCGTCGTAGCGCCCGGCCTGCGCGCGGGCCAGCGCCGTGACCGCGGCGACGAGCGCGAGCGCCGCGCGGTCGCCGAGCCCGTGGGCGGTGACGCGCGCGCTCGCGCGCTCGGCGCGGCGTAGGCCTTCATCTTGGTCGTCGTCGGGGCCGCACAGCGCGGCGAGCGCCAGCTCGGCCTCGCACAGCGCGGCGATCGCGGGCGCGGTGACGAACGCACGCCGGACCCCGTCCTCCAGCGGCGCCACCGCGCCCGCGGCGTCGTCGCCGAGCAGGCGGCCCGCGCCGGTCAGCAGCGCCGCCAGCGCGCGCGCTGGCTCGCCGTCGGCCGCGCCGGCCGCGGCGCGCTCGCCCGCGGCCTGCAGCGCGCCCGCGCCGGCGGTCCCGGACGTGAACGCGCGCAGCGCGTCCGCGCCCGCGCGCAGCGAGTCCACCAACTCGGCCGGCGCGCGCTGCAGCGTCACGTCCGCGGCGGCCAGCGCGCGGTCGGCGCGGCCCAGCGCGAGCCGCGGCGCGGCGTGCATCGCGACCGTCAGCGCAACGGTCGCGTGGCGCTCGGCGGCGCCGGGCGGCAGCGCGTCCAGCCAGCGCGCGAGGTCGGTCGCGCGGCCCTCCCACGCGTAGGCCGCGCCGCGCTGCCACAGCAACCCGCCCGCGCGCGCGACGTCGTGCACGGCGAGCGCGTGGCCGATCGCGGCCTCGACGTCGCCGCGCGCCTCGCACAGCCGCGAGGCGCGGCGGCGCAGCGCCGGCTCGGCGTCGGGCTCGCGGGCCCGGAGGTCGTCGCGCAGGACCGCCGCGGCCAGCGGGTGCAGGCACCAGCGCGGCGGCCCGGCGCGCTGCACGCGGGTCAGCGGCAGCCCGCGCGCCTGGGCCTCGGCCAGCAGCGCGGCGCCATCGCGGCCGCCGAGCAGCTCGTCGCAGCGGGTGGCGTCGAGGACGTCGAGCAGCGCGGCACGCCGAGCGAAGCGGGCGACGCGCGGTGGCAGCGGCGCGACGACCTCATCCAAGATGTAGTCGATGACATGTTGGTCGCCGGCGCCGAAGCGGCGGGCGGCGCTCGCCGGGTCCGGTGCCGCGGCGATCGCCTGCGCGGCCAGCGACAGGAGCGCGGGCCAGCCCTCGGCGACCGCCAACGGCGCCGCCAGCGCCGCGCCGCGGACCGGTGCGCCGGAGGCGGCCATCAGCGCGGCGGCCTCGCCGTGGGTCATGGCGAGGTCGGCGGGCCCGAGCTCCAGCACGTCGTGCTGCGCGCGCAGGCGGCCAAGGGGGACAGCCATGCGCGTGGCGATGACGAGCTGCGAACCCGGGCCCAGCCGGGCGGCCGGTCCCGCTGGATCCCCCAGGGCGGGGGCCGGCCAGCCGTCGAGGACGTGGACGCGGTCGCGCGCGCCGGTCACCGCGCCACCGGGGCGCAGCCACGCGAACGCGCGCGGGTCGCTGCGGGCCCACGCCGTCAAGATGGTGGTCTTGCCGTAGCCGGCGGGCGCGCGCAGCACGATCACCGGCTCGCGTGCCGCGAGCAGCCGTCGCGTCAGCCGCTCGCGCTCGACCTCACCGGCGCGGGGCGGCGCCGGTGCGGCGCGGAGCGGGAGGGCTGTCGCGGCGGCGGCCATGGGCGGCACCGAGCTTCACCCGGCACCGCCCGCCCGGCAAGGGCGCGTGCCCGCCTCCGTGCAGGAAGCGGGCACCAACGCGTCAGACCGCGTTCAGGATCTTGCTCTTCTGGATCGCGAACTCCTCGTCGGTCAGCACGCCCTGGTCGTGCAGCGCGCCGAGCTTCTGCAGCTGCTCGATCGGGTCGACCGCCGGGGCGGCGGGCGCGGGCGGCGGGGCGTACTGCTCCGGCGGCGCCTGGTCATAGCCGCCGCTGTCCTGCTGGGCCCAGCGGTTGGCCTGGCGGCGGGAGACGCGGTTGCTGACGGATGTCGCCGTTCCGGCGATCACCGCGGTGCGGGCCATCCCGCGCAGCAGTCCTGGCATGTTGTCGTCCTTCCTGGTGGTTGTCAGGCCGACGCGGCTTCGAGCGCGTCGAGCGCCGCGATCAGCGCCTGGATCTCGATCCGCCCGTCGGCGAGCAGCAGCCCGCCCGAGCGGCGCAGCGCGATCGCCAGCGGCGCCGCCCAGCGGTTCTCGTAGACGAGGATCGCGGCGGAGTCGCCGGGATCCATCGCGGCCGCCGCCTCCTCGAGGTCGGCGTGGTCGACCAGGCCCGAGGCCGCGCCCGCGAAGACCGCGAACGGGCTGTCGGCGCCCAGGTGGTCGAGGTCGAGCGCCTCGACGGAGCCGTCGTCGCCCTTGGCCACGAACGCGATGTCCAGCACTCGGATGATCCCCCTGTCGGCCAGGTCCACGATCATCGGCGCCAGCTCACCGCCGTCCGGGCGCCTGCCCGGCCAGCCCAGCACGATCCAGTCGACCGGGCCCATGTCGTCAAGCTCGGCGTCACCGCTCATCGCTGCTCCCTTCGTCGGTTAGGTGCCCCATGCTCCACCGCCCAACCGGCCCGCACATCGCCCGATCGGGATGACGCGCGCCGACGCGCCATCCCCGACGATCGCGCCATGACCACCGCCGAGCCGTCCACGCCGCCCACGCCGCCGGCCGAGCCCAGGCACGGCCACAGCCCGTGGCTGTGGGTCTCGATCGCGCTCGTCGCCGCCTGCATCGGCCTGCTCGTCTGGGGCATCCACAAGAACAACGAGCTCGACGACGCCAACAGCGCGCACGCCCAGACCACCGCGGCGATGACCGACGCCTACAGGGACGTCAACGACGAGCTGGGTCAGACCAACGACCAGCTCGACCAGGCCGGCAGCCAGGTCAGCCAGGCCCAGAGGACCGCCGACCAGGCCCAGAGGGACGCCGACGCCGCCGAGCAGAAGGCGCAGAGCGCGAGCGACGCGCAGGCCAGGTCGCAGGCCGAGGCCGACGCCGCCCAGAGGCAGATCGACGCCGCGCAGTCCAAGGCCGACGTCGTCAGGAGCTGCGCCTCCGCCTACGCCTCGGCGATCGGCACGCTGCTCGACGGCGACGACGTCAGCGCGCAGCTGACCAGGGTCAAGGCCCAGCTGAGGGACATCAGCGCCGAGTGCAGGGCCGCGCTCAGCGCCGAGTGATCGTCGCGCGCGTCGCGTCCAGGCCCTGGAACAGCGTGACGCCGCAGAGGACGCCGAGGGCGACGGAGACGATCGAGCCGATCGGCTTGACGAGGTCGGCGGCGGTCGCCGAGGAGGGGTCGCCGACGATGGTCGCCACGCCGATCAGGCCGAGCGCGCCGGGGACCAGGAGCCAGAAGGCGGGGAGGAAGGTGACCTGCGACGGCGGGCCTCCGGGGAGGCGGGCGATGGCCAGCGCGACCGGGGTCATGGCGAGGGCGCCGACGAAGCCGGACATGTCGGGCCCGATCAGCTCGCTGCCCAGCTGCTGGGCCAGCCACGCGACGACCAGCACCAGCAACAGCCAGGGCAGTGCGCCGCGCGGGGCGCTGAAGTAGGCGGCGGCCGCGCAGCCGAACACCAGCACGCCGAGCCACGGCGCCCAGCCGCCGAGCAGGTTGGCGTGGGCGTCGGCGACCGCCGCCGCGCGCGGCAGCCCGGCGATCTCGGCGCCCGCGACGATCCCGAAGGCCAGCAGCAGCAGGCTCACGGCACCGGAGACGAGGCGGCTGGCGCCGGCCATCATCTGCCCGGAGGCCAGCTCGACGATCCCGGTCGTCAGCATCCCGCCCGGCAGGAACGTGATCAGCGGGGCGATCAGCGTGCGCAGCCCGGCGTCGTCGGCGATGCCGCGGGAGATCAGCTCGAAGCTCAGCGCCGACACCAGCGTCGCGCACAGCGCGGGCACGAGGATCGTCAGCGCGTGATGCCCGCGCGAGACCAGCAGCAGCACCCCGACCACCAACCCCAACAACGCCGAGAGCGCGACGTCGACCGGCGTCGGCTGCAGCACCAGGCACAGCCCGACGGTCAGCATCGTGTAGGCCAGCACCTGCACGAGCGCGCCGCGCCGCGGCGGCAGCGCCCGGATCCGCCGCACCTCCGCCAGGCCCGCCTCCGGCCCGACGTCGCCGCGCTCCGCCGCCTCGACGAGCGCGTACAGCTCGGAGATCTGGTCGAGCCGCAGGTCCGAGGCCAGCGACGGGATCGTGTCGGCCGTCGCCCACGCCCCGGGGCCCGACGACACGATCAGCGCCGTCGGGAACACGAGGATCCGCGCGTCGCCGTCGCCGGCGGCGGCGGCGACGCGCAGCAGGCGCTCCTGCACCTCGGCGACGCCGGCGC
Source organism: Conexibacter woesei Iso977N (assembly GCF_000424625.1). Lineage (GTDB taxonomy): Bacteria > Actinomycetota > Thermoleophilia > Solirubrobacterales > Solirubrobacteraceae > Baekduia > Baekduia woesei_A. The sequence continues at coordinate 2,374,335 of NZ_AUKG01000001.1, forward strand.
CCGCGAGGATCAGCGCGCCGCCGAGCTCCAGCAGGAACGCCTCGCGCTCAGCGTCGCCCACCGTGCGCGATCAGCGCGTAGAGCACCAGGATGTCGAGGCCGAACAGCGTGATCGCCAGGAACGGGTAGCCGGGGATCGCCAGCAGCTGCGCGATCCCGTTGAGCGCCACGCAGCCGATCGCGAACCAGCGCCCGACCTGCCCGCCCGCCCAGATCGAGAACGCGGCGATGAACTGCGCGCCGCCGAGGATCGCGGCGACCCAGCCCCACGTGTTCAGGTCGCTGATCACGTAGTGGGCGTCCGAGATGTAGAAGTTGGCCGAGTCGATCGCGGCGATCCCGTAGATGATGTTGATGACGCCCAACATCATCAACATGACGCCGGCGAACGTCGTCCAGGCGCGGCCGTCCTCCTCGACGGCGGCCTGCGCGCGGGCACCGGGCCGTTGCGGTTCCGATGAGAAAGTGGTCGACATGGTCGCGACGCTACGGTCGCCGCGCGGCCGCGCCATCGTCCGAACGGGGTGATGCGCCCGCGCCGCGCCGGCCGGAGACTCGCCGCGATGGCCGCGGACGACCACGACGACGCCGCCGCGCCCGCGGACCCGCAGCCGCGCGCCCCGAGCCTGCTCGACGCGCTCGCGCCGGTCGTCGTCCTGATCGCGCTGATCGCGCTGACGATCGGCCTCTTCGGCGTCAGCGCCACCGACGGCCCGCTGCAGGTCGCCCTGCTGCTCAGCGCCGCGTTCGCCGCGCTCGTCGCCTTCAAGAACGGCTTCACGGTCGCCGCGGTCTCCGAGGCCGCGGTCGGCGGTGTGACGACCGCCGTCAGCGCGATCTTCATCCTGCTGGCCGTCGGCTCGCTGATCGGCACGTGGAACATGTGCGGGACGATCCCGACCGTCGTCGACTGGGGCATCCGGCTCCTGAACCCGTCGATCTTCTACCTGGCGACGTGCGCGATCTGCGCGCTCGTCGGCATGGTCACCGGCAGCTCCTGGACGACCGCGGGCACGCTCGGCGTCGCGTTCGTCGGGATGAGCAAGGTGATGGGGTTGAGCGAGGCGACCGCCGCGGGCGCCGTCATCTCCGGCGCCTACTTCGGCGACAAGATGACGCTGCTGAGCGAGACCACCATCCTGGTCCCGAAGCTCGTCGGCCGCGGGCTGACCGTCGGCCAGCACATCAAGAACATGCTGTGGGTCTCCGGCCCCGCGCTGGCGATCAGCCTCGTGCTGTTCCTGATCCTCGGCCTCGGCGCCGACACCAGCGCCGCGCAGTCGACCGACGAGGCGCTGAAGGTCCTCAACAGCGCCTTCAACATCTCGGTGCTCAACCTGCTGCCGCTGGCGTTGTTGGTGTGCTTCACGGTCAAGAAGGCGCCGCCGTTCCTGGCGATCATCGGCTCCTCGCTGTGCGCCGGGATCCTCGCCTGCTTCACGCAGTGGGACAACGTGAAGGCCTTCGTCGACGAGCCCGGCCTGTCGCCGCTCGGCGTCGGCATCAAGGGCATCTACGCCGCGATGGCGACCGGCTACGTGTCGAAGACCGGCAACGACGCGATCGACGCGCTGTTCTCCCGCGGCGGGATGGCGAGCCTGCTGACGACGGTCTGGCTCGTGCTCGCCGCGCTGTCCTACGCGGCGATCCTGGAGCGCGCCGGCTTCCTGGAGCGGCTGCTGCGCCCGATCGTCGCTCGCGCGCGCTCGCGCGGAACGCTGATCGCCGCGGTCAACGCCAGCGGCATCGGCCTCAACGCGATCGCCGGCGACCAGTACGTCGCCGACGTCCTGCCCGCGCGCATGTACCGCGACGAGTTCGCCCGCCGCGGGATCGCGCCCGAGGTGCTCTCGCGCGCGGTCGAGGACTCCGGGACCGTGACGTCGGTGCTGATCCCGTGGAACACGTGCGGGGCCTACATCTCGGGCGTGCTCGGCGTCTCGACCGCCTCCTATCTGCCGTATTGCTTCTTCAACCTCGCCAGCCCGATCCTCGACGTCCTCTACGGCTTCGTCGGCTTCAAGGTGCGCGAGGTCCCGCCCGAGGATCCGGCGTCGTGCCCGCCTCCGGAGAACGGGGTGTCGGCGCCCTTGCCCGTCAACCCCCTGCCGACGACGGTGAAGCCCTGATGTCGACGGACGTCCACGAGCCGCCGGTCGCGACGGTCCCGCCGCCGGAGGAGCGCAAGCCGTTCAGGTTCCCGACCGCGTTCACGGTCCTCGCCGCGGTCCTGCTGCTCGTCTGGGTCGCGACGTTCTTCGTCCCCGCCGGCGCCTACCAGCTCGACAAGGCCGGCGGCCCGAAGCCGGGCACCTACCACCGGCTTAGGTCCTGCAGCGACGTCGAGCCCGGCGTGCAGTGCGTCAACACGTCGTTCACGTTCCGCTTCAAGCAGCTCTGGGACGCGCCGCCGCACGGCCTCTACGGCGTCGAGAACAGCAGGGGCCTGGTCGGCGCCGACGAGTCCGGGTTCCTGTACGGGTCGGCCCCGATCTTCCTGTTCGTGCTCGCCGTCGGCGCCTTCATCACGGTGACGATGAAGACCGAGGCGATCCAGACCGGCATCGGCCGCCTGGCGCTGCGCTTCCGCCACAGCGGCTCGGTGCTGATCGCGATCCTGATGCTGGTGTTCGCGCTCGGCGGGACCTCCTACGGCATGTGGGAGGAGTCGCTCGGGTTCTTCGCCCTGCTCGTGCCGCTGGCGCTCGCGCTCGGCTATGACCGCATGACCGGCGCGGCGATCATCTTCCTCGGCGCCGGGACCGGCGTCATCTGCTCGACCGTCAACCCGTTCGCGACCGGCGTCGCCTCCGACGCCGCGGGCGTCAGCCTCGGCGACGGCATCGGCCTGCGCATCGCGATGTGGATCGTTCTGGTCGCCTGCGCGATCGGCTACGTGATCCTGCACGCGCGGAGGGTGCGCAGGGAGCCGTCGGAGGACGAGGACGTCGCCGAGGTGCCGCGGCTCGGCGGGCGCCAGAAGGTCGTGCTCGCCATCTTCGCGCTGGCGTTCATCATCATGATCTACGGGTTCATCCCGTGGGACGACCTCTGGCAGGAGGGCTGGAACACGGACTTCCCGCTGCCGACGTTCGGGAACTTCTACTTCCCCGAGGCCGCCGCGCTGTTCCTGGTGATGTCGGTCGTCGTCGGGATGATCGCCAAGCTCGGCGAGGAGGAGACGGTCAACACGATCGTCGCCGGCGCGGGCGACTTCCTGTCGGCCGCGCTGATCGTCGTCTTCGCGCGCGGGATCACGGTCGTCATGAAGAACTCCTACATGACGGACACGATCCTGCACTCGATGGAGAAGGCGGTGTCCGGCACCTCCTCCAGCGGCTTCGCGGTCCTCGCCTTCATCGTCAACCTGCCGATCGCCTTCCTGGTGCCGTCGTCCTCGGGCCACGCGGCGCTGGTGATGCCGATCCTCGCGCCGCTGGCCGGCTTCGCGGGCGTGCCGCGCGAGCTCGCGGTCACCGCCTACCAGTCGGCGTCCGGGCTCGTGAACCTCGTGACCCCGACGTCGGCCGTGATCATGGGCGGCCTGACGCTGTCCAAGGTCGGCTACGACAAGTACCTCAAGTTCGTCTGGCCCTACCTGCTCCTCGTCTTCGTCGTCGTGTGCGCCTTCCTCGGCGTCGCGGCGGCGACGAGCTGAACCCGGAAAGGAACCCCGATGACCGCCGACAAGGTCCTCACCACCAACGCCCTCGGCGTCCACTCCGAGGTCGGGACGCTGCACACCGTCATGGTGCACCGCCCGGACCTCGCCCACGAGCGGCTCTCGCCGTCCAACTGCCACGAGCTGCTGTTCGACGACGTGATCTGGGTCCGGCGCGCGCGCCAGGAGCACGACGCGTTCGTCGACCTGATGCGCGAGCGCGGCGTCGAGGTGCTGCTGTTCCACGACATGTTGACCGAGACGCTCGCCGACCCCGAGGCGCGCGAGTGGGTCCTGTCGCGGCGGCTGCGCCCGGAGGACGTCACGACGATGTTCGCCGACGAGATCAGCGCGTGGATGACGGCGATGCCCGCCGACGAGCTGGCGACGCGGCTGACCGGCGGCGTGACCGTGCAGGAGCTGCCGGGCGAGCTGGCGACGACCGTCGGGCGCGCGCTGGCGCCGACCGACTTCGTGATCGCGCCGCTGCCCAACACGTTGTTCATGCGTGACACCAGCGCGTGGATCTACGGCGGGGTCTCGATCTCCTCCATGTACTGGCCCGCGCGCCAGAAGGAGACGCTGAACCTCGAGGCCGTCTACCGCTTCCACCCGCGCTTCAAGGGCACCAGGATCTGGTTCGGCGGCGTCGACCACGACTGGGGCGGCGCGACCGTCGAGGGCGGCGACGTGATGCCGGCCGGCGAGGGCGTCGTGCTGATCGGCCAGGGCGAGCGCTCCAACGCGCGCGCGGTCTCGATCCTCGCCAAGGAGCTGTTCAGGGAGGGCGCGGCGCGCCTGGTCATCGGCGCGCTGATGCCCAAGGACCGCGCGGCGATGCACCTCGACACGGTGTTCACCTTCTGCGATCGCAACGTGGTCACGGTGTTCGAGCCGGTCGTCTCGCAGATCAAGCCGATCCGCTACTTCCCCGACGGCGACGGCGGCGTGCGCGCCGAGATCAGCGAGCGCTCGTTCCTGGACGAGGTCCGCGACGAGCTCGGCGTCGAGGCGCTGACGGTCGTGGCGACCGGCGGCGACGAGTTCGAGGCCGAGCGCAACCAGTGGGACGACGGCAACAACGTCGTCGCGCTGGCGCCGGGCGTGATCGTCGCCTACGAGCGCAACGAGGCCACCAACTTCAAGCTCAGCCGCGCCGGCGTGGAGGTCCACGCGATCGCGGGGCAGGAGCTGGGACGCGGGCGCGGCGGCGGGCACTGCATGACCTGCCCGGTCGTCCGGGACAACTAAGACCAACCCAAGGACCATGACATGAGCACCGTCGTCGACCTCCACGGCCGCCACCTCCTCACCCTCAACGACTACTCGGCCGCCGAGATCACCTACCTGCTCGACCTCGCCGCCGAGCTGAAGGCCGCCAAGCGCGACGGCCGCGAGGAGCAGCGGCTGGTGGGCAAGGAGATCGCGCTGATCTTCGAGAAGGACTCGACCCGGACGCGCTGCGCGTTCGAGGTCGCCGCCTACGACCAGGGCGCGCACGTCACCTACCTCGGTCCCGGCGGCTCGCACATGGGCCACAAGGAGACCGTCAAGGACACCGCGCGCGTGCTCGGGCGGATGTACGACGCGATCGAGTACCGCGGCTTCGCCGAGACCGCGGCCGACGAGCTGGCGCAGTGGGCGGGCGTCCCGGTCTACAACGGGCTGACCGACGAGTGGCACCCGACGCAGATCCTCGCGGACTTCCTGACGATGCGCGAGCACGTCGACAAGCCGCTGCAGCAGGTGTCGTTCTGCTACCTCGGCGACGCGCGCTTCAACATGGCCGACTCGTACCTGACCGGCGGCGCCAAGCTCGGCATGGACGTCCGGATCGCCTCGCCCAGGAGCCTCTGGCCGGCGCCGGAGATCCTCGACCTCGCGCGCACGTTCGCGGCCGAGAGCGGCGGGCACGTGCTGGTGACCGAGGACGTCGCCGAGGCCGTCAAGGGCTGCGACGTCCTGCTCACCGACGTGTGGGTGTCGATGGGGGAGCCCAGGGAGGTCTGGGCCGAGCGCATCGCGTTGTTGAAGAACTACCAGGTCAACAGCAAGGTGATGGCCCTGACCGGCAACCCCGACGTCAAGTTCATGCACTGCCTCCCGGCCTTCCACAACACCGAGACCGCGGTCGGCAGGCAGATCTTCGACGACCACGGCATGGAGGCGCTGGAGGTCACCGACGACGTCTTCGAGTCCCCGGCGTCGGTCGTCTTCGACGAGGCCGAGAACCGCATGCACACGATCAAGGCGGTCATGGTCGCCACGCTGGGGGCCTGAGCGATGCGCGCGGTCGTCGCCCTCGGCGGGAACGCGCTGCTGCGCCGCGGGCAGCCGCTCACGGCCGACAACCAGCGCGAGAACGCGCGGGCGGCGTGCCGCGCGCTGGCGCCGGTGGCGGCGTCGACCGAGTTGGTGGTCTCGCACGGCAACGGCCCTCAGGTCGGGCTGCTCGCCCTGCAGGGCGCGGCGTACACGGCGGTCGACACCTACCCGCTGGACGTCCTCGGCGCCCAGACCGAGGGGATGATCGGCTACATCCTCGAGCAGGAGCTCGGCAACGAGCTGCCCGCCGAGCGCCAGCTGGTCGCGATGCTCACGCAGATCGAGGTCGACCCCGACGACCCGGCGTTCAGGCGGCCGACGAAGCCGATCGGGCCGCAGTACTCCGACGGCGAGGCCGCGAGGCTGGCCGAGGAGAAGGGCTGGGCGTTCGCGCGCGACGGGTCGTCGATGCGCCGCGTCGTGCCCTCGCCGCTGCCGCAGAGGATCTACGGCGTCGAGCCCGTCAAGCTGCTGCTGGAGGCCGGCTGCGTCGTGATCTGCGCGGGCGGCGGCGGGATCCCGGTGATGCATGTCGATGAAGACGCCGTCCCGGGCAAGCGACTTGTCGGGGTCGAGGCGGTCATCGACAAGGACCTGGCGAGCGCGCTGCTGGCCGAGGCGCTGGGCGCCGACGTCCTGGCGCTGGTCACCGACGTGGACGCCGTCTACCGCGGCTGGGACACGCCGGAGCAGGAGGCGATCGCCACGGCGACGCCGGAGCAGCTGAGCGGCGACGAGTTCGCCGAAGGCTCGATGGGCCCGAAGGTCCGCGCGGCGTGTGCGTTCGTGGAGCGCACCGGCCGCCGCGCGGCGATCGGGTCGATCGAGGACACCGCGGCGCTCGTGCGCGGGGAGGCGGGCACGCGGATCGCGCTCGCCGCCACCGCGGCGGGCACACGTTGACCGAAGGACATCGAGAACGTCATGGCGACCATCCCGGCACCCGCACCCCCCGAGGCGCACCCGACCTGGCACATGCTCAGCGGCGAGGGCGTCGCCGAGGAGCTGCACGTCGAGCCCGCGCAGGGCCTGACGTCGGCCGAGGCCGAGGCGCGGCTGGCGCAGTACGGCCCCAACAGATTCGCGGAGGCCAGGTCCGAGCCGCGCTGGCACGCGTTCGTGCGCCAGTACCAGGACCCGATGCAGTTGGTGCTCTTGGGCGCCGGCATCGTGTCGATCTGGCCGGTCAGGCAGGCGGGCACCGGCATCGTGATCCTGCTGCTGACGGTGCTCAACGCCGTCCTGGGGCTCAACCAGGAGGGCAAGGCGGCGGCCGCGGTGGCGGCGCTGGCCAAGATGATGATCGTCAAGGCGCGCGTGCGGCGCGACGGCGCGCTGGCGCAGGTGCCGTCCGAGCAGCTCGTCCCGGGCGACGTCGTCGCGGTCGAGGCCGGCGACGTCGTGTCGGCCGACGGGCGGCTGCTGGCGACCGCGACGCTGGAGGTCGCCGAGGCGGCGCTGACCGGCGAGAGCCTGCCGGTCTCCAAGGGCGTCAACGCCGTCGCCGAGCCCGAGGCGCCGCTGGGCGACCGGACCGACATGGTGTACATGAACACCAACGTGACGCGCGGCACCGGCGAGTTCGTCGTGACCGCGACGGGGATGGAGACCGAGGTCGGCCACATCTCCGGGATGCTCCAGCAGCAGGACGACTCCAAGTCGCCGCTGACCGTCCAGCTGGAGCGCCTGACCAAGCAGCTCGTGACGATCGCCGGCCTGGCGCTGGTGGCGAGCGTGGCCATCAACATGGCCCGCGGCCAGTCGTTCAGGGACGTGTTCACGGTCGCGGTGGCGTTCGCGATCGCGGCGATCCCGACGGGGCTGCCCGCGGTCGTGACGACCATCCTGTCGCGCGGCACGCGGCTGCTGGCCGACGCGAGCGCGATCGTCAAGCGGCTGCGCTCGACCGAGACGCTCGGCGCGACGTCGGCGATCTGCTCCGACAAGACCGGGACGCTGACGCTCAACCAGATGACGGCGACCGAGCTGGTGATCCCGGGGCGGCGCTACACGATCTCCGGCAGCGGCTACTCGACCGAGGGACATGTCCAACATGCCTACGGCGATCCCGACGTGCCGCTGGAGCAGTTCATGCTCCCGTGCGCGCTCGCCTGCGACGCGGTCGTGACGGCCGGCGGCGAGATGATCGGCGACCCGACCGAGGGCGCGCTCGTGGTCCTGGCCGCCAAGGGCGGGCTCGACGTCACGGCGACGCGCGAGCGCTACCCGCGCGTCGCGGAGCTGCCGTTCGACACGGCCTACAAGTTGATGGCGACGTTCCACGGGATGCCCGACGAGCACGGGCGCGACGTGGTGCGCTGCTTCGTCAAGGGCGCGCCGGACCAGCTGCTGGCGCGGTCCGGGTCGCACCTGGATCCGTCGCTGGTCGCCGCGCCGGTCGACGACGCGTTCCGCGAGCGTTACCTGAGCGAGAACGAGCGCCTGGCCGCGCAGGGCCTGCGCGTGATGGCGACCGCTCGGCGCGACTTCGACCCGGCGACGTTCGACCCGGCGACCGACCTGTTGGCCTTGATGGACGACCTCACGATGTTGTCCTTGGTCGGCATCGTCGACCCGCCGCGGCCGGCCGCCAAGGCGGCGATCGCGACGGCGCGCGAGGCGGGCGTGCAGGTCCGGATGATCACCGGCGACCACGCGATCACCGCAGGGGCGATCGCCAGGGAGCTCGGGATCCCGGGCCGCGCGATCTCCGGCGCGCAGTTCGCCGAGATGGACGACGAGCAGGCCGACCGCGAGATCGACGAGATCGGCGTGATCGCGCGCGTGACGCCGGAGCAGAAGGTCCGGCTCGTGGACATCCTGAAGCGGCGCGGGCACGTCGTTGCGATGACCGGCGACGGCGTCAACGACGCGCCGGCGCTCAAGCAGGCCGACATCGGCATCGCGATGGGCATCACCGGCACCGAGGTCTCCAAGGAGGCCGCGGCGATGATCCTCACCGACGACAACTTCGCGACGATCGTCAAGGCCGTCGAGATGGGCCGCGGGTTGTACGACAACCTGGTCAAGTACATCCGCTTCCAGATGGGCGTGCTGGCCGGGATGATCGTGACGTTCCTGGGATCCAGCATCCTCAACATCGTGGCGGGCGTGCCGTTCCTGCCGCTGCAGACGCTGTGGGTGAACTTCACCACGCAGGTCTTCCAATCGGTCGGGCTCGGCTACGGCAAGCCGTCCGAGGGGCTGATGGAGCGCTCGCCGCGCAGGCCGGAGGCGCCGATCCTCGACACCAGGAGCACGCGCTGGTTCATCATCGCCGGGTTGGTCATGGGCGCCTCGACGCTGGCCGTCGCGGCCGGTGCCGAGCACGACCACGGGCTCGGCCTGGCGCGCACGATGGCGCTGACGACGTTCGCGATCAGCAACCTGGTGTTCTCGTTCACCGCCCGCGACGAGCTGCGCTCGATGCTGAGCCTGGAGACGTTCGCCGACCGCCAGTTCGTCGTGACGTCGCTGATGTCGGCGGTGTCGATCATCCTGATGACCGAGACCGGGTTCCTGCAGCGGGTCCTGGACACCGTCGAGCTGAGCGGCAACCAGTGGCTGATCTGCATCGCCGGCGGCCTGGTGATCGGCGTGGCGTCGGAGATCCGCAAGCTGCTCCTGCGTCGCTCGGTCGCCGCGACCGCGGCCGGGTGACGCGGTCAGGATCCCGCGATCGACGCCCTGCACCTGGGGGCGAGCGCCCTGATCTCGTCGACGGCCGTGGCCAGGCCCTCGTCGAGGCTGGGCGCCTTCGGGATCTCGGCGACGACCTCGAGGATCGCCCTGCCGCAGGCGGCCGCGGCCTCGGCCCTGGAGGCGGACTCGCGCGCCTGCGCGTCGGCCTCGGCGGCCTTGGCCTCCGCGGCCTTCGCGTCGGCCTCGGCGGCGGCGACCTTGGCGTCGGCCTCGGCGTCCGAGCCCGCTTCCGCGGCCGTCCTCTGCGCGGCGGCCGCCTGCTCCTGCGCGGTCTCGGCCGCGGCGTGCGCGGCCCTGGCGTCGGCCTGGGCCTTCGCGGCGTCGGCCTCGGCCTGCTCGGCCTGGGCCTCGAGCTCGGCGACCGTCTCGTCGCGGCGGTTCAGCTGCCTGCGGACGAGCAGCAGGCCGGCGCCGGCGGCGGCGACCCTGCGGGCGTCGATGCCCTCGTCGCTGGTGGTGGACGTCGACGTCGCCGTCGTGGTCTGCGCGACGGTCGTGGTCGTGTCGTCGTCATCGCCGCAGGCGCTCAGGCCGAGCGCGAGCGCGATCCCGGCGAGGGCCGCTGCTGAGGTTCGGTGCCGTGGCATGTTCATCATCTTCCGGGTTCGCGGCATCGGGTGTGTGGTGACGAGTGGTCAGGAAGTCGAGCAGGACGGCGAGCAGGCCGATCGCCAGGATCGCCCCGAACGTCGCGCGGTCGTTCTGCCACGTGTCGACCGCGAAGAAGCCGAGCACGATCACGGCGACCGCGATCGCCGCGGCCGTCAGGACCGTGCTCGCGCCCGTCTCGGACCGGCGCCGCCAGCCCGCGATCCCGACGAGGACGAACACGACGAGCGCGATCGCGCTGCCGACCGAGGCGATGGCCGAGAGGTCGACGAGGTTGGCGATCACCAGCACGGTCCCGGCGGTGAGCAGCAGCCCGACGTGCGCGCTGCCGATCCCGCGGCGCCCGAAGAACGCGGGGAACTGGCCGGACTGCGCGAGCGAGCGCGTCAGGCCGCCGGAGGCGTAGAGCGTGGCGTTCAGCGACGACGCGGTCGCCAGGACCGCGGCGAGCGCCATCATCACGAAGCCGGTCTCGCCCAGCGCGGGGCGCGCGGCCTCGGCGATCGCGGTCTCCCCGTAGCGCGTGACGTCGGTCACCGAGAGCGTCCCGAACACGCCGAGCGCGATCAGGACGTAGAGCGCGGCGGTGATGCCGATCGCGCCGGACATCGCGCGCGGGAGGCCGTGCGCGGGGTCGCGCAGGTCGCCGACCGAGAAGCTGATGACGCTGAAGCCCAGGAACGCGAAGAACGTCAACGCGACGCTCGCGACGATGTCCGAGACCGACGGGTAGCCGCTGAACGCGAGCAGGCTCCAGTCGGCGTCGCCGACCGTCACGACGATGAACACCGTGAAGACCGCGAGCTCGATCAGGACGATCGCCGACTGCGCGCGGTCGACGAGCCGCGACCCCATCATGTTGATCCCGAGCGTGAGCAGGACGACGAACGACGTGAACACGTTGTCCCATCCCGCCGCCGCGTCCCTGCCGACGAACAGCGACGTCGCGTAGCTGCCGAACGAGACGGCGACCATCGCGCCGACGATGACGATCGCCGAGACGTAGCCGAGCCACGAGGCGATCCCGACCAGGCGGCCCTTGCCGAAGCCCGCGACGAGGTAGGCGATCAGGCCGCCCGAGGACGGGTAGCGCACGCCGAGCTTGACGACCGTGTAGCCGAGCAGGCCCGCGACGATCCCGGCCAGCAGGAACGAGATCCACACCGCCGCGCCCGCGACCGCGCCGGCCTCGCCCAGCAGCGCGAAGATGCCGGCGCCGACCATCGAGCCGATGCCCAGGAACGTCGCGCCCCTGACGCTCATCGTTGCCCGGACCGGCTCGGCGACCGCCTCCGGCTCGTCGGTGGGTGGCACGCTCACCGGTCGACCGTACGGCGCGTCGGCACCCGCCGCGAGGAGGCGCACACCACCGTCGCCGCGTGCCCGCAGCCGGAAACGCGGCGGCTCAGCGCAGCTCGTAGCCGACGCCGCGGCGGGTGCGCAGCGCCTCGGGCGCGCCGGCCGCGCGGAGCTTGCGGCGGATGCGCGCCACGTAGGCGTCGAGCGTGTTGTCGCTGACGGTCGCGCCGTCGGGCCAGCCCGCGGCGACGAGCTGCGCGCGCTCGATCAGCTCGCCGCGGTGGCCGGCGAGCAGGGCGAGCAGGCGGAACTCGGTGGGGGTGAGGTCGACGCGGCCGGCCGCGGCGGTCACCGACATCGTCGCGGTGTCGAGCCGCGCGTGGGCCGAGACCGGCGCGGGCCCGATCAGTCCGCCGACGCGCACGAGCAGCTCGGCCAGCATGAACGGCTTGACGAGGTAGTCGTCGCCGCCCGCCGCAGTGGCCGCGCGGCGGGAGGCGACGTCCGGGTCCCTGGAGGTGAACAGCACCGGCGTCGCGACGCCGCGGTCGCGCAGCCGGCGGCAGACGTCGCGGCCGTCGGCGCCCGGCAGGTCGATGTCGACGATCAGGACGTCCGGCGGCGCGGCGCCGAACGCCAGCTCGGCATCGGGCCCGGTCGCGACCGCGGTCGTCTCGAACCCACCCTGCGTCAGCGCACGCCGCAGCGCATCGCGCAACGCATCGTCGTGCTCGCAGATCCCGGCCCGCAGCGGCGGCGCGTCGCTCATCAGGACCCACCATGCCCTGCGGCACCTGACACGTTCCTGAACGCGCGCGCCGATGCGTGACGTTCAGGTTGCGGTCAGGCTCGCCGACTGGTCCTTCCTCGTGATCGTCAGGTAGGCGACGAGCGCCAGGATGCAGCCGAGGAAGATGTAGGACGTGCCGGTCGTGCCGAGGCCGAGGCCGCCGTACTTGTGGCTCTTCTGCGACATCTCGTCGCCGATCGAGGCGCCCAGCGGGCGGGTCAGGATGTAGGCCAGCCAGAACGACAGGATGGCGTTCATCTTGAACACGTAGTGCGCGAAGGTGACGGCCGCGATCGCGCCGCCGAAGATCGCGATCGAGACGGCGTAGCCGAGGTCGGCCTTCTCGGCCAGGAGGTCGCCGGCGGCCGTGCCGAGCGCGAAGGTGAACAGGATCGCCAGCCAGTAGAACGCCTCGCGGCGGGTGGTGACGATCGTGTGGATCGACAGCGTGCGCTCGACCGCGTACCAGACCCCGAAGACCACGGCGAGGATGACGGCGAAGATCGGCGTCGTCGTGGTCAGCGCGACGTTGTGGCCGTCGGTCAGGTTGTCGGTGATGAGCGTGCCGAACACGGAGATGACGACGACGACCGCCCAGTAGGCCACCGGCACGTAGCGGCGCAGCTGGAACTGGACGATCAGCAGCACGGCGAGCAGACCACCGGTCACGTAGGTCGTGTTGGTCAGCCCGAAGCCGAGGTTGTCGTTGAGGTAGTCGGCCGCCGTCTCGCCGACGGTCGTGCACATGATCTTGATCACCCAGAAGAAGAGCGTGACCTCTGGGACCTTGTTGAGCATCTTGCGGGTCATGGCGCCCAACGGTGGCGATCGAACCTTGCAACGTCCTGACTGCTCGCCGTTCAGGAAGCCGTCAGGTAGCGCGGACTACGTTGCCGCGACGATGAGCCGACCCACCTCTTCCCCCACGAAGCTCCCCTCGAAGTTCGCCCCGAAGGTGCCCGAGATCACGGCGCTGTTCTGGGTCATCAAGATCCTGACGACCGGCATGGGCGAGTCCGCCTCGGACTTCCTCGGCCAGCAGTCGGTGCCGCTGGCGGGCGCGATCGGCGTCTTCGGCCTGTGGTTCGCGCTGCGGCTGCAGCTGCGCCAGACCAGGTACCGGGCGCCGGTCTACTGGTTCGCCGTGCTGATGGTCGCCGTGTTCGGGACGATGGCCGCCGACGGCATCCACGACGGCGCGTCGCTGCCCTACAGCGTCACCACCGCCTTCTACGCCGCGGTCGTCGGCGCGATCTTCTTCTTCTGGCACCGCTCGGAGGGCACGGTCGACATCCACTGCATCGACACGCCGAGGCGCGAGAAGTTCTACTGGGGCGCGGTCCTGGCGACGTTCGCGCTCGGCACCGCGGCGGGCGACCTGACGGCGATGCCGCTCAACCTGGGGTTCTTCGACTCCGCGCTGCTGTTCGGCGGGATCATCCTGGTGCCGGCGCTGGCGTGGTGGAAGTTGGGGTTGAACCCGGTCGTCGGGTTCTGGGCCTCCTACGTCGTGACCCGGCCGCTGGGCGCCTCGTTCGCCGACTGGTTCGGCAAGCCGGTCAGCCAGACCGGCCTCGGCCTCGGCGACGGCACGGTGACGGGCCTGGCGCTGATCGTGTTCATCGCCCTGGTCGCCTACACCGCGATCGCCAGGAACGACATCCAGGGCCGGGCGACCCGTCCGGTCCTGCGCCCGCAGCCCTCCGAGGGCTAGGCGACGCGGCGGCGCAGCAGCGGGAGGTCGCCGGCGCGGTCGGCGAGGCGATCGGTGAGCGCGCGGGCGCGTGGGGCGTTGACGGCCAGCGCGGTCGCCGCGCCGAGCGCCGCGCCGGCGAGCACGTCGGTCGGGTAGTGGATGCCCATCGCCACGCGGGTGACCGCCAGGACCGTCGCGGCGACGAGGGCGACGATGCCCGCGCGGCGGTCGTGGAGCAGCAGCGCGGTGGCGATCGCGAAGGCGGCGGTCGCGTGATCGCTCGGGAAGCCGGGATCGGCCGCGTGGGCGGCGAAGAGGTGCACGCCGTGCGGGTCGGCGACGAACGGCCGCGGCCGGTCGACGACGCGCGCGACGATCCCGGCGAGCGCGAGCGCCACCCCGGCGCTCAGCCCCGCCGAGACGACCGCGCGCCGCGCCGCGCCGAACAGCGCGAAGGCGACCAGCAGCGCGCCGAGGAACAGCGCCTCGGACAGGTTGGCGTACAACACCAACATGTCCTCCAGGCCGTCCACGTGGAGGAAGAGGTGGTTGAGGTCCTTGACGAGCGAGAGGTCCATGCACGCTCCATGGTGCGCCGCGGCACCTGACGGATTCCTGAACGGGCGCGGCGTCTCCTACACGCCCGGTGGTTCAGGACTCGCGGCGCAGCGTGCGGCGGGCGTCGGTCGCGTAGAGCGCCCAGGCGATCAGGGCCGGCTGGAAGAGCAGGCGGACGGCGCGCTTGGTGTCGGTGTCGAGGCCGAAGGCGTCGCGGTGGTTGGTCAGCTGGGCGAGGTTGCCGGGGAAGACGGCGATGAAGAGCGCGGCGGTCGCGGCGCCGACGGCGGCGCGGCGGGGCTGCTTCCACGTGGTGAGCAGCGCGGTCGCGAAGCTCAGCTCGACGACGCCCGAGAGCAGGACCGTCGTGTCCTTGTCCAGCGGCACCCAGTTCGGGACCTGCGCCTGGAACTCCTGGCGCGCGAACGTCAGGTGCCCGGTGCCCGCGACCAGCAGGAAGCTGCCCAGCGTGAGCTGCGCGGCGGTGCGCAGGCGGCCCATCAGGCCGTCGCCTCGGCGAACCGGAACACCGTGGTCAGCCCGGTCAGCTCGAACGTCCGATGCACCTCGGGCCGGCCCGGGATCAACACGTAGGACGAGCCCGACGACTCGGCGTTGTTGTGGACGTCGATCAGCGCCCGCAGCCCGGAGGAGTCGATGAAGCTCAGGTCGCGCAGGTCGATCTCGAGGCGGCCGCCGCCGGCCCATGCCTCCTGGACGGCCTCGCGCAGCTGCGCCACGCGCGCGAGGTCCAGCTCGCCCGTAAGGCGCAGGCGCGCGACGTCGTCCTCACGCTCGACGGTGATCTCGAAGCTTCCTGCATCCATGACCGCGCGGATTCTAGTTCAACCTCAGCGGCGCCGGGCCATCAGCAGCGCCACGTCGTCGCGCAGCGAGGAGGTGTCGACGAGGCTGCGGACGAGGCGGCCGCGCAGCTCCTCAAGCTCCTCGCCGCCGGCCTCGGCCGCCGCCGTCACCATCCGCGCCAGCGAGTCGTCGATGATCTCCCCGGGCCGCTCGATCAGGCCGTCGGTGTACAACACCAAACGATCACCGCTCCTGAACGGCACCTCGTACTCACTGCACCTCGCGCCCACCACACCGAGCACGACGCCGGTCGGCCCGTCGGCCAGCCGCGGCGCGCCGTCGCCCGGCAGCAGCAGCGGCGGCGGGTGCCCGGCCCGGACGACCCGGACCCTCTCCGCGTCGTGGTCGATCGCCACCACGCACATCGTCGCCATCTCGGTCAGCTCGGCGGCGGTCACCAGCTCGTTGAGGCGGTGCACGGTCTCCAGCGGCGTGAAGCCCTCGTTGGCGTACACGCGCAGGCTGTGGCGCAGCTGGCCGGCCTGCGCGGCGGCGGCCACCCCGTGCCCGGCGATGTCGGCGATCACCAGCCACACGCTGCCCTCGGTCTCGACGACGTCGTACCAGTCGCCGCCGACGATCAGCTCGCGCTCGGCGGCGACGTGCCACGCGTGCAGCTCCAGCTCCGGCCGTCGCGGCAGCCGCTCGGGCAGCAGGCTCTGCTGCAGCGCGCGCGAGATCGTCCGCTCGGTCGCCAGCGCCAGCTTGCTCGCCGTCACGTCGCTGAGCGTCACGACCGTGCGCGCGATGCTCGCGGGGTCGGAGGGATCGGGGGCGACGGGGTCGACCCGGACCCGGAACACGCGGTCGCCGAGCGTCACCTCGTCGCCCGCCGCCGGATCGGCCAGCGCGTCGATCCGCGTCCCGTCGATCGCCTCGCCGAACAGCGCCCGGAACGTGCGGTTGGCGCGCTCGATCGCGCCGTCGGCGTTCAGGACCGCGACCGCGTCGGTGATCGCGTCGAACGTCGTGCGCCACTCGCGCGCGGCCAGCCGGACCTCGGCCTCGGCCGAGCGGGCGCGCAGCAGCGACCGGATCGTCGCCGCGAGCACCGGCGCCTCGACCGGCTGCGTGAGGTAGGCGTCGGCGCCGGTCTCCAGGCCCTCGACCTGCGCCTCGGTCTCCAGGAACGTGGCGGACAGCAGCAGCACCGGGATGTGCCGCGTCGGCTCGCTGGACTTCAGCCTCCGGCACGCCTCGAAGCCGTTGAGGCCGGGCATCTTGACGTCGAGCACGGCGAGGTCGGGCGGCGCCTGCAGCGCCTCGGCGACCGCCTGGTCGCCGTCGGCCGCCTCGCGCACGGCGAAGCCCGCGCGCCGCAGCATCGTCGCGATCACGTACCGGCCGACGTCGTCGTCGTCGGCGAGCAGGATGACGGGCTCACTGGCCATCGGCACCTCCGGTGACTCGGTTCAAGACCTCCAACAACTCCGCGCGCGACGTCGTCGACTTGTCGATCGTCGCGGCGCCCAGCTCCGCGATCCGGGCCCGCGCGCGCTCGTCCAGCAGCCGCGAGGTGTGGATCACGACCGGCAGCGCGCTCGCGTCCAGGCCGGCGTCCTCGCGCAGCCGCCGCAGGACCTCCAGCCCGTCGAGGCCCGGCATCGACAGGTCGAGCACGATCGCCGCGGGCCGGGCCAGCGCGACGGCGGCCAGCGCGGCCTCGCCGTCGCCGACCATCGTCACGCGCCAGGCGCTGTCGCGCAGGTGCGCCTCGACCACGTAGCGCGCGGTCTCGTCGTCGTCGACGACCAGGACCGAGCCGCCGACGTCCGGGATCGGCGGCGCCTCGGGGTCGGCGGTCGACGGCATCCGGACGGTGAACGTCGTGCCCGCGCCGACCTCGCTGGTGACGTCGATCGTGCCGCCCAGGACGCCGACGAGCTTGCGCGCCAGCGGCAGCCCGAGGCCGGTGCCCTTGCGCCGCCGCTGCAGCTCGCCGGGGATCTGGACGAACTCGTCGAAGACGCGCGCGAGGTCGGTCGCGGCGATCCCGATGCCGGTGTCGACGACGCGGAAGACGACGACGCGCCCCTCGGCGACCGCCGAGACGACGACCTGCCCGCCGGGCGTGAACTTCAGCGCGTTGGACACCAGGTTGCGCAGGACCTGCGTCAGCTTGCCCTCGTCGGTGTGCAGCACCGGCAGGTCCGGGCCGGCGTCGAAGCGCAGGTCGACGCTGCCGTCGAGCGCCAGCGGCCGCAGTTGGCCGCGCAACATGGTGAAGAGCTCGGCGGCCGAGACGTCGGCCAGCTCCAGCTCGAGGTGACCGGCCTCGATCTTGGCGATGTCGAGCAGGTCGCCGACGACGCGCAGCTGCTCGTCGGCCATCTGCCGGACGAACCCGACCTGCGTGACCTGCTCGCCGACCAGCGCCGGCTCGCCGCTGAGCAGCAGTTCGGTCAGCGCGACGATCGAGTTCAGCGGCGTGCGCAGCTCGTGGCTCATGTCGGCCAGGAAGCGCGACTTGCGGTCGTCGGCGTCGCGCAGCCGCTCGGCGCGGTCGTCGAGCTCGGCGTAGAGCGCGACGACGCCGCGGTTGGTGTCCTCCAGCTCGCGGTTGAGCGCGACCAGCTCCTGCTGGCGCGCCCGGACCTCGCCGAGCGCCTGCAGCAGCTCCTCGTTCTGGCGCGTGACCTCGTCGTAGGGGTTGTGCGCCCCGCGCCGGGTCAGCGCGTCGCGCAGCTCGCGGACCGGCGGCGCGGCGCGCCCGGCCGGCAGCCGCTTGGACACCGTCACGCGCGTGCCGCGGCCGGGCGTCGTCTCGATCGCGAAGTCGTCCATCAGCAACCGGACGCCGACGAGCCCGCGGCCCATCCCGGTCCTCGACACGTAGCGGCCGTCGAGCACCTCGTCGAGGTGCGGGATCCCGTCGCCCTGATCGGCGACCTCGATCTCCAGTCGCTCCGGATGGCGGAGCAGTCGCACACGCCCACCGGTCGCGTAGCGGTGCGCGTTGCGCGCCAGCTCGGAGACCGCGGTGGCGATCCGCGTCTGCTCCATGCGGTCGAAGCCGAGCAGGTCGGCGACGTCGCGCGCGCTCTGGCGCGCGGTCACGACGGCCTCGTCGTGGCGCAGCTCGACGCGGGTGATCTCCTCGCCGCTCACGCGTTCGCCCGCGCCGTGCGCGCGACCACCACGCTGACGTCGTCGCGGCCGCGCTCGAAGTCGCGGATCAGCAGCGCGGCGACGACCAGCGGGTCACGGCGCTGCGCGCCCGGGTAGCGCGACAGGTCCCAGCCCGACCGGCAGCCGTCGGAGTGCAGGACAAGCAGCGCGCCCGGCGGGACCTCCTGCGGGAACGAGCGGAAGCGCGCGACGCGGTGGCCGAGCGTCCCGGGCATCGAGGCCAGCGACCTGGTCGTCGCGCCGTCGACGATCGTCGCCGCGATGTTCCCGATGCCCGCGAAGTCCAGCGCGCCGGTCCGCAGGTTCAGCCGCGCGACCGCGGCTGCGGCGCCGCGCGTGGGCTGCAGCGCGGCGTGCATGCGCTGGACCAGCGCCTCGGCGGTCAGCCCGGTCCGGACCTCGCGGACCGCGGCGTGGGCGGCCTGCGCGGCGTCGGGGCCGTGGCCGAGGCCGTCGGCGAGCAGGATCGTCACGAGGTCGCCCTCGCGCACCTGCGTCCACGCGTCGCCGCAGGCCGTCTCGCCGGCCATCGCCAGCGCCAGGCCGTCGACCGCGGGCTCGTCCGCCGCCACCGCCTCGCCGACGCGCGCGACGACCACCGTGCCCTGCTCGGCGGCGGCCTGGAGGTCGAGCGTCCCGGACAGCCGGCCGATCGCGCCCAGGCCGGTCCCGGCGCCGCCCGCGGTCGAGAACCCGTCCCCGCGCGCACGCGCGAGGTTCGCGATCCCAGGACCGTGGTCGAGGGCGATCGCGTCGAGCGCGGCGCTGCCGTCCGGGGCCGCGCGCAGGACGATCTCGCCGCCGCCGGCGTGGCGGACCAGGTTGGTGGCCAACTCGGTGACGACGATCGCGGCCTCGCCGCGCAGCTGCTCGTCGAAGCCGAGGTCGGTGGCGATCTTCTCCGCGGCGCGGCGTGCGGGGGCGACGCCGCTCGGGTCCTCGACGCGCAGGCGCTGGGGGATCGTCAGCGCCATGTGGTCACGCGGACGGTCGTCCCCTCGCCGGGCGCGGTGCGGACGTCGAACTCGTGGACCAGGCGCTTGGCGCCGCCGAAGCCGAGGCCGAGGCCCTGGCCGGTCGTGAAGCCCTCGGAGAGCGCCTGCTGCAGGTCGGCGATGCCGGGGCCCTCGTCGGAGAACTCCGCCCACACGCCGGTCCGGGTGCCGTCGGTCGCGATCCCGGCGGTCATCGCCCCGCCGCCGCCGTGGACGACCGTGTTGCGCGCCAGCTCGCTGACGGCCGTGACGATCTTGGTCTGGTCGATCAGCCGCAGGCCGGCCTCGACGGCCAGCTCGCGGACGCGGTGCCGCGCGCGGACGACGTCCTCGTCGGAGCGCAGCGGCAGCGCGCCCTCAGCCGTCGCCGACAGCGTCCTCGGCCTCCTCGTCGGCCTCGGGACCGAGGCGGTCGGTCGGCGCCGGGAGCATCGCCATGCCGCGCTCGACGGTCAGCGCGGTCTGCACGCCGGGCAGCGAGAGGCCGAGCTCGACGAGCGTGATCGCGACCGCGGGGCGCATCCCGACGACGACGGTCTCGGCGTCCAGGACGCGGGCGATCCCGGCGATGTCGGCCAGCATGCGCCCGATGAACGAGTCGACGAGCTCGAGGCCGGAGATGTCGATCAGCACGCCGCGGGCGCCGGTCTGGACGATGCGCTCGGCGAGGTCCTCCTGCAGCGCGAGCGCCATCCGGTCGTGCATGTCGACCTGGATGCTGACCAGCAGCAGGTGGCCGAGCTTGAGGACCGGGATGCGGTTGCCCGTGTCCACGGCTAGCCCAGCTTGGTGCGGCGGCGTGTGATCTCGAAGCCGGTGCGCTCCAGGGCGACGACGACCGCGTCGGCCAGGCTGGACTTCGTGATGACCTCGGAGAGGTCGAGGCCGAGGTGGACGATCGTCTGCGCGATCTGCGGGCGGATGCCGCTGACGATGCAGTCGGCGCCCATCAGGCGCGCGGCGGCGACGGTCTTCAGGAGGTGCTGGGCGACGAGCGTGTCGACGGTCGGCACGCCGGTGATGTCGATGATCGCGATCGTCGAGTCGGTCTCGACGATGCGCTCCAGCAGGCTCTCCATGACGACCTGCGTACGGGCAGAGTCCAGGGTGCCGATCAGCGGCAGCGCGACGACGCCGTCCCAGAGCTTGACGACCGGGGTGGAGAGCTCGATCAGCTCGTCCTGCTGGCGGCGGATGACCTCCTCGCGCGAGCGCAGGTACGCCTCGGAGGTGAACAGGCCGAGCGCGTCGATCAGCTCGGTGGCCTGCCAGAGCGCGGCGGTCAGCGCTGCGGAGTCGTCCGGCGCCTGCGCCTGGACCGCTCCGAACAGCGGCTGCTTGAAGGAGAAGACGAACGTCGCGGTCTCGGTCGGTGAGAAGCCCTGCGTGGCGCGCGAGCGCGACAGGTCGGTCAGCAGCCCGCGGACGGTCGCCCAGTCCGGGCCGCTGACGTCGGCCGACGCGCTGTCGGCCGTGACCGCGTCGGAGAGGGCGGTGAGGAAGCGGTCGCTGTCGACGCGCAGCTCGCGCTCGGAGATCAGGTCGGTCCGGACGCCGGGCGCGCTCAGCTGCGCGGCGACCCATGCATCCAGCAGGGCTGCGCGCTGATCGCGCAGGATCGTTTCGATGACCGACGTTGGCTCGTCCATGGCTCCTCGTTGACCGGTGGGACAAGGACCCTATCCGAGGGGGCTTGGACCCATGAGATGCCCGCGCCTGCGGGCTGCGCTCAGCGGCGCGGGGCGAACGCGTCCGGGTCGGCGCGCTCCCAGTCGACGGCCCACGCGGCGGGCGGCTCGTCGAGCAGCTGGTCGGGTTCGAGCCACTCGTACAGCTCGGCGTAGCTGCGGGTGTGGACGTGGTCGATGCGGCGCATGAGGTTGTGCGGGGTGACCGCCTGCGGGTCGCGCAGGCCCATGGACCCCAACATGCGCTGGGCCTCGGCGACGGTGGCCGCCTGGTAGCGCTGCACGCGCTGCGTCTTGTCGGCGACGTCGAGCGCGCGGGCGCGCTTGGGGTCCTGCGTGGCGACGCCGACCGGGCACTCGTTCGTGTGGCAGCGCTGGGACATGATGCAGCCGGTGGCCATCATCATCGCCCGCGCGGCGTTGGTGTAGTCGGCGCCCTGGGCGAGGCGCTTGACGATGTCCGAGCCGGTGGCGACCTTGCCGCTGGCACCGATCCGGATCCGGTCGCGCAGGCCGGTCCCGACCAGCGCGTTGTGCACCATGATGAGCCCCTCGGTCAGCGGCGTGCCCATGTGGTCCTCGTACTCGGCGGGCGCCGCGCCGGTCCCGCCCTCGGCGCCGTCGACCGTGATGAAGTCCGGAGTCACGTTCTCCTCGACCATCGCCTTGCAGATGGCCAGCAGCTCGTGGCGCGCGCCGACGCAGAGCTTGAAGCCCGTCGGCTTGCCGCCGGCCAGCTCGCGCATGTGCGCGATGAACCGGACCAGCTCGCGCGGGGTGGAGAAGACCTTGTGCGACGGGGGAGACACGCACGTCTCCCCGGCCGGGACGTCGCGGGCCCTGGCGATCTCGTCGGTGACCTTCGGGCCGGGCAGGACGCCGCCGATCCCGGGCTTGGCGCCCTGGCTCAGCTTCAACGACACCATCTTGACCTGGTCGTGCGCGGCCTTGTCCCGGAACTTGGCCTCGTCGAAGCCGCCGTCCCTGGTGCGGCAGCCGAAGTAGCCGGTCCCGATCTCCCAGACCAGGTCGCCGCCGTGGAGGTGGTGCTCGGTCAGCCCGCCCTCGCCGGTGTCGTGCGCGAAGCCGCCGGCGGCCGCGCCGCGGTTGAGCGCGGTGATCGCGTTGGCGCTCAGCGCGCCGAAGCTCATCGCCGACACGTTCAACAACGCCATGTCATAGGGCTTGGTGCAGTCCGGGCCGCCGATCCGGACGCGCGGCGGCGGCGCGTCCTTGGGCGGGTCGACCGGCGCGCTGGAGTGCAGGAGCCACTCGTAGCCGGGCTCGGCGACGTCGCGCTCGGTCCCGTAGGCCTGCTCGTCCTTGAGGCCCTTGGCGCGCTCGTAGATCGCCGTGCGGGTGTCGCGGTCGTAGGGGCGCCCGTCGTAGTTGCGCTCGATGAAGTACTGCTGCAGCTCGGGCCGGACGGTCTCGAGCGCGAAGCGCGCGTGGCCCAGGATCGGGTAGTTGCGCAGGATCGAGTGGCGCCGCTGGATCAGGTCGTGGATCCCGACGAGCAGCGGGACCGCGAGCACCACGGCGACGACGATCCAGCCGATCGCGCCGGTCAGCAGCGCCAGCGCGAGCGCGGCGGCGAAGAGGAGGATCGACAGGATCAGGGCGGCAAAACGCATCGGCAGCCTGCATTACCCGCCGCGCCGCTTGGGTAGGCAACCTGCATGGCTCAGACCACCGCCGAGTTCCTCCTCGACCGCCTCGCCGACGACTGGGGCGTCAGGCGCGTGTACGGCTACCCGGGCGACGGGATCGGTGGGCTGACCGGCGCGTTCCACGAGGTCGGCGACCGCTTGGCGTTCACGCAGGTGCGCCACGAGGAGATCGCCGCGTTCGCCGCGACCGCGCACGCGAAGCTGACCGGCGAGGTCGGCGTCTGCCTCGCGACGTCCGGGCCGGGCGCGATCCACCTGCTCAACGGGCTCTACGACGCCAAGCTCGACCACCAGCCGGTGCTGGCGATCGTCGGCCAGCAGGCGCGGATGTCGCTGGGCTCCGACTACCAGCAGGAGGTCGACCTCGTCTCGCTGTTCAAGGACGTCGCGGGCGCGTTCGTCCAGGTCTGCATGGTCCCCGAGCAGGCGCCGCACCTGCTGGACCGCGCGATGCGGATCGCCAAGGCGACGCGCTCGCCGACCTGCATCATCATCCCCAACGACGTCCAGGAGCTGCCGTACAGCGCGCCGCCGCGCGCCCACGGCGCGGTGCCGTCGTCGAGCGCCGGGATCCGCAGGCCGGTCGTCGTGCCCGACTCCTACGCCTTGGCCGAGGCGGCGGCGGTGTTGAACGCCGGGGAGCGCGTGGCGATCCTCGTCGGCGCGGGGGCGAGGGGCGCGGTCGCGGAGATCACGGAGGTCGCCGAGCTGCTCGGCGCCGGCGCGGCGCGCGCGCTCAACGGCCGCGCGGTCCTGCCCGACGACCTGCCGTGGGTGACCGGCTCGATCGGCCTGCTCGGGACGCGGCCGTCCTATGACCTGATGGAGGGCTGCGACACGCTGTTGATGGTCGGGTCGAGCTTCCCGTACTCCGAGTGGCTGCCGGAGCCCGGCAAGGCGCGCGGCGTCCAGATCGACCTCGATGCCCGGCTGATCGGGACGCGCTACCCGATGGAGGTCAACCTCGTCGGCGACGCGGCCGACACGCTGCGCGCGCTGATCCCGCTGCTGACGCGCAGGGAGGACCGCGCGTGGCGCGGCGAGATCGAGGACGGCGTCGCGCGCTGGTGGAAGGTGCTCGACGAGCAGGCGCAGATCCCGGCCGACCCGATCAACCCGCAGCTCGTCTACCACGAGCTCAGCCCGCGGCTGCCCGACGGCGCGATCCTGACCGCCGACACCGGCTCGGTCACCGACTGGTGGGCGCGGCACCTGAAGGTCCGGGCCGGGATGGACGCGATCGTCAGCGGGACGCTGGCCTCGATGGGGCCGGGCGTGCCCTACGCGCTGGCCGCCAAGTTCGCGTTCCCGGACCGGCCGGTGATCTCCGTCGTCGGCGACGGCGCGATGCAGATGCTCGGGATGAACGCGCTGATCGACCTCGCGCACTACTCGAAGACCTGGAGCGACCAGCGCTGCGTCATCTGCGTGCTCGACAACCGCGACCTCAATCAGGTCACGTGGGAGCAGCGCGTGATGTCCGGCGACCCGAAGCTCGACGCGTCGCAGATCCTGCCCGCGGTCGACTACGCGGGCTACGCGAGGTTGCTGGGGCTGCACGGCGAGCAGGTCGAGACGCCCGAGGAGGTCGGCCCGGCGTGGGACCGCGCGCTGGCCGCCGGGCGCCCGGCGGTCGTCTCGTTCCACACCGACCCCGAGGTCCCGCCGCTGCCGCCGCACATCACGTTCGAGCAGGCCAAGGCGATCGGCCACGCGATCCTCGAGGGCGACCCGGCCGCCCCGCGGTTCATGAAGCAGTCGCTGCGCGGCAAGCTCAGCGAGCTGCTGACCCGTTGAGCGCCGCGGGCGCGGCGGCCTGGCCGCCGCGCAGCCAGGCGTTGAGGCGGTCGAGGCTCATGCCGCGCTCGTCGATCAGCGAGGCGGCGAAGCGCCAGTAGCGGACGCGGTCGGGCGCGAAGTCGCCGTAGTTGGCGACGTAGGCGGCCAGCGCCGCGACCTGGTGGCCGAGCCACGCGTCGCTGCCGTCGTCGCCCGGCGCGCCGGCGTCCTGTCCCGCGGCGCGCGCGTAGACGTTCGACATGTGGTGGATGTAGGTCCGCCCGTGCAGCGCGTCGCACAGCTCGAAGTAGGCGCGCGTCTCCAGGATCCACAGGTGCCAGACGTCGTCGATCTCGCGCGTGACCGGGATGTCGCCGCTGAGGTGCGTCGCCATGTTGAGGAACTTGAGCGTCTCCTCGACACGGACGAGCACCTCGCCGGGTGGCACCTCGGGGAGCTTCTGCTCGAAGTAGGACAGCATCGCGGGCGGCAGGAACGCCTCCCGCAGTTGCTCGTCGGTGATCATCGCTCAGTCGGACTCGACGGTGACCTCGAACCTCCTGGCGTTCACGCAGCACGTGCCGCCGTCGGGCCTGCAGCAGTTCGCCCGCATCGACGGCTGCAGCTCGGCCGCGTTGACCTTGTGCGTCTGCAGGTGGTCCAGCACCTGCCAGTCGACCAGCAGCGACCGGACGAGCACCACGGTCTCGCTCGTGGTCGCCGGTTCCGTCGGCAGCTTGCCGGCGGCACGTTCCTCGTCACTCACAACGCGTCCTTTCGTCTCGAAGACCGTCGCGGGCGATCATACGCTGAGCACTCCAAACCCGTCAACCAACGCTGCCGCTGCCCGAGACCGGCTGCCCGAGCTTCAGCACGATGAGCTCGTTGTCGTCGGGCGCTCCGGAGCCGGTGTGGCGGCCGAGGCTGAACGGGAAGTTGTTGTCGTTGGCGATCAGGACGTGGTCGCGGTCGAGGACGACGATCGTCTCGATCGTCTGGAACGGGAACGCGAACGTGCTCCCGAGGCCGACGTCGCCGGGGGTCGGCTGCGTGATGCCGCCGGGATCGGAGATGTGGATCAGGTCGGCGGCGAGCGCCTTGGTCACCGGCCGGCCCGGCCCTTTGAGCGTGACCTGCTCCAGCGCCTTGAACCCGTTCAGGTCGCCCTGGGTGTTGTCGCGCTCCAGCGTCAGGCCGTGGGTGCGGTCGACCATCTGGAAGTCCGCGACCGACACGCCCTTGGGGTCGTAGTTGTAGGTGTAGGTCTGACCGGTGTAGCGCTTGGTGCGCAGGTCGAAGGCGTAGGCCTTGGTCTGCCCGGCCGGGCCGCCGACGAGCGGCTTCTCGAGCATCGGCAGGAGCGTCCGGTGGTCGCTGGTCAGGGCCATCGACTCGAAGCCACCGCTGGTCTGGACCTTGAACGGCGTGTCCTGCGCGGTCTCGCGGTAGGGCCAGTAGAGGCCCGCGAGCCAGCGCGTGTTGGGCTCGTCGCCCTGCGGCTGCAGGTTGGTGCCGTCGTTGTCGACCGCGTCGTTGGTGGCCGGCGTGTCGCCCCACAGCGCGACGGTCGGCAGGTCCGGGAACTCGCGGTGCGTGATCCGCAGGGTCCGGAAGTCGAAGGACTGGATGTCGCTGCGCCCGGCCATGCCGTTGCGCTCGATCACGCCCGCGACCGCGCGGGTGATGACCTCCGGCGACGGCGTCCGGTCGGCGTACACGTTGCCGAGCACGTCCTTGTCGGTGCGCGGGTTGAGCTTGGTCTCGATGTTGAAGCGGACGCGCTGGGCCTCGGCGGCCTTGGCGGGGTCGGAGTTCTTGTAGTAGTCGGCGTAGAACTTCACGAAGTCGAACAGCTGCTGCGTGCTCGGGATGACGTAGGGGTCGCTCAGGCCCGCCTGCCTGGCGAACGCCACGGCGGCGGGGGAGAGCGCGGGGTCGTTGGTCTGCGGCGTGCCGGTGCGGATGATCCCGTCGCAGACGAACTGCGACTGGAGCTGCTTCAGCGTCAGCGACTCGATCAACACCTGGTCCTTGGTGCCGTACGGCGTGCCGTCGGTGCGGCGGCACTTGCCGGTGTCGACGTAGGGGTCGTGCGACAGGACCGGGACACCGTCCTTGGTGAGGTGCTGGTCGGTCTCCAGCGTCGTCGCCAGCTCGTCCATGCCGACCTCCATCGAGGGCAGCGTGTTCTCCGGGCGCAGGTCGCGGCCGCCGCGGTGGGCCTCGGCGTCGAAGCCGGCCTTGACCGTGCCGTCGGCGTCGAGCCTGCCCTTCTGGCCGAGGACGTCGTGCAGGAGGTCCGGGCGGTCGGTGATCAGGCCGTCGACGCCGAGGTCGATCAGCTTGGCCATCGTCGCCGCGTCGTCGACCGTGTAGGGCACCACCTTGAAGCCGGCGGCGTGCAGCGAGGCGATGTTGAAGATCTCGCTCGACGCCCTCGGCAGGCCGGCGGGCGGCGTGACGCGCGGCGGCGCGGCGGTCGCCGGGTCGCCGTCGTCGATCAGGTCGGAGTCGGGCGAGACGACCGGCGTGTTGTGGTCGCCGTGCTGCTGGGCGTCGCCGCGCAGCGCGTTCATGACGCGGAGGACCGAGGACTCCTCGGAGTACGGGTTCTGCGCCGCGCGCAGCTCGTGGCCGGGGTTGTCGGGGTCCGGGAGCGGATACGGCGCGTGCAGGACCTTGCCGTCGCCGTCGGTGTGGATCAGGAACGGGCCGAACTCGTCGCCGAACCAGAGCGTGCCGTCGTCGGCGCGCTGGACCGACTCGAGGTCGAAGTCCGCTCCAGTCAGGACACGGTCCTTGGTCCACGTGTTGACGATCGCGAACGGGATCCGGTGGTCGGGGTCGTGGAGCTGGATGAAGCGCTTGACCTGGACGTCGCCGGCGCCGCCATGCGCGGTCCGGTAGCGCGGCTGGATCAGGTACATGCGGAGGTTGAAGTCCGCGGAGTTCTCGATCGACCCGTAGCCGTTGTCGGGCATGATCCAGTACTGGCCGTGGCCGGCCGGCAGCGCCGCCGAGACGCCCTGCACGGGCTGGCTCGGGAACGGCGGCGTGATGCCGTTGGCCGCCGTGATGTAGTTGCCCGACGACGGTCCGGGGGCGAACGTCTGCGCGGGCAGGACGGCGCGGCCGAGCAGGGTGGAGGACCCGGCGGCGGGCGGCGGCGGGGGCTTCGGGTGGTGGTGGTGGTGGTGGTGCGGACCGCGATGCGCGGCGGCGGGTGCCGCGGCGATCAGCGCGGCCGCCGCGGCGGTGGCCGCGGCGGAGACGAGGGAGCGTCGCACGGGAGATGCCTCCTTGGAAGGCGTCGGGAGAGAGGGCAGAGCCAAGACGCCCCTCCCATTCCCATCAGCGCGGGGTCAAACGTGAACGTTCGGTGTCCGCGGTCCGGACATCGCTCGACCGGCGCTTCCGCGGGCGCCACGCACGAGAGGGCGGCCCGGGGTTCGGGGGCCGCCCTCTCGTGGCGGGCGCCGGGTTCAAAGCACCGCTACCCGGCGGCCCCGCCCGCATGCACACGAGTTGGGGCGCGTTGTCCTCAGCTCTCCAGCTTGAAGCCGATCTTCATCGTCACCTGGAAGTGGGCGATCTCGCCGTCCTCGACGTGGCCGCGGATCCCGGTGACCTCGATCCAGTCGACGCCGCGCAGCGTCGCGTTCGCGCGCTCGACGCCGGAGCGCATCGCCTCGGTGACGCCGTCCGGCGAGGTCCCGGCCAGCTCGACGATCTTGTAGGTGTCGTTCTCTGCCATGGGCCGGACCCTGCCCGCGGGCGGCGCCGGTCATCCCGGCGGGCGGCGGTCTTGGCGCGTAGGCGCGCCGGGGCGTGAGCCCGCGTGTCCTCGGGGCCACGCGGCGGGTAGGACAGCGCCATGGACCCCGACGCGCTGCGCGCCGCCTTCGCCGTGGGCCGGTCGGGCACCGTCGGGCTCGAGGAGGAGCTGATGCTCCTGGACCCGGACACGCTCGACCTCACGCCGCGCGCCGCCGCCGTGCTCGCGCGCCTGGACGGCGACCCGCGCTTCAAGCCCGAGCTGCCCGCCGCGCAGTTCGAGATCGCCGGAGCGCCGGAGGCCTCGGTGCCCGCGGCGGCCGCCGCGCTGCTCGACGCGCGGCGGGAGGCGGTCCGCGCCGCGGAGGGCCTGGCGCTGCTCGGCGGCGCTGGCGTGCACCCGTTCGCCGCGGGTCTCGGAGCGCTCAGCGCCGGAGAGCACTACGACCTGCTGCGGGAGGAGTACGCCGCGGTCGCCCACCGCCAGCTGGCGTTCGGCCTCCACGTCCACGTCGCGATCGACGGTCCGGAGCGCGCGCTGGCCGTCTACAACGCGATCCGCGAGCACCTGCCGGTCATCGCCGCGCTCGGCGCGGCGTCGCCGTTCTACGAGGGGCGCGACAGCGGCCTGGCGTCGGTCCGCCCCAAGCTCGCCGAGCTGCTCCCGCGCCAGGGGATCCCGCCCGCCTTCGCCGCTTGGGACGACTACGCCCGGGCGCTGGGCTGGGGCGGCAACGCGGCCGCCTTCCCGGACGCGCGCTGGTGGTGGGAGGCGCGGCTGCACCCGGTCCACGGCACGCTCGAGGTCCGCGTCGCCGACGCGCAGGCGACCACCGCCGGCAGCGCCGCGCTCGCCGCGGTCATCCACGCGCTGGCCGAGACGCTCGGCGCGCGCCACGACGCGGGCGAGCTGCAGGCACCGGCCGAGAGCTGGAAGATCGCCGAGAACCGCTGGTCGGCCGCGCGCCACGGCGTCTGCGGGCGCTGGACCGATGTCCGCAGCGGCCGCGTGCGTGCGACGCGCGAGCACATCGGCGAGCTGCTGCGCGAGCTGGAGCCCGCCGCCGCGCGCCTGAGCTGCGCGGCCGAGCTGGCCGCCGCCGCTGCGCGCCTCGACGACCCGCCGCACGAGCGCGCCCGCCTCGCCGGGCCGCACGGGCTGGCCGCGTCGCTGGCCGAGCACTTCCTGGACGTCGCCGGCGTCCCCGGTCCCGGCGCATGGGCCGCGCCGGATCGTGGGTAGCGCGGCGGTGTGAGCAGCCTCGACGACGCGCACGCCCGGCCCGACGGCGCGCCCGATGCCGCGGTCGTGGCGGCGGGCGACATGAGCGAGGCGCTGGAGGTCGTCGAGCGCGCACGCGGCCACCTGTACGCCTTCCACCAGCTGATCGGTGAAGCGGATCTCAAGCTGGACGATGTCCTACATGGGCTCGAGGACCTCGGCCGCGACGACCTCGCGGCGCCGCTGCGCGACGAGCTGTTGGGGCGTAACGTCATCCCGGGGCGCTGGACGTTCCAGGTCGTCGAGGAGTTCGACGACGGCTACTGGTCGGTCTTCCGCGCCCACGAGCGCGCGCTGCGCGAGGCGCTGACCGATGGGCGCCGGCACGTCCACGAGGCCGAGATGAAGGAGCGCCGCCGCACGCACGGCGCGCCCGGCCACGACGCGACGCCCTGAGCCCGCGCGTATGCGCGGGGGCGCAGTGGGAACACCGAGGGCCATGAGCCGCTACCGCCTGGACTGGGACCGCCCGTTGGACGACGACATCCGCGCGGTCGCCGCGGCGCGGCTGGAGCACGCCGCGGACGGTCTCGGCGACGCGTCCGCCGACCGCGGCGCGGCGATCCACGGCGCGCGCAAGGACATCAAGAAGACGCGCGCGCTGCTGCGGCTCGCGCGGCCGGGGTTGAAGGACAAGGCCTACCGGCGCGAGAACGACGCGCTGCGCGACACCGGCCGCTCGCTGTCGGCCGCGCGCGACGCGCAGGTGCTGCTGGAGACGCTCGACGGGCTGCGCGAGCGCGCGGCCGGTCAGGTCCCGGAGGCCGCGTTCGACGGGGTCCGGGCGGTCGTCGCCGAGCGCGGCGCCGCGGCCGCCCAGGACGCCGCGCCGGACGTCGCGGGCGCCGTCGAGCGGTTGGGCGCCGCCGCGGCGCGGGCCGAGCGCTGGCCGCTGCGGATCGGCGACGGCGACGTCGCGTCCGCCATCGCCACCGCCTACGCGCGCGGTCGCGCAGCGATGAGGCAGGCGGAGAGGTCCGGCGAGGCCGAGGACTTCCACCAGTGGCGCAAGCGCGTCAAGGACCTCTGGTACCACCAGCGGTTGTTGAAGGACACGTTCCCGGAGCTGCTGCCCGCGCAGGCCAAGGCCACCAAGGAGCTCTCCGAGCTGCTCGGCGACGACCACGACCTCGCGGTCCTGCGCGAGCTGCTGTGCAGCGACCCCGCGCTCGCCCTGCCCGCGCTGCTGGACGTCATCGACGAGCGCCGCGCCGCGCTGCAGGCCGACGCGTTCCGGCTCGGCCATCGCCTCTATGCCGAGCGGCCGAAGGCGTTCCGGCGCCGCTTCACCCGCTACCTCGGCACCGCTCGCAGCGCGCCGCTGGCTCCGGCGTCATGATGTCGGCCGTGCCCGCACCAGGAACCCTCACCATCGCCGTCGAGAGCGACGACACCGCCCACGTGGTCCGCCTCGCGGGCGAGCTGGACCTCAACACCCGCGCCGAGCTGGACGCCGCGCTGGCGGCGCTGTCCAAGCCGCCGCAGATCGTCATCCTCGACGCCGCGCAGCTGATCTTCGCCGACTCGACCGGCCTGAAGTCGATCCTCACCGAGCACCGCCGGGCGCGCGAGGAGGGCTACGAGTTCGTCATCGCCGGCGCCGCCGGACCGGTGCGCGAGACGCTCCGCCTCACGGCGCTCGACCTCACGCTGCCGCTGGCCGCCAGCGTCGAGGACGTCCTCGGCCGCTGAGGCGCGGCGCCCGGGCTCAGCCCTGCGGCGGCGTGAAGCCGGGCGGGACGCCGCCGTCGCCGCCGTTGGGGCCGCCGTGGTCGTCGTGCTCCTCGACGTCCGGGATCGTCGAGGTGCCGCGTGAGCCGTCGGCGGCCCTGAAGCCGGCCTTGTCGAGCGCGGACTGCAGCGAGGCCTCGTAGGACGCCGAGGTGATCGTGGCGCCGGAGACGGCGTCGATCGCGGCCGACTGCTTCTGCAGCGCCTCCTGCTGGAGGATCGGCTCGGCCTGGCCGGAGATCTGGACCGACTTGGGTTCGTTGGCCTGCAGCTGCAGCGCCTGGATGGCGGTGATCCTGCCGTCCTTGATCGTGACCTTGACCTGGGCGTTGCCGTAACGCGTGGCGATCGCGTTGCCGGTGACGGTCTTGGTGATCCTGGAGCTGCTGCTGCTGCTGCTCCTGCTGCTCCTGCTGCTGCCGCCCGACGACGGCTCCGGCGGCGTGGCGGCGGTCGCCGAGGGCAGCGACGGCTCGTGCGGCTTGAAGCTCAGCACGGCGGCCATGCCCGCGACGGTGGCGGCGATGACGAGGGGTGCGCGACGCAACTTCATGTCCTTGGTCTCTTCCTAGAGGGCGAACGACTCGTGGTGGATGCGGTCCCTGGCGACGCCCGCGCGCCGCGCCTGCGCGGCGACGTGCTCCGAGAAGCCGTCCGGCCCGCACAGGTAGACGTCGCGCTGGGCGATGTCCGGGACCAGCGCGCGCAGCGCGGCGGCGTCCAGCGGGACCTGCTCGCGCGGCCCGACCAGCTCGTGGACGCGCCCGCCGCGGCGGGCGACCTGGCTGCGGACCTCGTCGGCGAGCACGACGTCGCCGGGCGCCGAGGCGCGCAGCACGACCTCGACGTCGACGCCGCGCTCGGGCAGCTCCTGCAGCAGCGCCCGGATCGGGGTGATCCCGACGCCCGCGCCGATCAACACCACCATGTCGCCCTGGCGCGCGTCGGCGGTGAACGCGCCGTAGGGCCCCTCGATCGCCACGCGCGTCCCGGGCGCGAGCGACGCCAGCGCGCGCGAGTGGTCGCCGAGGTCCTTGACCGTGATCCGCAGGTGGCGCCCGGTCGGCGCGGCGCTCAGCGAGTAGGGGTGCGCCTGCCACCACAGCCCGCGCCGCAGGAAGCGCCACTGCAGGAACTGGCCCCCGGCGATCGGCAGGCGGTCCAGGCGCCGGCCCTCGAGCAGGATCGAGTACATGTCCTTGCCCTCGGGATGGATCCCGACGACCTTGACCTGATGGCGCACTGAGCGCCAGAGCGGCAGCGCGACGCGGCAGCCGACGACCAGGACCAGCGCGCCGATCCACAGCGCCGTCCACCACGTCTTCGCCCACGGGTGGCCGACGAAGGACTCGCCCGTGTCGACCTGGTGCGAGAAGGCCAGGAACAACGCCAAGTACGTGTACAAGTGCACCGACCACCACGTCTCGTAGGCGAGACGGCGACGGGCCTTGCGGTAGGACGTCACGCCGGCGGCGATCAGCAGGACGAACGCGACGGTCGACGCGAGGATCCCGGGGTAGGTCCAGATCAGCTGGCCGAGCTGGTGCAGCAGGCCGTCGTGCGCGGCCTGGCTGTAGCCGACGACGATCAGGGTCGCGTGCGCGCAGAGCAGGTAGAGGGGGTACGGGCCGAGCCTGCGGTGCCAGGCGACCAGGCGGTCCTGGCCGACCGCGCGCTCCAGCGGCGGGCAGCGCGCGACGAGCACGACGACGACGAGCATCGCGTAGGCGGCGCCCAGCCCGGCGAGGCGCCCGCCCGCGGTCGCCCAGCCGCCGGCGGCGCGCAGCGAGCCGGCCGACTCGGCGTTGACGCCGAGCGCGAGCGTCGCGCCGAGGCCGAGGCCCGCGGCGACGGCCAGCGCGTCGACGGCGCGCGGGCGCTGGCGCGCGGGCAGGCGGCGGCGGGGCCGCTCGGCCGCGACGGGCGCCGGTGCGGCGGCGGGCGCGGCCTCGGGCGGCGCCGCGGCGGCTGCCGGGGCGGCCTCGGGCTCGCGGTGGTCGACCCACAGGCTCTCCATCGGCGCTCAAGATGCCGCGTCTCCCTGAGCGGACGCTGAGCGTGGCAGCGCTCTCAGCCCTCGCTCAGGATCGGCGCCGATCCTGAGCCCGTGCGCCACGTCCATGTCGAGCACGTGATGGGCACCGCGGTCTCGCTCGACGTCCGCGGGGCCGCGCCCGCGCGCGCCCGTGCGGCGACCGACCGGCTCGTCGCCTGGCTGCACGACGCCGACGCGCGCTTCAGCCCCTACCGCGACGACAGCGAGATCGTCCGGATCGACCGCGGCGAGCTCGACGTCGCCGACGCGAGCCCCGATGTCCGCGAGATCCTCGACCGCTGCGAGCGCCTGCGCGCGCAGACCGGCGGCGCGTTCGACGCCCGCGCGCGCGGGCGGCTGGACCCGAGCGCGCTCGTCAAGGGCTGGGCGGCCCAGCGCGGCGCCGACCTGCTGGCTGCCGCGGGCCTCACCGACTTCTGCCTCAACGCGGGCGGCGACTGCGCGGTGCGCGGCGGCGCGCTCCCGCACGACGCGTGGCGGATCGGCATCCGCCATCCGCGCGACCCGCAGGCGATCGCCCGCGCCTTCGCGCTGACCGACGCGGCGGTCGCGACGTCCGGCCTCTACGAGCGCGGCGACCACCTCGTCGATCCCGCGACCGGCGCGGCGCCGGAGGGCGTCCTGTCGGTCACGGTCGTCGGCCCCGACCTGGGCCTGGCCGACGCCTACTCGACCGCCGCCTTCGCCCTCGGCCCCGCCGGCCCCGAGTGGACCCTCGGCCTCAGCGCCGACGGCTACGAGGCGATGACGGTCCTGGCTCCGGACCGTGTGCTGCTGACACCCGGCTTCCCACCCGCCGTCGCCTAGCGCGGGAGCGGAAGCGTGACGCGGACCCTGCTGGTCCCGACCTGGAGGACGACGGGCAGCGTCGTGACGTGGCCCTTGCGCAGGACGCGGCCGACGCCGCGCAGCCAGGACGGCGCCGTGATCGTCGCGCGGTAGTGGCCGGGCGTGCCGGTCGCGCGGAGCTTGGTCCTCAGCGCGGGGAGTGCCAGCGCGGTGCGCTTGAGCAGCCACTGCACCGAGGCCGACGCGGGCCTGCGCCTGGCGACGGCCGCCGACGCGGTCGCGGTCGACCTGGTGGCCTTGGTCCTGACGAGCGGGTCGAAGGGCGTGTGGACGTCGCCGGCCACCCGCTGCATGGTGGTCTGCATCTGCTGGACCTTCTGCTGGTTCAGCTCGGCGAGGAAGGCGAGGATCGCTGCCATCATCGCCTTGATCGCCTCGACCTGGGCCTGCGCGGCGTCGTCGGCCGAGCCGGCCTCGCCCGCATCGGCGGTGGACTTCTCCGCTTCCAGCTGCTTGAGCAGGCTCTGGGCGTCGCCGAGCGTCGGCCTCTGGCCGGCCAGCGCGGCGGCGACCTGCTTGACGGTCGCGTTCGCGAGCCTGCTGCTCGTGACGGTCTTCGTCCACGGGGTCGGCGGCGGCTGCGGGACCACGGTGGTGCCCGCGGAACAGCCGGACGGGCACGTGAAGTCGATCGCGATCCTGCCGCCGGACTGCAGCTGGGGCTTCGTGCCGGTGATCGTGGGCGCGGCAGGCGCCGGGGCGGGAGCGGGCGCCGGGGCCGGAGCGGGTGCCGGGGCGGGCGCGGGAGTGGGATCGGGCGTCGGCCCGGGCGCGGCGCCGGTCGTCGTGTCGACGCCGTTGACGATCTCGCAGCCCGTCCACGTGTCGACGCCCGCGCGCGCAAGCAGCGTGTCGGTGCCGTCGCCGCAGTCGACGGCGTCGGCCGCGCCGCCACCGGCGGTCACGTCGACGTGGTCGTCGCCCGCGCCCGCGACGATCGCCTCGGCCGGGGCGGCACCCGTGAAGCTGTCGGCGAACGGCGTCCCGACGATCCGCCCGACGCCGGACAGCGTGTCGGTGACGCCCGCGACGGTCGCCGACGCCGGCGTCCCGCCCGTGTAGGTCAGCGCGCTGAGGGCGCTCGCGTAGGTCGCGGTGACGGTCCCGACGCCGGTCGCGCCCGGCTGGACGGTCAGCGTGTCGGCGCCGTCGCCGAGGCCGGCGACCACGTCGGCCGTCGTCGGCAGCGCGTGCCCGGCGAGGTCGCAGTGCAGCAGCTGCTGGGTGGCCGTGCAGACGCCCGACGGGTCCGCGGCGAAGCCGGTGTTGGCGTCGTTGCGGACGTAGACGACGCCGGCCTGCCCGCCGGCGGTGAGCGTCAGCGCGTCGGCGCCCGCCGTCCCGGAGATCGCGACCTGGCCGCCGGCGTAGGTCACGGAGACCGGGTCGGCGGCCGCGGCGGAGGCGGTGAAGGCGAGCGTGGACAGGACGGCCAGCACGGCCACGGGAACGGAGCGCACGCCCGAATGCTAAGGGACCTCGCGGCGTAGCGAAATGGCGCTGGACGCCCTGCGCCCTGCACCGTGCGATCAGGTCTTCGCCGCCGGCTCCAGCCGTCCGGTGAGCACGCCCATGCGCTGCGAGGCGCGGCGCATGGCGCCGGGCAGCTCGCCGGGCGCGGCGTCGCTGACGACGCGGGGCGCGCTGAGCGCGTAGTGCCGACCGCCGCGGACGACCTCCGCGCCACCGGCCGCCAGGACGTTCTTGACCCACTGCGCGCCGGCGCCGTAGGGGAGGGCGATCGCGAGCGCGTCGCCGTCGCGCTGGGCCAGGACGGGCGTCTTGTAGGTCTTGCCCGACCGGCGGCCGGTGTGGACGATCAGCGCGTAGGGCGGCAGGTACGGCGCCCACAACCTCTGCACCGGGTTGTTGACCCGCTCGTTGAACGCCGGCAGCCAGGCGGGCATGCGGGACATGTTGATGTCCTTGGGCATGGGCTAGGCCGACGCTGCGGGCAGCGGCCAGATCAGGCCGAGGTCGAGCACGCGGCGCTCGCTGGTGCCGTCGTGCAGGAGCGGTGGAGCGGGGCGGAGGGGGCGGGTGCCGGTCCCGGCCTGGCGCAGCCACTCGGCGACCAGGCCGAGGGCGACGTCGTCGGCGGTCGAGCCGTCGTCGGTCGGGCGTGTGCTGAAGAGCGGGTCGGCGATGACGCGGGGCGTCTTCGCGCCGGCGGTTGTGGACGCCCCGTAGGGCAGCGGCAGCAGGACCGCGGCGCGCGATCCCTCCGGCAGCCTGCGCGGCCAGCCGGAGGTCGTGAAGCTGCCGCCTTCGGCGCGCCAGGTCCTCTCGCGCGCGTCGCGCCAGCGCGCGTAGCCCGCGGCGTCGCTGACCTGGACGACGAGCTGGACGTCGATCGGCTCGGCCTCCGGCGCCTCGGCGAGCCTCTTGAGCTGGGCGAGCGCGGTCGTGGCCCGCACGACGTGCGGCGAGCGGTCCGGCTCGCCGCTGATGCGGACGCTGCCGTCGCCGCCGCGTCGCAGGGTGATCCTGCCGGGGTGGGGAAGGGGCATGCCGAGGAGGCTACGGCAGGATGTGGTTGACGTAGCCACCGTCGACCCGCAGCGCCCCGCCGGTCGTCGCCGAGGACTCCTCGGAGGCGAGGTAGGCGACGAGCGACGCGATCTCGGCGGGCTCGATCAGGCGGCCGATCAGCGACGTCGGGCGGTGCTCGGCGATGAACTTCCGCTGCGCCTCGTCCCACGGCAGCTCGTCGCCGACGAGCGAGCGGACGAAGTCCTCGACGCCCTCGGTGTGGGTCGGGCCGGCCATGACGGTGTTGGCGGTCACGCCGGTCCCGGCGAACGTCTGCGCGAAGCCGCGCGACACCGCGAGCAGCGCGGTCTTCGTCACGCCGTAGTGCACCATCTCGGTCGGCGTCACGACCGCGGAGTCCGAGGCCAGGAACAACAGCCGGCCCCAGCCGCGGTCGCGCATCCCGGGCGCGTACGCGCGCGAGAGCCGGACGGCCGACATCACGTTGACGTCCCAGAACCGCTGCCAGGCGTCGTCCTCGATCTCCAGCAGCGGCGTCGCGGCGAAGATCCCGAGGTTGTTGACCAACACGTCGATCTCGGGCAGCTCGGCCACGACCGCCGCCACGCCCTCCGGCGTCGAGACGTCGGCCGCGATCCCGGAGACGCCGAGCTCGGCGGCGACCGCGCCGACCTTGCCCTCCTCGCGCCCGTTGACCCACACCTGCGCGCCGTCCGCGGCGAGGCGCTCCGCGATCGCCCGTCCGATCCCCTGCGTCGAACCGCTGACGAACGCGCGCTTGCCCTCGAGGCTGCTCATGCCTCCGAGGCTAGCCGCACGGTCGCGCGCAGGCCGCCGCCCGGGCGGGCGGTCAGCGTCAGCGTGCCGCCGTGGGCCTCGGCGATGCTCTTGACGATCGCCAGGCCGAGGCCGACGCCGGCGTGGTCGGTCCGGATCCGCGCCGTCCCGCGGCGGAAGGGCTCGGCGAGCGTCGCGACCAACTGCGGTGACAACGCCGGGCCGGTGTTCTCCACCGTCAACTCGACGTGCCCGTCGCCGTCGCCGCCGGTCGTGACCCAGACCCGGCCGTCGCCCGCGTTGTGGACGATCGCGTTGTGCACCAGGTTGGTCGTCAGCTGCAGGAGCAACGTGTAGGACCCGAGCGCGGGCGCCGCGCCACCGGCGGTCTCGACCGCGATCCCGCGCTCCTCGGCCAGCGGCAGCAGCGTCTCGGTCGCCTCCTCGGCGGCCAGCGACAGGTCGACCGGCTCGCGCGCGAACGCGCGCTGGTCGGCGCGGCTGAGCAACAGCAAGGCCTCGGTCAGGTCGATCGCGCGGCTGTTGACGACGTGCAGGCGCTCGACCAGCTCGCCGTCGCCCGCCGCGGTCCGTGCCGGGTCCCTGGCGGCGACCTCCAGCAGCGTCTGGGTGATCGCCAGCGGCGTGCGCAGCTCGTGCGACGCGTTGGCGGCGAAGCGCTGCTGCTCGGCGACGTGCGCCTCGAGCCGCGCCAACATGGTGTCGAACGCGTCGGCCAGCTCGCGGAACTCGTCGCTGCGACCGGGCAGCGCGATCCGGTGCGCCAGCGAGCCGGTCGCCGCGACGCGCGTCGCGGCCGTGATCCGGTCCAGCGGCTCGAGCACGCGGCCGGCCAGGAGCCACCCGCCGGCCAGGCCGAAGACGAGCAGGAACCCCATCACGGCGGCGGCCATCGGCGCGAACGAGCGCCAGAGCGCGCCGTGGCTCTCGGCCAGGAACAGCACGCCGGGGTGCACGCCGCGCGACAGCGAGAAGTAGCCGACGACGAGCAGCACGGCGCCCGCGAGCATCACGAACCCCGCGTAGCTGAGCGTCAGCTTCATCCGGACGCTGAGGCCGCGCGCTCTAGCCACGGTCAGCACCACCCGTCGTGTCGATCCGGTACCCCGCGCCGGGCACGGTGGCGATCAGCCACGGCTCGCCGAGCCGCCTGCGCAACCCGGACACCGTGATCCGGACCGCGTTGGTGAACGGGTCGGCGTGCTCGTCCCACGCGCGCTCCAGCAGCGCCTCGGCGCTGACGACGCCACCGTCGGCCTCCATCAAGACCTCAAGCACTGCGAACTGCTTTCTGGTCAGCGCCACGTACTTTTCGTCGCGGTAGACCTCGCGCCGGAACGGGTCCAGGCGCAGGCCCGCGAGCTCCCGGACCGGCGGGCGGCTGTGGCCGCGGCGGCGGTCCAGCGCGCGCAGCCGCAGGACCAGCTCCTGCAGCTCGAACGGCTTGGTCAGGTAGTCGTCGGCGCCCAGCTCGAAGCCCGACGCCTTGTCGTCCAGCCGGTCGGCCGCGGTCAGCATCAGGATCGGCATGCCGCTGCCCGACGCCACGATCCGGCGCGCGATCTCGTCGCCGCTCGGCCCCGGGATGTCGCGGTCGAGCACGGCGATGTCATAGCTGTTGACGGTCAGCAGCGCCAGCGCGGTGTCGCCGTCGCCGGCGACGTCGGCGGCGATCGCCTCCAGGCGCAGGCCGTCGCGGATCGCGTCCGCCATGTAGGGCTCGTCCTCGACGAGCAGCACGCGCATGCCGTCAAGGCTACGGGCCGCGTATATCGCCGGCATATCGAAAACGTCATACGGAGCCGCAACGCCCGCACCCGTTCACTGCGCGGCGTGACCTACCACCGGACCCGGATCCGCCGACGCCGCGCCGCCGCGCTGCTCGCCGTCCTCGGCGCGGTCGCAGCGCTGATCGGCCACCGCTCGCCGCCGCCGATCCCGTCGCCGACGACGCTCGCCCGGCAGCTGACCGTCGCCGCGGGCGACCACTTCCACCGTGAGCCCGGCAGCGGTGCGCTCGGCACCGCGGGCGGCGCGCTGCCCGACGACGCTTCGGTGTTCGACGACAACTACCCCGGCATCACGAGGCTCGACCCGGACCTGCTGAGCGCGCTGCGCCGCGCGGCCACCGACGCGGGCGCGATCAGGTTCGTCGTCAACAGCGGCTGGCGCTCGCCGGCCTACGAGGACGAGCTGCGCAGGCAGGCGGTCGCCAAGTACGGCTCCGAGCAGGAGGCCGCGCGCTGGGTGGCGACCGGGACGACCTCGGCGCACGTCTCCGGCGACGCGGTCGACGTCGGGCCGACCGCCGCCGACTCCTGGCTGGCCCAGCACGGCGCCGCCTACGGCCTCTGCCAGATCTACGCCAACGAGCCCTGGCACTACGAGCTGCGCGACGGCGCGGCGACCCAAGGCTGCCCGCAGATGTACGCCGACCCCACCCACGACCCACGGATGCAGAAGTGACCAACCCCATGAACAAGCTCACGTTCCCCATCATCTTGGCGCTCGTAGCCCTGACCGCCGCGGGCTGCGGCTCGTCCGGCGACGGCTCCGCGAGCACGGCCGGGTCCGCGACCTTGGCGCGTGCGAGGGCGGTCAGGTTCTCGGCCTGCATGCGCACGCACGGCGTCGCCGACTTCCCGGACCCCAACAAGGACAACGACTTCGACTACGGCATCAGCGTCAGCGGCGTCGTCTGGACGAGGGCCGTCAGCGCCTGCAGGGCCTGGCAGCCGCCCGGGACGCTGAGCGCGAGGCGGACCCCGGCGCAGCAGTCGAGGACGCTGAGGTTCGCCGCGTGCATCCGCGCGCACGGCGTCAAGGACTTCCCGGACCCCGTCAACGGCGAGCCGGTCATCGACACCAACAAGATCCCGTCGGCCAACCGGCCCGGCGGCATGACGATCCTCAACGCCGCGACCGCCAAGTGCGCCGCGTACGGGCCGAAGCGGTGAGACCGCGCTGGGTGGTCGCGGCGGCCGTGCCCGTCGCGGCGGTGGCGATCGCCGTGGCCGTGTCCGCTTCCGGCGGGCACAGCGCCGCCGCCGCGCAGGAGCCCGCGGTCAGCACCGCGCCGGTGACGCGCGGCGCGCTGAACGACATGGTGTCCTTGACCGGGATCCTGACCCGCGCCGCGCAACCGGACGTCGTCGGCC
This sequence comes from Conexibacter woesei Iso977N, assembly GCF_000424625.1. GTDB lineage: Bacteria > Actinomycetota > Thermoleophilia > Solirubrobacterales > Solirubrobacteraceae > Baekduia > Baekduia woesei_A. Next base: position 2,415,244 of record NZ_AUKG01000001.1, read on the forward strand.
GCGCGCGCGGGACCTACACCGCGCTGCCCGCGGCCGGCGCGACCGTCGGCTGCGGCGGCACGCTCTACCGCGTCGACGACGCGCCGGTGCTCCTGCTCTGCGGCGGCGTCCCGGCCTACCGGACCCTGCGCCTGGGCGACCACGGGCGCGACGTCCGCGTGCTCAACCGCGCGCTGCGCGTCCACGACGGCACCGCGTTCACGGAGCGGACCCGGCGCGCGCTGCAACGGCTGCAGCGCCGCAAGGACATGAAGATCACCGGCACGCTCCCGCTCGGCGCCGCGGTCGTCCTGCCGGGGAGCGTCCGGATCGCCAAGGTCGCCGCGCAGCTCGGCGCGCCCGCCCGCCCCGGCGCGGTCGTGCTCGGCACGACGTCCGACACGCTCGGCGTCGCGGCGAGCCTCGACGCCTCCCGGCAGGGCGCGGTCGCCGCCGGCGACCGCGTCCGGATCACGCTCCCGGACAACCGCACCGCGCGCGGGCGCGTGACGCGGCTCGGCGCGGTCGTCACCCGCGCGGGCGACGCGACGATCCCGGCGTCGATCGCGCTGGACCGCCCGCGCGCGGCGCGCGGGCTCGACCAGGCGCCGGTCGCGGTCGACGTCACGACGCACGGCGTCGACGACGTCCTCAGCGTCCCGGTCACCGCGCTGGCCGGCCGCGACGGCGGCGGCTACGCGGTCGAGGTCGTGCGCCCCGGCGGGCGCCGTGACCAGGTCGCCGTCAAGTTGGGGTTGTTCGACACCGCGGCCGGGCGCGTCCAGGTCGACGGTGCGCTGCGCGCGGGTGACCGCGTGGTGGTCCCGGCCGGATGACCGCGGCCGAGCATGTCCTACAACTGGACGCCGTGACCAAGGTGTACGGGTCGGACCCGCCGGTGCCCGCGCTGCGCGGCGTGTCGTTCGCGGTCGCGCGCGGGGAGCTGGTGGCGATCGTCGGTCCGTCCGGATCGGGCAAGTCCACGTTGTTGCACGTGATGGGCACGCTGGAGCGGCCGAGCGACGGCGTCGTCCGGATCGGCGGGGTCGACGCGGCGGGGCTCGACGACCGCGCGCTCTCGCGCCTGCGCGCGCGGGAGATCGGGTTCGTCTTCCAGCAGTTCTTCCTCGCCGAGCACGCGACCGTGCGCGAGAACGTCGCCGACGGCCTGCTCTACGCGGGCGTCGCGGCGCCCGAGCGCGCGGCGCGCGCCGGCGAGGCGCTCGAACGCGTCGGCCTCACGCACCGCGCGGGCTTCAAGCCGACCAAGCTCTCCGGCGGCGAGCGCCAGCGCGTCGCGATCGCCCGCGCGCTCGTCGGCCGCCCCGCGATCGTGCTCGCCGACGAGCCGACCGGCAACCTCGACAGCGCGACCGGCGCGTCGATCATGGCGCTGCTGCGCGAGCTCAACGACGACGGCGCGACGATCGTGATGATCACCCACGACAGCGCGCTCGCCGACGCGCTGCCGCGGCGGATCCGGATGCTCGACGGCCAGGTGGTCGCGTGAGCGGCGCGGCCGCGGCCCAGCGCCTGGCCCCGCGCGACGCGCTGCGCGTCGCGAGCACCGGCCTGCGCGCCCGCCCGCTGCGCGCCGCGCTGTCGGCGCTCGGCATCGCGATCGGGACCGCGGCGATCGTCGCCGTGCTCGGCCTGTCGTCGTCCTCGCAGGCCGGGCTGCTGGCCGAGATCGACCGGCTCGGCACGAACCTCCTGACCGTCGAGGCGGGGGAGAGCCTGACCGGCGCGCCCGCCCGGCTCCCGCAGGAGGCACCCGCCCGGATCGGCCTGCTGCACGACGTCTCGGCGGTCGCCGCCACCGCGCAGCTCAAGGACGCCAGGGTCTACCGCAGCCCGCTGATCCCCGCCGCCGACAGCGGCGGCATCACGGTCCGCGCCGCGAGCCTCGGCCTGCCCGCGGTGCTCGGGACCGGCGTCGCGCGCGGCGCGTGGCTGAACGCCGGCACGGCGCGCGAGCCGGTCGTCGTGCTCGGCGCGGGCGCCGCGGCACAGCTCGGGATCGACCGCGTCCTGCCCGGCCGCCGGATCTGGCTCGGCGGGCAGTGGTTCGGCGTCGCCGGGATCCTGCGTCACGCGCCGCTGGCGCCCGACGTCGACACGAGCGCGTTCGTCGGCGCGCCCGCCGCGCGCACCTACCTCAACACCTACAACCTGACCCCGAGCACGATCTACGTGCGCGCCGCGACCGGCCACGAGGCCGCGGTCCAGGCGCTGCTGGCGCGCACCGCCGACCCGCAGGCGCCCGACGAGGCCGACGTCAGCCAGCCGTCCGACGTCCTCACCGCGCGCGCCGCCGCGGCGGGCGCGTTCGACAGCCTGTTCCTCGGCCTCGGGATCGTCGCGCTGATCGTCGGCGCGGTCGGCGTCGCCAACATCATGATCATCTCGGTCCTCGAGCGCCGGTCGGAGATCGGCCTGCGCCGCGCGCTCGGCGCGACCCGCGGCCAGGTCCGCACGCAGTTCCTCGCCGAGTCGATCCTGCTGGCGGTGATCGGCGGCGTCGTGGGCGTCCTGGCGGGCGCCGCGGCGACCGCGATCTACGCGAGCACGAAGGGCTGGGCGGTCGTGATCCCGCCCCAGGCCTGGGCCGGCGGCATCGGCGCCGCGCTGCTGATCGGCGCGGTCGCGGGCCTGCTCCCGGCGCTGCGCGCCTCGCGCCTCCCGCCGACCGTCGCGCTGCGGACGGTCTAGCGACGCTCGTCCTCGCGCAGCAGGAGCGACACGATGGTCTTGGCGCTCGCCGGGTCCGGGTTGAGCTCGGGGTCGCCGCCGTGGTGCAGGAAGCGCTCGCCGAGCGAGACGATCCCGTCGGCGAGCACCGGCGGCGGGGCGGGCGCGGCGTAGGCGCCCGCCGCGACGTCGGCCTCGATCTCGGCGGCCAGCCGCGCGACCAGGCGCGGGCGGATCGGGCCGCGTGGCGCGGTCAGCAGCCGCAGGCCCGACGCGCCCTCGTTGGCCAGCAGCGCCCGGACCGCCGACTGGTCGGAGACGAGGTCGAGGAAGCGGTGGCAGGCCTGCTCGATCCGGGCGACGCCGGGCGGCGCGGTCGCACTCGCCGAGCTGGCGTCGGCGATCAGCGCGAGGTCGGCCCAGACGACGTCGCCGAGCAGGCGGTCGCGGTCGCCGGTCCAGCGGTAGAGCGTGTTGCGGGAGACGCCGAGCGCGGCGGCCAAGGCGGCCATGTCGAGGCGGCGCCCGGCGCGGACCCAGTCGCGCGCCAGCGCGAAGGCGGCGCCGGGCGTCGGCCGCGGCGCGGGCGGGGCGGCGGCGAGGGCCTCGCGGGCGGCGGGCGTGAGGTCGTCGACGGGCACGAGGTGACACTACAGCACCGTTGTCTCGACATGTGACACTTGCGCTTCTGTGTCACGTTCGGCTACGGTGCCCGCCCATGTCCCGGGTCACGTCGCTCGTCCTCCTGCTGCTGGTCGCGCTGTGCTGCGCCGCCGCGAACGCGTCGGCGCAGTTCATCGTCGCGCCGCCGAGGCCGCTGCCCAGGAGCTTCCTCTGGGGCGTCTCCGCCTCGGCGTTCCAGAGCGAGGGCCACACGACCGGCGCCAACTGGAACACCTACATCGCCCGCGACTCCAGGCCGGGCGCGGCGTCGCCGAAAGAGGCCTACAGGAACTCGGTCGACTTCTACACGCGCTACCGCTCCGACATCGGCCTCGCCGCCGGGCTCGGGGTCAACACCTACCGGATCTCGATCAACTGGACGCGCGTCGAGCCGCGGCCCGGCGTCTTCTCCGCCAAGGGCCTGGCGTTCTACACCAACGTGGTCCGGGCGATGCGCGCCAAGGGCATCCAGCCGCTGATCACGCTCAACCACTGGGACTACCCGCAGTGGGTCCTGGACCAGGGCGGTTGGACGAGCACCAGGACCGTCGACGACTTCGCGGCGATGACGCAGGAGGTCGTCGACCGCCTCGGCACGCAGGTCCACCTCTGGCTCACGTTCAACGAGGAGTTCTTCTACGAGTTCGTCGAGCAGGGCAACAACGACCTCAACCCGGTGCAGGTCCAGCAGGTCCGGGCCAACCTGATCGCGGCGCACGACCGCGCCTACGACATCATCCACAAGGGGTCGCCCGGCGCCAAGGTGTCGTCGAACTACGCGTGGCCGGGCAACGGCGCGCTGGCGAGCTTCGCGACCGACCCCTTCACCAACGCGGTCGCCGGGAAGCTCGACTACCTGGCGCTGGACTACTACTACCCGGCCTACGACCAGGCCAGGACGTTGTTGAACATCTCGGCGGGCACGTCCTACAACATCGCGCTCGACCCGTTCGGGATCTACACCGCGCTGCGCCAGATGCACGCGCGCTACCCGTCCAAGCCGATCCTGATCAGCGAGAACGGGATGCCGACCAGGAACGGCACGCGCGCCGACGGCGTGTCGCGGTCCAGGGCGCTGACCGACACCGTCTACTGGGTCCAGCGCGCGCGGGCGGCCGGCGTGCCCGTGTTCGGCTACCTGTACTGGGGCCTGACCGACTCCTATGAGTGGGGCAGCTACACGCCGCGCTTCGGCCTCTACCGGGTCGACGTCGACAAGGACCCCAGCTTGAAGCGCCGCCCGACGGCGGCGGTCCCGGTGTTCCGCGCGGTCGTGCGCGACCGCGGCGTGCCGAGCACCTACAGGTTGTCGCTGAAGCCGAAGGCCGCCAACTGCGAGACGACCGCGGTGGCCGCGGCCGACAAGGCGACCTGCCGGGCGGCGGCCGCGCGCGGGTAGGCTTGGCGGCGTGCCGGACGCCCCGCGTGAGGACGATCTCGGGGCGCTCTTCGCCCGCATCACGCGACGCCTGATCGCCGCCGAGGAGCCCATCCTCGAGCGCCACGGGCTGACGATGTGGGAGTACATCGCGCTGACGCGGGTCGCGCGCGGGCCGGACGGCAACCAGCTGGCGCTGGCCAAGGCCATCCACTACGACAAGACCCGGCTCGTCCGGCTGCTCGACAAGCTGGAGGCCGAGGGCCTCGTCGCCCGCGCGGCCGACCCGGCCGACCGCCGCTCCTACCTCGTCCGGATCACGCCCGCCGGCAGGCGGCGCCACGCGGCGGTCGTCAAGGACATCCGCGCGATGGAGGACGAGCTGCTCGCCGCCCTCCCGGCCAAGGAGCGCGCCGCGCTGCCGGGCGCGCTCGCGCGGCTCGCGAGCGGCCCGAGCGGCGACGAGGCCTAGGCCGCGGCGGCCGCCGCGCTCGCCTCGGCGAGCCCGCGCACGGTCACCAGCTCCTCCTCGATCGTCGCCATCTGCGCGGCGATCGCCTCGTCCGGCGCGCCGGCCGGGAAGACGATCGAGAACACGAACGCGCTGCCCGCGCCGTTGTGGAGCACGCGCATCTTCGCGCCGAGCGACGGGTCTCCGGGGCGGATCAGGTCGACGGTGCCGAGGTCGTGGTCGACGACGACCTCCATCAGCAGCTCGCCCGCGCCGGTGTCGACGCGCCAGTGCTCGCCGTCGCGCTGCACCGACTGCGCGAAGTTCGGCGCCCAGTCCGGGAGGCGCGTCGCGTCGGCGAGGATCGTGATGACGGCCTCGCGGGGAGCGGCGATGGCGATCTGGCGGGAGTCGACGATGCCGAGCTGCTCTGGGGAGGAGGAGATAGTAGGCATACGCGTATTGTTAGTACGATCGTACGGATTGTCAAGGCGCCCCGTCGCCACCGGCTTGATCACGATCCTGGCGCGAAGAGTCAAGAACCTCGATCGGTGGAACCGGTCACGTGATCTTGCATTCGAGGTACGCGGGAGTTTATGGTCGTTCACACGGCGCCCGTCCCCCTGACCGTGGGCGCCCTGCCCCACAGGAGGACATCGCAGTGCTCGCAGGAATCGCCGTGGCCGGCACGCTGCTGGCTGCCTCGGTGACGACCGTCGCCGTCGCCGCCGACGCTGTCGCCGCACCCCCGCCGCAACGAGCGTACGAGCTCGTCTCACCCGTCGACAAGGGCGCCTCCGACGCCAACGCCGGCGTCGGCGCGTCCGCCGACGGCGAGGCCGTCACGTACACGAGCTTCGGCACGCTGCCCGGCGCGCCGACCGCCGACTTCGGGACGTTCTACCGCGCGCAGCGCACGTCCTCCGGCTGGACGACGAACGTCCTCTCGCCGCTGCAGACGCTCCCGGACCGCACGTCGCTGGCCACGTCGATCAGCCCGCAGGACTTCACGCCCGACTACGACACGATGTTCACCGGGACGTTCGACCACACGGTGCCCCTCGTCGCCGAGGACACCAACGCGTCGGTCGACGTCTACACCTCCACCTCCGGCGGTGCCACGCGCTGGCTCACGGCCGGCCTCGACCCCACGGCCCACGGCGACACCGTCTACGCGGGCCGCTCCGCCGACGGCCGCACGGTCGTCTTCGAGTCCAACCGGCAGTTCGTGCCCGACGTGCCCGGCGACCCCGGCGACGACCCCGACCCCTCCACCGGCCTGCCGCGCATCCGGCAGGTCTACGCGCTGGTCGACGGTACCCCGCACATCGTCTCGCTCGTCGACGACGGCTCGGGCCACGACGTCCCGGCGCCCGGCGGCGCCCAGTTCGGCGCCGGCCGCACCACGCCGTACAGCTCCGCGCCGCCGGACCGCAGCGCGCTCTCGGCCGACGGCAGGCGCGTGTTCTTCACCGCCGGCGGCCAGCTCTACGTGCGCATCGACGGGACCCGGACCGTCCTGGTCTCCGCCTCGCAGGTCGTCGGCGCGGTCGGCGACCCCGCGCCGAGCGCCGACGCGAGGTTCGCGGGCGCGTCGGACGACGGCCACTACGTGACGTTCACCAGCTCCGACCCGCTGGTCGACGGCGCGACGATCGGCGGCCTCTACGGCCTCGACGTCGACGGCGGCACGCTGCGGCTGCTCGCCGAGACCAACATGGGGCTGCCGTCCGCGACCGTGCGCACGGCGCCCGACGGCTCGCGCGTCTACTTCGTCGCCTCCCGCGAGCTCGCGGGCGAGGGCACCGACTTCGCGGAGAACCTCTGGGTCGCGCACGCCGACGGCAGCAGGCACTTCATCGGCACGCTCGACGGCGGTGACAGCGCGATCGCCAACGGCAACGGGGAGAACCCGAACCTCGCGGCGATCACCGCCGACGGCACGCGCCTGGCCTTCCAGAGCGCGGCGAAGCTCGGCCGCTACGACAACGCCGGGACGACCGAGGTGTACGTCTACGACGACAGCACCGAGAGGACGACCTGCGTGTCGTGCCCGCCCGGCGGCGCCGACCCGGTCGGCCCGGCCGCGCTGCGCGATCCGGGCAACAACATCGGGTCGCTCCCGCGCAACATCACCGACGACGGCGACGTGTTCTTCGAGTCGCCCGAGCAGCTGTCGGACGCCGACACCGACGACAGGACCGACGTGTACGAGTACACCGGTGGCCGCGCCGTCCTGATCTCGACCGGGACGAGCACCGACACGCACTACGTCGACAACTCGACCGACGGCAGCTCGGTGTTCATCCGCACGCGCGACGCGCTCGTGCCCGCCGACACCGACGGCGGCTACGCCGACGTCTACGTCGCCCGCGTCGGCGGCGGCTTCCCGGTCACCACGCCGCCCGCCGCGTGCGAAGGCAGCGCGTGCCGCCCGGCGCCCACGCCGGACCCCGGCCCGCCCGCGGCGCCGCCGACCGTCTTCGCGCTCGACGCCGCGCCCGGCGCGGTGACGAGGGCCAGGACCACGTTCTCGGTCGGCGCGGTCAGCGCGGCGCGCCGCAGCGCGTTCGCGCGCACCGGCCGCCTGGCGCTGAAGGTGCGCGTCAGCGACGCCGCCGTCGTCACCGCGAGCGGTCGCGCCCAGATCGGGCGCAGGCGGGTCACGGTCGCGACCGGGTCCATCAACAAGCTCGCGGCCGGCAGCACGACGCTGACGGTGCGGCTGACGAGCGCGGCGCGCAGGGCGCTGGCCCGCAGCGGCCGCCTGACGCTCCGGCTGACCGTCGCGTGCAGCGACACGACCCGGACCGCGCACGCGACGCTCGTGCTCCACCACGCCAAGACCAAGACCACCAAGAAGGGCCGCTAGGGCGCCATGACCGACACCATCAACATGCTGCGCCGCGCGCTCCTCGGCCTCCTGCCGGTCCTGGCGCTGGCCTGCGCGCTCGCCGCGCCCGCCGCGAACGCCGCCAACGGCTTCGGCCCGGCGTCGTTCGACGTCTCCTCCTCCACCACCCAGGCGGGGGCGCACCCGGACCTCACGACCGCGTTCACCATGAACACGGTCCTCAGCATCAACGGCCCCACCGACGGCACGCTCCCGCGGGTGCCCAGCCCGGTGCCGATCGAGCCGCTGCGCGACGTCCAGCTCGCGCTGCCGGCCGGCGTGGTCGGCGATCCCACGCACGTCCCGCAGTGCGATCCGGCGACGTTCGGCGCCGGCCTGCTCGGCGGCACCGCGTGCCCGGACGCGACCCAGGTCGGCGTCGCCGAGCTGCACATCCAGCTCGGCTTCGGCGTGATCCAGGACGCGTGGTTCCCGGTCTACAACCTGCAGCCCAACGACGACCAGCCCGCCGCGTTCGGCTTCTCGGTCGTCGCGCCGAACATCCAGATCGGCATCCGCGTCCGCACCGAGAGCGACGCCGGCCTGACCGCGGTCATCACCGGGATCAACCAGGCCGCGCGCATCTACGGGCAGGCGCTGACGCTGTGGGGCGTCCCGTCCGACCCGTCGCACGACGCCCAGCGCGGCACGTGCCTGGCCGACAACACGAGCCCGTCGCCGCCTTCGCCGCAGGAGCTGTGCCCGGTGAGCACGCCGCGTGTCCCGTTGATGCGCAACCCCACGTCGTGCGGCGATCCCGCGCCGACCGCGGCGCTGGCGGTCGACTCCTGGCTGCACCCCGACGACGTCGTCCGGACCACGACCACCGCGCCCGCGACGACCGGCTGCGACGCCGTGCCGTTCAGGCCGTCGATCGCGCTGGCGCCCGACGGCGGCTCGGCCGACGCGCCGACCGGGCTGGACGTGACGGTCGGGATCGACCAGAACCGCGACGCCGACGGCCTCGGCGCGTCCGACCTGCGGCGCGCGGTCGTCACGCTGCCCGAGGGCTACACGATCTCGCCGTCGGCGGCCGACGGCCTCGCCGCCTGCGACGCGGCCCACGTCGGGATCGGCGCCGCCGGTCCGGCGGCCTGCCCGGACGCGTCGAAGGTCGGCAGCGCGAGCATCGTCTCGCCGATCCTCGCCAGGCCGCTGACCGGCCCGATCTACCTCGGCCCGTCGCCGGAGTCCGGCATCTACGACCTGTTCGTGGTCGTCGAGGGCTCGGGCGTCCGGCTCAAGCTGCCGGGCGTGATCGACACCACCAGGTCGAGGACCGGCCAGATCACGGCGACGTTCGACGCGACGCCGCAGCAGCCGTTCGACACGTTCAGGCTGCACTTCGACGGCGGCGACCGCGCGGTCCTGGCGGCGCCCACGACCTGCGGGACGGCGGACGCGACCGCGACGCTGACGCCGTGGTCCGGGACCGCGCCGGTCACGACGACCGCGGCGCTGACGCTCGGCGGTGGCGCCTGCCCGGCGTCGCTGCCGTTCGCGCCGAGCCTCAGCGCGGGGCTGAGCGACAGCCGCGCCGGGAGCAACCCGGCGTTCACGCTGACCGTCGCGCGTGAGGACCGCACCCAGCCGCTCGGGGCGATCACGTCGGTGACCTTGCCGCCCGGTCTCACCGCGCACGTCGGCTCGGTGCCGCGCTGCGCCGAGCCCGCGGCGTCGAGCGGGACGTGCCCGGCGGCCACGCGCGTTGGGACGATCGCCGTGGCCGCCGGCGCGGGACCGCACCCGTTCCGGCTGTCCGGGATCGCGTACCTGACCGACGGCTACAACGGCGCGCCCTACGGGCTCAGCCTCGTGGTCCCGGCGCTCGCCGGTCCCTACGACCTCGGCACGGTCGTGATCCGCTCGGCGATCGACGTCGCCCACGACACGCGGATCACCGTCCGGACCGACCCGCTGCCGCAGATCCTGGCGGGCATCCCGCTGCGGTTGCGCAGCGTCGGGCTGACGCTCGACCGCGCGGGCTTCATGGCCCCGCCGACGAGCTGCACGCCGAGCGCGATCACCGCGAGCGTCGCGGCGCCGGGCGGCGGGCCGTCGACCACGCTGTCGCAGCGCTTCGCGATGACCGGCTGCAGCAGGTTGAGGTTCTCGCCCAGGATGTCCATCACGGCGATCAAGAGCACCAAGAAGGCCGGCGCGGGACTGCACGTCACGCTCACCCAGGGCGACGGGCAGGCCGGGCTGAGGTCGGTCGGCGTCGCGCTGCCCAAGCAGATCGTGATCGGGCTCAAGCGCCTGGGCAAGGTCTGCACGGGCAGGCAGCTGGCGGCGCTCGCCTGCCCGGCGGCCTCGAAGGTCGGCGGCGCGAGCGCGGTGACGCCGCTGCTGTCGGCGCCGCTGAAGGGCGCGGTCTACCTCGTGCAGTCCGGCGGCTCGCTGCCCCAGCTCGTGCCGGTCCTCCAGGGCAGCGGGCTGACGGTGCCGCTGATCGGGACGACGACGTTCGCCAGGGACCGGCTCGGGACGACGTTCGGGACGATCCCCGACGTGCCGATCCGGCGCTTCGACCTCGACCTCCCGCACAACCGGCGGGCGTTCCTGGAGACGGTCTCGCTGCCGTGCCGCGGCACGGGCGCGGTCGTGACGTTCCTCGGCCAGAACGGCGCGAAGGTCGTGCGGACGGTGCCGGTGACGGCGCGCTGCGCGGACAGGCACGGCGGCTGAGGGTTGCGCGACCCGTCACACTCGTGGCGGGTCGCCGGTCAAGTGCTGGATGATGATGTGCCAGGGGAGGGGGAGCGCGTGAGCGGGTCGCTGGCGGGCGTCGAGCCGCGCCACTGGGCGTCGCTGCTCGCGCTTGCCGACGAGGGCAGCTTCCGGGCGGCGGCGGAGCGCCGGGGCCACGCGGGCTCTGCGATCCGCCACCACCTCGCGCAGCTCGAGCGCGTCGCGGGCGTCCCGCTCGTCGAGCGCGACGGCCGGACGGTCATGCTCACGACGGCGGGCGCGGCGCTCGCCGAGCACGCGCGCGGGATCGTCGGCCAGCTCGACGCGATGGCGGCCGACCTGCGGGGCGCGCCGCTGCGGGTCGGCACCGCCGACCACGGGGCGGCGAGGCTGCTCGCGGCGGCGCTGCCGGGTGCGGTCGCGGTCGAGGTCGTCGTCGCCGAGCTGGGCGGCGCGGCCGACCAGCAGGACGCGGTCGCGCGCGGCGAGCTGGACGCGGCCGTCGGCGAGGCGCCGCCGGCGACCGCGCCGTTCACGGTCGCCGCGCTGCTGGAGGACCCGATCGTCCTGGTCGTCGCGCGGTCGCCTGACGCGCACGGCGTGCCCGCGAGCCCGGCCGGGCCGCGCGAGGTCAGCGCGCTCACGCTCGCCGCCGACGCGGGCTGGCCGACGCTCGACCTGCTCCGCGCGCGCGTGCGCGCCGCGGGCTTCGAGCCGCCGGAAGTCCTACATGTCGGCGCGGGCGTCAGCGCGCAGGCGGTCGCCGCGGCGACCGGCGCGGCCGCGCTGCTGCCGGCCTCGGCGGTCGAGGACGACGGCAGCGCGACCGTCGTCGTCCGGCTGCGCGACCTCGTCCCGCCACGCGCGCTGACCGTGTACTGGCACGCGCACCGGCGGCGGACGAGCGAGTTGATGGTGTTGGCCGAGGCGCTGGGGCGCGCGGCGCGGACGGTGGCGGCATGAGCGCCGTCGACATGCGCCAGCTCGCGGCGCTGGAGGCGATCGCGCGCGAGCGGTCGTTCCGCGGCGCCGCGCAGGCGCTGGGGTACGTGCAGTCGGCGGTCAGCCAGCAGATCGTGCAGCTCGAGCGGGCGTGCGGCGCGCGGCTCGTCGACCGCGCGCCCGGGACCGCGGCGGTCGCGCTGACCGCGGCGGGCGAGCTGGTCCTGGAGCACGCGGCCGCGGTGCGCGAGCGCTACGGCGCGGCCGAGCGGGAGCTGGCGACGCTCAAGCGCGGCGCGGGACCGCGGCTGCGCGTCGGCGTCGTGCCGGGCGCGCTGGCGCTGATGGGCGACGGGCTCGCCGACGCCGAGCCGGTCTGCCCGTGCACGCTCGCCGAGCGGCTCGTGCGCGGCGAGCTCGACGTCGCGTTCTGCGGGCTGCCGGTGCGGGACGAGCGGCTGTCGAGCGCCGAGGTGCTCGACGATCCGATCGTCGCGTTCGTCGCCGCGGGCGCGCCGGCGGCGGCGCTGGAGCGTCCGGCGCTGCCCGCCGACCTCGCCGGGCAGCGGCTCGTGCGGCTGACCGCGTGGGCCGGGCAGGACACGGCGCTGCGCTGGCTCGGCCGGGCCGGCCGCGCGGCCGGGCCGCCGCACGTGACCGACCGCGAGGCGACGCTGCGCTCGCTGGTCGCGGCGGGGGAGGCGTGGGCCATCGTGCCGCGCCTGGTCGCCACCGGCCCCGGGACCGCCGCCGTCGTGCTGCGCGACGGCCCCTCGCCGCGCCGCCTCGGCCTCGTGTGGTCGGCCGAGCGCTCGGGCGTCCCGGCGATCGCGGCGTTCGTCGCCGACGTCCGCCGCGCGGCCGGCGCGCACGGCGGCTCTTAGGAGACTCTGCGGCGCGGCCGCCGCGCGCTGCCGATCACCTGGGCATGACCATCTCCTCGATCGGCTCCTCCAGCTCCGAGCCCACGACCCTCCAGAAGCAGCTCAAGACCGACCAGAAGACGCTCAGCGACGACGAGACCAGGAAGGCGAAGGCCGCGACGATCGCCGCCGACCAGGCCAGGGTCCTCTCCGACCAGCAGTCGATCGCCTCGGCGCAGACCAAGGCCAAGCAGTCGGCCGCCGCGTCCTCGTCCTCCTCCTCCGGCGGGGTCGACGTCAGCGTGTGAGCCTGGACGGCCGGACTTGGGGTCGTGACAGACGTCATGGTCAGGTCGTGGCGGGTGGCATCTGGTGGGGCGCCGGTGGGTCCGGAAGGATGCGGCGCATGACTTCGACGAGGCAGTTGGCGTTGCTCGGTGGGTTCCGGGAGGTGCCGTCCGCGGCGACCGACACGTATGTGGTCGGGGCGTTGATCGGTGGGGTGAACCTGGATCTGGGTGGGGCGGTGCTGCCGGCGGGTGGTGTCACGATCACGAAGGTGTCGGTCGTCGGCGGGGCGCATGTGCGGGTGCCGGCCGGGTGCCGGGTCGAGGTGCAGGCGTTCAACCTCGTGGGCAGGAAGCGGATCCTGTTGAGCAGGGGCGATGAGCACGGGCCGCTCGTGCGCGTGCGCTCGTGGGGGTTGTTCGGTGGGGTGCACGTCGAGGACTGACGCGCGACGGCGTGGCAGGGCGCGGGCGTGAGAAGCTCGCGGGGTGGATTCGGTGATGACGGGGGAGCGGCCGGGGCTCGGCGAGGCCGAGGCGGTCGGGATCGCGCGGGAGCTGTTCGGCGTGGAGGCCGATGCGGCGCGGGATCTGGGGAGCGAGCGGGATCGGTCGTTCATGGTGGTGGACTCCGGCGGCGCGGCGGTCGCGGTGTTGAAGGTGTCGAACGCCTCCGAGGATCCGGAGGTGCTGGACATGGAGGCGGGCGCCGCGCTGTGGATCGCGGAGACCGACCCGGAGCTGCGGGTCGCCGTTCCGCGCCGCGCGCGCGACGGCGAGCTGCGCGCGCGGTGGGGTGCGCACTGGGTGCGGTGCTACGACGCGCTTCCGGGGCGGGCGCGGTCGGAGGCGGCCGGGCTCTCCGACGACGCCCTGGTCGGTTGGGGTGCGACCGATGCGCGGCTCGCGCGGGCGCTGCGGGGCTACTTCCACCCGCGCGCGCAGCGGGTGCTGCCGTGGGACGTCTCGCATGCGCTGACCGCCCGGGCGATGATCGACGACGTCCAGGATCCGGAAGCCCGCGCCGCCGTCGTGCGCGTGCTCGACGCGTTCGAACAGCGGGCCGTCCCGGTCTGGCCGCGCCTGCGCGCGCAGGCGCTGCACGCCGACCTCACGCTCGACAACGTCCTGACCGACGACGACGGCCACATCATCGGGATCGTCGACTTCGGCGACATGAGCCACACGACGCTCGTCGCCGACCTCGCGTCGGTGCTCGACTCGGTCGCGGTCGGGCGCGAGCCGGACGACATCCTGCGCGCCGCGCGCCTGGTCCTCGACGGCTACCAGCGCCACACGCCGCTGGAGGACGACGAGCTCCAGGTGCTCGGCGTCGCCTGGGCCGCCCGCAGCGCGCTGACGATCGCGATCAGCTCGTGGCGCGTCGCCCAGGGCCTGGAGGAGCAGGCGTTCGCCGAGCGCTTCAACGCCGAGTGCCTCGCGGTGATCGAGGCGCTGGAGGCGGTCGGGTGGGACGACGTCGCCGCGCAGCTCGGCGCGCCGAGGGACGATCGCCCGGACCAATCACTCCAACAACGCCGCGCCGCCGCCTTCGGCCCGGCGATCGACCCCTTGTTCTACGGCGACGACCCGATCCAGGTCGTCTCCGCCCAGGGCGTCTGGATCACCGACGCCACCGGCGCGCGCCTCCTCGACGCCTACAACAACGTCCCGTGCGTCGGCCACGCCCACCCGCGCGTCACGACCGCGATCGCGCGCCAGAGCGCCCGGATCAACACCCACACGCGCTACCTGCACCCGACCGCGATCGCGCTGTCCGAGCGCCTCGCCGCCACCTGCCCGCCCGAGCTCGACACGGTCTTCCTCGTCAACTCCGGCTCCGAGGCCAACGACCTCGCCTGGCGGATGGCGACCGCGGTCACCGGCCGCCGCGGCGGGCTCTGCACCGACTTCGCCTACCACGGCATCACCGAGGCGATCGCCGCGCTCTCGCCCGAGGGCTGGCTCGACGGCGCCGGCCCCGACCACGTCGAGCGCTGGCTCCCCGACGGCGACGCGACCAAGCACGCGCAGGCGATCCAACGCCTACAGGAAGAGCGCGGCCACGCCCTCGCCGCCACGATCCTCGACGGCGTCATCACCAGCGACCGGATCGACGACCTCGACGCCGCCTACGTCCAGCAGCTCGTCGCCCAGACCCACGCGGCCGGCGGGCTCTACATCGCCGACGAGGTCCAGGCCGGCCACGGCCGCACCGGCGACGCGCTCTGGTCCTTCACGCGCGCGGGCGTCACCCCGGACTTCGTCACGCTCGGCAAGCCGATGGGCAACGGCCACCCGGTCGCCGCGGTCATCACGAAGTCCTCGATCGCGCAGCAGCTCGTCGGCCACTCCGCGCTGTTCAGCACCTTCGGCGGCAACCCCGTCAGCGCCGCCGCCGCGATGGCCGTCCTCGACGTCATCGAGGACGAGCGCGTCCTGGACCGCGTGCAGCGCACCGGCCACGCGCTCCGCACCGCGCTACGCGCGATCGGCCACCCGGACGTCCTCGACGTCCGCGGCGCCGGCCTGGCGATCGGCGTCGAGCTCCCGAGCGAGGCGCACGCCCAGGCGGCGCGCGATCGCATGCGTCAGGCCGGCGTCCTCGTCGGCACGACCGGCCGCGACTCCAACATCCTCAAGATCCGCCCGCCGCTCGCGTTCGCCGACGAGCACGTCGCCCTCGTCGCCCGCGTGCTCGCCGCCGCGCTGTAGCCCGGCGCGCCGGCGCGCCGCCTCAGCAGTCGCGGTGGTTGCCCGTGCAGCCGCCGACGGCGCGCTGCAGCAGGTCGTGGAGCTGGCGGCGCTCGGCCTCGTCGAGCCCGGACAGCACCTCGGACTCGATCGCCAGCAGCGCGAACTCGACCCTGGCGAGGTGACGCCGGCCCTTGGCGGTCATGGCGACCGTGTGGCGGCGCCGGTCCTCCGCCGACCGGCGGCGCTCGATCAGCCCCTGCTCCTCGAGCTCGTTGAGCAACCCCACCAGGTTGGTCCGGTCGATCTGCAGGATCAGCGCGAGCTCGGCCTGCCCGGTCTCGCCGACGTCGCGCAGGATCGTCAGCGCGATGTGGTGGCGCGGGCGCAGCCCGAAGCCGGCGAGCAGGTGCTCGGCCGGCACGCCGATCCGGCGCGACAGGTTCCCCAGCAGGGCGCCGGAGAGCGGGACGTGGTCGTTGATGACGGGCAGCTCGCTGATGCCGTCATGGTACCCGGCCCAGCACCGGTCGTTGACGTGCTATAGATGCTTTGCGCAACACAAAGCATCTACCGAGGATCAACCATGCCCCACCTGCTCCACATCGACTCGAGCTTCCAGACCGACGCGTCCGTCACCCGCGGCCTGACCGCCCGCGCCCGCGAGCGCTGGCTCGCCGCCCACCCCGAGGGGACCGTGACCTATCGGGACCTCGGCGCGGAGCCGATCCCGCACATCGACACGGCCTCCGGCCTGGCCCGGATGGTCCCGGCCGACGTCCACACGCCCGAGCAGGCCGCGTCGTGGGCGCTGACCGTCGCGCTGATCGACGAGGTCAAGGCCGCCGACACCATCATCTTGGGCCTGCCGCTCTACAACTTCGGGCCGCCGAGCAGCATCAAGGCGTGGGTCGACCACCTGATCGCGCCCGGGCTCAGCGTCAACCACGACACGCATGAAGGCCTGCTCGCCGGCCGCGACCTGATCGTCCTCGCCTCCCGCGGCGGCGGCTACGGCGCGGGCACGCCGCGCGAGGGCTGGGACCACGCCGAGCCGTGGCTGCCGCACGGCCTGTCGCTGACCGGCCTGGAGCCGCGCTTCATCACCGCCGAGCTCCAGCTCGCCCCGGTCACGCCCGCGATGAGGGACCTGATCCCGATGGCCGAGGAGTCGCTGGCCGCCGCGCAGCGCGCCGTCGATGCCCTCTGGGTCCCGGCGGAGGCGACGGCCTAGGCGCGAGGCCACCGCGTAGGATCGGGCCATGGGAGACGTGCGTGAGGCGCCGGCCGGGGACTTCGACTACGAGGCGCATGGGCGTGGGTATGCGGTGCGGCGGCAGCCGGATCCGCGGATCGCGGCGCAGATGCACGCCGCGCTCGGCGACGCCCGGACGGTCCTGAACGTCGGCGCGGGGGCGGGGTCCTACGAGCCGGAGGACCGGCATGTCGTGGCGGTCGAGCCGTCGGCGCAGATGCGGGCGCAGCGACCCCTACATCTCGCTCCGGCGATCGACGCGGCCGCCGAGCGGCTGCCGTTCGACGACGACAGCTTCGACGCCGCGATGGCGTCCCAGACGATCCACCAGTGGACCGACCTCGACGCCGGGCTGGCCGAGCTGCGGCGCGTCACCCGCGGGCCGATCGTGATCTTCACGTTCGACGGCCCGGCGCTGCGCGACTTCTGGATGAACGAGTACGTCCCCGAGGTCGTGGACACCGAGTGCTCACGCTTCCCCACGATCTCGCATGTGGTTGATGTCCTTGGTGGCGCCGGCCGCGTCGAGGTCCAGGACGTCCCGGTCGCGATCGACTGCGTCGACGGCTTCGGCGAGGCCTACTACGCGCGGCCCGAGGCGTTCCTCCAGGACGACGTCCGCCAGGCGCAGTCCGGGTGGGTCAAGACCGACCAGGCCGCGGTGCTGCGCGGGGTCGAGCGGCTCGCCGCCGACCTGGAGTCCGGCGCGTGGGACGCCAAGCACGGCGCGCTGCGCTCCCAGCCGGAGCGCGTCGGCGCGCTGCGGCTGATCGTCGCGCGCTAGCCCATGGACACCGCCCCCGACCTGCGCGCGCCGCTGCGCGCCCGGACCGTCGACGCGCCGCCCGGCGCGGGCGCCGACCACGGGATCGAGCGCGGTCTGGTCGCGATCGGCGAGCCGCTGGCGCAACTCCCGGCGTCGCTCGACGACGCGGTCGCGGCGACGGCCGCCGAGCACGGCGAGAAGGCGGCACGGATGCTCGAGCGCTTCGCCGCGCTGCCGGATGGGACCGTCGTCTGGACCCAGGACTCCGCGGGCGCCTTCCACCGCGGCACGATCGCCGGCCCGTGGCGCTACGACGCGTCCGCCGAGGGGTTGTTGTTGGGGTTGGTCCACGCCCGCGCCACCGCGTGGGAGCCCGACGCCTTCGGCCCGGACGCGGTCCCGGCGAAGGTCGCCGCGAGCTTCGCCCGCGGCGGCCGCAACCTCCAGGCGATCCGCTAGGCGAAGCGCGCGGGCGCGAAGGCCGGCGGCGGCGTGGCGCGGTCGAGCGCGACGTCGGCGGCGAGGCGGCCGGAGGCGGGGCCGAGCGAGATCCCGTACGGCCCGTGGCCGGAGGCGACATGAAGGCCTTGCACACCCGGGACCGGCCCGATCACCGGCAGCCCGTCGGGCGTCACGGGCCGGGCGCAGGTGCGGGTGGCGACGAGGCGCGCCTCCGCGATGACCGGCAGGAAGCGTGCCGCTCGGGTCCGGAGCGCCGCGGCGGTCGCCGCCTCGTCGGGCTCCTCGACGGTGCGCGAGGCGCCGAGCACCGTGACGTCGGCCAGCGGCGTCGCCTCGAAGCCGGCGTCGGACGGGTCGTCCCAGTCCTCGATGCGATGGCGTACAACTCGGTCGTCCGGCAGCGCCACCTGGACGGTCACGCCCCACAGCGCCGACACCGGCACCGCGCCGCCCGTCAGCGCCGCCGACCACGGCCCCGCCGCGACGAGCACCGCGCCCGCGGCGAGCAGCTCGCCGTCGTCGTCGCCGATCCGGACCCCGGCGCAGCGGCCGTCCTCGACCACCGGGATCGCCCGGACGCCCTCCTCGATCCGCGCGCCCGCCGCACGCGCCGCCGCGGCCAGCGCCCGCGTCGCGGCGGCCGGGTGCGCCGGGAAGCCGGTCCCGGCGATCAGCCCGTCGGCCAGCTCGGGCTCGATCGCCCGCAGCGCGGCGGCGTCCAGCGCCTCGAATCGGCGGTCCAAGTCGTCTGAACCCCAATATGTGGGGGCGAGACGACTTGGACCCGCCGTTCGGTGCCGAACTCGCCCCGGAAGCACCACCACGCCGAGCCACACCGCGACCGGTGGCGCCGCCTCCAGCGCTGCTCGTCGTCGATGCCCTCCCGCGGACGCCTCGCGGCACCGCCAACACGGCCACCCCGAACCGCCGGTGCAGCGACCGACTCCTCGTAGAGCTCGTGGCGCGCCTCATCGAGAGGACCACGCGCGCACCCGCCTCGGCGGCGAACACCACCGCCGCGCAGCCGACGATCCCACCGCCGACGACCACCAGATCGGGCGCTCCGCCACTCGACATGTACGCCAACCATACGCGTCGTCGCGAATCGCGCATGTCCCGCGCGGCGGCCCGGGTATGGCCGCATCGTTCGACGATGAAGCGACCTGATGAACAACTCGTGCGCCGGTGCCAGCAGCTGCTGGCCCAACAGCGCTCCCGCGCCGTCCCGGCTCGCCCGCCCCGCCGCGGCACCGCCGCCAAGGGCCTTCCCCGCGTTGTGCGCAACGCGATGGCCGGCGAGCCCCCGTCTCCTCCTCGACTCGGCCACTGACCGCGGGCGTTGTCGGGCGGGTGCGAGCCGGCGGAGGCCCGCGTCCGCCCGCGGTCGCCTCTCGCTAGCCGCCCGCGCGGCCGCGGCCGGCGACGGCCTCGGGCAGCAGCGGCGGCGTCGCGCCGCCGTCGCCCTCGCTCAACCCCTTCAACAACTCGAGGAGCGCGTCGCCGGCCGACCTCTGCGGCGTCCAGCCCAGCTCGGTCCGGGCGCGCGTCGTGTCCATGACCGGCACGCCGCGGGCCATGTCGATCCAGCCCGCGTCGGCGGGCTGCAGCCGCGCGCGCCAGGTCAGGTCGGCCGCGGCGCGCAGGAAGCGCGCGCCGACCGGGACCGCCCGGGCGTGCAGGACGCGCGCGAGCGCGTCGGCGTCGAGGACCGGGTCGGCGGCGATGTTGAACGCCCCGCGCACGTCGCGCTCGGCGGTCACCAGCCGGTAGGCCTCGGCGACGTCGTCGGCGTGCACGGCCTGGAACGTCAGGCGGTCGGTGCGCGGGACGACCGGGATCCGCGACGGCCGCACCAGCGCGCCCGGCAGCAGCGGCCCGATGAAGTAGCGCCGGATCTCCGACGCCGCGTCGCGCTGGAAGATCAGCCCGGGGCGCAGCCGGACGACGCGCACGTGCGGGTGCGCGGCCTCGACCTCGTCGAGGATCCGCTCGACCTGCGCCTTGTGCCTGGAGTAGGTGGAGGAGTCGATCCCGCCGGTCGGCCACGACTCGTCGACCGCGCGGTCCTTGGGCCCGGGCGAGTAGGCGCCGACCGACGAGGCATGCACGATCGTCCCCACACCCGCGGCGAGTGCCGCCGCGAACACGCGCCGCGAGCCGCCGACGTTGACGGCCTCCATCACCTCCGGCCGGCGCGACGGCTGGATCAGCCACGCGAGGTGGATGACCGCGTCGGCGCCCGCCAGCGCGCGCTCGAGCGCCTGCTCGTGGTCGGCGCGCCCGATGTCGACCGAGGCGAAGCGCGCCTTCGGCGCCGCGGCGAGCACGTCGCTGGACGGCAGACGCCGCGCGATCCCGACGACCTGCCGCACGCGTGCGTCGCGCTCCAGCGCGCGCAGCACGGCGGTTCCGACGTTGCCTGTGGCTCCGATGACGGCGACCTTCATGATGGTGGACGTGCCCGAGCCCGCGCCGGATGATGCAATGCCCGGCATGGTGCAGCTGCTCGCCGTCCGCCATGGGGAGACGACGCTGAACGCCGCCGGGCGGCTGACCGGCCAGCTGGACCCGCCGCTGACCGCGCGCGGGCGCGAGCAGGGCGCCGCGCTGGCGCCGCTGCTGGCGACGGGAGGGTTCGACGTGGTCGTGCACTCGGGGACGCTGCGGACCGCGCAGACGCTCGCGGCCGCGGGCGTGCCGGAGCCGTGGCGGGTCGACGCGCGCTTCCTGGAGCGGTCGTTCGGCGCGCTGGAGGGCGAGCCGGCCGCGCGCTGGACCGGGGCGGCCGACGTCCACGCCGCGCCGCCTGGAGAAGGGGAAACCTACGCCGCGCTGGCCGCGCGTGTGGCCGCCGCGCTCGGCGACCTCGCCGTCGATCTCGGCGGCAGCGGCCGCGTGCTGCTCTGCGCCCACTCCGGCGTCCTCCGCGTGCTGCGCGCGCTCTCCGGCGAGGCGCGCGACGCCGCGGCGTTCCTGGACGGCGCCGCCGCCAACGGCGCGGTCCTCCATATGGCCTATGACAACGCCCCGGCCGTCCCGGCGTTCCTGACGGCGCCTGCCAGCTGAGCCAGCGGCGGGCGCTCGACGAGCGGGACGTCGCGGACCGCGCCGCCCGCCCACGGCTGCACGAGCCCGGCGCCGACCGCGCGGCCGTCGCCGATCCGCGCCTCGACCGCGCACAGCACCGCATAGGCCATCGCGCCCAGCTCGCGCAGCGGCTGGTGGGCGTTCTGGCGCGTGCCGAGCCGGGACTCGGCCAGCGCGCCGAGCCCCGCCGCGCGCAGCGCGTCGATCAGCAGCGCGATCTCGACGCCGTAGCCCGCCGGGAACGGCAACGCCTCCAACAACGCCCGGCGCGCCGCGAACTCCCCGGCCAGCGGCTGCTCGAAGCCGGCGAGTTGGGGCACATGGAGGTTGAGCAGCGGCCGCGCCATCAGCTCGGTCACGCGCCCGCCCTCGTGGTCGCGCAGCGCGCCGTCGCCGTCCAGGAACGGCCGCGCGAACGTGCCCTTGACGAACTGCAGCGCCTGGTCCTCCAGCAGCGGCCCGAGGATCCCGAGCAGGTGCACCGGGTCCGGGTCGGCGGTGTCGGCGTCCAGGAACGCGACGACGTCGCCGGTCGTCGCGGCCAGCGCGCGCCACATCGCGTCGCCCTTGCCGAGCGCGGGACCGTGCTCGGGCAGCAGCGCATCCTGCTCGACGACGCGCGCGCCCGCGGCCGCCGCACACGCGCGCGTGTCGTCGCGCGAGTTGCCGTCGATGACCACGACCTCGTCGACCAGCCCTGCGTCGAGCGCCAGCCCGCACGTCATCCGGACCACGCCGCCGACCGTCGCGCCGCACTCGCGCGCCGGGATCACGACCGAGATGGTGGTGTCGCTCGCGCGCCGCGCGGCCAGGGCCCGCGCCAAGGTGTAGTCCTTGCCCTCGAAGCGGTTGCGCGCCAGCCAGCCGCCCAGTTCCAGGTCGCGCGCGAGCCCGCGCGGCGCGCGGCCGGTCGTGCGCGCCGAGGTCCGGACCCGCACCGCCGCCGAGCGCGCGATCCGCACCCCGGACGTCACCAGCCGCCGCTCGAACGCCTCGTCCTCCAGCGCGCTGCGCGGCTCCAGCCCGCCGACCGCTCGGTAGACGCCCGCCGTCACCGCCATCGAGGCGCCGGAGAAGAAGTGGTGCTCGGCGCTCGGGTCGGCCGTCCGGACGCGCGCGAACCGCTCGGCGGCGCGCGCCTCGCGCCGCTCCAGCGCCTCCGGTGGCAGGCCGTCGAGGTCGTGCTCGGCCAGCTCGATGACGCCGCCGACCGCCTCGGCGCCCGCGGCGACCAGCGCGAGCTGCGTCGCCAGCCAGTCCGGCGCGGGCTCGGTGTCGGCGTCGGTGCAGGCGATCAGGCCGTCGTCGGCCAGCAGCGCCGCGGCGCGCTCCATGCCGAAGCGCCGCGCGCAGCCGACGCCGCCCGGCGGCGGCGCCTCGACCACGACCAGGTCCTCCAACCTGCTCGCCCGGGCGACGTCCGCGGTGTCGTCGGCGCAGCGGTCCAGGACCAGGATGGTGGTGAACGCGACGCCCTCCGGCAGCCGCTGGGCGGCGAGTGCACGCAGGCACGCGCCGATCCGCCGCGCCTCGTCGCGCGCCGGGATCACGACGACCGCGTCGGGCCGTCTCATGGGCGTGCCGCTCCCTGCTCGATCATCCGGCGGCCGGCCTCGTAGTCGGGGTCGAAGTCGTGGGTCAACACGCCGACGCAGCGCCCCGTCGCGTCGCCGTACCAGGCGGTGAACGCGCCGTCGTCGCCGTGGTCGACCAAGTTGATGGTGTCGAAACCGTCACCCCAGGCGGCGTGCTTGAGACTCCGCCGCCCGATCGTCGACCAGAACCCGGGGACGACGTCCCACTGCGCGTCGCGGCCCGCGGCGGTCCAGCCGGCGACCGCGCCCTGGGCCAGCGCGTCGCCCCAGTGCTCGACATGAAGGGGCCGGCCGGCGATCGCGTGGTGGGTCAGCGCGCAGTCGCCGCAGGCCAGGACGCCGGGGGCGCTGGTGCGCTGCTGGGCGTCGGCGCGGATCAGCCCGCGGTCGTCGACCGCCAGCCCGGCGGCGCGGGCCAGCGCGGTGTCGGGCGCGACGCCGCCCGCCAGCAGGACGACGTCGGCCGCGATCGTCGCGCCGTCGGACGCGGTGGCTTGTAGGACACCGTCCGGTGTGCGCTCGATGCGCAGCAGCTCGCGGTCGTAGCGCCCGTCGACGCCCTCGGCCTCCAGCCATCCGGCGAGCCGCTCGGCGACCGGCGCGCCGAGCCGCGCCTCCTGCGGCGCACGCTCCTGGCTGAGCAGCGTGACCGCGCAGCCGCGGGCGCGCAGGCTCGCCGCGGCCTCGCAGCCGATGAAGCCGGAGCCGAGCACGAGCACGCGCGTGCCCGGGACGGCCGCGTTGCGCAGCGAGAGCGCGTCGGCGACCGTGCGCAGCACGTGGACGCCCGGGAGGTGCGCGCCGGGCAGGTCGGGCCGGACCGGCTGGGCGCCGGTGGCCAGCACGCACGACCTGTAGGTGATGCTCGTCGCGTCGTCGAGCGCGACGCGCCGCTCGCCCGGATGCAGCGAGAGCGCGACGCCGGGGCGGACGGTGATCTCCAGCTTGTTGTACGTGTCGGCCTCCGGCGCGAGCGCCAGCGTGTCGGGCTCCAGCTCGCCGCGCAGCAGCTCCTTGGACAGCGGCGGGCGGCGGTAGGGCTCGCGGCCTTCGCCGGCCAGCAGCACGACGGTGCCGCGCCCGCCGGCCTCGCGGTAGGCGGTCGCGGCGGCGTGGCCCGCGGGCCCGCCGCCCACGACGCAGAAGTCGTAGGTCATGCCGAACGCTCCAGGACGTCGAGCCGGTAGCCGGCGTCGTGCTCGGCCTCCACGACGCGCAGGCCCGGCGTCGCCGCCAGCTGCGTCGAGACCGCCAGCGCCGGGCGCGCGAGGTCGTGCGCCGAGCCCGACCAGTGCACGGCGACGACGCGGCCGCCGGGGGACAGGTGGCGCGCGGTCCAGCGCAGCGTCGCGGCCAGCGCACGGTCGTCGAGGTAGTACAGGATCTCGCTCGCCACGACGAGGTCGAAGCGCCCGTCGGGCAGGACGTCCGGGATCGCGCCCGCAATCACCTCGGCGTGCGGGAACGCGCGCAGCCGCGTCGTCGCCGCCCGCGCGGCGGTGCTCGCGCCCTCGATCGCGACCAGGTGCTCGCAGCGCGGCGCCAGCGCCTCGCTCAGCAGGCCGAGCCCGGCGCCGAGGTCGACGACCGCGCCGAACGGCCCCGGCCCGCAGGCCGCGAGCGTGCGCTCGCGCTTGTCGTGCTCGTACTCGGAGGCCAGCGTGTGCCACGGGTCGGCGGCCTCCCGGTAGCGCGCCTCGAAGCTCATGCGCCGCGCCGCCTCGCGGCCAGTGCCGCGGCGCCGTCGCGGGCGAGGATCGGGTCGAGGCGATGCTGGAGCAGGAACAGCCGCAGGTCGCGGGCCGCACGGTCCAGCGGCGCGCCGGTCGCGGCGGGCCGCGAGCCGAGCGCGCGCTCGGCGGTGTCGAGCAGCGCCCGGATCGCGGCGGCCAGCGCGGCGCGCAGCTGCGCGGCGACGCGCGACGCCTCGGCATCCGCGGGCGCCGGGTCGGCGCCGAGCACGCGCGCACCCTCGGCCAGCCACAGGTCGATCGTCCGGCGCAAGAGCATGATCTCGCCCGCCGCCAAGGACGAGAGCTCGCTCTCCGGGCGCGCGGCGATCTGCGCGAGCGCGTCGTCGGCCGCCGCGTCGGCGGCGCCCGCCCAGGTCGCGGCGGTCCGGACCGCGTCGCGCGCGAACCACGGCTGCTGGGTCAGCGCGCCCGGCCCACCGAGCAGCGCGAGCACCGGCGCGTCGTCGAAGACGACGCGGTGGCTGGCCGACGAGCGCATGCCGCCGCCGCGGAACCAGTCGCGGTCGACGTGCACGCGGGCGCTGTCGCTCAGGTCGACCCACGCGGCGCTCGGCGGACCATCCCCATCATCTTGGTGGCGCACCAGGACCAGCGCGCGGTCCACGCCGCCCGCACCCGAGCAGAACGTCTTGACGCCGCGGATCACGTGGCCGTCGGTGACCGCCGGCGCGCCCTCGCCGGTGCCCGGGACCGGGTCGGCGCCCCAGACGCCGGCGCGCAGCATGCCCGCCTCGATCGCCGCCAGCTCCTGCTCGCGCAGGTCCGGCGCCGCGTGCACGCGCAGGCGCTCGATCGCGTTGAGGTGGCCGTCGAGGATCCGCGCGACGCCGAGGTCGGCGCGCGCGACCGTGCGCAGCAGCGCCAGCTCGTCGGCGTAGGCGCCCTGCGGCGGCGGCACGAACGCGCCCGCGCGCTCCAGCGCGACGACCGCCTCGGTCGGGAAGCAGCCGCGCGCGTCGTGGTCGCGGGCGGCGGCGCCGTCGGCGACCGCGTCGAGCGCCGCCAGCAGCGGCGGCGGGGCCGAGCCGGTCGCGGTCACGGGCAGACCGCCTCCGGGCAGCCGGCGCAGAGCGTCACGGGCTCCAGCCCGCGGTCGCGCGCCAGCGCGACGAGCGGCGCGACCAGCGCGACGGTCTCGGCGCAGCCGCTGCGCGTCGCGCCCGGGCCGAGCGCGTCGTGGGCGAGCACGATCGCGCCGTCGGCGACCTCGTCGTCGATCGCCGCGAGCATCGCCGTCGCGCTGTCGCCGCGCCAGTCGTGCGTGTCGGCCGTCCAGCGCACGAGCTCCAGCCCGCGCGCGGCCGCGACGTCCTCGGTCCAGTCGGCGGTCACGCCCCACGGCGTGCGCCACAGCTCCGGCTCGACGCTCAAGGACGACAACATGCTCAGCGCGCGGTCGGTGTCCTCGGCGCCGGTCTCCTCGGTGAGCTTCGTGTGGCGGATGTGCGCGTAGGCGTGCAGCTGCACGCCATGGCCCTCCGCCTGCATGCGGGCGATCAGCGCCGCCTCCGCGGCCGCCCTCGGCGCGAGCACGAAGAACGTCGCGCGCGCGTCGGCCTCGGCGAGCGCGTCGAGCACCTGCGGCGTCCAGAGCGGGTCGGGGCCATCGTCGAAGGTCAGCGCGATCCGTCCGTCGCTCAAGGCTTGAAGACCACCTGGTAGGTCAATGCCCTCATTGAGGGTGCCCTACCCGGGGTAGTGCGCGGGACATGCCCGATCTGTTCAGGGGGATCGCCGACGCGCCCGAGAGCCGCGCGCTCACGCGCGGGCTGTGGGCGCGGCGCGCCGTGATGACCCTGCTGCTGGCGCTCGCCGTGCTCGCGCTGACCGGCGTCTTCGGCCAGTCCGGCAGCACCCACGCCGCCGCGGGGACCGAGGCGACCATGAAGCTCGGGGTGCCCGACGCCGTGCGCGGCGGTCTGCTCTTCCAGGCCAAGGTCGAGATCGCCGCCCACCGGGACGTCGAGCACCCGCGCCTGGTCCTGGCCAACGGCTGGACCGAGGGCCTGCAGCTCAACACGATCGAGCCCGGGGCGCAGAGCGAGAGCTCACGCGACGGGCAGCTCGTGTTGTCCTACGACAAGCTCGCCGCGGGGGACACGATGACGGTCTGGTTCCAGTTCCAGGTCGACCCGACCGAGTCCGGCCGGCGCGACTTCTCGATCACGCTCGACGACGCCGAGCAGCCGGTCGCCCACATCGCCCACAAGCTCACCGTCTTCCCGTAGGACATCATCATGGACCTCGTCCTCCGCGCCGTCTTCGTCTACCTGCTGATCCTCGTCGTCACGCGCGCGGTCGGCCGCCGCGAGCTGAGCAAGCTCGGCCCGGCCGACCTGATCCTGCTCGTCGTGATCGGCGACATGGTCCAGCAGGGCGTCACGCAGTCCGACAACTCGATCACCGGCACGACGATCGTGATCGCCACGCTCGCGGTCCTGACCGTCTCCGGCGGCTGGCTGAGCTTCCGCTTCCGCCGCCTGCGCCCGCTGCTGGAGGGCGACCCCATCGTGTTGATCGCCGACGGCGTGATCCAGGAGCGCGCGCTGCGCCGCCAGCGCATCAGCGACTCCGAGCTGGCCGCCGAGGCGCGCCAGTCCTCGATCGGCTCGCTCGACGAGGTCCGCTACGCGATCCTCGAGAGCAGCGGCAACATCAGCTTCATCAGCAAGGAGAAGGCCGCATGACCACCAAGCCCGGGATCATCTTCGACATCGACGGAACGCTCTGCGATTCCAACTACCAACACGCGTTCGCGTGGTACCAGGCGTTCCGCCAACATGATGTGCAACTCCCGATCTGGGAGCTGCACCGCCACATCGGGATGGGCGGCGACCAGTTCGTGGCCGCGGTCGCGGGCGACAGGGTGGAGGAGGAGATCGGCGACGAGGTGCGCACCGCCCACGACGTGATCTACCTGACGATGATCCAGTCGGTCGGCATCTTCGACGGCGCGCGTGGGTTGTTGGAGGACTTGAAGGGCGACGGCTTCAGGGTCGTGCTCGCGTCCTCGGCCAAGCAGCGCGAGGTCGACCACTACCTCGACCTGCTCGACGGCCGCGACCTGGCCGACGACTGGACGACCTCCGACGACGTCGAGCAGACCAAGCCCGAGCCGGACCTCGTGCTCGCGGCCAAGGAGAAGCTCGGCGAGGGCGACGCGGTGATGGTCGGCGACACGCCGTGGGACGTCGAGGCCGCGAGGCGCTCGGACGTCCCGACGATCGCGGTCCTGACCGGCGGCTTCTCGGAGGCCGAGCTGCGCGACGCGGGCGCCGTCGCGGTCTTCCGCTCGATCGCCGAGCTGCGCGAGCGGGGAACGCAGCTATTCCTACTGGATTAGTGCAGAAGCTGCTAGGCTGTGCCAGGTGGCAGGCGATCGTCGCTTCCTGATCCTCCACGGCTGGCAGAACCACAGGCCGGTCGGTCACTGGCAGCGCTGGCTGGCCGAGGGGCTGCAAGCGTCCGGCGAGCACGTGCTCTACCCGCAGCTGCCTGACCCGGACGAGCCGACGCTGGCCGCGTGGCTGCAGGCGCTGCGCGCACAGCTGCGGCGGCTGTGCGACGGCGACGGCGAGCGCGTGGTGCTCGCGCACTCGCTCGGCTGCCTGCTGTGGCTGCGCCACGCCGAGCGCGCGCTGGTGGGCGAGCGCGTCGACCGCGTGCTGCTGGTCTGCCCGGCCGGCCCGGCCGCGCTGCCGGACTCGCTGCGCGACTTCCACGGCGCGCCGTTCGATCGCGATGCGCTCAGGGGCGCTGCGCGGTCGACCGAGCTGGTGTGCACCGACGCCGACCCCTGGTGTCCCGAGGGCGCGGCCGCGTTCTTCGGCCGTGCCCTGGACCTGCCGACCCACGTCGTGGTCGGCGGCGGCCACCTCTCGCTCGACGAGGGGTACGGGCCGTGGCCCGCGGTCGCGACGTGGGCGCGCACCGGGCGCTTCCCGGTCGCCGCGGGCCTCACGGCCGACCGCGCCGCGGCCTAGAGCTCCCTGCGGGAGCCGATCCCGAGCTTCGTGAAGACCTTGCGCAGGTGGTACTCCACCGTGCGCGGGGAGATGAACAGCTGCGCCCCGATCTCCGGGTTGGAGAGGCCCTCGCGGGCCAGGCGGGCGATCTGCTCCTCCTGCGGCGTGAGCGTGTCACGCGCGTCGGGCGCCGCCGCGTCGCGGCGGGTGAGCGTCTCGCCGGTCGCGCTCAGCTCACGGCCGGCGCGCTGGGCGAACGCCTCGGCGCCGGCGCGGGAGAGCGTGTCGTGCGCGGCGCGCAGCTGGGCGCGCGCGTCGACGCGGCGCGACTCGCGCCGCAGCCACTCGCCGTAGACGAGCTGCGCGCGGGCCAGCTCGGTCCGCATCCGCGTGGGCTCGAGGTGCGCGATCGCCTCGCGGTAGGACGCCTCGGCGACGACCGGGTCGTCGCTCGCCAGCGCGCGGGCGCGCGCGGCGATCCCGAGCGCCCAGCCGGTCCCGGCCGCCTGCGCGCGGCGCTCCAGGAGCGGCAGCGCGGCGGCCGCCAGCTCCGGCTGCCCGGCGCGCGCCGCGGCCTCGACCAGCTCGCCGAGCGCGGGCGCGGCGTAGCCCTGGTCCGGATCCTCGGCGCCGAGGCGCGCGCCGTCCAGCGCGAGGTCGTAGTGGCCGAGCCCGTTGTGCAGGACCGCCGACGCGTAGCCCGACAGCGCCAGGACGCGGCCCTCGCCGCGCGCGGTCGCGCTGGCGGTCGCGGAGTCGATCAGCGCGCCGGCCGCGGCCTCGTCGCCGCGCCAGGCGTCGAGCAGCATCTGGCCGTAGACCAGGCCGGCGTTGCCGGTCGCGCTGATGATCGTCTCGGCCTCCTGGAGCAGCGCGGCGGCGGTCGTCAGCTCGCCGCCGAAGAGGTGGACGCCGGAGAGGTAGACGAGCGTGACCGGCAGCATCGCCAGCGCGCCCGCGTCGCGCGCGAGCCGGACCGCGCGGGTCGCGATCGCCGCGAACGCGTCGTCGTCCCACAGCTCGAAGACGACCAGCGACTGCACGACCGGCGCGAGCAGCAGCCAGCGCATCGCGTCGGCGTGAGTCTCAAGTGCTTCATCTCGGTAGGCGCTCAGCGCGGTGCGCAGCGCGGGCACGCCCGCGCCGGGGCCGTCGGCGAAGCGCTGGGCCATGCCGTCGAGGACGAGGTCGATCGACCGCGGCGGCGTCGTCGTCGGCGGGCGCGGCGCGCTGAGCGCGGCCGCCGCGGCGCGGCGGACCTCGCCGTCGCCGGCCAGGCGCCCGGAGTACATCGCGGCGCCGAGCGCCTCCAGGTGGACCTCGCGCGCGGCGGCGGGGTCGAGCGGCTCCAGCGCGCGGGCGGCGTGCAGGAGCAGCGGCGGCGCGTCCTTGCCGCGGCGCAGCGCGAAGACGACCTCGCCGCGCAGGCGCGCCAGGCGCGCGCGCTGGAGGCCGTCGAGCGGGCACAGCTCGGCGACCGAGAGCAGCTCCAGCGCGGCCTCGGGCGCGGCGGACTCGAACGTCGCCTGCGCGGCGGCCAGCGCGCGGCCGCCGCGGCGGGCGGGGTCCGGGGTCAGCTCGGTCGCGCGGGTCAGGAACGCGGCCTGCGCGGCGACGCCGCCGCGCGCCTGGGCGCGCCCGGCGGAGCGCTCCAGCGCCGCGGCGACCGCCTCGTCGGGACCGGCGGCGGCGTGCGCGCGGTGCCACGCGCGGCGGTCGGGATCGGCGTCCGGGTCGGTCGCGTCGGCCAGCGCGCCGTGCGCGGCGCGGCGGTCGGGGACCGGCGCTGAGCGGTAGACGGCCGAGCGCACGAGCGGGTGGCGGAAGCGCACGCGCGCGCCGATCTCGATCAGCGCGGCGGCCTCGGCGGGCGCGGCGGCCTCGGCCATCGGGATGTCCAGCGACGCCGCGGCGTGGCGCAGCAGGGCGGCGTCGCCGACCGGGTCGGCGGCGGCGAGCAGGAGCAGGCGGCGCGTGAGGTCCGGGAGCGGCTCGAGCCGGCGCAGGAACTCCTGCTCGATGCGGCCGGCCAAGGACATGGGGTTGGGCAGGCCGAAGCCGCCGGCGACCGAGGTCGGGGTCAGGCCGCGCGGGAGCTCGAGCAGGGCGAGCGGGTTGCCGTCGGCCTCGGCGAGGATCCGGGCCCGGACGCGGTCGTCGAGCGGGCCGGGGATCGTCGCGTCCAGGAGCATCCGCGCGTGGCGCTCCTCGATGCCGGTGAGGCGCAGCTCGGGCAGGCCGGCGAGGAGGTCGTCGGCGGGGTCGCGCTGGGCGAAGACGAGGCCGATGCGCTCCGCCAGCAGGCGGCGGCCGACGAACGCGAGCGCGTGGGCCGAGGTGCCGTCGAGCCACTGGGCGTCGTCGACGACGCACAGCAGCGGCTGGGCTTCCGCTGCGTCGGCGAGCAGGCTGAGGACGGCCAACCCCACCATGAACCGGTCGGGCGCCGGGCCGGCGTCGAGGCCGAAGGCGATCGCCAGCGCCGCGCGCTGGGGCTCGGGGAGCGCGGGCAGGTGCTCCAGGAACGGCGCGCAGAGGGCGTGCAGGCCCGCGAACGGCAGCTCGGACTCCGACTCGACGCCGGCGGTGCGCGCGACCCGGCAGCCGGCGGCGTGCTGGACGAGGTGCGTCAGCAGCGCGGTCTTGCCGACGCCGGCGTCGCCGCGCAGCACCAGCACCCGGCTCTGGCCCGCGGTGATCCCGGCGACCAGCTCCTCGAGCGCCTCGCGCTCGGCGTGGCGGCCCAGCAGGCCGGAGGGAGGGAGCGGGGAGTGGACCATCGGGTCCCCGCATCATCCCAGCGCGCGCGGCTACGGGGCGGTCCAGCCGGCGTCGAGGTAGGGCAGCAGGTAGGTCTGGACGTCGGTCTCGGTGTTGGCGTCGTGGTGCGTGCCGGGGCGCTCGATCAGCGTGGGGTTCCAGCCGGCCTGCTGCAGCGTGCCGATCTCCGTCTTGACGTCGGCGATCGGGTAGGCCTCGTCGTCGGTGTGGGCGAGGTGGACGATCGGGAACTTCCAGGCCGCGGCGGCGAGCGACTGCTGGGCGGTCGAGCCGGTGTCGCGGAACGGCATCGTGTTGACCGCCAGCAGCCCCGAGAAGGTGTAGGCGTTGTAGAAGGCGGTGCGGTAGGAGAGGTCGCCGCCGGACGAGTAGCCGCCGATCACGACGCGGCGGCGGTCGATGTTGAGCTTGTCCTCGACGTCGGCGATCGCGGCCATGACGCGCGCGGGGTCGTCGTCGACGTCCCAGCAGCCGCCGTCGGTGCCGCCGAGCGAGATCATGATGTAGGACTGCCCGTCGTTCTCATAGGTGTCGAGGTCGCCCCGCGCGTCGCCGTAGCAGCCGTGCAGCCACACGAACAGCTCGCTCGGCGTCCTGTGCGTCGTGTCGTAGGCGTCGGGGACGAAGAGCCAGTAGTCAGCGCTCGCGGCGAATTCGTGGACGTCGGTGTCGGGCTGGACCGCGATGGGGTGCGCCGGCGTGGTGTCGGCGGGGCGGACGGGCGGCGCGGGCTGGGTGGGCGCGGGCGGCGCGGGCGGCGCGGTCGTCGTGGTGGTGGTCGGCGGCGGCGCGGGCGTGGTGGCCGGCGCCGGCTGCGGCGTCCTCCTGGGCGCGAGCTTCGTGCTGCCGACCGTCCTGCAGGCCGCGCCGACGCAGACGCGCACGGCGAGCGTCCTGCCCTTCGGGCGCCTGGGCAGCGTGACCGCCCTGACGGCGATCGTCCGGCGCTGGCGCGGTGCGAGCGCCGGGATCCTGTAGGACTTGAAGCCGGTCCAGCGCTTGGACGACACCCTGACTGCGAGCCGCGCGGTCGTGCGCCGCGACCGCGCCGTCCCGGTGTTGGTGACCACGAACGACCCGGCCACCCTGGCGGCGCTCGCGCCCTGGATCCTCCCGGCGGTGACGGTCAGGTGCGCGCGCTTCTGCGTCGTCCTGGCCTGCACGCCGGCGGGCAGGGCGGCGGCGATCGCGAGGGCGAGAGTGAGGGCGGCTATCGGTGTTCGGGTCATGCGCCGCCAAGGATGGCACGCGACCGCCGCCTCACGCTACGGACCGCCGAGCGGCGCGATCCGCGTGATCCCGGTGACCGTGCCCTGGTAGAGGATCCGGCCCGGGACGATCGTCGGCGCGAGCTGGAGCGTCTCGGACGCGTAGGTCGCGCCGATCGGCTGGCGGTGGACGATGGTCCCGTTGTTGGTGTCCAGCGCGACCGACGTGTAGGTGTCGAGCAGCGACGTCGCCGCCGGCCCCAGCGGGGAGTCGCGGGAGATGGTGTACAACAAGCCGTCCGGCAGGTCGAGGCGCGGGACGGCCGCCGAGCGGACCGGGACCTGCCAGCGCACGTCGCAGCCGCGCCCGCCGGGGCGCAGGTCGACGCGCGTGACGCCGCCGGTGAACGGGGCGCTGGACGGGTCGGTCGGCTCGGCGCCGGACGGGCTCGCGGGATAGGGGTAGCCGTAGGTGCTGGCGACGAACACGCTGGTCCCGGAGCCGATCGGCGAGTTCTCGGTTCCGGACGGGCCGGGCGTCAGGACGGGAATGGTGCAGAGGGGCGTTGCCGGGGTCCGGCCGGCGGTGTCGTAGACGAGCAGGTGCTCGGCGGGCACCGCGTTGTCGGTGATCGCCAGGTAGCGGTCGCCGTCGCGCGGGCCGAAGAACGTCGGCGTCGCGCCGGTGCCGTGGCCGAGCTGGCCGGGCTTGCGCGCGGGGCCGCGGTCGTAGGGCGCGCGCCAGAGGACGCGCGGGGTGTTGTCGGTGGCGTTGGCGCGCAGGAGGTAGAGCGCGTGGTCGGTGGCGACCGCGACGCCGCCGGGCGCCGAGGAGATCGAGTTGTCCACGTGCTCGGTCCCGTCGCCCAAGGTGATGGTCTTGACCTGCTGGGTGTCCGGGTCGACGAACCCCGTGACGCCCTCGGCGGTCGCGAACCACACGCGGCCCTGCCAGTCCGGGACGATCCCGACGACGCCGGTCGCGCCCGTCGGCGTCGACGCGTCGATCGACAGCCTGTTGTCGTGGTGGCCGATCCGGACCAGGTTGCCGTCGGCGTCGAAGAGCACCAACTTGTCGTTGTTGTCCAAGTACGCGTAGACGCCGCCGAACAGGTTCCCGGACGCGGGCAACGCCAGCGAGGCGACCGGGAGGCCGGTGTCGGGGTTCAGCTCGTAGACCGTCGGCTTGCGGTCGAGGATCGCGGTGCACAGCGCGATCGGGATCCCATCGGCACCCTGCAGGATCGTGGGGCAGGCGGCGCCGAGCGTCGCCACCCGGACCGACTGGGCACCGAGTCCCGGCCCCGGGAACGGCGAGACATCCGACGAGCCGGCATCGCCGTGCATCGTGGCCGCGCCGTTGGCGGCGGTGTACGGGTTGGCCGGCGCGAGCGGGCCGAGCGCGGCGCCGGCAGGCGCGGCGCCGCAGAGCAGAGCGACGAGGACGGCGAGCAACAGACGAGGAATGCACCCTCGCTACCCCGAACACACCACATCCGAACATTCCCACCGGGAATGTGGGGAATGGAATCCACCGCGCGGCTTCATCTCAACACGCGTTCTCTCCCCAGGGCACCGCCACCGCCCGCTCCGCGTCGTCACTCGGCGGCGCAGCGGGCGGTGTGGTTGAAGGCGCTTCGCTTGGCCTCACTCCGCCGCGCCGCGCCCTACGGCCTTGATTCTCGAGGCCGAGGGTGGGGCGTGCGGTAGTCAGCCGCGGAGGAGCTGTTGGCCGCCGTCGATGTCGAAGGTCGCGCCGGTCAGTGCGGGGTTCAGCATGAGGTGGAGGGCTAGCGAGGCGACGTCGTCGGGGCCGACGACGCGGCGGATCGGCAGCGTCGTCCGGAGCTCGTCGCGGCGGGCTTCGAGGTCGTTGCCGAGCAGCGATGCGGACAGCGGCGTGTCGACGAACCCGGCCGCGATCAGGTTCACGCGGATGGGCGCGACCTCCAGTGCGAGGTTGGCGATGAGGCTTGGCAGCGCGTTGGTCACGGCGCCGACGAGCCCCAACCCGAGACCGGGGCGCTTGCCGCCGGTCCCGCCCATGAACACGAGCGTGCCGCCGTTGCGCACGCGGCCGATCGCGTTCTGGGCGACGACGATCGTCTGCAGCAGGTGCTCGCTGAGCGCCCTGCGCGCCGCCTCCGGCTCGGCGTCGGCGATGTTGGTGTACGTGGGCGCGCCCGCGGTCACCATGATGTGGTCGAGCGCGTCGATCGACTGCAGGAACGCGCGCAGCGCGTCCGGGTCGGTCGCGTCGAAGGCCTCGGCGCGCGTGGCGCCGAGCTCCTGCGCCGCCGCGTCGAGCCGCTCCGGGTTGCGAGCGGCGAGGATGACCTCGGCGCCCGCGGCCCGCGCCTGCTGCGCGGTCGCGAGGCCGATGCCGGCAGAACCGCCGACGACCAGGACGGTCTGACCGGCGAGTGGGGTGGGGTCGATGGGCATGGTCTGCGCAGCATCCTCCTTCGCACGCCCCGTGGCGAGTAGCGTGCGCACCATGAGCGACGGACGGCTGCTGTCGGTCAACGTCGGGCTTCCGCGCGACATCGCGTGGGAGGGCGAGACCGTGCGCACCGCGATCTGGAAGGAGCCGGTCGACGGGCCGCGGATGGTGCGCCGGATCAACGTCGACGGCGACGACCAGGCCGATCGCAAGGGCCACGGGGGAGAGCACCGGGCGGTGTTCGTCTACCAGATCGAGGCCTACAACTACTGGCAGGAGCAGCTCGGGCGCGACGACTTCACCTACGGCCAGTTCGGAGAGAACTTCACGATCGAGGGATCGGCGTTCGCCGACGATGCCGTCTGCATCGGCGACCGCTGGCGCATCGGCAAGGCCCTCTTCGAGGTCACCCAACCGCGCGTCACCTGCTTCCGCCTCGGCATCCGCATGAACGTCCCCGAGATGGCCGCGCTCGTCGTCGCCCACCACCGCCCCGGCTTCTACCTGCGCGTCATCGAAGAGGGCGAGGTCCAGGCGGGCGACATCATCAACAAGGTCGCCGACGGCCCGGAGCGCCTGACGGTCGCCGACGTCGACGCGCTCCTCTACCTCCCGCACCGCTCGCGCGAGAAGCTCCAGCGCGCGCTGCGCATCCCCGCCCTCAGCGAGGGCTGGAAGGGCAGCTTCCGCGACCTCCTCGCCGGCGCTGTCGGCGCCGCGACGAGCACACCCGCGACCCCGCCCGCCTGGGCCGGGTTCGCCCCGCTCAAGGTCACCGCCACGACCCGCGAGAGCGACACCATCATGTCGTTCACCTTCGCCGGCGACGCCCCGGACGCGCGCGCCGGGCAGTACCTCACCGTCCGCGTCCGGCCCGACGGCCCGGACGGCCCCGCGCTCGTCCGCAGCTACTCGCTCTCCGCACCGCCCGGCGCCAGCACCGGCACGCTGCGCATCAGCGTCAAGCGCGACGGCGTCGTCAGCCGCTACCTCCACGACCACGTCAGGCCCGGCGACACGATCGACGTCGCCGCGCCCCGCGGCGTCTTCACGCTGCGCACCGACGCGCCCGAGCGCCCGATCGTCCTCCTCTCCGCCGGCGTCGGCGCGACCCCCGTCCTGGCGATGCTCGCCCAGCTCGCCCACGACCAGACGACGCGCCCCGTCTGGTGGGTCCACGGCGCCCGCAACGCGCGCGAGCGCGCCTTCGCGCAGGAGACGATGGACCTCCTCACCCGCCTTCCCGCAGCCCACCACCTCATCGCCTACAGCGCGCCCGAGACGACGACGCAAGGCAATGGCTATGACATCACCGGCCACCTCGACGGCCAGGCCCTCGAACGCGCCCAAGTCCCCCTCGACGCCGACTTCTACCTCTGCGGCCCTGCGCCGTTCATGAAGGCCTTGAGCGCCGCGCTCGTCGCCCGCGGCGTCACGCCCGACCGGATCGCCACCGAGACCTTCGGCGACATCGCGGTCTCCCGCACCGGCATCGTCGAGGGCGTCCACCACCCGCCGCACGCGCCCGACGGCCCGCCCGGCACCGGCCCGCTGGTCACCTTCGCGCGCAGCGGCGTCTCCGTGCCCTACGACGCCGACCGCTTCCCCAACCTGCTCGAGCTTGCCGAGGCCTGCGAGGTCCCGATGCCCTACAGCTGCCGCACCGGCGTCTGCCACACCTGCGCGACCGGCGTCCTCGAC
Source organism: Conexibacter woesei Iso977N (assembly GCF_000424625.1). GTDB lineage: Bacteria > Actinomycetota > Thermoleophilia > Solirubrobacterales > Solirubrobacteraceae > Baekduia > Baekduia woesei_A. The sequence continues at coordinate 2,451,793 of NZ_AUKG01000001.1, forward strand.
GGCGACGTCAGCTACCGCCCGGAACCCCTGGAGCGCCCCGAGGCCGGCGTCGTCCTGCCCTGCTGCGCACGCCCGACGACGCCGATCACCCTCGACGTCTAGGCGGCCGCGCCCGCAGGCGGCACCAGCACGTCGGCCAGCCCGAACGTCCCCGTGCGGGACGGCAGCGTCGGCTGCCAGTCGGGCTCCAGCGAGCGGAACGACTCCGGGTCGGCGTCGATGATCCCGACCAGCACCTCGCCGACGATGCGGCCGCCGACCGGGCCGAGCCGATCGCCGTCGTGCAGCGCCGCCGCCTCCTGCAGGATGTAGAACCACAGCGGCGTCTCGCCGGACCAGCCTCGCGCCCGCAGGCCGACCTGGTCCTCGCTCAGCACCTCCACGCCCAGCCGCCGCGCCACCGCCTCGCCCGAAGCAAGGCCTACAGCTTGCCCGCGCTGCAGGTCGCGCGTGGCCAGCGACGCGTAGTCGTCGCCCGGCTCGGCCCCGCTGACCTGCGTCGGCAGCGCGATCAGCGGCCCCGGCAGCCGCGAGTCGATCCGCTTGGACCGCTGCGCCGGAGCATGGCCGTCGACGTCGATCATCAGCGTCCAGTCCAGCGCGTGCTCGGGCGGCACCGGGCCGAAGCCCATCAGGTCCGGGAACACCGGGACCGGCCCGAACCCGGCGTTGACCATGTACCTGTCGCGGATCTGCGCGTGCCCGTAGCGGTAGGCGGCGTCGGCGAACTCGAACGGGATCGACGGCTCGCGGTCCAGCCGGTACAGCCGCGGCCCGACGGCCAGCAGCTCGGCGGTCAGCCGCGCCCCGATCAGCGACGGCAGGAACTCGCGCAGGATCACGTGCTGGTAGTGCCACGTCGTCGCCCGCCGCGCCTCGTCGAACACGGCGGCTTCATCCACATCATCTTCCCGCAGCCGGTCGACCACGATGTTGTGCAACCGCGCGAAGGCCACCAACAACTGGTTGGTGAACAGCTGGACGTCGTTGCGCGGGTCACCGATCAGCGCGATCCCCTGCCGGTTGCGCGGCACGTCGCACCCGGACTCCGACAACAACAACTTGGCCGGGTCCGCGAAGTCATACAGGTACGGCATCCCGACCGGGCCGCCGCCGTACATGCCCTCCAGGTCGGCCTTCGGCTGCCGCGCGTTGCGCAGCAGCGCCCGCTCGGCGCGGTGCGTCAGCGGCGAGCGGTCGGCCGTGATGTCGTGCGCGACGAACTGCCCGAAGAACGGCCACACCGCCGCCACCGACGCGTCCGGGTTGTCGACCGACCCGAGGTCGCACGGCCCGCCCGGCGCGCCGAGCAGGTGCAGCGCCGCCTCGTCGGCGACCAACGGCTCCAGGTCCTCGAACAGCGTCCGGTAGCGCCCGCCGTGCAGCGGCGCGTCGACGCGCTCGGGCGCCAGGCAGTGGTCACGGGCGGCGGGATGGCTCACGGTCATGATGATGTCCTTGCTGTCCGTCATAGCACTACGGAGACGCCACGCGCAACTGCCACGCGAAGCGCTCGTGGTCGATCAGACGCCGCACGGCGATCGGATCGGCGAGCACGGGCGCGGCGTCCGGCAGCACGGTCAGCTCGGCGCGGGCGAGGTCGAGCCGCGCGACGGGAGCGTCGCGCGACTCGGCATGCAGATGCAGCACCTCGCCCATGGCTCAGGCCGTCCCGAGCGCCTCGCGCAGCGACGCGATCGCCTGCGCGACCGCCACCCGCGTCCCGTGCGTGGCCGCCAGCGGGTTGAGCATCATGAAGTCGTGGATGATGCCGTCCACCCGCAGCGCGGTCACCGCGACGCCCGCGCCCCGCAGCCGCGCGGCGTACGCCTCGCCCTCGTCGCGCAGCACGTCGGCCTCGTCGACCATCAACAACGCCGGCGGCAGCTTCGACAACGCCTCATCCGAAGCCGCGAACGGCGAGCAGAACGGCTCGGCCCGCATCGCCGCGTCCGGCGCGTACTGGTCCCAGAACCACGCCATCGCCGCCGCCGTCAGGTAGTAGCCCTGCGCGAACTGCGCGTAGGACGCCGTCGCCTGCCCCGCGTCGGTCACCGGGTAGTACATCGACTGGTGCACGAACGTCACGTCGCCGCGGTCGGCGGCCATCAGCGTCAGCGCCGCGGTCATGCAGCCGCCGACGCTGTCGCCCGCGACCGCCATCCGGGACGCGTCGAGCCCGTGGGCGCGGCCCTCGCGCACGATCCATCGCGCGGTCGCGTAGCCCTGCTCGATCGCGACCGGGTAGCGCGCCTCGGGCGAGCGGTCGTACTCGACGAACGCCAGCGCCGCGCCGGTCCCGACGACCAGCTCGCGCACGAGCCGGTCGTGCGTGTCGGCGTTGCCGATCACCCAGCCGCCGCCGTGCATGTACAGGATCACCGGCAGCTCGCGCTCGACGCCGACCGGCCGGACGATCCGGACCCGGACGTCACCGACCGCCGCCGGCACCGTGACCCAGTGGTCGTCGACCGGCAGCTTGTCGATCGGCGCCGCCTGCACGTCGTCCAGGACGGCGCGCGCGCCCTCCGGGCCGAGCTCGTACAGGAACGGCGGCCTGGCCGTGGCGTCGCAGAACGCCTGCGCCTCGGGCTCCAGGACCACCGGAGCCGTCGTCGTCGCGGTGGCGGCCATCACGCCGCCGCCCCGACCAGCGCGGCCGCCTCGAGGATCACGCGCGCCGTCTCCTGCGGCTGCGAGACCGCCACCGCGTGCGACGCGCCCGCGATCTCCACGACGTCGCGCGCGCCCGCGCGCTCGGCCAGCGACCGCTGCAGCGCCGCCGGGATGTTGCGGTCCTCGGCGCCGATGACGAAGAACGACGGCGTCGAGCGCCACAGCGGCCGCGGGCCGGACTGCTCCTCCAGCGCGGCGGCCGCGACCGGGCGCTGCGTGGCGGCCATGAACCCGGCCTGCGCCGCGGGCAGGTCGGCGCAGAACTGGTCGTGGAACCTGTCGTGGGCGATCACGAGGTCGGCCGACCCGTCGGCGTGGGGGATCGGCGTGACCGCGTCGCCGAGCGTCGAGCCCGGGAAGCGCTGCGACAGCTCGATCGCGCTCTCGTCCGCCTCGGGCGCGAACGCGGCGACGTAGACGAGCGCGGCGATGTCGCCGGCGTCGTTGGCGACGTTGGTGATGACGGCGCCGCCGTAGGAGTGGCCGACGAGCACGACCGGCCCGTCGATGGTCCGGACGACGTCGGACACGGAGGCCGCGTCGGCGGCAACGCCGCGCAGCGGGTTGGCCGCCGCGACGACGGGATGGCCCGCGGCGTGCAGCTGCTGGGCGACGCCGGCCCAGCTGGCCGACTCGGCGAACGCGCCGTGGACGAGGACGATGGTGGGAGGCACGAGGCCCTTCCTTCCGGGAGTTGATGGGGTTGATCGATCCCCACGATCCACCCGCCCGGCCGCCATCGCCTCGGGGACGGTCCCCAGTCCGGTCCCCAGGGCCCGCACCGGGGACTGGGGTGCTGCCTGGGGCGCACACGGATGCGGCTCGGGACGGGCCTGTTCAGGATCGGCGCTGCCTCATGCACCTACTCCCCGGATCCCCTTCCCCGACGACGCTGCGCGGCCGCGATCGCGAGCTCGCCGTCCTCGACGGCCTGATCACCCGCGCCCGCGGCGGCGCGTCGAGCGCGCTGGTCGTCGCCGGCGACGCCGGGGTCGGCAAGACCGCGCTGCTGGACCGCGCCGCCGAGCACGCCGCGCCGCGCGTCCGGGTCGTCCGGATGGTCGCCTCGGAGTCCGAGATGGGCCTGCCCTACGCGGGTCTGCAGCTGTTGTGCGGGTCCTTGATGGACGTCGCCGACCGCCTGCCCGCCGCCCAGAGCGAGGCGCTCGAAGCCGCCTTCGGCCTGCGCGACGCGCAGGCCGCGCCCAACCCGTTCCTGGTCGGCCTCGCGGTCCTCGGCCTGCTCGGCGCCGCCGCGCGCACGGCCGGCGCCGTCCTGGTCCTGGCCGACGACGCCCAGTGGCTGGACGACGTCTCGGCCCGCGCGCTGGCCTTCGCCGCCCGGCGCCTGGACGAGGACCGCGGCGTCGCGCTGGTGCTGGCGATGCGCGCGGTCGACGAGCGCTTCGCCGACCTCCCGCAGCTCGTCGTCGTAGGCCTACAAGATGACGACGCGCGCGAGCTGCTGCGCCTCGCGCTGCCCGGCGCGATCGACGGCCGCGTCCGCGACCAGCTCCTGGCCGAGGCCGACGGCAACCCGCTCGCGCTGCAGGAGCTGCCGCGCGCGCTGAGCCCGGACCAGCTCGCCGGCGGCTACGCGCTCGCCGCGTCGATGCCGCTGCAGCACCGCATCGAGGAGTCGCTGCTCGCACGCCTGCAGCCGCTGCCCGAGCCGACCCGGACGCTCCTGCTCGTCGCCGCCGCCGACCCGACCGGCGATCCCGATCTGCTGTGGCGCGCGTGCGCCGTGCTCGGGATCGCGCCCGAGCACCAGGACGCCGCGGTGCGCGCGGGCGCGCTGGTGACCGGCGCGCGCGTCGGCTTCCGCCACCCGCTCGTGCGCTCCGCCGTCTACCGCGCCGCGACCCCGGAGGACCGCCGCCGCGCGCACGCCGCGCTGGCCGAGGCGACCGACCCCGACCGCGACCCGGACCGCCGCGCCTGGCACCGCGCCGCCGCGACGCTGCGCCCCGACGAGCCGGTCGCCGCGGCGCTGGAGGCCTCCGCGGCGCGCGCCCGGACGCGCGGCGGCGTCGCCGCGGCCGCCGCGTTCCTGACCCGCGCCGCCGAGCTGACGCCCGCCGCGCCGCGCCGCGCGCAGCGCCTGATCGACGCCGCCGGGGCCAAGCACGACGCGGGCGCGCCCGCCGCCGCGCTGCGGCTGCTGGACTCCGCGCGCGACCACCCGCTCAGCCCGCTGCAGCAGGCGCGGATCGCCCGGCTGCGCGCCCGCGCCCAGTACGCGCTGCACCGCGACCGTGCCGCGCTGCGCGCGCTGCTGGCCGCGGCGCAGGACCTCGCGCCGCTGGACCCGGTCCTGGCGCGCGACACCTACATGGAGGCCCTGGCCGCCATCGCCTACGCGGGCCGGCTCGCCGATCCGGGAGTTGTTGATGATGTCGCTCAGGCGATCCTCACGGCGACCAAGGACGATGACTCGCCCCGCGCGCGCGACCTGATCCTGCGCGGTCAGGCGCTGCTCGTCGCGCAGGGAACGGCGGCCGCCCGGCCGACGCTGCGCCGCGCCTTCCACGCGTTCCTGACCCAGGAGCCCGACGCGCTGGAGCTGCGCTGGATGTGGTTCGGCGGCCGCGCGGCGATGGACGTCTACGACGTCGAGGAGTGGCGGACGCTGACGCGCCGCCAGGTCGCGCTCGCGCGCGCCGCCGGCGTGCTGTCGGTGCTGCCGATGGCGCTCAACCTGCAGATGGTCGTCCACGTCTTCAACGGCGACCTGGACGCGGCCGAGGCGACGTGCGACGAGATCGACGCGATCCTCGAGGTCACCGGCCATCCGCTGCCGCGCTACGGCCGCATCTACGTCGCCGCCTACCGCGGCCAGCTCGCCGAGGTCGAGCGCGCCGCCGCCGAGATCCGCGCCGACGCCGAGGTGCGCGGCGAGGGCTACGGGCTGACCGCGGCGAACTTCTCGCTCGCGCTGGCCTACAACGGGGTCGGCCGCTACGCCGACGCCATCGAGGCCGCCCGCCGCGAGCTGCCCTACGAGCGCGAGCTGCACCACGCGATGCGCGCGCTGCTGGAGCTGATCGAGGCCGCGGTGCGGGCCGGCGAGCGCCCGCTGGCCGAGGAGGCGCTCGCGCGCTTCCGGACCGTCACCGAGCCCGCCGACACCGAGTGGTCGCGGGCGATGCTCGCCTACGCGAGCGCGCAGCTGGCCGACGACGAGCAGGCCGAAGTGCTGTATGAACAGGCGATCGCCGGCTTCGACGCGGTCCGCGTCCCGATGCTGCGCGGCCGCGCGCAGCTGCTCTACGGCGAGATGCTGCGCCGCCGTCATCGCCGCGTCGACGCCCGCGCGCAGCTGCGCCCCGCCTACGAGACGCTGTCGGCGTGCGGGATGAACGCGTTCGCCCAGCGCGCCGCGCGCGAGCTGGCCGCGACCGGCGAGACGCTGCGCGCCCGCGCCCCGGACGGCGCCGACCGGCTGACCGACCAGGAGCGCAACGTCGCCCAGCTGGCCCGTGAGGGGCTCACGAACCGCGACATCGGCGCACGGTTGTTCATCAGCTCGCGCACCGCCGAGTACCACCTGCGCAAGGTGTACGTGAAGCTCGGGATCGGCTCGCGCGAGGAGCTCAGGACCGCGCTGGAGGAGGTCGCATGACGCTCGCTCCCCTGCAGGAACATGGTGGTCTTCGCGGCCGCGACCGCGAGCTGGCCGAGTTGGAGGCCTTGGTCACGCGCGCCCGGACCGGGACCAGCGGCGCGCTGGTCGTCTCCGGCGCGGCCGGGATCGGCAAGACCGCACTGCTCGACCGACTTGTAGGTCTTGCCGCGCCGCAGGTCAGGGTCCAGCGCATGGTCGCCTCCGAGCCCGAGGGCGAGCTGGCCTACGCGGGCCTGCAGCAGTTGTGCGGGCACATGCTCGGCGCCGCCGCGCACCTGCCGCCGCCGCAGGCCGCGGCGCTGGAGGCCGCGTTCGGCCTGCGCTCCGGCGCGCCGTCGCCGTTCCTGGTGGGGTTGGCCGTGCTCGGCCTGCTGACCGAGGCGGCCGGCGACCGCGCGTTGTTGGTGGTCATCGACGACGCGCAGTGGCTGGACGTCGCCTCGGCGCGCGCGGTCGCGGTCGCGGCGCGGCGGCTGGAGGCCGAGGGCGTCGCGATCGTCCTGGCGATGCGCACGGTCGGGCCGGACTTCGCCGACCTGCCGCAGCTCGCGCTCGAGGGGCTCGGCAACGACGACGCCCGCGCGTTGCTGGCGCTGGCGGTCCCGGGCACGATCGACCGGCGCGTGCGCGACCAGCTGATCGCCGAGGCCGGAGGCAACCCCATGGCCTTGCAGGAGCTGCCGCGCGCGCTGAGCCCGGCGGAGATCGCGGGCGGCTACGCGCTGGCCGCGTCGCTGCCGCTGGAGCACCGGATCGAGGCGTCGCTGCTGGCCCAGCTCGCGCCGCTGCCGGAGCGCACGCGCCTGCTGCTCCTGCTCGCCGCGGCCGACCCGACCGGCGACCCGCGGCTGCTGTGGCGCGCGAGCGCGCTGCTCGGGCTCGGGCCCGCCGACGTGGACGCCGCCGAGCAGGCGGGCGCGCTGACGGTCGGGACGCGCGTCGGCTTCCGCCACTCGCTCGTGCGCAGCGCGGTCTACCGCGCCGCGAGCGCCGAGGACCGCCGCCGCGCGCACGCCGCGCTGGCCGAGGCGACCGAGCCCGGGCGCGACCCGGACCGCCGCGCCTGGCACCGCGCGGCCGCGACGCTGCTGCCCGACGAGGACGTCGCCGCCGACCTGGAGCGCTCGGCCCGTCGCGCCCGCGAGCGCGGCGGCGTCGCCGCCGCGGCCGCGTTCCTGACCCGCGCGGCCGAGCTGTCGCCGGATCCGGGCCGGCTGGCGCGGCGCCTGATCGCGGCGGCCGAGGCCAAGCACGACGCGGGCGCGCAGGACGCGGCGCTCGGGCTCCTGGACGCCGCGGGCGACCTGCCGCTCAGCGCGCTCCAGCAGGCCCAGGTCGTACGCCTGCGCGCGCGCTCGGAGTATGAGCTGCACCGCGACCGCTCCGGCCCGCGGCGGCTGCTGGCCGCAGCGCAGGGTCTGGAGGGCCTCGACGACACGCTCGCGCGCGACACCTACATCGAGGCGCTGGCCGCCGCGCTCTACGCGGGCCGGCTCGGGGACGCGGGCGTTGTGCATGATGTCGCTCGCGCGATCCTGGAGGCGACCGAGGACGATGACTCGGACCGCGCCCGCGACCTGATCCTGCGCGGCCAGGCGCTGCTCGCCGTCGAAGGCCGCGCCGCGGCGCTGCCGACCCTGCGCCGCGCGCTGCGTGCGTTCCGCGACAACGAGCCCGACGACCTCGAGCTGCGCTGGATGTGGTTCGGCTGCCAGGCCGCGCGCGACCTGCTCGACGACGACGACCTCCGGGCGCTCGCCGCACGCCAGGTCGAGCTGGCGCGCGCCGAGGGCGTCCTGACCGTCCTGCCGATCGCGCTGAACTTCCAGATGGCCGCGCTGCTGCTCGACGGGCGCCTGGACCGCTTCGCCGCGATCTGCGACGAGGTCGACGCGATCCAGTCGGTCACCGCCAGCCCGCTGCCGCCCTACGGCCGGATCATCGGCGCCGCGTTCCGGGGCCGGGTCGAGGAGGTGCAGGCCCGCGCCGAGCGCTTCCTCCCCGACGCGCAGGCGCGCGGCGAGGGCAACGCGCTGGCCGCCGTCCACTACGCGCAGGCCGTGGTCTGCAACGGCGCAGGGCGCTTCGCCGACGCGGTCGCCAGCGCGCGCCGCGACCTCGCCTACACGCACGAGGCGAGCTTCAGCGCGCGGGCGCTGCCCGAGCTGGTCGAGGCCGCGGTCCGGACCGGCGACCACGCGCTGGCCGCCGAGGCGCTGGAGCACCTGACGCGCGTGACCGAGCCCGAGGGCGACGCCTGGGCGCGCGGCGTGACCGCGTGTGCGCGTGCGCAGGTCAGCGACGACTTGGAGGAGGCCGAGCTGCTGCACCGCGCGGCGATCGACCACTTCGCGCGCGGCCGGATGCCGCTGCTGGAGGGCCGCGCGCGCCTGGTCTACGGCGAGCGCCTGCGCGCGGCGGGCGACGACACGCGCGCCGAGGACGCGCGCGAGCAGCTCCGGGCCGCGCACGCGCTGCTGGACGCCTGCGGCGCCGCGGGCTTCGCCCAGCGCGCCGCGCGCGAGCTGGCCGGGACGGGGGAGACGCTGCGCGTCCGCGCGCCCGAAGCCATCGCTAACCTGACCGATCAGGAGCTCAACGTCGCGCGACTGGCTCGCGAGGGGCTGACCAACCGCGACATCGGCGCGCGCCTGTTCATCTCGGCCCGCACCGCCGAGTACCACCTGCGCAAGGTGTTCGTGAAGCTCGGGCTGTCCTCGCGCGCGGAGCTGAAGACCGCGCTGGCCGAGCTCGACTAGGCACCACTGGGGACCGGACTGGGCACCGGCCCGGACGAGATCGGGCGATCGCGGCGGGAGAGTGGGACCCATGACCACCACCAACGACATCCGGCCGCTGGACGTCGGCGAGGAGCTCGCCGAGGTCACCGGCGGCGGCCTGCGGATCGCGGAGCTCATGCTGCTCGGCGTCTTCGGCCTCATCCTCTGCCCGCCGCTGCTGATCCTCGCGGTGATCGTGGCGGTGCCCACGATCGCGATCGGGGCGGTCGTCGCGGCGGTCGCCGCCGCGATCGCCGGTCCCACGTTCCTGGTCCGCAAGGCGCGGGCGCACCATCGCGCGCATCACGGCGCGACGCTGTTCCTGCACCGCCTGCTTCCGCACCGGGCGGCGTGACCACCGCGACCCCTCACCTGCGCCCGCGCGGAGCGGGCATCGGCGCGCAGCCGGTGACGACCGTCGAGCTGTTCTTCGACCTCGTCTACGTCTTCGCGGTCACCCAGCTGTCGCACCTGATCCTCGGCGACCCCACGGCCGCCGGGGTCGGGCGCGCAGCGTTGTTGTTGTTGATCGTCTGGTGGGCGTGGATCTACACGACGTGGATGGTCAACTGGTTCGACCCGGCCTCGCCGCAGGTCCGGGGCGTCCTGACCGGCGTGATGCTCGCGAGCCTGCTGATGGCCGCGGCGCTGCCGGGCGCGTTCGGCGACGACGGCTGGCTGTTCGCCGCTGCCTACGTCGTCCTGCAGGTCGGTCGCAACGCCGCGGCGGCGTCGCTGCTGTCGCGCGACCACGCGCTGCGCGACGTCTTCGAGCGGCTCGTCGGCTGGAGCGCCGCGTCGGGCGCGCTGTGGCTCGCGGGCGCCGCGCTGCCCGGCGACCGCCGCCTGCTGCTGTGGGCCCCGGCCGTCCTGCTCGACCTCTGCGCGCCGTTCGCCGGCTACTGGCTGCCGGGCCGCGGGCGCGGGACGACGAGCGACTGGGACATCGAGGGCGGCCACTTCACCGAGCGCTGCGAGGCGTTCATCATCATCGCGCTGGGCGAGTCGATCGTCGTCACCGGCGCGACCGCCGCAGCGGCGGGGCTCGACGCGCGGACCGTGCTCGCGCTCGCCCTGGCGTTCGTCGAGACCGCGGCGTTGTGGTGGGTCTACTTCGGCCTGATCGCTGACGGCTCGCACGAGGTGATGCGGCGCTGCGCCGACCCCGGGCGGCTGGCGCGCGACGCCTACACCTACCTCCACGTCCCGATCATCGCCGGGATCATCGGCGTCGCGGTCGCCGACGACCTCCTGATCTCCCACCCGCACGAGCTGACGTCGCGCTTCGGCCTCGCGATGGCGCTCGGCGGCCCTGCCCTCTACCTGCTCGGCGGCGCGCTGTTCCGTGCGCGGCTGCTGGGCGTCCATCCAAGCAAGCAACCCCTACAAGAAGGAACGACATCATGAAGATCGTGGTCATCGGCGGCAGCGGCAGGATCGGCTCCAACGTCGTGCGGCGCCTCGTGGCGCTCGGGCACGACCCGGTCCCGGCCTCGCCCTCGACGGGCGTGGACACCATCACCGGTGAGGGTCTCGACGAGGTCATGCAGGGCGCCGACGCCGTCATCGACGTCGCCAACGCGCCGGTCTGGGAGGACGACGCGGTTCGCGACTTCTTCGTCACCTCGTCGCGCAACCTGCTCGCCGCGGAGAAGAAGGCGGGCGTGAAGCACCACCTGGCGGTCTCGATCGTCGGCTGCGACCTGCTCCCGGACTCCGGCTACCTGCGCGCGAAGGTCGCCCAGGAGGCCGAGATCACCAAGGACTCGACCACGTACACCATCTTGCGGTGCACGCAGTTCTTCGAGTTCCTCGGCCAGATCACCGAGGCCGGGGCCGACGGCGACACGGTGCGGCTGCCGACCGGGCTGATGCAGCTCGTCGCCGCCGACGACGTCGCCGCGACCGTCACCGAGCTGGTGCTCGGCGCGCCGGCCGGGCTCGTCGAGCTCGGTGGCCCGGAGGCGCTCGGCGTCGACGCGTGGGCGCGGCGGCTGTTCGCGGCGACCGGGGACCAGCGCGAGGTCATCGGCGACCCCGACGCCGAGTACTTCGGGACGCTGCTGCGCGGCGGCGAGCTGACGCCGGGCGAGGGCGCCCGGATCGGCAAGCTCGGCTTCGACGCGTGGTGGGCGCGCGAGATGGATCCGGAGCGCGCGTCATGACCAAGGTGATGGTCATCGTCACGGGCCCCGAGGAGGCCTACGACGACGAGGCCGAGCTGTGGTGCGCCAACGAGCTGCTGGGCGTCACGGTCCTCCACGACGGAAGGCTGCACCTGCGGATCGACCCGCGCGCCGACGGCGAGCCGTGGCTGGCCGACGTCGAGACGCTCGCCAGCTCGCTGGCCGAGGCGCAGGAGCGCCTCGCGAAGTACTGACCCCACCGACAAGCAAGTTGAGGTGATTGCAATGGAGATCAGACAGCTGCGCTACTTCGTGGCCGTGGCCGAGGACCAGCACTTCCGGCGCGCGTCGGCGCGGCTGCACGTCGCGCAGCCCGCGGTCAGCGAGCAGATCCGCAAGCTGGAGGCCGAGCTCGGCGTCCGGCTGCTGGACCGCACGTCACGGTCGGTCAGGCTGACCGCCGGGGGCGCGGCGTTCTTCGAGGACGCCAGGCGGATCCTGCACGACGTCGACGGCGCCGGGCACAGCGCCCGGCGCGCGGCGGCGCGCGGGCAGTGGCGGGTGCGGCTCGGGTTCACGCTGCACGCGCTGCCGCCGGTGATCGGGACGACGCTCGCGCGCCTGCGCACGGCGGGCGCCCGCGTTGACGTGGATCTCGCGACGGCGGCGGCGCGCACGCTGCTGCAGCAGGTCCGCGACGGCCAGCTCGACGCGGCGGTCGTGTGCCTGCCGGCCGCGACCGCAGGGCTGCGCGTGAACGTCGCGGCGGTCGAGCCGCTGGTGGCGATGGTCCCGGGCGCGCGCGGCGCGCCCGACGCGGGGCCGGCGGCGTTCCCGGCGATCGCGCTGGAGCGGCTGGCGGCCGGGCGCGTGCTGCTGCCGCGTCGCGACATCGACCCGGCCTGCCACGACGCGACGGTCGCGGCCTTCCACGGCGCGGGCGTCGGGATCGAGGTGGTGGAGTCGGCCGCCGAGACGCTGGAGCAGCTGTTGTTGGAGGTGTTGAGCGGCGCGGGCGCCACGCTGCTGCCGCAGTCGGCCGCCGCGCGCAACAGCGTGCCGGGGCTGACCGCGGTACCGCTCGCGGTGGCGGCCGGCGGCACGGCGCCGTCGGTCCCGATGGGGATCGTCACCCGCGACGAGGCGCCCGGACCGGTCCTGGCGCGGCTGCTCGACGAGCTGGAGCAGGCGTCGCAGTCGCTCCGGGCGCGGCGCGCCGCGGTCGCGGCGATGGCGGAGGTCGACCTGGCCGAGGCGGCGTGACGATGGCGCCCGTCGTGGTCACCGGCGGCTCCGGCTTCCTCGCGCTGCACACGATCGCCGCGCTGCTGGAACGCGGGCACCGCGTCCGGGCGACCGTCCGGACGCCGGTCCGCGCGCTGCTGGTGCGGGAGGTCCTGGACCGACATGGTGTGGATGCCGGCGATCGCCTGACGTTCGCCGAGGCCGACCTGCTCGCCGACGACGGCTGGGCCGAGGCGGTCGCCGGCTGCGAGCACGTCCTGCATCTGGCCTCGCCGTTCCCGGCCGTCGACCCCGAGCACGAGGACATGGTGGTGGTCCCCGCGCGCGACGGGACGCTGCGGGTGCTGCGTGCCGCGCGCGATGCCGGCGTTCGGCGCGTCGTCGTCACGTCGTCGTTCGCGGCGGTCGGCTACGGGCGCTCGCTGCCCGCCGAGCACGTGTTCACCGAGGCCGATTGGACGCCGCCGGACGCGACCGGCGTGCGGGCCTACATCCGCTCCAAGGCCGTCGCCGAGCGCGCGGCCTGGGACTTCGTGCAACGCGACGGCGGCGGCCTGGAGCTGTGCGCGATCTGCCCGACCGCGATCCTCGGCCCGGTCCTGGGACCGGAGCACTCGGCGTCGATCGGGCTGGTCGAGGGGTTGTTGAACGGGTCGATGGCCGCCGGGATCCCGCGGCTGTCGCTGGCCGTCGCCGACGTCCGCGACGTCGCCGCGCTGCACCTCGCCGCGATGATCGCGCCGCAGGCAGCGGGCGAGCGCTTCATCGCGGCGGCGAGCGACGGGCTCTGGCTGGCCGACGTCGCGCGCGTGCTGCGCGAGCGCCTGGCGGAGCCGATCGCCGCGAGGCTTCCGTCAGTCGAGCTCCCCGACCCGTCCGCGCAGCTCCTCCACGTCTCGGGGGCGAAGGCCCGCAACGTGCTCGGCTGGCGCCCGCGCGCCCCCGAGATCACGATCCTCGAGACCGCGCTGAGCCTGATGCCGGAGCCGGGAGCCGCCTGGTCGTCGAGGCCGGCGGTCTAGCCGTCACCGCGCGTCCACGACCCGTCCAGGACCGCGCAGGAGAGCCGCATACTCCACGCCCGAGATGAGCTACGACCTGTTCCTGTTCACGCCGGCCGAGGGGGAGCGCCCGGATGACACGGTCTTCCGCCTCGAGGACGCCGAGGCGGAGCGTGGAGCACCCGCTCCGGCGGCGCAGGCCCGCAACCGCAGGATCGCCGCGGCGCTGGTCACCCGGAACCCCGCCTACGAGCAGTCAGGCTGGACGGGCGGCATCGACCTGACCGACGAGGCCGGGCTCCAGGTGCTGCTCCATCACGAGCACATGGCCTTCAACTTCCCCTACTGGGACTCGCTCGACCCCGAGCGCCTGGCGACGGAGATCGCCGCGGTCTGCGCCGAGGTCGCGACGACCGAGCCGACCTGGCGGCTCTACGACCCGCAGCGGGAGCGCTTCATCGACCCGGAGCGCGACCGCGAGTCGTTCCTGGGCGTCGCCTAGCCGTCGCGGCGGACGGTCGGCCCCGCCACGGTCTCCTCGTCGCCGTCGGGGATGATGTCCTTGGGCGCGCGGCTCATCTTCCCGAAGCCGCGCAAGACCTTCAACAACAGCAGCACCCCGCCGAAGGACTTCAGGTCGATCCCGCCCAGGAGCTGGCGCAGGAACGAGAGCTGGTCGAAGTAGATGCGCTCGCAGACCAGCTCGTCGTCGCCGCGGAAGACGAAGTAGGCGGTCATGCGGACCTTGAAGGAGGCGCCGGTCGCGGGCACCGGGCCGAGCGGGCCGAGGTGGGTGCCGAGCAGGTAGAACTCGGTGATGACCGCGTCGTCGGCGTGGCGCAGGGCGATCATCTCGTGGCGCTGGTCGGGGAACGCCCGGCGGGTCTCGTCGTAGTAGCCGCGCACCGCGGCGCCGCCGTCGTGGACGGTCTGGGTCGGGACGATCTCGTAGCGCGGATGGGGGAACGTCGACAGCACGTCGTCCCACTGCTGGGCGACCTCGTCGTGGAAGTGGTCGAGGACGAGCTGCTCTCTGCGGGCGCGGACGTCGGCGGCGGCGGTCATCCCCGCACCCTACGACCCGCACACCAGGGGGTCGACCAGGGGCGGCACGGGGTGCGAAACGGGCCGGGATGCGAGATGGTCTGCAGCATGGACATCGACCTCGACACCCTGGTCCCGCTCCTGCGCGAGGCCGAAGAGCACCACGGCGCCTACGAGGCTGTCGCGCCGCCGCACCACTGGTCGGACTGGTACGGCGCCTACATCATCGCCCGCGCGGGCGGTGCCACCTCCGACGACGCGGTGATCGCCGCGGGCAAGCACATGGACGACGTGCTCGGGACGAGCTCCTGATGAGCGAGTCCTATGACTACGACGTGATCATGATCGGCGCGGGCGCGCCGGGCGAGCACGGCGCCGCCGCGCTCGCCGAGGGCGGGCTGAAGGTCGCCGTCGTCGAGCGCGAGCTCGTCGGCGGCGAGTGCTCGTACTACGCGTGCATCCCGTCCAAGACGCTGCTGCGCCCCGGCGAGGCCGTCCACGACGCGCACGACGCCGAGTCCGACGCGGAGGTGGTGGTCGAGCGCGCGCTCGCGTGGCGCGACTTCCAGGTCTCCGACTACGACGACACCAACGCGGCGAGGTGGCTGACCGACCACGACATCACCGTCCTGCGGGGCACCGGCCGGCTGGCCGGGACCGGGACCGTGGAGGTCACCGACGGCTCCGGCGCGGGCACCTACACGGCGGCGCACGTGGTCCTGGCCAACGGCGCCGACGCGATCGTCCCCCCGGTCCCGGGCCTGCGCGAGCTCGACGGGCTGTGGACCAACCGCGAGGTCACCGGCATGAAGGCCGTGCCGCGGCGGCTGCTGATCCTCGGCGGCGGTCCGGTCGGCGTCGAGATGGCGCAGGCGGTCCGGCGTCTCGGTGGAGAGGCAGTCGTGATCGAGCGCGCCGAGCACGTCCTGTCGCGCGAGCCGCGGCCGCTGGGCGAGGCGCTCGCCGAGGTGCTGCGCGCCGACGGGATCGAGCTGGTCCTCGGCGCCGAGATGGTCGAGGCCAAGCGCGACGGCGACGACTACGTGGTGGTGTTGAAGGACGGCACCGAGCTGCGCGGCGACAAGCTGCTGTGCGCGACCGGCCGCGCTGCGCGCGTGCACGACATCGGGCTGGAGACCGTCGGCATCGAACCCGACCGCAGGGGCGTCCCGGTCGACGCGCGGATGCAGGTCGCCGACCGGCTCTGGGCGCTGGGCGACATCACCGGCCTGTGGCCGTTCACCCACACCGGCAAGTACCAGTCCGAGATCGTCGCGGCCAACATCATCAACAAGAAGCCGCGCGAGGCGTCCTACGACGCGGTCCCGCGCGTCGTCTACACCGACCCGCAGGCCGCCGCGGTCGGCGCGGCCGAGGCCGAGTTCTCGGGGACCGGCTCGGTGGCGTTCACGGCCAAGATGGAGACCTACTCGCGCCAGTACGCGACCGCGAACGGGTTCCTGACGCTGCTGAGCGACGGCCACGTCCTGACCGGCGCCTACGCGCTCGGCCCGGAGGCCGGCGAGTGGCTGCAGCAGGCGACGCTGGCGATCCGGGCGCAGATCCCGCTCGAGGTCCTGGCCGACACGATCCAGCCGTTCCCGACGTTCAGCGAGGTGTTCGTGGAGGCGCTGAAGGAGCTGACCAAGGCCATCGGCTAGCGCGGCGCGGTGAGGTCGCAGACCGCCAGCGACGGCGCGTCCCGGCGTGCCTTCTCCGGCGCGCCGGGCAGTTCGCCCAGCGGCGTGAAGCGCAGCGCCGCCGGGTCGATCCGCAGCGCCGCCGCGTCACCGGACTCGAGCCGCTCGATCAGCGCCTTGGACGCCAGCAGCCGGCCGCCGGCGGCGCACGCCTCGATCCGCGCGGCCTCGTTCATCTCGTCGCCGAGCGCCGTGACCTCGGTCCGGCCGGACGTCAGGAGGTTGCCGACGAACGGCGTCGCGGCCCAGTGCAGGCCGAAGCGCACGCTCAGCCCGTCCGGCTGCTCGGCGGCGATCGCCTGCGCCGCCTCGATGCACGCGCGCGCGGTCGCGGACTCCGACCCGATCTGGTCGGCGAGGAACAGTGCGGACAGCCCGTCGCCCGCGTGCCTGCCGACGAGCCCGCCGCGGTCGACGATCGCGGCGTCCGCGCGGCTCATCAGGCGCCGGATCAACCTGAAGTACTCGGCGGCCGGGAGGCTGCGCGCGAGCGCGGAGGAGCCCTCGAGGTCGGCGAACAGCAGCGCGGCGCGGCGGCGCGCGGGCCGTGAGGTGTCGAGCAGCCGCTCCAGCGAGCGGTGGTCGCCGGAGGCCAGCAGCGACAGCGCCGCGCCGGACAGGCCGGGGACGATGACGTTCACGGTGCCCGCCAGCGACCCGCGGTCATCGAGCAGCCGCACGGTCAGCACCTGGAACGGGAGCGTGCGGCGCCCGAACTTCAGCTCGCCGTCGTCGAACGTCAGCGACTCCTGGCGCACCGTGCCCTCGATCATGGGCCGCAGGTGCTTGGCGATCGTCGCCCAGCTCTCCTCGGTGGCGAAACCGGGCCACGTCGCGCGCTCCGCCGTCATCTCGGGCGCGTCGTAGGCGAGGCCGACGAGGCGCAGCGCCGCGGCCGTCGTCGTCCCGCACGACACCAGGTAGTCGGTGGTCGCGTAGGCGAAGCGCCAGTCCGCGTCCCACACCTCCGCGACGTGACGGCGCTCCTCCAGCCGCTCGGCGACGGCGCGCAGCGTGGGGTGCTCGGGCAGCGGGAGACGGTCCACGCAGCGACTCTACGCGGTGGCTTCAGCCTCGGCGAACGGGATCAGCAGCGCGGCGACCGCGTCCGGCTCGGTCGTGTGCGGCACGTGGCCGGTGTCGAGGACGTGGAGCTCCGCACCCGGGATCGCCGCTGCCGTCGCCTTCGCGGTGCGCAGCGGGATCACCGGATCCCTGCGGCCGTGGATCACCAGCGTCGGCGCCGCGATCCGCGGAGCGTCGGCGCGCAGGTCGTGCGCGGGCGACGCGAACGAGCGCCAGAGGCCGGCGACCGCGCGCAAGCCCGGGTCGGCGCGCGTCGTCGCGATCCCGGCGGCGAGCGCGGCGCGGTCGGCGTCGGTGCGCGCCCGCATGTAGCGGCGGGCGAACGTGGGGTAGATGGCCTTCAGGAACCCGGGCCGTGCCATCAGCCGGCAGAACGCCCGGACGTGCGGCGGCGCGCCGACGAAGCCGCCGGAGTCGATCAGGACCAACCCCTTCACCAACTCCGGCCGGCGCAGCGCCAGACGCGCGGCGGAGAAGCCGCCGACCGAGTTGCCCACGACGATCGCGCCGCCAGGGGCCAGCGCCTCCACTGCCGCCTCGGTCACGTCGGCGCAGCGCATGGCGCTCAGCTCGCCGTCCAGCGGCGACCCACCGTGCCTGAGCCGCGGAGAGGCGTTGTCGTCTCTCAGCGGTGACTCGCCGTGGCCGGGCCAGTCGAGGGCGATCGTCTTGTAGGTGTTGGTGGGGAGGCGGTCGCGGAGGGCGTCGTAGTCGTGGCGGTCGTGGGCGCCGGAGGCGAGCAGGACGATCGGGAGCGCCGCGGCGTCGCCGCGGATGTCGTAGGCGATGGAGCCATGGGGCGTGTCGAGCAGCATGCGGCGTAACATGACCGACCGGTCGGTCATAGTCAATGACCGATCGGTCATGTTAGGCTCGGACGCGTGAGCCACCCGACCTACGAGGCGCTGCTGGACGCGGGGATCGTGGTCGCCGAGCGCGAGGGTCTCGCGGGGCTGAGCGTCAACCGCGTGGTGGCGGAGGCCGGCGTGGCCAAGGGCACGTTCTACGTGCACTTCGCCGACCGCGAGGCGTTCGTCGACGCGCTCCACGCACGCTTCCACGCCAAGGTCGACACAGCGGCCGCCGCCGCGATCGCCGGCCTGGAGCCGGGCGCGGAGCTGCTCGTCGCCGGGGTCGAGGCCTACCTCGACGTCTCGCTCAGCGACCGCGCGGTCAAGGCGCTGGCGCTCGAGGCCCGGACCGACCCCAAGTTGTCCACCTTGATGAGCGCGCGCCACGACCGCTTCGCCGCGCTGACGACGTCGTCGTTCAAGGCGATGGGCTGGCCCGACGCGCCCGCCGCGGCGCAGCTGCTGTCGGCGATGACGCAGGAGATCGCGGTGCGCGAGTTCGATGCGGGCCGCCGCCTGCCGGCCTCACGGCGCGCGCTGCGCCGCTACCTGGGAGCGACATGAACAACAACGCGCTGGGGTTCGGCAGCGGTGGCGATCCGGTCCTCGCCGCGCTCGTCGAGTCGATCGCCGACGCGGTCTACGCGGTCGACCACGAGGGGCGCGTGCAGTTCGCCAACGGCGCGGCGGTGCGGATGCTCGGCTACGACGACGAGGCGCAGCTGCTCGGGCAGCCGTCGCACGCGACCATCCACCATCACAAGCCCGACGGCACGCCGTTCCCGGAGGACGCGTGCCCGCTGCTGCGCCCGCGCGTGACCGGCGAGGTCGTGCGCGTCGAGGAGGACTGGTTCGTGCGCCGCGACGGGACGTTCGTCCCGGTGGCCTACAGCTCGGCGCCGGTCGACACGCCCGAGGGCCGCGGCGCGGTCGTCGTCTTCCAGGACATCACCGAGCGCCGCGCGGCCGCGGCGGCGCGCCTGCGGGAGCGGGCGACGCACGCCTCGCGCGCCCGGATCGTCGAGGCCGCGCTGGACGAGCGCCGGCGCCTGGGCCGCGACCTCCACGACGGCGCCCAGCAGCGGCTGACGAACATCGCGCTCGCCGCGCAGATCGCCCGGCGCAGCGAGGATCCCGCCGAGGTGGGGGAGATGCTCGGCGCCGTCGTGGAGGAGACGCAGGCCGCGATCGACGAGCTGCGCGCGCTCGGCGCCGGGCTGCACCCGGCGGTCCTGACGCACCGCGGGCTGCTCGGCGCGGTCGAGTCGCTGACCGCGCGCACGCCGGTCCCGGTGGCGCTCGACGTCACGCGCGAGCGCTTCCCGGACCTCGTCGAGGCGACCGCGTACTTCGTGATCGCCGAGGCGCTCGCCAACGTGGCCAAGCACGCGGGCGCGGAGCACACGCGCGTCGAGGTGGCGCGCGAGGGCGAGTTGTTGAGGATCTTGGTCGAGGACGACGGGCGCGGCGGCGCCGACCCGTCCGGCTCCGGCCTGTCCGGGCTGGCCGACCGGGTGGCGGCGGTCGACGGCGCGCTGACGGTGGCCGCCGGCGTGGACGGGCGCGGGACGCGCGTCGAGGCGACGCTCCCCGCGCGCGGGCCGGACCTCGCCGGCTAGCGGGTCGCGCGCAGCAGCGCCAGGACCGCGAGCACGCGGCGGTGCTCGGACGGCTCGTGGCCCAGCTGCAGCTTCCCGAAGATCCGCGTGACGTGCTTCTCGACCGCCGCGGGCGTGACCCTCAGCGCGGCGGCGATCCCGGCGTTGGACTTGCCCTCGGCCATCAGCCCGAGCACGTCGCGCTCGCGCGGCGACAGGTTCTCCAGCGGGTCGTCGGTGCGCCGCCGGCCGACCATCAAGGACACGATCTTGGGATCGAGCGCGCTGCCGCCGTGGGCCACGCGCCGGACCGCGCCGGCGAACTCGTCGACGTCGCCCACGCGGTCCTTGAGCAGGTAGCCGACGCCTGAGGCGTCGTCGCCGATCAGGTCCAGCGCGTAGCGCTCGTCGGCGTGCTGGGAGAGCACGAGCACCCCGACCTCCGGATGCTCGCGCCGGATCCGCATCGCCGCGCGCAGCCCGTCGTCGGTCTGGTCGGGCGGCATCTGGATGTCGACGATCGCGACATCCGGCCGGTGCGCGGCGACCTTGCGCAGCAGGTCATCGGCATCGCCCGCCTCGGCGACGACCTCCATCCCGGCGTCCGCCAGCAGCCGCGACAGACCGGCGCGGAGCAGCAGGTGGTCATCGGCGATCAGGACTCGGGGCGGCGCCGCCATCCGCGCCCGACCCTACCGGCCGCCCTCGCTTCACGCGGTCCGTCGTCGCGGCACGCAGCCGTCCGTTCCGCGGCAACAGCTCCCGTCGCCGTGATCGGTCCGGCATCGCTTCACGCGCCCTTTGGTCGCGGCATCGCAGCCGCCTGTTCCGCGGCGGCCGTTCGCGTCTCTGCCCGCGGTGTGGTTGAAGGCGCTTCGCTTGGTCGTCGTCGCCTGCGGCGATGCGGAGCCGTCGTGGTCTTTGCCGTCATCGGTCCGGCATCGCACCACGCGCCCTCTCGTCGCGGCATCGCAGCCGCCTGTTCCGCGACGGCAGCTGGCGTCTCTGCCCGGGGTGTGGTTGAAGGCGCTTCGCTTGGTCGTCGTCGCCTGCGGCGATGCGGAGCGGTGGTGGTCTTTGCCGTCATCGGTCCGGCGCCCCTTCGGGCGGGCCGGTCAGAGCGACAGCGCGGCGAGGGCCGGCTTGGGCGTGAAGGCGACGCGGTCACGGAGGTCGTCGGGTGCGCCGTGGAGGGCGTCGGGGTCGCTGGAGACCATGACGACGCGGGGGACGCCGAGCGCGCGGAGCTCCGCCGCCAGCGCCCAGCCGGAGTCGGCGCCGAGGTGGACGTCGACCAGTGCGACGTCGGGCGTCTCGGTGCGTGCGAGGGCGAGCGCGGCCGCCGCGTCGGCGGCCTCGCCGACGACCGCGTGGCCGCGCGCCGCGACGGTCCGGCGGGCCAGGCCGCGGAAGCGCGCGTCGTCGTCGGCGATCAGGATCCGGGCCATCAGGCGGCGACGTCCGACGCGCGGCGCCGCTCGACCAGCTCGCGCATGGTCGTGTCGACGTCCTCGTGCGCGTCGGGCGACGTCCAGCCGGCCGGGACCTCGTCGGGCCAGCGGCCGTAGCGGTCCAGGAACATGCGGCGCGCCTCCTCGACGTCGCGGTCGGCGTCGCCCTCGATCCCCATGCGCATGAACTTGTTCATCAGGTAGATCGCGCCGCCCGCGCCGACCATCGCGGCCAGGGCGTCCGGCCCGTAGTTCGACGGTCCGGCGATCAGGACGATGACCAGCCCGGCCAGGCACACGCCGGCCGGGATGAGGTAGCGCATGGAGAACAGCATGTCCTCAGTATCGGGCCGGCGAGGCGACCTCCGCCTCGGGCGCGCGGCCCGGCGATGTCGGGTTGTCCCGACATCGCCGAGCGGCCGCTACGCGCTCACCGCGTAGAGCGTCCCGGAGGCGACGGTCACGCCGGAGACCTGCCTGGCGTGGGCCTTGATCCAGGTGGTCAGGTCCGAGGACGAGCTCCCGCCCATCCCGCCGCCACCGCCGCTCCCGACCAGGACGTACTTGACCTGCCCGCTCCTGACCATCGCGACGAACTGGCTGACCTTCGGCGCCGGGTCGCTGCCCGAGAAGCCGCCGATCGTCACCACCGCCTTGCCGGTCGAGATGATGATGTTGGCCGTCGTCTGCGAGCCGGTCGCGGCGAGCAGGTACTTGGCGCTGCCCTGGTGGGCCTCCAAGTACTTGATGACGCTGGTCGACAGCGTCCCGCCGCCGCCCATGCCGCCGCCACCGCCGGCGCCCTGCTGCGCGCCGCTCGGCGGCGTGCCGCCCGAGAAGCTCGGCCGCGTGCCGGTCGTGCCGCCACCGCTCGGCGGACCGCCGTTGCCGCCGCGCATCGCGCCGCCGCCCATGCCGCCGAACCCGCCGGCGCTCGCCTCGCTCGGCCCGGCCAGCACGTTGTTGCCGTTGAGCGAGCGCCCGACGCTGGCCAAGCTGTAGGACAACGGCCCGGCGCCGACCGCCACGACCGCCGCCACGGCGGCGACCGCCAGCACCCGCCGCGGCGCGCCGAGCCGCAGCGCGACGGCCGCCAGAACCGCCACCACCGCCGCGACCGGGATCGCCACGCGCAGCCACGGGTGGAAGTCCGGCGTCCGGTCCAGGAGCGACACGCTCAGCGCCGCCGTCGCGCCGACGCCGACCGCCGCGCCACCGAGCGCGACCCACGACCGCGCGACCCGCGTGCCCAGCAGCACCAGCCCGATCCCGCCCAGCGCCGCGACCGCCGGGGCCAGCGCGCTCGTGTAGTACGGGTGGAACGTGCCCTTCGCGGTGCTGAAGATCGCCACGTGCACCAGCGCCCAGACGCCGAACAGCACCGCGCCCGCGCGCAGCCGGTCGGTCCGCGGCGCGCGCCGCGTCAGCACCAGCGCCGCGACCAGCCCGACCGCCGCCAGCGGCAGCAGCCACGCGATCTGCCCGCCGACCTCGGTGTTGAACAGCCGCAGCAGGCCCGGCTCGCCGCCGAAGCTCGCGCCGCCCCCGCCGCCGTTCTCGCCGAACAGCCGGCCGAAGCCGTTGTACCCCAAGATGAGATCCCAGATCGAGCCGTCGGTCGACCCGCCGATGTAGGGCCTGCTGCCCGGCCACAGCGTCACGGCCACCGGCCACGCCGCCGAGACGACGACCATCGCGACGCCCGCGACCGCGAGCTGCCGAACCCGCGTCCACAGCGCCGGCAGGCCGGCCAGCAGGTAGGTCGCGCCGAGCGCCGGGACGACCATCCAGCCCTGGAGCATCTTGGTCATGAACGCCAGGCCGACGAACACGCCCGCCCAGACCAGGTGCTTGGTCCTGCCCGACTCCAGCGCCCGGACCACCATGTAGGCCGAGGCCACCAACAACAGGATCAGCAGCGCGTCCGGGTTGTTGACGCGCGCGATCGCGACCGTCACCGGCGTGATCGCCAGCAGCGCCGCGGCCGCGAGCGCCGCCGGCGTCGAGCCGGTCACTCGCCGCACCGTCGCGTGCAGCAGCGCGACCGCGCCGATCGTGCACAGCGCGTCGGGCAACAACATGGAGAACGACGAGAAGCCGAAGACGCGTGCGCTCAACCCCATCATCCAGATCGCCAGCGGCGGCTTGTCCACCGTGATGAACGAGCCGGGATCCAGCGAGCCGAAGAACAACGCCTTCCAGCTCTCGCTCGCCGACTTGACCGCGGCCGCGTAGTAGGTGTTGGACATGCCGTCGCGCGTCAGGTCCCAGCAGCACAGCAGCGCGGCGAGGACGAGCACGGCGAGCAGCCCGGCCTGGACCCGGCCGAAGCGATCGAGGACCGCCGGGCGGCGGCGCGCGTGGGTCGCGCGCCGCGACAGCGGCGAGGTCAGCTGCGCGGGCGGCGGCAGGGGCGTGGTGGTGGAGGCCATGCGACCACCATCGACGCCCCCGCGGAGGATCTCCCGTGCGAACGCTGGGAGATCCCTGTGGCCGGCCCGCGGGCTACGCCCTTCCGGCGTGCGCGTCCACGAGCTCCTGCGCCGCCCTCATCTCCGCGGCGTCCGGCGCCTGGCCGTTGCTCAGCCCCAGCCCCGCGGCGACGCGCGCGCCGATCCCCTCGTCCACGCGCGTCCAGTACGCGACCACCCGCAGCTGCATCGCGCGGGTGACGTCCTGGGACGCGTGGCCGACGACGTTCTCCACCAGCGCCGAGCGCTGCGCGTCGTCCATCACCTCGCGCATGAGCGTGCCCGGCTGGCCGAAGTCGTCGTCCTCGCGGTGCTTGGCGTAGGCCACGCGCGCCAGCTCGCCCGCCTCGACGTCCCAGCCGACCTCGCCGGCGCGGCCGTCGGCGCCCGCCTCCGGCCCGCCGTAGGAGTTCGGCGCGTAGACCGGCTGCGCCCCCGCGTGGTGGTAGGCCATGGCGCCGTCCTTGTTGTAGGAGTGGACGGGGCACTGCGGGCGGTTGATCGGCAGCTGCTCGTAGTTGGGGCCGATCCGGTGTAGGTGCGTGTCGTGGTAGCTGAAGATCCGCGCCATCAGCATCCGGTCCGGCGACAGGCCCGTGCCCGGGACCAGGTTGGAGGGGTTGAAGCTGGACTGCTCGACCTCGGCGAAGAAGTTCTCCGGGTTGCGGTTGAGCGTCATCCGGCCGACCTCGATCAGCGGGTAGTCGCCCTTCGGCCAGACCTTCGTGAGGTCGAACGGGTTGAAGCGGTAGTCGGCGGCGTCGGCGAACGGCATCACCTGGACGTAGAACGTCCACGACGGGTGGTCGCCGTTCTTGATGGCCTCGTTGAGGTCGCGGCGGTGGAAGTCCGCGTCCTCGCCGGCCATCCTGGCGGCGTCGTCCTCGGTCATGTTCTCGATGCCCTGGTCGGACTTGATGTGGTACTTGACCCAGAAGCGCTCGCCGCCCGCGTTGACCCACGAGTAGGTGTGGCTCGAGAAGCCGTGCTGGTGGCGCCACGTGCGCGGGATCCCGCGCTCGCTCATCAGGATCGTCACCTGGTGGGCGCTCTCGGGCGACAGCGTCCAGAAGTCCCACTGCATGTCGTTCGAGCGCAGGCCCGTGTCGGGCAGGCGCTTCTGGGAGTGGATGAAGTCCTGGAACTTGGAGGGGTCGCGGACGAAGAAGACCGGCGTGTTGTTGCCGACCATGTCGAAGTTGCCGTCCTCGGTGTAGAACCTCAGCGCGAAGCCGCGCGGGTCGCGGACGGTGTCCGGGAAGCCCTGCTCGCCGGCGACGGTCGAGAAGCGCGCGAACATGTCGGTCGTCCTGCCGACCCTGCCGAGGAACGCGGCCTTGGTGAACGCGGTGACGTCGTTGGTCACCTCGAAGGTCCCGTGCGCGCCGCCGCCCTTGGCGTGGACGACGCGCTCCGGCACCCGCTCGCGGTTGAAGTGCTGCATCTTCTGCACGACGTAGTGGTCGTGCAGGGCGATCGGGCCGGCAGGACCGACGGTCAGCGAGTGCTCGTCGCTGACGGCCGGGATGCCCGAGTCGGTCGTGGTCGCGGGACGGCGCGGATCGGTCATACGTTCGCGCTACCCGGTCGGCGCCCTCGCGCACGCGCGTGGGCGCGTTGACCCTCGCCCCGGGGGCCGGTAACGTTGTTGACCGCGCGGTCAACGAGGAGAGATGGCCGTGCGTGCCCACCCGAGGAGAGGTCCTGTCCCCATGCAGTCCCCCGTGCGGCTCCTGAAGCTGCTCGTGTCCGTCCTGGCCCTGGTCGCGCTGACCGCCACCACCGCGTCCGCGGCGGTGCCGCGCATCGTCAAGGAGCAGCGTCACGACGCCGTCGCCTCGGCGTTCAAGAAGGCGCCGGCCGACCTGAACATCCCCGTCAAGGACCCCGGCCCGCCGCCCGGCGCCCAGGTTCTGAAGTACAAGTTCGGCCCGCTGAGGATCCAGCCGGGGCAGAACCTCATCGACATCGACGTCCAGAAGGAGCGCCCCGCGGTCGACGGTTGGATCGTCGGCTTCCGGCCCGGCCTGATCGACGCCAAGACCGGCAGGAACCCGCCGGTCACCGAGGTCCACCTGCACCACGCCGTCTGGCTCGTCGACCTCAAGCCGACGTTCGCCGCGGGCGAGGAGAAGACGAACTTCACCGCGCCGCAGGGCTACGGGTGGCGCTACAGCACCAGGCAGACGTGGATGATCAACCACATGATCCACGACCTGGTCGCCCAGGATCATGAGGTGTACATCACCTACACCTTGTACTTCATCCCGGACACGGCTCCGGAAGCGGCCAACATCCACCAGATCAACACGCAGTGGATGGACGTCGAGGGCGTCAAGCCCTACCCGGTGTTCAACGCGATCAAGGGCTCGGGCACGAACGGCAAGTTCACGTTCCCCGACCAGGCCAAGAACCCGTACCCGGACCGGCCGAACAACCCGCGCAACCAGTGGGTCGTCGACCACGACTCGACGCTCGTCTCGACCGCCGGCCACCTGCACCCGGGCGGCCTCTGGACCGACCTCAACGTGACGCGCAACGGCAAGACCGTCCGGATCTTCCGCTCGCGCGCCAACTACTACGAACCCTCGGGCGCGACGTCGTGGGACGTCGCGATGAGCGCGTCGGCCCCAGGCTGGCGGGTGCACCTGAGGAAGGGCGACATCCTGTCGACCAACGCGACCTACGACACCACCAGGGCGTCGTGGTACGAGGTCATGGGGATCATGGTGACCGGGATCACCACCGACGACGAGGGCGGCGTGGACCCGTTCACGCAGACGGTCGACCAGACCGACTACCTCACGCACGGGCGGTTGAAGGAGAACGAGGACCCCGCGGCCACCCGCAGGGTCAACACGGCCTACAACGACGTCAGCACGATGCGCCAGGGCCCGTTCGCCAGCCGCGTGGTGATCAAGAACTTCACCTACGACCCGGGCGACCTGACCTACCCGGGCAAGCAGGGCCTGCCGCCGTCGGTGAGGCAGGGCACGTCGCTGACGTTCGTCAACGAGGACAACACGGCGACCGTGTTCCACACGATCACCGCGTGCAGGGCCCCGTGCAACAAGGGCTCCGGGATCGGCTTCCCGCTGGCCAACGGCAGGGGCCTGTTCGACTCCGGCGAGCTCGGCTACGGCCCGACGCTGAGCGGCAACGTGCTCGGCGACACCGGTGAGACGATCCCGATCACGCCGGTCATCGACACGCCGACCGCCAAGGTGCACTGCAGGGGCGGCGGCCCGACCGGCCTGGTGACCATCATCACCAACGGCTGCGTCGGCACGGCGACCTGGAGGACGCCGAAGAACCTGTCGCCCGGCACCTACACCTACTTCTGCCGCATCCATCCCTTCATGCGCGGTGCCTTCCGCGTGGTCGGGACGAAGAAGGTGAAGTCCTAGTCGCCCATTAGGATCTTGGGCGGGAGCGCGCGGCCGGAGTGACCGACGGCCGCGCGCCCCGTTCAAGGGGCGAATCAGGCAGACTGACGCGCGTGCCGAGCAAGCCGGAGCCGCGGATCAGCTACATCGTGGGACGACTCGACCGGGCGCTGTCGCTGGCGGTCGAGGAGCACGTCGCCGAGCACGGGCTGACGCTGCCGCAGTACACGGCGCTGTCGGTGCTGCGGCTGCGGCCGGGGTTGAGCAACGCGCAGCTGGCGCGGCGGACGTTCGTGCGGCCGCAGTCGATGATGCAGGTCATCAGCAAGCTGGAGGCCGCGGGGCTGATCGAGCGCACCCCGGACGCCAACCACGGCCGGATCCTGCGGACCGAGATCAGCGCGCGGGGCCGCGAAGTGCTCGCAGCCTGCGACCGCTCGGTGAGCGCGATGGAGAAGACCATGCTCTCGGGCCTGGCGCCCGAGCAGCGCGACGCCTTCCGCGACGCGCTGCTCGACTGCGTCCGGCGCCTCGGCGCCGGGCTCGACGACGTCGGCTGATCCGGGTCAACGGTGCATGTGGGCTCGTATGGAGCCCAAATGCACCGTTGACGTGGCTAGATCGGGTACTGGCGGGCGCCGTCTTGGCGCGTGAGCCAGCGGAGCTCGGTGAACTCGTCGAGGGCGGCGTCGCCGCCGAAGCGGCCCCAGCCGGAGTGCTTGACGCCGCCGAAGGGCATCTGGGGTTCGTCGTGGACGGTGGCGCCGTTGATGTGGCAGATGCCGGACTGGATCCGCCGGGCGACCGCCTCCGCGCTCGCCGGGTCGCCGAAGACCGCGGCGGCGAGGCCGTACTCGGTGTCGTTGGCGACGCGGACGGCTTCGTCGGCGCCGTCGACCTCGATGACCGTGACGATCGGGCCGAAGGACTCCTCGGCGTAGATCCGCATCTCCGGCGTGACGCCGGCGACGATCGTGGGGGTGAGGAGCAGGCCGTCGGCCTGGCC